>JAKSOL010000009.1 GCA_024405635.1 Salinivirgaceae bacterium | reverse complement strand
AAGCGGGAGAGTAGGGCGCCGCCTATCTTTGAAACCTCGATTCAGAAATGAGTCGGGGTATTTTTGTGCCCTGAAGGCGGTGTGTTGTTGGGGGAGGTTTTACGTTGTGGGTTATACGTTGTAAGTAATACGTTTTACCACCGTATTAATCATTTATCTTTAAACCCTAATCATTAGCACGTAATACGTTGTACGTTTTACGTGCTAATGGACAAATGCTAACTGCAAGTCAGATTACTCCATATTATCTACATGTGGTTGCTGTTTTTTCAATATATTTGAAACCATAATACAAAAAACACATGCCCAATTTGTTTGTTTGCGATGTTAAAATGTTGTGTGCCAATTGTTTTGTGTTATCACAAAAAATGTTAACACACACACACACACACACACACACACACACACACACACACACACACACACACACCAACATGCTAAACAACGTTTGGCAAGATTTTTCTTGCCTTGTTTGAAAAAGATAGAGGCGTTACGCTTGCCCAGTTGGCAAACGTAACGCCTTTTTTTGTGCATGGAAAAACAATTTGAGAAATAAATTAATAATTAAAAATTAATCTTTAAAAAACGCCTATGAGGAGGAAATTTTACTCTTTGCTCCTTCTGCTTGCAGCAAGCACAGGAGCCATGGCCGACAACGTACCGGGTATAACAGTGGAATATATTGCCACCAACACGCCCAACTACGTACAAGCCATAAATAGCATTGGCAGCCTGAAGTTTGCCAACGGCAAAAGCATCTTGGTTTTTGCCGATAACACCACACAAGAACTTGGTGCATTGACCGACCTTAAACAAATAAAGTTTGGCGCGGTTGATGAAAGTAGCACAACACCAACACAACCCAACGGCATAGCTGAGAGCCAAGTAAACATTACCATTTACCCAAACCCAACCGCAAACAGCATTAAGGTTGACGGCATAGCCGAAGGACAAACCATACGCCTGTTTGGTGCAAACGGACAAATGGTTTTAACCACTATCGAGACCACCATTGACATGAGTCAATTGCCAGCTGGCAATTACCTATTACAAACAGGTGTAAACGTGATTAAAGTAGTAAAGAAATAATTGTTGAAACGAAGAACTGTTGAAACGATTAAACGATGAACTGTTGAAACGATTAAACAATTCAACAATTGAACGATTAAACAATTAAAGATTAAACACTTAAAATAAATAACAATGAAAAAACAAATCCTAACCGTAGCCGTGGCATTGCTAACTCTTACCACCATGGCGCAAGAAAAGGTACGCGTACATAACGGAAACGACAGCTATGTAACTACCATAGAGCAGATAACCTTTGATGTTACCGATGCTGACCAAGCAATCTCAGTGGGTGACTTGCAGAAAGAAAACGCAACAATTACACAAGAAAAAGCTGCATTGGCAACAGAAAAGACCAATCTTGAAAGCCAAGTTAGTACACTTACTAACGAGAAGACAACCTTGACCAATGCCAACGCAACAATTACACAAGAAAAGGCAACATTGGCAAGTGAAAAAGCCAATCTTGTAGCTGATACAACTGCCCTAAAAGCAGAAAAAGCTAAATATGACAGTTTTTTAGAAAGCAAGGGCTTAAAAGAAGAGTTTATTATATATAAGAATAGTGAGAACGGCCACGCCTACGTTGACCTTGGACTTACTAGTGGCACACTATGGGCAACCTGCAACATAGGCGCCACCAATCCCGAAGATTATGGTAATTACTACGCATGGGGCGAGACAGAAACAAAAAGCAACTACGATTGGAGCACATACAAGTATATGGACCTCAGCAAGGATTCTTGGCAAGGTTGCACCAAATATACATTTGCCGATGGCCAAACCGAAGGAGTGTGGTATGACTCCGACGGGAACTTTATAGGAGACAACAAAACCGAACTGGACGATGCTGACGATGTAGCCGTTCAGCTATGGGGTGGTAGTTGGAAAATGCCAACCAAAGCACAACAGGACGAGCTACGCAACGAATGCTATTGGGTATGGACCAATACATACAACGGCAAGAGCGTAAACGGATATATAGTATATAAGGCCAAGAGTGAAAGTGACAAGGGTGTGAAAATAACTTCTGGCAATACACCTTCATCTAACTACAATGTTGCAACCGATGCACATATTTTCCTTCCTGCCGATGGGTTCCGATGTGGCACGCGTCTTTTAGGCAACGACGGCTACTACTGGTCGCGTTCGCTCGGCGCGAACAACTCCCGCAGCGCGTACGGCATGGACTTCAGCTCGGACAATGTGTGGGACGGCAGCTACAACCGCAGCGATGGGTTCTCGGTGCGTGCCGTTTGTGCTGGGGCACAGGAATAACCATGTCACCCAATCCAAACAACCCACAATGTAGATTTGTGTGCGCACCTCTGAAGCGTTCCGCCACGGAGTGGCTACCAAGGAACGAGGCAGAGGTGTGGACACAAATCTTTCAAAAAAATGGAACTAACTAAAGAATGTTATGGCATCTCTAAAAGAAATAGTTGAAAAAGAACAACAACGAACTGAATTGGAGCAAATGCGCATGGCGTATGTTTATCGCGAGGGTGGCTTTTACCGAGCCTATGAGTGGAGTGCATGGCTTTTCGTGAGACACGTGAGTGATTTTAAGGTGACGTGCAGAATGATAAAGTTGCTCGACCAGCCAGTGTCATTTATTGGGTTTCCCCTGACATTTGTTGAATAGTTTTATGAATGTAGCTTCGATAGGCTTAGTTATCATTACACGCTTTTACTCGAAACATCATTCCCTTGTCTAACCGTTTATCATTGATAAAAGTTTATTGAGTTGTTTTTCACAAAAAACTTCTTTTTGATTTGTGTTTTTAATCTACTTTTTGCCTACTTTGCCACTAGTTAACTGGCAAATTCTTTAGTTAAAATATGAAAAGAGCATTGTTATATGCCGTTGCGGCAATGGCATTAAATAGTTGTGGCAATAGCCAAATTGAGAAACCGTTTGTTTACAATGTTGAGAATAGTGGCGCAAACATTCCAGTTACAATAATATCGAATGTTGAATCTCTATCGGAATGCGATACTTTGCCCGATGTTTTTGCTTGGTCAGATGGCTCGGGTCGAAGTACAAGTTTTGCTGATTGGGAACGACGAAGAAATGAGATAAAAAAAGAACTTGAGACATTTGAGATTGGTCCCAAACCTTCGGTTGGTGTTGATGATGTGACAGCAAAAATGGATTCGGATTTAATGGGTAATCCAACTATCAAGATTTGTGTAAAGCGCGAAGGATATCCATCGCTTACAATGGGAGCGCGTATTACGTGTCCCAAAGGAGTGTCGATTGACTCGGCATGCAAATTGCCAGTAATGATTGGAATGAATTTTAGACCAACATTCTCGCAAGGTGAAGATTCAACTCGTCAATGTGTTACAGTTACTTTTAACACTAATGATGTTATTCCTTATACCGTTGGAGGGGGCTTTTTTGGTAACACCGGTGCACTATCCGATTCTGCACCATATTATCAAATGTATCCAGAATTTGCACCAAAAAATAATGAGAGTATTGTTGGTAAATACAGTGCATGGAGTTGGGGCGTGAGTAGGGTTATAGATGCATTATATAAATTGCAGTTGCCTTGTATCGATTTGAATAAAATTGGAGTAACAGGTTGCTCGTATGCAGGTAAAATGGCGTTGTTTTCTGGGGCGTTAGATGAGCGCATTGCCCTTACTATTGTTCAGGAATCAGGTGGAGGAGGCATTAATTCATGGCGAATGTCGCGTTTGTTTACAGAAAAGAAAGGGATAAATGTTGAGCAAATTAGTAATACCAATTACTCATGGTTTAAGCAAAGTTTGAAGACCAATTTTATGGGTAATGAATCAAAATTGCCATACGATCACCATGAACTAATAGCAATGATTGCGCCCCGCGCGGTACTAATATTAGGTAATCCTGACATGGAGTGGTTGTGCGATTATTCAGGTTATACATCCACAATAGCAGCTTTAGAAGTGTATAAAACGTTTGGCATAGAGGATAGGTTTGGATACGTGTTTGACTGTAAGCATGGGCATTGTCAACCTACCGATTTGCAATGGTTATGGGCAAAACGTTATATCGACCATTTTATGTTCAACATTGATTCTGCTGAAACAATTGTACGAGTTACAGAGGATAATGAACATATTAAGTTCGGTGAAAAACTTTGGTAATTAGCTCTTATTTCCTTTGAAATAGTATCAAATGTCGAATAAACGACGTCAAGACGATAAGGGTTCGTTTAGAGAGTTGTTTGAATTTACACGTGGTGAACGCCGAGGGATAATAGTGCTTTGCGTTCTGATAGTGATTGTTGCCTTATTGCCAGAAATGCATAGGTATTACATTCGAAATATCAACCCTCTTGATTTCTCGAAGTTGCATCAAGAGTTTTTTGCAGCCATTGATGATACAGTTGTAAGAAAAGATTCGTTGTTTTACTTTGACCCTAATGAGGTGACCGCCGATGATATGATGATGCTTGGCTTTGAGGACAAGCTGATTATCAGGTTAGTAAACTATCGAGTGAGTGGTGGTAAGTTTCGTCGCCCTAGCGATTTGTTAAAGGTGTATGATTTTCCTGAAGATTTATACTTTCAATTAGAGCCATTTATTCAAATAGATACTTTGAAGTATGCTAAGCAAGCGAAAAAAGTTGAAAAGAAGCATGCTAATTCGAATAATCAAGCAAAGAAAACAGCCGATAACAATAAGTCAAAGTATAAGTCTGAAAATAAGCAGATTGCTAAAAAAGAGAAATATGAACTAAATAGTGCAGATACTTCAGAATTAGTAAAACTGAAAGGAATTGGGCGATATAGGGCAATGCGAATAGTTGAGTACCGAGAGAAATTAGGCGGGTATGTTGCTGTGGGACAATTGATAGAGGCAGGTGTGCCCGATACGGTTTTGGCATATATAGCGGATAGATTTATAATAGATACGACGTTAGTTAAGAAAATTAACATTAATACGCTTAAATCGTGGGAGCTGGTTAAGCATCCCTATATTAGCAATAAGCAAGGTAAGCGAATGGTAAGTTTTCGCGATGACTTGGGCAAATTTTCTAAACCTGAAGATTTGCTGAAGTATAGGCTTTTTACTGAAGAGGAATTTGGCCGTTTATTGCCATATATTACGATAGAGAACTAGAAGGGATAACCGATGCCGAACTGCCAAGTAATGCTTCGGAATTTAAAAGGTTCGTTAAAAAGTACCCAACTATCGTTTCCTACAATAGTAGGATCTTTCACCTTTATACCACCATCAAGTCTGATAACAGCAAAGTTCAAATCGAGACGAACTCCAATACCAGTACCAATGGCAAGTTGCTTGTAAAAAGTATCGGCTTTGAATTCGGCACCAGGTCGGTCGGAGTCTTCTTTGTATGTCCAGATGTTGCCAGCATCAATAAACAAAGCGCTTTTGAGCGATTCGGTAATGTTGAAACGATACTCAATGTTAGCCTCAAGTTTTATATCAGCAGTTTGACTAGGATATGATTTAGTAGAATCGCTTGACTCTGCGTAGGTTCCAGGTCCAAGGCTACGAACTGTCCAAGCGCGCATGCTTTCGGCTCCACCTGCGTAGAACTGGCGTACAAATGGAACAGCGGTTGCATTGCCATAAGGAATTGCAACTCCGCCATACAGACGCATAACAACTTGATTATTGCCATCAACTTGCCAATAGTGTCGAATATCAATGTCGGTTTTGAAGAATTGGGCATATTGCAAACCGAAAATCTTATAATGGCCATCATTAGTAGTGTCGGCATTTTGCGTTTGTTGGTGAAGAGTGTGAAGTGCATTTCCCACAAGATCAATGTTTAAACGTAAATACGATTTTACTTGGTTGGTTATTTCGTTGTGTTTTTGGTGAAGAATAGAGTATCGGCCTCCAATAATAAAATAGTCTTTGTAGCTGTTCTCAATAAATTTGCCTTGTATTCGTTTGTTGAAAGCTTCGGTTCTGAAAGGAATCTTAACCACGTTTAGGTCTATTGGGCTAGCAAAAAAGCGAAGGTTATCGCTGGTACGCCACGAGTATGTAGTAAGTAGAGATGTGATGCTACGTGTGTAGTCGGGTCGGCGTTGAAAGTTGTAAGCTACGGTTAAAGATGTACGAGGGTCGAGTTTTCGATATAGTTTTTCTGTTCTAAATGGTAGGATAAACGAAGGTGTTTCGAGTGAACTTTCAACACCAAATTCCAAAATATTGTATGCGTCGCTAGTCTCGGTTTTGGGTTGGCGTTGCCAAGAACCTGAAAATTTAAGGCTAAATAGTTCGGCACCATGGAAAAGATTTCGGTGTTGGTAGCTTGCACTTCCTCCAACGCCAAAGTTTCCTTCGGTGTTGGTTCCCTCAAGGTTGAGCGAGTAACTTTGAAAAGTAAGAGGGGTTAGTTGAATGTGGCAGTCAAGTATAGTATCGTTTTCGGCTATTGAGTTGAAAACAATGTTGTTCAGCCTAAAAATGCGAAGCGAGTTGATGTATTTGCTAGTTTGTGTTACAAGCGATGCATTGTATTGTTGCTGCGGCTCAATTAAGTTAACTTTTGTTAGAGTGCGAGCTGAAATGTGTTGTTTGCCTTGATTGAGAAAGTAATAGGGTTCATAGTAAGTGGTATCGAACAAACTGTGGTACTGTGTTTTATTTCGAAGCGCAGCCTGAGGGTCATATTCGGGGTAAAAGAATACGTTGTTGATGCTAAATTTTCGACTATTGATTTTTACTACAGAGCCATCTTCAGTTAATCTTACCGATTTATCTACAATAACTTGAATGTCTGCTCGGTTATTCATGGTGTCAACACTAAAGTGAATAACATCGGCGTTAAATTGATAGAAACCATTGTTGCGAACTAATTGAGCAATGCGGTCGCGTTCGGCTTGTAGGTTTTCAAGTGAAAAATCAACACCATATTTAAGCTTTGTGTTAGCAGAATCGTTAAGAATAATGCTAGTTAAAACGGTATCGATAATAGTAAAGTTGACACTATCAACAATAACCTTTTCTCCCAGTTTAATGTCGTAAAGTACCTTTGCTTTCTTGTCGTTTTTGATTACTGCGTAGTTGATTTTTGCGTTATAGTACGCTTGATTTTTAAGTAAGAGGTCAAATTGTTTAGCTGTTTTAACCACCAACATAGAGTCGTAAATAACAGGTTCTTCACCAATTGTACGTTCGAGCCAGTTTTTCCATTTGCGTTCGCGACCACGATGTGCAAAATTGTAGGTAGCTAATTTTACCTTTAGTATTCCAAAAGCACGTTTGTTAGCTTTTTGACGATAGTAGGCTGTAAGTTCTTGTTTGTTATAGTTGCCTTGGTCAACAGTAAGTTGGTTTGATTTTAGCAGATACTCGTCATCGGGAACCATGCGTGTAACGTTGCAGCTAGTTATTGTAGCTATCAAACAAACAGCGCTCAGTATCTTATTCAGTTTCATCGATTAGTTGTAGAATGGCCAAATAATACCAAAGCAAACGCCATCTCCGTTAACGGGATACAAAGGTGCGGTGTAGTATTTCATTCTGCTTTTGTTCTCAAACATTATTCTGTCGAGTTGGTTCATACGAACAAAAAACCGAACTTCTTTAATCTGTACGTGAACAAATGCACCTATGAACGGATAGCTTCCAATTTTTAGATTGTTTTGGTTGTGGTATAGAGCTAAAGCTGGATTGTACATAGGAGCGTAGTATTTGCTCCAATATTTGAGGTCAACACCAAGTTGGAACTTTAGTTTTCCATTGGTTTCTTTAAAATAAACTTCGCGCTCGTAGAATAGCGATTCGTATGCTGAAATGGTTGGAACTGTAATAACAGTAGTGTCGCTTGAGTATTGTAAGTTGATGCGGCTTATAAGATGAAACCCACCAGCGTCGATATGGTTACGCAAGTGTATGTCAAACATTGCAATTTCGCTTTTAGCCTGAGTAGGCATTGCCTTTGTGTTAAGGTATATGTAATTACTTAGCAATGCCATATTCGATTCAATAGTAGTTTTAAATCGAGGAATGTTGAGTTTTGCCGATACTTTTGTTGTGAGAGGGTCTTTTGAAAAGTTGTGTTCCCACTTAAAGTGATTTGATTGATAGTTGGTGTAGAAATAGTCGGCGCGCTCTTTTTCCATCAATCCATTAATTGTGATAGATGCTGCATCTTCTTTTCTTCCAAAAAACTGTGTTATGTGACCATTGATGTTAAAGTCGCCTTGTTTGTATCCTGAAATATAAAGTCGAGCACTGCCAGCAAATTGTAGCATGCCGCGAGTACGATGAAGCCCGCCTTCAAAGTATTTGTTTTTATGCTTTTTTGCCTGTGTGTTGTTGAATAAAGTGTCAATGTTAAAATAGTAGTAGCGCTGTTTTTCAAAACCAATTGCACCATATAAGCCAAAAGGAGCATAAGGATTTTTTATTTCTTCCAAATTCAGCCGAAATTGATTGTAACTATCGAAATAAGAACAAGTGTCGAATGAAGAACGGCCGTTTGAGTAATTATGGTCGTAAACATTTAGCGAGTCGGTGTAGCGTTTAGCACCATAAGGCATGTAACTTGTTGATTTGTCTGTATATAATTTGCCGCTTTTTTGTCGTTCAAAAGTGTATTGTAAACTAAACCAATAGCCGCCAGTGTCGATTGTGTCCGATTCGCGCCCTTTCACAAGACCAATTTTTTGGTCAAAAAACATTTGTTTGTCTTTCAGTAGTGTTTTAGCTCCCGACAATCGCATTGGCACCTCTTTTTCAGATACAAGAGTATCGCCAACATAGTAAGCGTCGGCAATACCGCCATTTTCAATGTTGTTTATTTTGCTAAAAAAGTAGCCAGCGTGGGTGGCAAATCGGCCTTGTGTGTATGATCCGCCAAGACTACCAGAAAATACACGTGTTTTATTGTTTACGTATTCGCCTTCGCCTCCAGTTGAATTGTATTTAAAGAATAGGTTAAGAGCTTTTGTAACATTTTGAGTATGAATAAGATTGATGCTTTGTTCTTCTTTGGGACCGCTATAATATTCAAAGCAAGTGAATGGTTTTTTTACGTTATAAAATAACTCGGTACTAGGTTGGTGCATGTATGGGGTGAACGATTGCGCAAAAAGAAACCTTGTTTTTTCGTTAGGTCTAAAAAATTCTTGACTCTTAATGGCGGTTCCAATTTGGCTTAAGTATAGGTTGATTTTTCCGTCGCGATGGGCGGCATTATAAACCGATAAAAAATTAAGGTTAGTGGAGTCGTACACTTGCATTGGCAGTTCGTAGGTGTTGGGCGAGTATGTCCAATAATGAACAGTGCCAGAGTCGGGTTCAATAAACACTTTTCGATATAACCCAAAGTGTAGGTCGCGAAGGTTTATGCTATCGGCAGATGCGCTGTCGGGCGCAAAAAGTTCGGTAATGCTTTTCCCGTGAATGCTATCGGCTATAATTGTGTCGGCAATAGCCATTGAGTCGTGAACAGTTTGAGGCATCAGTGTGTTTATTATGGTATCAGAACCGGTGGTTGTGATACCAGAAATAAAGATGCTATCGGCTGTTTGTGCGCGCAAAGTTGTAGCAAGCAAAATGCTTGAAAGCAACAATAGAAATTTACTCTGCTGACTCATAGTGCAAATATAGCAACCTTGTTGTAAATAGCCCGTTGCAAAGCACTATTTGCAAAAGTTGAGTTTTGAGAAAATGTCCCACAAAACAATGCCAGCGCTAACTGATATGTTAAACGAGTGTTTGGTGCCAACTTGTGGAATTTCAATGCTTATGTCGCACGCATCTACTACTTGTTGGTCAACACCATTTACTTCATGTCCAAATACAAGAGCATAGCGTTCATTGGCTTTAGGTTCAAAGTTTTGCAGACTAATGCTTTGTTCAACTTGTTCAATAGCTGCAATTGTGTATCCACTAGCTCTTAGTTCGTTTATTGCCTCCATGGTGTTGGCGTAGTATTTCCAATCAACCGATTCGGTAGCGCCAAGTGCAGTTTTGTGAATGTCTTTGTTTGGGGGAGTTGCAGTAATTCCGCAAAGGCAGATGCGCTCAATGCCCAAGCAGTCTGATGTGCGAAAAACCGAACCAATGTTATTCAAACTTCGAACATTGTCAAGTATCACAACCACAGGAGTTTTGCTTGTTTTTTTAAACTCTTCAACCGATAATCGGTTTAACTCTTCGTTAGTTAGTTTGCGCATTTTTGTTGTTTTTATTGAGTGCGCAAAGGTAACTTTTTGCACATATAGCTCATGCTCAATTATATTCTAAACATTTGAATTTGAAGCATCATTAGTGCGCCAAAACTCCAAGCAAAAAGAACTAGTGCTTGAATTGTATCAACAACAACAATGGTTTTAATTTTAGTTGGAAAAATAACAACAGCAATGCTGGTTAAAATTCTCATGATCAGTTGAGTGCAGAAGAATATAAAAATTCTTAAAGAGAGTGAGTTGTATTCAATAGCCTTACTAATGTTGCCACGTACAAGTTCTGAAAAAGCTCGCGACAATCCCGTACTTGCAAGTTTGCCGTTAATTATGGCGTGAATTGGGTATCCGCTTTGTGGACTAAAAACTGCTGAATACAAAAAAATTAACACAATCAGTATTAAAAAGATTGTGTTAATAGTTATGTAGTTGTTGTTTAGATAATTACGCATAGTTACGCGCACTACTCATTTTCTTCAAGCTCGTTAAGCATATCTTCAAACTTGTTAAAGGTTGTTGAGTCAAAATCCAATCCCTTTTTATTAAGTATAATGGCATCGTGAAATGCGTCGTTGCTTGCTGCTTCAACAATTTCTTTTACGGCTTTCGAAATGTTAGGAATATTGTCGTTAATAGTATTTGAAGTTTTGTTTATAGCATTATAAAAGGAAATTCCCCATCCAATCATCACAATAAAAGCACATACACCGCAAGCTAGCCCTGCAACTGACATGCCTATTTTATTGCCAGTTTGTAAAGAACCAACAATGTGTATGATGCCAAATACAATGGCTATTATTGCACAAGGCACGCATGCTAGCGAAATACATGGAATGAATGAAACAAGAAAAGCTATAATGCCACATACCATACTTGCAATTGCAAGTCCATTTCCTTTTGATTTATTTGTAGTTTCCATATTAATTAGTTTTTAATTCACACTAAAGACACTTCTTTTTTTTAAGTGTTACAAAATGAATAATCTTTTTTGTGATATTATTTGCCATTGGCTTGATTATTAATGATTTGTCCTGAAATTTTTTCAATTAAACGCGATGCTCGGTCAACCGATTTCACATCGTCGATGGTAAGAATTAGTTTTCCGTTCTTTTCTTCCATTTTGCAAATATTGCTCATGCGTTGTACGTTCATAATAACGTTGCTGAATTGAGGCGATTTGTAAAAAAGCGATTCGGGTTTGCTCACAAAGTGCAACTTCATTTTGTTGTTTTTCAAAATAATCATCTCAATACCGAAGCAAACTGCAGTCCAACGAATACGCACAACTTGCAGCAAATCTAGAACTACTTGAGGCACAGGACCAAATCGGTCAGTTAGTTCAGTAATAAATCTAGCAATTCCTTCTTCGTTTTGCAGAGCATCAATTCGGCGGTAAAGGTTTATGCGTTCAGGTGTACTTTCAACATAATCGTCGGGAACCAATAGTTCAAGGTCAGTGTCAACGTGGCAGTCGGCAACAAAGTGCATGTCGGCCATTGCATCTTGCTCAATTTCGGCATCTTCGGTTGCTGCGTTCATTTCGTTTTGCAATTCCGATTCTTTTAGTTCAAGCAGAGCTTCGTCAAGAATGCGTTGGTAGGTTTCAAAACCTAAGTCGCCAATAAAACCACTTTGTTCGGCTCCAAGCAAATTTCCTGCGCCACGAATATCAAGGTCTTGAAGCGACAAGTTGAATCCGCTGCCAAGTTCGCTAAAATCTTCAATGGCTTTTAATCGGCGTCGGGCTTCGCTGGTGAGCGATGTGTCGGGTGAAGCAAAAATGTAGCAATAGGCTTTTTTGTTTGATCGGCCAACTCGTCCGCGCAACTGGTGCATTTCGCTTAAACCGTAGTTTTCGCCTTTGTCAATAATAATGGTGTTGGCATTTGGTATGTCAAGTCCAGCTTCAATGATTGTGGTGGCAACCAATACATCGTATTTGCAGTCGATAAAATCAAGAAATATCTTTTCAAGTTCTTTGCCTTCCATTTGTCCATGGGCAGTAATCACACGGGCCGATGGAACAAGTTTGGTAATAAGTCCAGCAACATTGTCAAGCGAACCAATGCGGTTGTGAATGAAAAATACTTGACCACCGCGGCTCATTTCGTACTCAACAGCCTCTTTAATTAAGTTGGGCTCAAAAGTGTGGACCTCGGTGTAAATGGGTTGCCTGTTTGGTGGAGGCGTGCTTATTATTGACAAGTCGCGCGCGCCCATTAGTGAGAATTGTAGCGTTCGAGGAATAGGAGTGGCTGTAAGAGTCAGTGTGTCAACGTTATGTTTTAATTCTTTTAGTTTTTCTTTTACGCTTACGCCAAACTTTTGCTCTTCGTCAATAATGAGCAAACCAAGATCTTTAAACTTTACCTCTTTGCCTACTAGCTTATGCGTACCAATAACTATGTCGAGTTCGCCACTTTCAAGTTTTGACAAAATGGCTTTTTGTTCTTTAGCTGATCGCATACGGCTTAGATAGTCGATTTTGCAAGGGAAATCGGCAAGACGTTGGCTGAAAGTTCTAAAGTGTTGCATAGCCAAAATGGTGGTTGGTACTAGCACAGCAACTTGTTTGTTGTCGGCAACTGCTTTAAAAGCTGCGCGAATGGCAACTTCGGTTTTGCCAAAACCAACATCGCCGCACACCAAACGGTCCATTGGAATGGTGCTTTCCATGTCGGCTTTAACTGCCTGCGTGGCTTTTTGTTGGTCGGGAGTGTCTTCGTACATAAAAGAGGCCTCAAGTTCTTTGCTCAAAAACGAGTCGGGCGAAAATGCGTAACCCTCGGTTGCCTTGCGCTGAGCATATAGTTTAATAAGGTCTTTAGCAATGTCTTTAACCTTGCTTTTTGTTGTGGCTTTTAGTTTTTGCCAAGCAGGTGTTCCAAGTTTATGAACGTTAGGCACTTCGGCATCTTTGCTCATATATTTTGATATGCGATGCAACGAGTGAATGCTTACAAAAAGTACATCGTTGTCGCGGTAAACCAATTTAATGGTTTCTTGAAATTTGCCGTTAATTTCAACTTTTTGCAAACCAGCAAATTTGCCAATGCCGTAATCAATATGAACCACAAAATCGCCAACATGCAAGTTGCTCAACTCGGCTAAAGTTATTGACTCTCGTTTTGTGAAACCTGTTTTGATATTGTACTTGTGGTAGCGCTCAAAAATCTGATGGTCGGTAAAACTGCATATTTTCAAGTCGTTGTCAACAAAACCTTCGTTTATTGTTTTTTGAATTGGAGTAAACTTGGCTCGCAACGATTGCTCTTTAAATATTGATGATAGACGTTCGTTTTGACTTTGGTTATCAGACAATATATAATTGGTGTATCCTAGTTCCGAGTATTTGTTTAGCGATTCGGCCAATAATTCAAATTTCTTATGGAAAGTAGGTTGTAAATCAATGTTAAAGTCAACATTGGCATTGTGTTTTAATTGGCTTGTTCCAAACTCAACAGTTCTGTAATTTTGAGCAAAGAGGTGAATATCGGAACCTTGCAAAGCAATTAACTCAATGTTTTTGCGTTCGCCAGTTTTATAAACGGTGTCAGTAAAAATTTGCTCAATGCGGTCGGCAACAAAAGTTAGACTATTAAACCAAACAATGGTATTTTCAGGGAAAAAGTCGCTTATAGGTACGCGCACATCTTGCACTTCTTGGTCTTGAATGTTTGGTATGATGCTTACAATTTCAAGTTCCTTTTTTGTAAGTTGGGTTTCAATGTCGAAAGAACGGATACTTTCTATATCGTCGCCAAAAAAATCGAGACGAAAAGGCATTTCATCCGAAAACGAAAAAACGTCAATCAAACTACCACGAACCGAGTATTGTCCAGGTTCAACAACAAAATCAACGCGGTCAAAACCATATTCGGAAAGTAAATCGATTAAAAAGTCGTGCGATAGCGAGTCTCCTTTGTTAATGACAAACGTGTTTGACTTCAACTTTTCGGGCTTAATCACCTTCTCCATTAGCGATTCGGGGTGAGTTATCACCACCATAGGTTTTGCTGAAGCGCTCATTTTGCTCAACACATCGGTGCGTAGCAATATGTTACTACTATCGGTGCGATTATATTCAATTGAGCGTTGGTACGAAGAGGGCAAAAATTCAACCGATTCTTTGCCTAACACGGCTTGTAAGTCGTTGTACAGATAAGCAGCGCGCTCTTTGTCTTGTTCAATTATGAAAAACGAATGCTTTTGATTGCCAAAAGCAGCGCCAATTGTCATTGCTACAGCCGACCCTTTTAGCCCTTTTAATTTAATACTATGACAGGTGTCGGAATTTAGTAAATCAACAATTTTTTTTACTTGTGCCGATTGGGTGAAAACAGCAACTAACTCGCTAATATCCAATGTTTGATGTCTTTTTGTTTGAGAGTTCAAAAGTAAACAAATAGCCGTATTTGTTTGATGCTTAAATGATTCAAACACCAAAAACTTGTGCCTATTCGGTTTTTGCAAATAGTTTGTTAATTTCGCCACTCACAAATTAGAAGCAGAATGTTATCAGCAACTTGTGTTAATATAACTAATAAGAGCCTGTCGTACAGTAAATTGTGCGGTTGTGCTAATTCTATGCACACTTTGTTATACTTGCTATGTAGCGCCAATTTAACCCGATTGTGCCGCTTGTAGTTCTTAGTTTTTTTAGTTGCAACATTCTCATTTTCAAAAAAGTAAACAAATAAATACAAGATACTATGGCCGATAATAAAATTTATGTTTTCGACACAACACTACGCGATGGCGAACAAGTGCCAGGTTGCCAATTAAATACTATAGAAAAGATTGAAGTGGCAAAAATGCTTGAGCAATTAGGCGTTGATGTGATTGAAGCAGGTTTTCCAGTTTCAAGCCCAGGCGACTTTAATTCGGTAGTTGAAATATCAAAAGCCGTTACAAATCCTACAATTTGCGCATTAACCCGAGCAGTTGAAAAAGATATTGAAGTAGCAGCCGAGGCTTTAAAATATGCAAAACACAAACGCATTCATACTGGTATTGGGACTTCAGATTCGCATATTAAATACAAATTCAAATCGAACCGAGAAGAGATAATTGAACGAGCGGTTAAAGCCGTTAAATTTGCTCGTCGTTTTGTTGACGATGTTGAGTTTTATGCTGAAGATGCAGGTAGAACCGACAACGAGTATCTTGCACGTGTGGTTGAAGCTGTGATTAAAGCTGGAGCTACAGTAGTAAATATTCCTGATACAACAGGATATTGCCTTCCTGCAGAATACGGAGCAAAAATCAAATATCTAATTGATCATGTTGATGGAGTTGAAAATGCAATCTTATCAACTCACTGCCACAACGACTTAGGAATGGCAACTGCTAACACAATGTCGGGATTGATAAATGGAGCTCGCCAATGCGAGGTTACAATCAACGGTATTGGCGAACGGGCAGGAAACACTTCACTTGAAGAGATTGCAATGATTCTAAAATGTCATAACGATATCGATCTTTATTCTGACATTAATACTCCAATGATATATCCAGCATCGCGCATGGTTTCAAGTTTGATGAATATGCCAGTTCAAGCAAATAAAGCCATAGTAGGACGAAATGCCTTTGCTCATTCTTCAGGTATTCATCAAGATGGTGTACTTAAAAATGTTACTACCTACGAAATTATCGATCCAAAAGATGTGGGCATCAAAGAGTCAGAAATTATTTTGACAGCTCGCAGTGGTCGTGCAGCGCTAAAACATCGCCTAGAGGTAATTGGTTATAAAGCCACAACTGAAGAACTTGATGAACTTTATGCACGATTTTTAAATATGGCCGATGCCAAAAAGGAGATAAACGACAACGACCTTCGTTTGCTGATTAACGATAACGTTAAGAGTTCAAATGCTATTAAGTTAGAGTACTTGCACGTTTCAACAGGTTCATTCCCAGAGTCGATGGCTGCAGTGCGTTTGAATATTGGAGGTAAACAAAAAACAGCAACAGCATCGGGTAATGGTCCAGTTGATGCAGCTTTCAATGCTATTCGCGAAGTAGTTGAGAAAGAAGATATGCGTCTTGAGGAATTTTTAGTTCAAGCAATTACTCGCGGCAGCAACGACAATGGTAAAGTTCATGTTAAAGTTTCATACAACGACAAAATTTACTATGGCTTTGGTGCTAATGTAAATATTGTGAATGCTAGTGCTGAGGCATTTGTTGACGCAATCAACAAAATTGTATAGAGTGTTTATTTAATGCCAAATAAAAAAAGCAGGATTCAAAAGAGTCCTGCTTTTTTATTGCTATAAAAGGAATTGCTAGTCAATACACTTCAATATTTTCATAAGTTGGTCTTGTTTGTTATCTTTTACAGGTAAGTCAACAAAACCGGTTGCAACGTAATAACGGAAATTTTTTACAGGGTGATTGCGTAGTTTGCTGAATTGTTCTTCGGTTAAAGGGTAAATAACCATTGAGGAAATAGTCTGAAGTTTCGATTCTTTACTTTCGTTAGGATTTACTCTAGGGTTAAGCACTACTTGTTCGCCATTAGTAAGAAAAAGAATAACCTCTCGGTCGTCGCGGAAATAAAAATCGTTGTATTTATAATAACGCATTTTTAAAAAACGGCGGTCATCGCCAATACTTTGTGCTTTAAAGTACAACGGGTTGTTATTTAGTCGGGCTAAAACAACTTGAACCGTAATTTTTACCTTTTTACCAGTGTTGTCGTCAGTAAATTCTTTTTCGTATTGGCAATTTTGTGCAGTTGCGCAAAAAGAAAACATTGCGACACAAATAGCTGTTATAGCATGTTTTATTTTCATTCTTACAGTTGATTATGAATTTGGGAGTGGCAAAATTATTTTTTTTCGCGTTTAATGCAACCAATAATAAAAAGCATGATGGTGCAATAATTAACACTAAAAACCGTTTTGTTGTTCATTGTGTTACATTTGCATCATTATACAAATCTTTTAATTATGACTGAATCAGAAAATCAGTACAAGTTCGATTCAATTGACATCATACTCTATTTTTGGAAACGTCGAGTTCCAATTATTGTGGTAACAGTAGTAGCAGCCATTGTTTCAATAGTTGTCTCTTTGCTTATACAAGAAAAATATAAATCGGAGGTTATTCTCTTTCCTTCAGCATCGGGTTCTATATCGCAAGACTTGTTGTCGGTTGGTGTAACAACTAAAGCTGTTCTTCGTTTAGGAGAAGACGAAGAACTAGAGCAACTTATGCAGGTGTTGCAATCAAATGAAATACGAAATAGAGTGATTAGCAAGTTTAACTTGCGTGAACATTATGGAATATCGCCTACCACGCGTTATCCACAAACAGCATTACAGCGCAAGTATGACAAAAACATTACCATTACGCCTACAAAATTTTTATCGGTGCGAATAACTGTGCTTGATAAAGATCCTCAAATGGCTGCAGATATAGCTAACGAGATTTCAAATCTTGTCGATACGGTAATGAATAATATGCAGCACGAAAAAGCATTGCAAGCCTTGGCGCTAGTTGAAGAAGCTTATAATTCCTTGAAATCGGAAATAGCAGAACTTCAAGATTCATTGAACCACATGCGGCAGCAAGGTGTTTCTGATTATAAAACACAAGTTGAAGCACTTAATAATGCTATGGCAAAAGCTTTAGCAAAAGGTGATGTAAAGTCTGCTGATAAAATACAAATTCGGCTAAATGACTTAGCTAGAGTTGGAGGCTCCTCAACTCAAATTACTGCTTACCTTACAAAGATTAACACACAACTAGTTGATCTTAGAGCTAAATACGCAGAGGCTCAACTTGATGCAAAACAAAAACTGCCACATAAATACGTGGTAAATGCAGCAGTGAAGGCTGAAAAGAAATCTTATCCAATTCGTTGGCTTATTGTAACAATGTCAACAGCATCTGCTTTTGTGCTTTCGCTTTTACTTTTGGTGGTATGCGATTCGGTTACAGCAAATGCATTCCGTTTGAAAACCAAAAAAGAGTAAGTTGCAACTCAACCATATAAATAAGTGGGGAGTATATGCTATTGCGCTACTATTTGTGGCGCTTAATGCAGTGTGCATATATAATGACTTTTTCTTGCTAAGCTTACTGCCAATTGCATTATTACTTGCTGCAATGGCCTTTTTGTCGCTTGATAAATTGATGCTATGTATATCGTTTCTTACTCCGCTATCAATTCCATTAAGTGAAATATCAAAAGGATTATCTGTTGATCTATCCTTACCAACAGAACCTTTGTTAGCAGGCATTGCAATAATATTTCTTTTTAAACTGCTATACGAAAAACAATTTGATAAAAGGGTACTTACACATCCTGTGTCAATAACCATATATATATATATGGCGTGGATATTGGTAACAAGTATCACAAGTGTTGAACCATTGGTGTCGTTTAAGTTCTTTATTTCCCATTTGTGGTTTATCCTACCATTATACTTCTTGATGACACAAGTGTTTCGAAATCCAAACAATGTAAGACGATACGTGTTGTTTTATGCAATATCTCTATGTGTAGTAGTTTTATATGCTTTAACAAGACATGTTACATATGGAATATTTGATCAGAAAATTGCGCATTGGGCATCAAATCCATTTTATAAAGACCATACATCATACGGAGCGTTATTGGCAATGAATATACCGCCAATAGCTGCTCTATTGTTTGAAAAAAGAAATAGTCGAGGCATTAGGCTCGTGTACTTATTAGTTTTGGTAGTTATTAGTGTAGGCTTAATTTTTTCATATTCACGAGCTGCTTGGCTGAGTTTAATTGGCGCCTTTGGTGTGTGGTGTTGCATAAAACTTCGCATCAAGTTTTCTTTTATTGCATCAGTACTTGTTATTGCCGCAATTATTGCCTTTTCTTTTGGAGAAAACATAACTCGCATACTTCAATCCAACAATCAAGATTCATCAACAACCAATATTGTTGAACATGTTAAATCAATAAGTAACGTGTCAACTGATGCGTCAAACGTTGAGCGAATCAATCGCTGGAAATGTGCATTGCGAATGTTTTCAGAGAAACCTATATTTGGTTGGGGGCCAGGAACATATATGTTCTATTATGCACCATATCAAATATCTTACGAAAAAACAATAATTAGCACAAACGAAGGCGACATGGGTAACGCTCATAGCGAATATCTAGGCCCCTTGTGCGAATCGGGCATCTTGGGCCCATTAACATTAATGGCAATAATTATAACTACAGTTATAACTGCAGTAAAAATATATCGACGAAAAAAAGAAGATGTGGAAATAAATAAACTTACTAATATTGCACTCGCTGTATTGATAGGATTATTTACATACTATTTTCATGGAGTGTTGAATGATTTCCTAGATACGGACAAGGCCTCGGTTCCCTTTTGGGGATACACAGCCTTGATAGTGGCAGTGGACATATATTATAATAGTTCAAATAAAAGAATTGAGAAAGGTGGTGGTTAAATAACTGATTGATTAAGAGCGAATTGAAATATAATTTTAAACCCTAAAAATATTTGGGTTTAGTTTTTGTGAATTAACTACCAAATTCTAAATTTGCGACCCTATTTAAGACGCATTTAATTTTTATTTTTATTATGATTATTGTTCCAGTAAAAGAAGGCGAGAATATTGATAGAGCCTTAAAAAAATTCAAAAGAAAATTTGAAAAAACAGGTGTTGTGAAAGAGTTGCGCGCTCGTCAAGTTTTCACTAAACCTTCAGTTGAAAAACGCAAAAAGCTAATAAAAGCTGCATACGTTCAACAATTGCGCGATCAAAGCCAAGAACAATAGTATTTGGCTTTTGTACGCCCAAGAGGGCCTTGCAATATGTTTGAAGATAATTTTATCGATTATCTTGCTAACGAAAAACGTTATTCAGAGCATACTGTAAGATCGTACGAGACAGATTTGCGCCAGTTCATTAGTTTTGAGCAAGACGCATCAAAAAAAGAATTTAATCCACTTGTGGTTAGTCGAGAAGACGTCCGCAAGTGGATTGTTTTTTTAATGGAGCAAGGCCAAAATCCAAGGTCAGTAAAGAGAAAAATAACAACCCTTAAAACTTTCTATCGCTTTTTAATGCGTAACGGACAATTGACTAAGTCGCCAGTTGACGGTGTCGTGTTGCCTAAAACAGAGAAGGTGCTCCCTTATTTCGTCGATAGTAAAGCTATGCAAGCACTGTTTGACGAACTTGAATTCTCAGAAGATTTTTCGGGTGTTCGTGATAAAACCATACTTTTAACTTTCTATTGCACAGGCATGCGTGTTAGTGAATTAGTAAATTTAAAAGTGTCAGATGTTGATTTTTCATACAATCAACTAAAAGTTTTAGGAAAAAGAAAAAAAGAACGAATAATTCCTTTTGTTGACGAGTTAAAGTATGCAATAAAAAACTATCTTGTAGCTCGTAACAATGTTACTTCGTCTGAAAACGTTTTGTTTATAACAGATAAAGGTGAACCTATTTATGTAAAAATGGTTTATCGGTTGGTAAATAAATATTTAGGAGAGGTTACAACGTTAGATAAAAAAAGTCCACATGTGTTACGGCATACGTTTGCTACACATATGTTGAACAATGGAGCAGATCTTAGTTCAATAAAAGAATTATTAGGTCATGCAACTTTGTCGGCAACGCAAGTTTATACGCATACGACTTTTGAACGATTAAAACAAGTGTATAACCAAGCTCATCCTAGAGCGTAAAAAGAAAGGAGTTTAATTATGGAAATCAATGTACATTCATTGCACTTTAATGCAGATTCTAAACTTTTGGACTTTATTAATGTTAAAGTTGGCAAGTTGGAGACGTTTTATGATGGAATAGTTGCTGCAGACGTGACCTTAAAATTGGAAAAATCGGATAAAACGGAGAATAAAGTAGCAGAAATTAAGGTTTCAATACCAGGTAATGATGCCTTTGCTAGCAACCGCGCAAAGACCTTCGAAGAAGCTGTAGATCTGACAGTTGACGCATTAAAAGGACAGCTTAAAAAAGCTAAGGAGAAACAAAAAGGACTATAATTTTTGAAAAAAAATAGGTCAAACGTTTTTTTATTACAGAAAGTTTCTACATTTGCCAACCGTTTTCGGGGACGAAAACACAGGTTCTAAATAATGTTGCCGATATAGCTCAGTTGGCCAGAGCAGCTGATTTGTAATCAGCGGGTCGTGGGTTCGAATCCCTCTATCGGCTCATTTATAATGTTGAAACTTTTTTGGGGAGATACCAAAGTGGCCAACTGGGGCAGACTGTAAATCTGCTGCTTTACAGCTTCGTAGGTTCGAATCCTGCTCTCCCCACAACTGTATTGCGGGAGTAGCTCAGTTGATAGAGCATTAGCCTTCCAAGCTAAGGGTCGCGGGTTTGAGCCCCGTTTCCCGCTCAAGAAATCAGCCGATGTAGCTCAGGGGTAGAGCGTTTCCTTGGTAAGGAAGAGGTCATGGGTTCAATTCCCATTATCGGCTCCAAGACTTGGATCAATTGTCAAATTTGTAAATAATAGGTATTTATGGCTAAAGAACAATTTCAGAGGACCAAACCTCATGTTAATATTGGTACTATTGGTCACGTTGACCATGGTAAAACTACTTTGACCGCTGCTATTACTAAAGTATTGGCAGAAAAGGGTCTTTCAGAGTTGCGTTCATTCGACTCTATTGATAATGCTCCAGAGGAGAAAGAGCGTGGTATTACCATTAATACTGCTCACGTTGAGTATCAAACAGAATCACGCCACTATGCACACGTTGACTGCCCTGGACACGCTGACTATGTAAAAAACATGGTTACTGGTGCTGCTCAAATGGATGGTGCTATCTTGGTTGTGGCTGCTACTGATGGTCCAATGCCTCAAACTCGCGAGCACATTCTTTTGGCACGTCAAGTAAACGTTCCAAAAATCGTTGTTTTCTTGAATAAAGTTGATATGGTTGACGACCCAGAGCTTCTTGAACTTGTTGAGATGGAAGTTCGTGAGTTGCTTTCATTCTATGGATATGATGGTGATTCAACTCCAATCATCAAAGGTTCTGCACTTGGTGGTTTGAATGCTGAACCAAAATGGGTTGAGAAAATTATGGAGTTGATGGATGCTGTTGATACATATATCCCACTTCCTCCACGTGAGGTTGATAAAGATTTCTTGATGCCTGTTGAGGATATTTTCTCAATTACAGGTCGTGGTACTGTAGCAACTGGTCGTATTGAGACAGGTGTTATCCACGTAAACGATGCTGTAGAGATTATCGGTTTGGAAGAGGATAAATTGACCTCTACTGTAACTGGTGTTGAGATGTTCCGCAAATTGTTGGATCAAGGTGAAGCTGGTGATAACGTAGGTCTTCTTCTTCGTGGTATCGACAAAAACCAAATCAAGAGAGGTATGGTTATCTGCAAACCAGGTACTGTAACTCCTCACAAGAAATTTAAAGCTGAGGTTTATATCTTGAAAAAAGAAGAGGGTGGTCGTCATACTCCATTCCACGATAAATATCGTCCTCAATTCTACATCCGTACTTTGGATGTTACTGGTGAGATTAAATTGCCAGAAGGAACTGAGATGGTAATGCCAGGTGATAACTTGACAATTACTGTTGAGTTGATTACTCCAGTAGCTTGCAGTGTAGGTCTTCGTTTCGCTATCCGCGAGGGTGGTCGTACCGTAGGTGCTGGTCAAATCACCGAAATCCTTGATTAATAATTAATCAGATAACCCTAAAGGATTCTAACTTGGTTTAGAATCCTTTATTTACGGGAGTAGTTCAGTTGGTAGAGCACTAGTCTCCAAAACTAGGTGTCGGGCGTTCGAGTCGCTCCTCCCGTGCAAAATCTATAAGACGATGCAAAAGATTATAGGATATTTTCGTGAAGTTTCTAATGAGTTATTTCATAAGGTAACTTGGCCATCGTGGTCTGAACTTCAAAATAGTGCAATTGTTGTAATGGTTGCTTCCTTTATTATAGCCCTCATTATTTACATAATGGATTTTTCGTTTGCACAAATAATGGAATTTGTTTACGGTTTATTTAAGTAAATTCTATTGTTATGGCAGCGGAAGAGAAAATTGTAGAGAAAAAGTGGTATGTTCTCCGTGCTATTAGTGGCAAGGAAAATAAAGTAAAAGAACACATCATTAAAGAGTCTCAAATTTTGAAAATTGGTGGACGTCCTTTGTCGGAATATGTTTCCCAAGTCTTGGTTCCAACAGAGAAAGTTTATCAAGTTCGAAATAAAAAGAAGATTAGTAAGGAAAGGTGCGCTTTTCCTGGTTACGTACTAGTTGAGGCAGAGCTCATTAATGAAGTTCAGTATACTTTAAGTAATGTACCAGAAGTTATTGGCTTTCTTAGTACAGCCAATAATGGCATTCCGACACCAATCCGTAAGTCAGAGGTTGACAAATTGCTAGGCATTGAGGATGAAAAGTCAAATCAAGACGAAGAACTCCTTGATACATTTGCAGTTGGTGAAGCTGTTAAAGTTGTAGATGGGCCTTTCAATAACTTCAGTGGAGTGATTGAAGAGGTGAATCTTGACAAGAAAAAACTTAAGGTTAGTGTCAAAATTTTTGGCAGAAAAACTCCAGTTGAGTTGAGTTTTATGCAGGTAATTAAAGAATAAAACAAAAATCATGGCAAAAGAAGTTGCAGGACTGATTAAGTTGCAAATTAAGGGAGGAGCTGCCAACCCTTCCCCTCCGGTTGGACCAGCCTTAGGTTCTAAGGGTGTGAACATCATGGATTTTTGCAAACAATTTAATGCAAGAACTCAAGATAGTGCTGGCAAAGTGCTACCTGTAGTGATTACTGTTTATTCCGATAAGTCGTTTGACTTTGTAGTTAAACGTCCTCCTGTTGCTGTACAGATTCTTGAGGCCGCTAAAATTAAAAGCGGTTCAGCAGAACCTAATCGTAAAAAAGTTGCATCTCTTACTTGGGATCAAGTTAAAGAGATTGCACAAGATAAAATGCCTGATTTGAATGCATTTACATTGGAATCAGCTATGCGTCTTGTAGCAGGTACAGCACGCAGTATGGGAGTAACAGTTACTGGTGAGTTCCCAAGTAATAACTAATTAATACCTCGTATTGAAAATGGCAAAGCTAACTAAAAATCAAAAGAAAGTAGCAGGCATGATTGAGCCTTCAAAGCTTTATACATTGTCTGAAGCTGCCCATTTGGTAAAAGAGGTAACAACAACTAAATTTGATGCTTCTGTAGATATTGACATTCGTTTGGGTGTTGATCCACGTAAAGCAAATCAAATGGTTCGTGGTGTTGTTTCTTTACCTAACGGTACGGGTAAGCAAACTAGAGTTCTAGTTCTATGTACACCAGACAAAGAAGCTGAAGCTAAAGAGGCTGGTGCAGACTATGTTGGCCTAGACGAGTACATTGAAAAAATTAAAGGAGGATGGACTGATATTGATGTTATCATTACAATGCCTTCGATAATGGCTAAAGTTGGTGCTCTAGGTCGTGTTTTAGGACCTCGTGGTTTGATGCCTAATCCAAAGAGTGGTACAGTTACCATGGAAATTGGTACAGCAGTAAAAGAGGTTAAACAAGGTAAGATTGACTTTAAAGTTGATAAATACGGTATTATTCATGCAGGAATTGGTAAAGTATCGTTTGATGCTGAAAAGATTTCAGAGAATGCTCAAGAAATGATTAATACTGTTTTGAAGCTAAAACCTTCGTCAGCTAAAGGTACTTATGTTAAGAGTATCAGCTTATCTAGCACTATGAGTCCTGGTATACCAGTTGATGTTAAAACAATTGCGTAAAAACGAAGAATTATGAAGCGCGAAGATAAAACTGCTATTATTGACAGCCTAGTTGAACGTTTGAAAGCCGCTAATCACTTCTATTTGACTGACATTTCAAATTTGAATGCAGAGCAAACATCGAAGTTGAGAAGAACTTGCTTTAATCAAAACGTTGAATTAGTTGTAGTAAAGAATACCTTGCTTAAAAAAGCAATGGAGTTATCAGGTACTGATTACTCAGAACTATTTGGCTCATTGAAAGGCAATACTTCAATTATGTTTACCGAGACAGCTAATGTTCCAGGTAAATTGATTAAGGAGTTTAGAAAAGGTTGTGATAGACCAATTTTGAAAGCTGCTTATGTTGAAGAGTCCTTCTATATTGGCGATAACCAAATCGATGCTTTGGCTAATGTTAAGTCTAAGAAAGATCTTATCGCAGATGTTGTGGCCTTGCTCCAATCACCTGCCAAGAATGTTATTTCTGCTCTTCAATCGGGTGGTCAAACATTGACAGGCGTTTTGAAAACATTATCAGAGAAGTAGTATTTTATTGTAAACAAATTATTAAAATAGATTTAAAATGGCAGATTTGAAAAAGTTTGCAGAAGAGTTGGTTAACTTGACTGTTAAAGAGGTAAATGAGTTGGCTGCAATTCTTAAAGATGAATACGGTATTGAACCTGCTGCTGCTGCTGTAGCTGTTGCAGCTCCTGCTGCTGGTGCTGGTGAAGGTGCAGCTGCTGAGAAAAGCGAGTTTGATGTAATCCTTAAAGATGCTGGTGCTCAAAAACTTCAAGTAGTTAAATTGGTAAAAGAACTTACTGGTCTTGGTCTAAAAGAGGCTAAAGAGCTTGTTGATGGTGCACCAAAAGAGTTGAAAACAGGTGTTTCTAAAGAAGAAGCTGAATCTCTAAAAGCACAATTGGAAGAAGCTGGAGCTGCAGTTGAGCTTAAATAAGACTCATTTAGGATAAAGTATAAGGTTTAGTGTTAGTAATAACACTAAGCCTTTTTGTCGTTTTATTTTTAAGTTCTCTTTATTTTAAAGAATTATGGCTTCAACTGGTTACAAAGAAAGAATAAGCTTTGCTTCAAATAAAAAACAGCTTGAGTATCCGGATTTTCTGGAAATTCAGTTAGCTTCATTCAATAATTTTTTCAATACAAATACCACTCCAGAGCAAAGAAAGCAAGAGGGCCTTTATAAGGTTTTTGAGGAAAATTTTCCAATAACTGATGCCCGTAACTTGTATGTATTGGAGTTTTTAGATTATTCAATTGATACTCCTCGATATACTATTGAAGAGTGCATTGAGCGTGGTTTGACTTATAGTATTCCACTAAAGGCCAAACTTAAACTATATTGTACAGATCCTGATCATGAGGATTTTGCTACTGTAGTTCAAGATGTGTATTTGGGTACTGTTCCTTACATGACACCTAAAGGTACATTTGTTATTAATGGTGCTGAGCGTGTTATTGTTTCTCAATTGCATCGTTCTCCTGGTGTATTCTTTGGACAATCAATGCATGCTAATGGAACAAAATTGTATTCGGCAAGAATTATTCCTTTCAAAGGTTCATGGATTGAATTTGCTACTGACATTAATAACGTTATGTATGCATACATTGACCGTAAAAAGAAATTGCCTGTTACCACTTTGTTGAGAGCCATTGGATATCAAACTGATAGGGATATCCTTGAAATCTTCAAACTTGCAGATGAGGTGAAGGTTTCTAAAACCGGTTTGAAAAAAGTTGTTGGCCGTACTTTGGCTGCTCGTGTTCTTAAAACTTGGACCGAAGACTTTGTTGATGAGGATACCGGTGAGGTTGTTTCTGTTGAACGTAATGAAGTTGTGGTTGACCGAAACACCGAACTTAAAAACGAAGATATTGATGCTATTGTAGAATCTGGAGCTAAAAACATCTTGTTGCATAAAGAAGATGCTAACTCGGAATACAACATCATTTATAATACATTGCAAAAGGACCCTTGTAACTCAGAAAAAGAGGCGGTTCTTTATATTTATAAACAATTGCGTAATGCTGACGCTCCTGATGAGACTACTGCTAGAGATACGTTTGATAAGTTGTTCTTCTCTGACAAACGTTATGATTTGGGTGAAGTAGGACGTTTCCGCATTAATCGTAAATTGAATTTGAACTCTAGTGAAGAGAGAGTTCTTACAAAAGAAGATATTATCAAAATCATTGAATATCTAATTGAGCTTATTAATAGCAAGACAGATGTTGATGATATTGACCACTTGAGTAACCGTCGTGTTCGCACTGTTGGTGAACAGTTGCAAAACCAATTTAGTGTTGGTTTGGCACGTATGGCTCGTACTATTCGTGAACGTATGAATGTTCGTGACAATGAGGTATTTACCCCTGCCGATTTGATTAATGCTAAAACAATTTCAAGCGTTATCAACTCGTTCTTTGGAACAAATGCCTTGTCACAATTTATGGACCAAACAAACCCATTGTCAGAAATGACCCATAAACGTCGTTTGTCTGCATTGGGTCCTGGTGGTTTGTCTCGTGATCGTGCAGGTTTTGAGGTTCGTGACGTTCACTATACTCATTATGGTCGTCTTTGCCCAATTGAGACACCTGAGGGACCAAACATTGGTTTGATTTCTTCATTGTGTGTGTTTGCAAAGATTAACCGTTTGGGCTTTATTGAAACTCCATATCGTAGCGTTGTTAATGGCAAGGTTGATATGGATAATAACAATGTTGTTTACTTTACAGCAGAGGATGAAGAAGGCAAAATTATTGCACCAGCTAATGTTCCTTTAAATGAGGATGGTGCATTTGCAGGTTCAAAGGTTAAAGCTCGTTTGCAAGCAGATTTCCCAGAGTCAAATCCTGAGGATATTAACTTGATGGATGTGGCGCCAAACCAAATGACTTCAATTGCTGCTTCATTGATTCCATTCTTGGAGCATGATGATGCTAACCGTGCGTTGATGGGTTCTAACATGATGCGCCAAGCAGTTCCTTTGCTTCATCCAGAATCGCCTATTGTTGGAACTGGTATTGAGAAGAAAGTTGCAGAAGACTCTCGTACTATGGTTCGTGCTGAAGGTGATGGTGTTATAGAATATGTAGATGCTGATAAGATTGTTGTGCGTTATGATCGTACTGATGAACAACGTTTTGTAAGTTTTGAGGGCGATGACGTTACTTATAATCTATGCAAGTTCCAAAAAACTAACCAAAGCATGTGCAACAACCAACGTCCAATTGTAATGAAAGGTCAGCGTGTTGTAAAAGGCACTGTTTTAACTGAAGGATATGCAACAGAAGGTGGAGAGCTAGCTTTGGGAAGAAACTTGAAGGTTGCATTTATGCCTTGGAAAGGTTATAACTTTGAGGATGCTATTGTTCTTTCTGAGCGTGTAGTTCGCGAAGATTTATTCACATCATTGCATATTGATGAGCATATTCTTGAGGTTCGTGACACAAAACGAGGCATGGAGGAATTGACTCCAGATATTCCAAATGTAAGTGAGGATGCTACTAAGAACCTAGATGAAAATGGTTTAATTAGAATAGGTGCTCACGTAAAACCTGGAGATATTCTTATAGGTAAGATTACACCAAAAGGTGAGTCTGATCCTTCTCCAGAGGAAAAATTGCTTCGTGCAATCTTTGGTGATAAAGCTGGTGACGTGAAAGATGCTTCTTTAAAAGCAACCAACTCACTTTCGGGAGTTGTTATTGACAAGCGTTTGTTCTCTCGTTTGGTGAAAGACAAAAAAGGGAAAACAGCAGAGAAAGCTATTACTCAGAAACTAGACGAGGATTGCCAAAAAGAGGTTGATGAATTTAAGGCTAAGTTGGTTGAGAAATTGTTCTCGTTAATTAATGGTAAGGTTTCTCAAGGTGTTAAGGATTACTTGGGCGCTGATATTATTAGCAAAGGAACCAAATTTACCCAAACAGCTTTAAAGGAGATTGATTACTTGAATGTTAATCCAAATAAGTGGACAACAGACAAGGATAAAAATGAAATGATAGCAGAACTTCTCCATAATTTCACAATAAAAGTTCGTGAGATTCAAGGAGAGTACAGCCGCAAAAAATACAACATCTCGGTTGGCGATGAACTTCCAAATGGAATTATCCAAATGGCAAAAGTATACATTGCTAAAAAACGTAAAATTAGAGTAGGTGATAAGATGGCGGGTCGTCACGGTAATAAGGGTATTGTTGCTCGCGTAGTACGTGATGAGGATATGCCATTCTTGGAGGATGGAACCCCAGTTGATATCGTATTGAACCCATTGGGTGTGCCTTCTCGTATGAACCTAGGTCAGATTTACGAAACCGTGCTTGGTTGGGCTGGTCGTGAGTTGGGTGTTAAATTTGCAACTCCAATTTTCGATGGTGCAACTCTAGATGAGATTACTGAATTGACAAACAAAGCTGGAGTGCCAGAATTCGGTCGTACATATTTGTATGATGGAGGTACAGGCGAGAAATTCCACCAACCTGCTACTGTAGGTGTGATTTATATGTTGAAACTAGGTCACATGGTTGATGATAAGATGCATGCAAGGTCTATTGGACCTTACTCACTTATTACACAACAACCTTTGGGCGGTAAAGCACAATTTGGTGGTCAACGTTTTGGTGAGATGGAGGTTTGGGCTCTTGAGGCATTCGGTGCATCAAACGTCTTGCAAGAGATTTTGACAGTTAAGTCAGATGATGTAGTTGGACGTGCAAAAGCATACGAGGCTATTGTTAAGGGCGAACCAATGCCAACACCTGGCATTCCTGAATCACTTAACGTATTGCTACACGAATTGCGTGGCTTAGGTTTGAGCATTAATCTTGAATAATCAAAAAAAATAGGAGAGTGGGGTAACACCTACTCTCTTTATAAACTTTTTAAATAAATCCATCTATGGCTTTTAGAAAGGAAAATAAAACAAAGAGCGAGTTCACTCATATCACAATTGGGTTGGCATCACCAGAAGAGATTTTGGAACGATCAGCCGGTGAGGTTTTGAAGCCAGAAACTATCAACTATCGTACATACAAACCAGAAAGAGATGGTTTGTTCTGCGAGCGCATCTTTGGTCCAGTAAAAGACTATGAGTGCCATTGCGGTAAGTACAAACGTATTAGATATAAAGGCATTGTTTGTGACCGATGCGGTGTTGAAGTGACAGAGAAAAAAGTACGTCGCGAGCGTATGGGACACATTCAATTGGAGGTTCCAGTAGCTCATATTTGGTACTTTAAATCAATGCCTAACAAAATTGGTTACTTGTTGGGTATTCCTGCCAAAAAGTTGGACTCGATCATTTATTACGAGAAATATGCGGTTATCAATCCTGGTATTCTAGAGGAGGAAGGAGTTAAGAAACTTGACCTTCTTTCAGAAGAAGAGTATTTGGATTTGTGCGATAGACTGCCAAAAGAAAACCAATATCTTGACGATAAAGATCCAAACAAGTTTGTTGCAAAAATGGGTGCCGAAGCAATTTACGAATTGCTACAAAACATTGACTTGGACGAACTTGCAGCTAGCTTGAGAGCTTCGGCATCAACCGAAACTTCGCAACAACGTAAGGCAGAAGCATTAAAACGTTTGCAAATAGTTGAGTCATTCCGTGCATCAAAAGGCAAAAACCGTCCAGAGTGGATGATTATCAAAGTTGTTCCTGTAACTCCTCCAGAGTTGCGTCCTTTGGTACCACTTGATGGTGGTCGATTTGCTACTTCTGACTTGAATGACTTATATCGTCGTGTTATTATTCGTAATAACCGTTTGAAACGTCTTATCAACATTAAGGCTCCAGAAGTAATCCTTCGCAATGAGAAACGTATGTTGCAAGAGGCTGTTGACTCGTTGTTTGACAACTCACGTAAGTCGTCAACAGTTAGAGCAGATAGCAATCGCTCGCTTAAATCGTTGAGTGATAGTTTGAAAGGAAAACAAGGTCGTTTCCGTCAAAACTTGCTTGGTAAACGTGTTGACTATTCAGCTCGTTCAGTAATTGTCGTTGGTCCTGAATTGAAAATGCATGAGTGCGGTTTGCCAAAAGATATGGCTGCCGAACTATATAAGCCATTTGTTATTAGAAAGTTGATTGAGCGTGGTATTGTAAAAACCGTAAAATCAGCTAAAAAGATTGTAGATAGAAAAGATCCTGTAGTTTGGGATATTTTGGAGAACGTTATTAAAGGACACCCAGTATTATTAAACCGTGCTCCTACCTTGCACCGTTTGGGTATCCAAGCTTTCCAACCTAAACTTATTGAGGGAAAAGCTATTCAACTTCATCCATTGGCATGTACAGCGTTCAACGCCGACTTTGATGGTGACCAAATGGCTGTTCACTTGCCACTAGGTAATGCAGCAGTACTTGAGGCTCAAATGTTGATGCTAGGTTCACATAACATTCTAAACCCTGCTAATGGAGCTCCTATTACAGTGCCTTCTCAAGACATGGTTCTTGGTTTGTATTACATTACAAAAGGACTAAAAGGTGCGTTGGGTGAGGGCATTACCTTCTATTCTCCAGAGGAGGTGCAAATTGCATACAACGAAAAGAGAGTTGACCTTCACGCTAACATTAAAGTTAAAACCAAAGATGTTGATGAAAACGGAAACATTGTTGACCGTATTATTGAAACAACAGTTGGTCGCGTAATTGTTAACGAATTTGTACCTACTGAAGTAGGTTATTTGAATACTATCTTGACCAAAAAATCGCTTCGTGATATAATTGGTAAAGTATATAAAGTTTGTGGAACTGCAGTTACTGCACAATTCCTTGACGATATCAAGAACTTAGGATACCGCATGGCATTTGAAGGTGGATTGTCGTTTAATTTGGGCGACGTTATTATTCCAGCCGACAAAGCTGAATTGGTAAATAAAGGTTATGATGAGATTGCCGAGGTTATGGGTAACTATAATATGGGTTTCATCACAAACAACGAACGTTACAATCAGGTTATTGATATTTGGACACGTGTTAATGCTCAATTAACTGATAAATTGATGAAACAATTGAGTAGCGACCGTCAAGGATTCAACTCAGTATACATGATGCTTGACTCTGGAGCCCGTGGTTCAAAGGAGCAGATTCGTCAGCTTTGTGGAATGCGTGGTTTGATGGCAAAACCACAAAAAGCAGGCGCAGAGGGTGGACAGATTATTGAGACACCAATTCTATCGAACTTTAAAGAAGGTTTGTCTGGTCACGAGTTCTTTATTTCATCGCACGGTGCTCGTAAGGGTTTGGCCGATACTGCTTTGAAAACAGCCGATGCTGGTTACTTGACTCGTCGTTTGGTTGACGTTTCAAATGATGTTATTATTAATGAAGAAGATTGCGGTACATTAAGAGGTTTGGTTGCTACAGCTCTTAAGAAGAACGAGGATATAGTTGAGTCGTTGTACGAACGTATTCTTGGCCGTACTTCAGTTCATGATATTTATCACCCAATTACAGGTGAATTAATTATCAAGGCTGGTGAGGAATTTACCGAGGAGATTGCCAAAGTTATTGATGAGTCTCCAATTGAGCAAGTTGAGATGCGTTCGGTATTGACATGCGAGTCAAAGAATGGCGTTTGTGCAAAATGTTATGGACGTAACTTGTCAAATAGCCGAATGGTTCAAATTGGTGAAGCAGTAGGTGTTATTGCTGCTCAATCAATTGGTGAGCCTGGTACACAGTTGACACTTCGTACTTTCCACGTGGGTGGTACAGCAGGTAACGTTGCAACCGATTCGAGCATTGTAGCAAACAACGATGGTATTGTTCACTTTGAAGAACTTCGCTCAATTGCTAGCGAGGAAGATAAAGGTGTAGATGTAGTTGTTGGTCGTTTGGCAGAAATGCGCTTGGTAGCAAAAGAAACTGGAATTGAACTTGCACATCACGATATTTCATACGGTTCTAAATTGTATGTAAAAGATGGTGCAGAGGTTAAGAAAGGTGACTTGATTTGCGAATGGGACCCATACAACGCTGTTATTATTTCAGAGGCCAGCGGTGAGTGTACATTGGATAACTTCCAAGAAAATGTAACATATCGTAGTGAGACTGACGAAACAACAGGTTTCGGTGAAAAAGTGGTTATTGAGTCTCGTGACAAAACCAAAAACCCTGCAATTGTTATTAAAGACAAAGCAGGCGATGTTATAAAGACTTACAACACTCCAGTAGGTGCTCACGTAGTAGTTTCAGAGGGAGAAAAAATTAAGTGTGGCCAAGTAATTGTTAAGATACCTCGTGCTAATAGTAAAGCGGGCGATATTACTGGTGGTCTTCCACGTGTTACTGAGTTGTTTGAGGCTCGTAACCCATCTAACCCAGCAATTGTAGCTGAGATTGATGGTACAGTTTCTTACGGCAAGATTAAACGTGGTAGCCGCGAGATTGTTATCACATCGCGTACAGGCGAGGAGGCAAAATACTTGATTTCGCTTTCAAAACAAATCCTTGTACAAGAAGGCGACTATGTAAGAGCAGGTATCCCATTGTCTGACGGTGTGATTACTCCATCTGATATCTTGAAAATTAAAGGACCTACCAAAGTTCAAGAATACATTGTTAATGAGGTTCAAGAGGTTTACCGTTTGCAAGGTGTGAAAATCAACGATAAGCACTTTGAGGTGATTGTTCGCCAAATGATGCGTAAAGTTGAAATTGCAGAGCCAGGTGATACCAAATTCCTTGAAAAACAATTGGTTGACAAAAACGACTTCCTTGAAGAAAACGATTGGATTTGGGACAAGAAAGTTATTGTTGACAAAGGTGATTCAGACTTGCATGTTGGAAGCATCATTTCAGCTCGCAAACTACGTGACGAGAACTCTATCTTGAAACGTAAGGACTTGAGACAAATTGAGGCACGCGATGCTGTTCCTGCAACTTCAACACAGGTTCTTCAAGGTATTACCAAAGCTGCTCTTAAAACACGTAGTTTCATTTCTGCTGCGTCATTCCAAGAGACAACTAAGGTGCTTAACGAGGCTGCAATTGAAGGTAAGTCAGATAGCCTTGAGGGATTGAAAGAAAACGTTATTGTTGGACACTTGATTCCTGCTGGTACTGGTGTTCGCCGCTTTAACGATGTTATTGTAACTCCTAAAGAGGACTTTGAAACAATTGCACTTAACGACGAAGAGTAAAACTTTGTTTTAATACTATAAAAAGGGCGGCCTTTAGGCCGCCCTTTTTTGTTTGTTGGCATTTGTTGTTTTGCTGTTGTATATTCGCTTAACATTCAAAAAACACAATATGGAATTTTACCTGCCTAAACCATTTGAACAACGCATGCGCCAACAACTTGGTACAGAGTTCGATTTGTATCTAGAATCGCTGAAAGAGCCAGCCCCTGTTAGTGTGCGAATTAATCGGGCAAAAAATGCAGATGCAGCAAGTGCCGATGTTGTTGGTTGGGAAAATGATGGATTCTATTTGTCAGAAAGACCAGTTTTTACACTCGATCCTCTTTTCCATGCAGGAATGTATTATGTACAAGAAGCCTGCTCAATGTTTGCTGGTTATGCAATAAAGACATTATTAGGCGATAATGTTTCAAACTCCGCAATTCTTGATTTGTGCGCAGCTCCTGGAGGCAAAAGCACACACTATGCATCAATGATAGGAGATAATGGGCTACTAGTTTGCAACGAGGTTATTGGTAGCAGAGTGCCTATTTTGCAAGAAAATTTGGCAAAATGGGGAAGGCCTAATGTAATTATCACCAAAAGCGATCCTTCGGAATTTGGAAAGTTAGGAGGTTTTTTTGATGTGGTGGCAATTGATGCACCTTGCTCCGGAGAAGGCTTGTTTCGTCGCGATTATTCGGCTATGGACGAATGGTCGGTTGAAAATGCTGAATTGTGTGCTCAACGTCAGCGCCGTATTATAGCCGATGCATGGAATTGCATTAAACCGGGCGGCTATTTGGTTTACAGCACATGTACGTTTAATCCAAACGAAGATGAACTGAATATGGATTGGATTGCACAAAACTACGATGCGGAAAATGTGCAATTGCCAATTAATGAGAAATGGGGTATTTGCAAAATTGAATACAACGGCTTGCAAGGTTATAGGTTTATTCATTACAAAACCAAAGGCGAAGGATTCTTCTTGTGTGTATTTAGAAAAAAAGACGGTGATGTAGCAAACTGGCAGAAAGGCAAAGTGAAAAAGCATTTGCAACATGCCCCACAAGCCTTGATAAAGCAAACAACACCAATGCTTATAGGCAACTTTGAGTTCTATTTGAACAACGACGAAATTCGAGCAATACCAGCATCAATAGACAAACAATATCAATACCTATGCGACAAACTTCATGTAGTAGGAGCGGGTATTGAAACGGCAAAAGTATTTGGTAATAAACTGCAACCTCAGCACGAATTGGCAATGTCAAACAATATTAATCGCCAGTATTTTAATACAATAGACCTTAATTTGAACGATGCACTAAAGTATTTACATCGCGATGCAATTTTTGTTGAAGGAGCAAAACAGGGAATTAATCTTGTAACATACAAAAACACTCCGTTAGGTTGGGTAAAGAACTTGGGAACACGATGGAACAACCTATATCCACAAAATTGGAAAATACGCATGAATTTACCGTAAAAAAAACTTTGTAAAGCACCGTTTTCCTAATTTGTATTTTACTTTTGTGCCACTTTCTACACAAACGCAGAATATATATATGGACGATTATCCTCCCGAACGTTAATCAGCGGAGCTTACATAACCTGAGGCTCCGCATAAAGAAATGGAGATTAGAAGGTTATGATTAATTTTTACCAAAACAACGGCAAGGGTTTTGAACTTGCCCAAACATGGACTCCCAAATGCTGGGTGTGCCTAGAGTGCCCATCGGGTGAAGAGCGAAAATACTTGATTGATAAATTAGGTGTTCCTGAAGCTTTTTTGAACGATATTGACGATAATGACGAACGCCCACGTCGTGAAGTTGAAGATGATGATTGGCAAATGATTGTGATTCGTGCGCCATATCGCCGTGAGGATAGTTTGAACGATTACTCAACAGTTCCGCTAGGCTTTGTTTTTCGTGGCGATGTGTTTGTATCGGTTTGCAACTTTAAAATTGATATGTTGCACGACTTTGTTACCTATTCGGTGCGTAAACAAATAACCGTTGCAAACTATTATGAACTTATTATGAGGCTTATGCTTTCGTCGTCAGTTTGGTTTCTTAAGTACTTGAAGTTTATAAATATGCAGATTACTGCACTAGAGGCAGAACTGCAGCGCTTTGTTCGTAACGACGAGATTATTCAACTGCAACGATTGGGCAATAGCCTTGTGTATTTTGAAACATCGTTAAAAGGCAACGATGTGTTGTTTTATCGAATGATGCACACTAAAAAAATTAACGAAGTGTGTGACGAAGAATTGACTGAAGATGTTGAAATTGAGTTGAAACAAGCCGAGGAAACCACGTCTATTTACCGAAACGTGGCTCGCTCAATGTCATCGAGCTACTCGTCGGTTATCTCAAACAACATTAATGCCACTATGAAAAGGCTTACCAGCATCACTCTAATTATTATGTTCCCTACACTTATTGCAAGTTTGTACGGAATGAATGTTCCTAACTATATGGAAAACAATAATTTGGCATTTGTGTATATTATTGGAACTTCAATAGTGTTGAGTTTGGTTTTGTTCTGCATTTTGCGAAAACGTAATTTGTTTTAATATTGAAAATGAGCATATTGCATCAATAATAATTGGAATATGGACAACAACTTGAAGTTTGATTACAATACTACTCGTCCAAAACTGAATTTACCAGAGTATGGACGAAACGTGCAAAAAATGGTGGAGATGATAAAGTCTCAGCCCGATCGTGAAAAGCGTAATCGTATGGCGCAGGCTACAGTTCACTTAATGAGCACTATGCATCCGCAGCAAAGAGATTTGGGCGATTTTCGACATAAGTTGTGGGACCATTTGGCTGTTATTGCAAACTACCAACTCGATGTTGATTCTCCATACACATTGCCAACAAGTGCCGAAGAGGTTGCTGTTCCTGAGCGTTTGACATACCGTTATGGAGACGAAATTCGTTTTAAACACTATGGTAGAGTTATTCAGGATTTGGTTGGAAAATTGGCGCTTACAGCCAATGAAGAACATTTTAAAGAACGAGTTGAGGCTGTGGGCAATATTATGAAGCGCTCGTATTTGCAGTGGAATCGCGACACCGTTGACGATGATGTGATTTTTCACGATATGATGGAAATGGCGCGTGGTAGATTTGAATTGCCAGAGGGCGTTAAGTTGCGCGACACTCGTGAACTTCAGTCTATGAATTTTTCATCGCAGAATAATCAGCGCAAAAATCAAAAAAACAGGAAAAAGAAAAACAACCAACAACGCAGAAACTAAGTAGTTGGCTTAATATAAATAAAGGCTCACCAATTGGGTGGGCCTTATTTGTTTAGGTGCGGTTTTATTTGGCAAAGTCCATTTCGTCTATCAACCAAGTTGCTTCTCCAAGTTTTTCGATAAGAAAAAGAACGTAGCGAATGTCAACAGTAATATTTCGGCAAATGTTTGGATTATATTGCATATCGCTAACAATGCCGTCCCATGCGCGGTCAAAGTTCAAACCTATTAGTTCTCCGTTGGCATTTAGCGATGCGCTACCAGAGTTGCCGCCTGAAGTGTGGTTAGTTGATATGAAGCAGACTGGCAAACGCCCATCTGACATGGCATATTGTCCGTAGTTGCGCGAGTTGTAAAGTGAGCGAAGTTTTTGAGGCACCATGTAATCGTGAGAACCTTGCCCAACTTTTTCCATAACACCATCGAGTGTGGTAACGTAAGAGTAACTAACGCCATCGTTTGGTGTGTAGCCTAATACTTTGCCGTAACTTACGCGAAATGTAGAGTTTGCATCGGGGAAAAAGACACGAGTAGTATCGAATTGCCTTTGTAGCATCAAGTAAAGTTGCTGTAGCGAGTCGATGGCATTGTCGGTTTGATGATATATTTTGAGTTGTTGAACCATAGAGTTACACTCCTTAGCAATGGCGTAGAAAGGGTCTTTTTCTAGCTTTTTGTTCATTTTTGGAGTGTACGAATTTAAAAATGAAGCCATTCGGTAGCTGTCGGTAAAAATGCTTGATGCATACATTTTGTCAAGTTGCTTTGCGTCAAACTTTTTTAGTTCTTGCGAAATGCTGTTTGTGTGCTGAAGGTAGAATCGTAGGGCTGTTAGTGTAAGTTGTTGGTCAAGCGATTGGTCGTAGTCGGCAAACATTTCGTCGGCATCGTTTTTCAAACTATTTATTGTGCGTGCAATTTTTTTTGCATCTGATTGTTTGTCAAAAGCGTCTAGCGCTAAAAACTTTTCGGCTAAGTATATAGGTTCGGCGGCAAGCAAACTTTCTGAAATTAAAGTCAGTGCAAGTTGGTAGTCAAGTCTAATGTTGTATAGCCTTTGGTATGTTGCCATTAAGTTTTTGTATGGTTTTAAACTATCGGTGCTTAAAATCCATGCGTTTAGTAAACTATCGGAGTGGGCGCGTTGGTTAACAATGTTAAGGGTTTGCAGTCCGCGGCGTTCGCCAATTTTCTTTTTCCAGCCATTTGACATGTGCGACCTTTTGCTTGCGTATTTCAAAAACACTGTTTCATCGGCTTCCATTTCGCTGCGCATAATGTTTAGCAGTTGTGTGCGAGCATCAATAACAAGTGGGTCAATTTTTTGTTCAATTGCTTGTAGTTGAAAAGCTGGCAAGTATTCGTTTGTTACAGCTGGATATCCCATCACCATAGCAAAATCGTTTTCGGAAACACCTTTGGTGCTTATTTTAAGGTGAGTGATTGGTTTGTATGGTTTGTTGTTAGGCGAGTATTTGGCAGGTTGGTTTTGGGTGTTTGCATAGATGCGAAACATGCAAAAATCGCCAGTGTGGCGTGGCCACATCCAGTTGTCGGTTTCGCCGCCAAAATTGCCTATCGACATAGGCGGAGCAGCAACAATTCTAACGTCGGTAAATATTTCGTAAACCGAAAGATAGAATTCGGTGTCTTCGTAAAATCCGTCAACGTTTGCTTTGTAGGTGGTGCCGCGTTCAGCCTCGGCAACTATTTGGTTTATGTTTTCGCTGATGATGCTTTTGCGTGTTTGGCTGTCCATTTGTTTGGTTACACCTTTTAGTGCGCGTGAGGTAACGTCTTCCATCCGGCGCAAAAAACAAATGCCTATTCCTTCGGCTGGTAGTTCTTCGTCGTAGTTTGAGGCCCAAAATCCATCGGCTAAATAGTTGTGGTGTTGAGTGCTGTTTGCGCGTATTGCATCGAGCCCGCAGTGGTGGTTTGTTACAACTAAACCTTGTGCCGAAATAACAGATCCGGAGCAGAAATGCCAAAAGGGCGAGTCGTTGTGTACAAATCCCACAATGGCGTCTTTAATGCAAGCTTGGTTTATATTGTATATGTCGTCGGCCGAAAGGCGCAAACCAAAGTCTTGCATGTCGGCTATGTTGTTTTCGAGCAAAAAAGGTAGCCACATACCTTCTTTTGCCGATGCGTTGAGTGTTATGCAAGCAAAAAGAATTGTTATTAGTTGTTTCATAATCAGATTGTTTTGTCGTCTGTGTTGGAGTTGTCGGTATCGGTTGAATTGGCGTAAACTGATGGTGGAACTCCGTACATTTCTTTGAAAATGGTTGAAAAGTTGTTTGGGTTGTTAAATCCAGTAAGTGCGGCAATTTCGGCAATAGGGTAGTTCTTTTGTCGAAGCATCTGTGCTGCCATTTTAAGGCGAGCATTGCGAATGTAGTCGCTAGTTGACTGGTTGGTGAGTTCTTTCATTTTTCGGTATAGGTGAACTCGGCTTATTCCAACTTGTTGCGATATCATTTCAATGTTGAGTCGTGGGTTGCTCAAATTTTCGTTAATCACTTTCAAAACTCGTTCAAGCAATTTTTCGTCAGGTGTTTGAACTCCAGCATTTTGCTGATTGTCGGATTGAGTTTGTTGTCCACTGTACACGTTGCGCAGCTGCCTGCGGTTTCTAATTAGGTTGTCAACTGTCTTTTTCAGTATTTCAATATTAAAAGGCTTGGTTATATAAGCATCGGCGTCGGCGTCCATTGCTTCCATGCGGTCTTCGTCGCGAACTTTGGCGGTAAGCAAAACAACAGGAGTGTGGTTAACGTTAATGTTTTGTTTTATTTTTTGACATAGGCTAATTCCGTCCATTTCAGGCATCATTATGTCGCTTATTACCAAATCGGGGGTTTTGAGAAGAATGCTAGACAATGCGTCTTTACCGTTTTCGCACTCAATTACATTGTAGAATTTTGCGAATTCGTGGCTAATGTATTTGCGAATTTCTTCGTCATCTTCAGCAATCAGCACACGAGGTTTGCGGGTTGAGTTGTTTTCTTGAGTATCATCATTGTCGTTGGCTGATAGTTCTAATTTAGGTTGTTCGGTTTGAGCCCATGAGTTTTCATACTCGTTGGCATCGATGGCCGATTGTGGTAGGTGAGCATTGCCAAGTGGCAAGCGCACAGTAAAAATGCTGCCGCAGCCGTTTTCGCCAGCTGCTACCGATATGGTACCATAGTGAAGTTCAACAAGCGAGCGTGTAAGATGTAAACCAACGCCAGTGCCAATGTGGCTATTGTTGCCGTTGTTAATCTGGTAAAAGCGTTCAAAAATGTGTTCGCGTTCTTCTTCTTTTATGCCGATGCCATTGTCGGCCACTTCAATTTCAAAGTAATTTTTCAACGGTGTATTTACCGTTTTGTCTTCGCCTTGTCTAAGGGTAATAGTTATTTTGCCATTGTCGGGCGTGTATTTTAGCGCGTTGCTAATAAGGTTCAGCACAATTTTGTCAAAGTTTCCGCTATCGACCCAAGTATTGAGTTCGGGCATGCTGTGTTGAAAGCTAAAGTCAATGTTTTTGTCTTCGGCTTGTTGTTCAAAAATGTCGCAAAGGTCTTGCAAAAAGCCAACCATTTCCGTTTCGCGAAAAATTAAGGCCATTTGTCCCTTGTCAATTTTGCGCAAGTCCATAAGTTGGTTTATGAGTCGTAAAATGCGTTGCGAGTTGCGGTAAATAACTTTGTACAAACGTTGATGCTCGGGCGATGTGTCGGAACTCATAAGCGTTTGCAATGGGCTCATAACCAACGACATTGGTGTGCGTATTTCGTGCGAAATGTTTATAAAGAACTGCAACTTAGCCTCGTCAATTTGCTTGGTGTGAATGTGCTCTTGTATTTGCAATTGCACTTTGTGTCTTTGGTTTATTCCTTTGATGGTGAATATTACAATTGCAATAAATGCTAAGCAGTAAAGCAAAATAGCAAGAGTTGACTTGTACCAAGCTGGCGATATGATGACGGTTATTTGGCGAACATCGGACTCGTTTCCGTAATCAACAGCTTTGACTTTGAAAGAGTAAACTCCAGGCGCCATGCCAGTAAATTGTGCGCGGCTTTCGCCTTGACGTAGTTTAATCCAATCGCCATTGTTTAGCGAGTATTGGTACAAGATGCGGTCGGGGTGGCAAAAATCCATAGCCGAAAATTCGATGCTAAAACTATTGTCTTGGTAGTTGAGCATAAAAGTGTCGGCTTGCTGAACGTAAGTATTTATCACATTGTGTCGGCCCGATTTGGTTCCAATCATAACAGGCTGATTGTTAATGTAAAAATCAACAATTGTTACGTCAGGCTTTTTCTCGTATTCGGTAATTTGTTTGGGTTCAAAAAACGAAATGCCGTTTGTGCCGCCAAATAGAATTTGGTTGCCCCATGTGGTTACAGCTCCAGTGCTAAATTCGTTGCCTTGCAAGCCGTCGCCAGCAAAGTAGTTTACAAATGTTTCGTTTTCAATTGAAAAGCACGATAATCCGTTTGCGGTACTAATCCATAGGTTGTTGTTGGCATCGCCCGTAATGGCGCATATTTTGTCGTTTGGCAACCCGTCGGCAGTTGTAAATCGATGATACTCACCGTTTTTTTCGTTCAAACGAATAATGCCGTTGTTGGTGCCTACCCAAATTATTCCGCTCTTGTCCTCGTAAAGAGAGTTTACTATGTTTTCAGCAAACAAGCTATTTACACCATAAGTTGAAACAAAATTGTTTGAATTGATGTCGAGGCAGCCAAGCCCGTCAAAAGTACCAATGTATAGTTTTCCGCTGCTTGAAACCATAGTGGTTTGAATCCATCGGTTTGGTAAAATGTTGAGGTTTCGACGAAACTCGTAGCCATTTTTAACGGTTGGATAGCAGTAAATTTCGTCAGTTAGCATATTAACAGAATACAAACCACCGCCAACAACGTTAATGAATATTTGGTTGTTGTACTCGGCAAAATGAGGCACGTGGCGTACGTTATTGTTCTTGTTGTCGCGCAGATTGATGCGTTTTGTGAGTCCAGTGTTAGTATCAAACCTAACGGCACCATCTTGCAACGAGCCAAGCCAAAGCCTGTGCCGGCTATCTTCAAATATTGCCAAAATGGTTGATGGCATAGTTGCTGAAGGTTCGTAGTGTGTAACTTTTCGGTTGACAGAAATTCTGTATAACCCATCGTTGGCTGTTCCAACCCAAAGCGTGCCATCGGTTGATTTAAGAACCGACATCACGCTGTTTGATCCAATAATGTTACGAGATCTTGACTGATATCCAATGTAACCAAATCCCGAAGTTTCTTCAGGCAAAACCATGGCGCCTTTTGTATCAATGCCTAGCCAAATGCTGCCGTTGCGGTCGCGGGTTATGCAACTTATTTCCGATTTGTAAAAGTCAAAGGCGGTAACGTTTATTTTATCGCGCAGTAGCTTTTGTGTGTTTATGTTAAAAATCTTTAGTCCGTGACCTATAGTGCCCAAGTATATTAAGCTATCCGATAGGAATATGGATTTAATAGGAGTTTTTTTGTCGCCTGTAACTTCGTCAAATTCATCGGTTTTTGAGTTGAGCCTATACAATCCGTTTGCTCCTACATAAAGATTCCCATTTTTATCTTCTATAATGTTGGTTATTGATTGCCAAACATTTTCGTTGTCGGTAAAAAATGCTTTTTGTCCGCCGTTTGCTCCAAATCTAAAAAGACCTTTTCCTTCGGTTGCTATCCAAATGTTTTTATGGCGGTCTTCAAATAGTTTGCTTAAAAACATTGTTGGGGTTTGTTGCGGAGCGTAACTGCGGTTTATAGGTGTACCGTTGTCGTTGGTTAGTACAAACAAACCATAGCCCGAAGTGGCAACTAAAATCTCGCCGTTTTTGCGTTCAATGATGCTAGTTACGTGTATGCTTGGATTTGTGTTGTTTGAGTTGTTGTAAACCTGTCGGGTTCCAACATTTGTGAACTTGTTTGTTTTGCGGTCAAGAATTTGCAAACCGCGTTGTGTGCCAATAAGCAAACGCCCGTATTGATCCTCGTAAACCACTTGAACATTGTTGTTGCATAGCGAATTACTATCTTCTGAGTGGGTAAAATGGATAAATTTATTTCCATCGTAGCAGTTTAGTCCGCTTTCGGTTGCTATCCATATCTTGCCAAAACTGTCTTGCAGTATGCAATTTACTATGCTGTTTGTCAGTTCGTTATTGGCAGTAAATAATTTATATGTCTGGCCATGACAAGCAATTGCAAGTAGAGTGGCCGCTATCAGCAATAATTTTTTCATAAGTTGGTAAAACATCGTTTTCAACAACAAAACTCAATGTGGAGTTTTTTCGCCTAAAATAGAAAAAATGCCCACACAACCACTCAGATGCTGCCGATAAAGCAAACTAAAACACCAACTTAGTAATGCATGTGCAAAGGCAAAATAAAGTTTACTTTTGTGCCACACTAAAAATGGCATTATGCAATCGCTTTTTGGCTTTACTCTTAATCAACTGAAGGAAGTGGCAGTGCAAGTTGGACTGCCATCGTTTGCTGCAAAACAAATGGCCGATTGGCTTTATAAAAAACATGCAACTTCAATTGACGATTTCAGTAATATTTCAAAACAAGGTCGCGAAAAACTAAAGTTGAATTACGAAGTTGGATTGCAGCCGTATTTGAAAGTTCAGCAAAGTGTTGATGGTACTCGCAAGTATTTGTTTGCAGCGCTTAACAACAATTTTATTGAAACGGCAATGATTCCCGACGACGATCGCCGCACGGTTTGTGTGTCGTCGCAAGTTGGATGCAAAATGGGTTGCCATTTTTGTATGACAGCCAAGCAAGGTTTTCAAGCTAGCCTTACAGCCACCGAAATATTGAACCAAATTCGTAGCATCGATGAGTTTGAGCAAGTATCGAACCTTGTTTTTATGGGCATGGGCGAACCATTCGATAATCTAGCTGAAGTAATGTCGGCTCTTGAGGTGCTAACTTCGGATTGGGGTTATGCAATGAGTTCCAAACGTATTACAGTATCAACTGTTGGCGTTATTCCGGGAATGATGGAGTTTTTGCAAAAAAGCAAGTGCCACTTGGCTGTTAGCTTGCACAATCCTATTGCTGCGCAACGAAGCCAGATGATGCCTGTTGAAAAAGCATACGGCATTGAGCAAGTGATTGAGAAAATTCGTGGTTACAAATTTGAACCTCAGCGCCGCGTGTCGTTTGAGTACATTATGTTTGATGGATTAAACGATACTCCAAAGCATGTTGCTGAGCTTGTGCGATTGCTAAATGGAATTGATTGCAGAGTAAATCTTATTCATTTTCACGACATTCCAAACAGCCCTTTCCGTGGCAGTTCTGACCAACGAATGCAAGAGTTTAAAGATGCGCTTAATGCACGTGGACTGCTTACAACAATACGAGCATCGCGCGGACAAGATATTCAAGCTGCGTGCGGTTTGTTATCGACAAAAGAGTTGCTTGAGAAGAAAAAAGGATAGTGCTGCTAATTTTCAGAGGCAAGCAAATTCTGAATTACCTCGGCTGCGCAATACAATCCAAATATTGCCGTCATGTACGAAATGGTGCCAACGGTTGTTTTCTTGTTTTGTTCGTTTTCAACCTCTTGCACAACGGCTTTGTCAACCTTTTCCGACGAGAATACAACTCTTATGCCTTTGTTTATTCCGTGTTGATGCAATCGCTTGCGAATGGCGCGGGCAAGTGTGCAGTTGTAGCTTTTGCTTATGTCGGCCACTTGAACCAAAGCGGGATTTAGGCGACCGCCTGCGCCCATGCAACTTACAATGGGTAGGTTGCGGTTTACACAGTGTATTATTAGGAAAAGTTTTGGCGAAATTGTGTCAATTGCATCAACAACATAGTCGTATTTGTTGTTGAGCAGGTCAATCATTTCGTCGTCTTTTATATACGAGTTTATTACGTGGAGTTTCAATTCGGGATTAATATCACGCAATCGGTTTGCCATAACTTCGGCTTTGGGCATACCAATGGTGCTATGCAGTGCGGGCAATTGTCGGTTTATATTGCTGATGTTAAGGCTGTCGCCGTCAACAATGGTAAGTTCGCCAATGCCAGCGCGTGTAATGCTTTCGGCTGCATAGGCACCAACACCGCCAAGACCTACAATTAAAACGTGCTTAGTTGTTAACGCTTGCAGTTTTTCTTTGCCAATTAACAATTCGGTGCGTTCAAGCCAATTTCTTTCCATTGCCGAATACAGTTTGTAGGTTGTTGTAAATTATTTCTTCAAGTTGGTCAATGCTAATTTCGAGCAACTGAGCGCAAAGGTTGTAAATCTCTTTGATGTTTGTTGCGCTTTCGTCGGTTTCAAAAAACAATTTGTTGTGTTGTATGTGTTTAATTACGTTTTGTAAGTTGGTGTTTTTTAGAACTTTATGTCCAATTGAAATGTAACATCCTTTTTGAGTAATGCTGCTTGCCATTTGCGTCGATGATGCAAATCCGTGAAAAATCCAAGGTGTGTGTGCTGGATTTTGTTTTAGTATCGATTCAAAATCGGAATAAGCTTTAACACAATGAATTATGCAAGGCAATTTGTATTGATTAGCAATTTCAGCTTGACGTAAAAAGACATCAAGTTGCAACTGTGTTGATGTTTTTATGCAGTGGTCAATGCCAATTTCGCCAATGGCGGCAATGGTTCCTTTTTTTGCCCAAAGGTCAAGTTGTTTTAAGGCAAGGTCAATGTCGGTTTTATCAATGTCCCACGGATGAATTCCAGCCGAACAAAACGGAAGTGCAGGCTCGGTTTCCCAATTGTTGTGGTTAACCAAACAAATACAGTCCTTGGGCGAGTGTGTATGTATGTCAATCAGCGACATCAATTAGTTTGTTGGTTAGCTCAGGAATTGCTGCCAACCGACCATTTACCAAAGCTGCGCAAGTGAAAGTTGCTTGAACGCAAAGTTTGCGGTCGGGTAGTTGTCGCACTTCTTGATCAAAAAATATTTTCAAACCTTCAACTCTGGCGCTGCAAGTAACAACAAATTCGTCGCGGCTACGCAAAGGCGATTTGTAGCGAATGTCGGCGCGTGCAACTACAACATGTATTTGTTGTTCAACAAGTTCGGCAAAACTTATGCCACGCGACAAAATCATTTCGTGACGTGTATGCTCAAGGTAGTTTTGGTACACTGCGTTGTTCACAATGCCTTCCATATCGCACTCGTAGTCGCGTACTTTCATGGTTAATTCAAATGGTGTGCTCATTTTGTATGTTTTTCGTTTTGGTTTATGCAACTTTTTATGCGCACGTTTGCATTAGTGCAACTACTTGCAAATCAGTGGGTTTTGCTAAAAGATTATTGTTAAATAGAATTTATGCAAACGTTAGCGTATAAATCTTTTATAGGTGGGTGTTTAATGTCGCCGTATATTTGTCTCAGAAAACAAGGGGATACGAAACGTAAAGTTAAGGTTCCCTAAAGAGTTTCTTCGGAGATAGTTTTTTTTCATATAAATGGTTTGGGGCGTGACGGTTTTCCGTCTCGCTTTTTTTATTTTCATATCAAAACAAATAATGCGGTGTAAACGCACTATTTATTATCAAGAAACATTCGTACTGCGGTGAAAGCCAATAAAATGGCAAAGCCTTTCTTAATGTAATGCTCGGGAAGTATAATGGCCAATTTTGATGAGTAATAACTACCAATCATAAAGGCGGTCATCATTATCAAAGCAACTTTAATGTTAACCATGCCAGCTTTCCAATAGTTCATTACTGCAAAAATACTGATAGGAGGAAGCATAATGGCCAAACTAGTGGCGGCCGATTCTTGTTGCGAAAATCCAAGAAAATAAACCATTGCGGGAATCATTACAATCCCGCCTCCAATTCCTAAAATGCCTGATAATGCACCAGTTACAATACCAATAAGTATTAGTCCGATAAAAGTTCCAATTGTCATATTTCTTTTGTGTTAAGTGAGTTGCGAAAGTATTAAAAATGGTGCAAATGCTTTTATTTTTGTGGCTCGTTAGATTGTTAAAAAATGCAAACAATAGGATGGAAGTTGAGGCTTAAAGTACTGCTGTTGGCACTTGTGTTGCCAGTGGTTTGTGGGGTTGCTGTGTGGAATTTGCGTTTGTATAACGGAAACGATGTGCCATCGTGGCGAGTGGCAGCAATGGGTGTTGCTCTAGGTGTGTTACTCGACGTGGTTTGCTATTTTCCTAAACTATTCTCAATTTTCTTCTATTGGGCTCTTGCTCCATTTTTCACAACTTTTATAACAGTTGCTATAGCTTCGCTTTTTTTTCCTCCAATTGGAGTATTGCTTATAGGTACTGCAGGTTTTGTAGTTGGAGTATTAATAGATTGGTCGTTGCTTGCAGGAAGCCCGTTTTTTACAGTAAACAAATGGATTTTAGGCATCATTTACGTTTACGTTTCGGTGTTTCTTATGGGATTGGCTATGGGTTTGCCTTTTGCCAATGTTTTTCTTGGTATAGTAGCTGGTAACTATGTGTCGTTTAGGTATTTAAGTCCTGGATTAACAAAAAAACGGGCTTATGCTGCATCAACCCAAGTAGCTATTTTTACCTCGGTTACGTTGTTGGTAATTCAGGCTATAGGCATATTGTTGATGTTTAGCGATTTAGCTAATATATCCGATTATCTTTTCTCAATTTCGGGCATAATGTTGAAACCAAATTTCTTGTTTTGGGGATTCATTGTGGTTGGCTTGCTATTGGCTGTACTGCAATACTTTGTAACATTGGGTTCGGCAAAAATCATGTATCAATATCGGTTTGCAAAAAGAGAGTTGGCTGCCAAGAAATCCGTTTGAGTATTTTGCTTTGGTTTTGCTAGTTTGTAAGTAGTATATTTGCCACTACTATAATGTGCAAATGAGAACAATTACGCTTACATCAGACTGGAACGGTGGCGACTATTATGCAGGAGCCATAAAAGGTCAATTGTATTCGTATTGCTCAGATATTCAGGTTGTTGAAATAACAAACAGCATTAAAAGTTTTCACGATAGCACAGCCGGATTGGTTTTGCGTGGCTGCTATAAATACTACCAAGAGGGAACCATTCATCTTATTTGCGTCAATACCGAAATAACTGCCGACAAACAGCCTTTGTGCGTTATGGAAAAAGGTCAGTTTTTTATCGCCTGCGGCATGGCTGCCATTCGCGCAATTTTCAGTAGTCGGCCCGAACGCATTGTGCGTATTGAGGTTTTTGACGACGACATGATGAATTCAACTTTTCCTGATTTTGATGTTATTGCTAGCACAGCCATTATGCTGTCAAATGGTTACAACATTGAAGAACTTGGAACCGACATAACCTCCGAAATTGATTGGCGCGGATTTATGCCAGCTTTTGATGGCGAACGCATATCGGCAAGCATCATTCATATTGACTCGTATGGCAATATTTTTACAAACATTACTTGCGAAACACTCGTCAATTGTGGTTTTGTGATTGAAAATTGCAAATTGATGATTAATAAAGCCGTTGGTTTTGACGTTAACCATGTGTCAAAACTCTATAGCAACGTCAAGTCGGGCGAAATGTTTGCTCTTGTAAATAAGCTTGGCTTGATTGAAATTGGCATAAAACACGACAACTTGGCCCGACTGATAAACGTTGACATAAACGACTCAGTTACAGTTGTTTGCCCCGATAGGTTGAACGATTATATTTTTATGACAAATGAATAATACCGAAACTACAGAGTTGGTGATGAATGTTCCCCAAAAAAGAGCGCATCAGCTACAAGAATTTAATAAACTGCTTGACATAATGGACGAATTGCGTGCAAAATGTCCTTGGGACGGCAGTCAAACTTTCGACTCACTGCGCACGCTTACTATTGAGGAAACATACGAACTTGCCGATGCTATTATATCGAAAAACATGCCCGATATTAAAAAAGAACTGGGCGATGTGTTGTTGCACATTATTTTTTACGCAAAAATTGCCGACGAACAAAGCGAGTTTGACATTGCCGATGTGATTGATGCGCTTAATCAAAAAATGATATACAGGCATCCGCATGTGTTTGGCGGTGTAAATGCGCCCACAGCCGACGACGTGTCGCGTAATTGGGAACAATTGAAACTGAAAGAAAAAGGCCGTAAAAGCAATGTTCTTGAGGGTGTGCCCGCCAGTTTGCCTGCATTGGTTAAAGCCTATCGCATGCAAGAAAAAACCAGCAGCAGCGGTTTCGATTGGGAAAAACCTGAGCAAGTGTGGGATAAGGTAAACGAAGAACTTGCTGAGTTTAGTGCTGAAATGCAAGCCAATCCAAAGTCGGAGGCTGCAAAAAACGAGTTTGGCGACCTTTTGTTCAGCCTTGTAAACGCTGGCCGTTTATACAAAATCAATCCCGAAGATGCACTTGAGCGAACAAACCAAAAGTTCTTGCGCCGGTTTAACTACGTTGAACAAAAAATTAAAGAGCAAGGCAAACAATTGCGCGATTGCGATTTAGCCGAAATGGATAAGTATTGGAACGAGGCTAAAAGCCTGGAAAATAAATAATTTATGAAAAAACTATTTGCATTACTCTTCTTCTTTTTGGTTGTTTCGGGTGCGGCAAACGCGCAAAAACGTTATGCCAATGTAAAAACAGTTACCGAGTACGAAGAGGTTTTTGAAAAAGACGGCAAAGAGCCCAAAAAGATTAAAAAATCGGTAACAACATTCGACCAAAATGGCAATGCCGTTGAAGAAATTGAGTTTGAAGATAATGGCAAAGTTAAAAGCCGCACAGTGAGTTCTTACGACGCTGAAGGCAACCACATTTCAGACATTATTTACAATCCCGACGGTACCATTGACGATAAGGTTGAATATAAATACAATGGCCGATTGAGAATTGAAAAATCGGAATTTGGTGCAAAAGGAAAAATTAAGAAACGAAAAACATATCAATACGAAATGTATTGATTATAAATAATTTATACAAATGGCAACAGTCCTACCAAATAGCAATAATAGCGATTCGAAAAAAGTTCAGGTTGAGGGAATGTTTGATAGCATTGCCACTCACTACGATTTGCTAAACCATACACTATCGCTCAACATCGATAAAATTTGGCGTCGCAAAGTGGTGAAAATTGTGGGCAAATACGCACCAACACGTGTTCTTGATGTGGCAACCGGCACCGCCGATCTTGCCATTGCCCTTACCAAAACTCAGGCTAAACAAATTGTTGGCATCGATTTGTCGGAAAACATGTTGGCTATTGGTCGCGAAAAGGTTGCAAAACGCGGATTGCAAAATATTATTGGTTTACAAAAAGGCGATGCCGAAAATCTGCCGTTTGCCGATGGCGAGTTTGATGCAACAACAGTTTCGTTTGGCGCTCGTAACTTTGAGAATCTTGAGGCTGGTTTGAAACAAATGCACCGAATTTTGGCCAAAGATGGCGTTTGTGTGGTGCTTGAATTTACAATGCCGCGCCGTTTCCCTGTTAAACAATTATACAAGTTTTACTTTAAGTACATTTTGCCTGTAATTGGCCGTATGGTGTCAAACGACGACCGTGCATACACATACTTGCCCGAGTCGGTTCAGGCTTTTCCGCAATACGACAATTTTGCCGATATAATGCTGCGTTGTGGTTTCAGCAACGTTACTTACAAAGTACTTTCAATGGGCATTGCTGCCATTTATATTGGTCGCAAGTAATAATTTGACGAGCGCAATTGGCAGAATAATAACCGTTTGCTAATTGGTTAATCGCGAATCAGAAATAGAAAGCAAAGTTGAGTAAATACACCGACATACTTGAAAAATATTGGGGTTATAAATCATTTCGCCCGCTACAAGAAGAAATAATCACTTCGGTTGGCGAGGGGCGCGATACTCTTGCGCTAATGCCTACGGGTGGCGGCAAATCCATAACTTTTCAGGTGCCGGCATTGGCCTTAAGTGGTGTGTGTGTGGTTGTTACGCCGCTTATTGCGCTTATGAAAGATCAGGTTGAAAATCTGCGCTCACACGGAATAAAAGCTTACGCCATTTACACAGGAATGTCGTCGTGGGAAATAAAAATTGCACTCGAGAATTGTGCCAACGACCCCGATACCAAATTCCTCTATTGCTCGCCCGAGCGTCTTAGCTCATCGGCTTTTCGCGACCATTTGAAACGCATGCAAGTCAATCTTTTGGCTATTGACGAAGCTCACTGCATCTCGCAATGGGGATACGATTTCCGCCCACATTATTTGCAAATTGCTCAAATACGCAAACTTATACCCGACGCTCCAGTGCTAGCAGTTACTGCAACAGCAACTCCGCTAGTGGTTGACGATATTCAAAAACAATTAGATTTTAAGCAGAAAAATGTTTTTCGCAAGAGTTTTGAGCGTCCAAACCTTACTTACATGGTTCGTCAAACCGAAGACAAACCTCAGTATGTACTTAAAATTATTAACTCCATTCCCGGTACAGGAATAGTGTATGCTCGCAGCCGCAATCGCACTAAAGAGTATGCCGATTTTCTTTGCCAAAATGGAATAAGCGCCGACTTTTATCATGCTGGATTGTCGCCAGAAGAACGCGATTTGAAACAAACTCAGTGGAAATTGGGCAACACGCGAGTTATTGTTGCAACCAACGCTTTTGGCATGGGCATCGACAAACCCGATGTGCGATTTGTTATTCATGTTGATTTGCCCGACTCGCTTGAGGCTTATTTTCAAGAGGCTGGACGTGGTGGCCGCGACGAAAAACGTGCCTATGCCGTTATGTTGTACCAAAATCGCGACTCGTCAAAACTTTCGCAAAGAGTTGACCACAATTATCCCGATTTGCAAACCGTTCGCGAGGTTTACAACAAAGTTTGCGACTATTTGCAAGTACCAATCGAGTGGGGAAAAGACCGCTCGTTCGATTTCAATTTGGCCGATTTTGTTCAAAAATTTCACGTTGAACCAAACATTGCTTTGGGCAGTCTTAGCATTTTGCAACAAGCTGGCTATTTGGAGTTTGATGCCGATCCAAAAAACAGCTCGCGAATTATGTTTATTGTTGATCGCGACGATTTGTACAACTATCAATCAGTTAATGCCGACGAAGAAGATTTTATTCGCGTGTTGTTGAGGTCTTATACAGGTTTGTTTAGCGAGTATAGGCCTATTGACGAGGCTCAACTTGCCAAAAACATGAAAAAGGAAAATATAGGTCGACAACAGATTTACGAGTTCTTGAAAAAACTTGCTCACGACCGTATAATTGACTACATACCGCAGAAAAAACTACCGCAAATTTATTTCACCGAAGAGCGTTTGGCAACCGAGGCGCTGTATTTCCCTCCGTCCATTTATCTCGATAGAAAGAAACTGTTTGTTGAAAAAATAAACGCTGTGGTTAAGTATGCCACAGCCGACCGATGCCGTGTGCAAATGTTGCTTGAGTATTTTGGTATGAGCAACGTGCGTCCGTGCGGAACATGCGACCATTGTTTGCGCAAAAATTTTCTGGACATCAGCAATGCGCAATTCGAAACCATGCTAATGGATATTCGCCAAAGTCTTGCCGATAGCAAAAAAACGATAACCGATTTAGTTGATGGTTTGAACCACAATCCCGACACTTTATTGCGAGTTATTAGGTGGATGATGGATAACAAGCAACTTTCGCAAAATGCCGATAACTTGCTATTTTTGAACAAATGAAAAGACAAAACAACATAACCTACTTTCTGCTGGCCGCATGGGTGATTTTGGTAACCGGCATTTGCATGCTACCAGGTTCATTTATGGGGCAGCACCCATGGATAGTAGAGTGCTATATCGATAAGGCTTTTCATCTGTTTTTGTTTTTTGTATTAGGCCAACTTACCAACCGACTTTGGACCGAAAAAGCATTTTCGCATTGGGTTTTGAGCGTGGTTGTGATACTCGAATTGTTGTTTTCCGTTGCAACCGAGGTGGCTCAACATTTTTTCATTCCAGGCCGATCGGGCGACTATGTTGATTGGTACTGCAATGTATGCGGCTTGGTTTTGGGTCTGACAAACTTTAAATCACTAATTAAAAACATTAGAAATGCAGCAACCATAACCAAAGTTAAAATGGTTTTGTGGACAATGTTTGTGTCGTATTTGTGCCTATCGCCAGCAACCAAACTGCCCGAAATAGGATGGCTCAATATTCCTCATTTAGACAAAGTGATGCACTTCTGTATGTTTTTTGGTTGTGGATTTTTAACCCATTCGCTGTATGTAAAGCAAGGAATAGTTCGCCGACAATATGTGGCTATTTTGTTAGCAACCTTGGTATATGCTGCGGCAATTGAGGTAATTCAGCAACTTTGGATTACTGGTCGGTCGGGCGATGTGGTTGATTTGCTTTGCGATGCTGCAGGTGAGTTTGTAGCTGTAGCAACCTTTGCTGTTTGGCCTAAATGGCTGGTAAAACTTGTGGGGTAGGATTACCTATTTGTTTGGAATTTTCAGAGTTTTAGATTTTTTGTCTAAAAACAAGTTGAACTTGAAGTAAAAGAAAAAGTAATGCAAACTTCTGGTTTTAAAGTTGAAAAAGGAGTAAAGTTTAAAGCCGTAATTAAAAACTTAATGCGATGAAGAATCTTTTATCTATCCTAATTTTAGGTATGTGCTTGTTTTCTTGTAGTAAAGAACGCCATTGTCCAAATTTTCCAGAAGAATTAGAGTCTTTTATTCCATATGAATTGAACGACACTATTAGATTTGATACAGGTTATGATACTATTGAATTTATCATTTTTAACTATAGAAAGTATGACAAAGAAATAATATCACGCAATTGTGATTGTGATTGTGGAACTTATATTGAAATAGAAGCCTCGTATCAAGATACGTTATTATTTTACCGTATAAATTCTAGCGATTATTGGAAAGAAATTAATTTTTATTTGTCTTTTGGAGTTAAAAGTGGCATAAACGCATCTAATATAATAGATACTATTCCTTATAAAGATCAATATGGAATATACGACCAATGTGTGATACTAAATGATAATAAGAATAGTATTGTTGTTGCAAAAAACTATGGTATCATAAGGGTGATTTTGGATAATGGCGAAACTTGGACACTAATAGAATAACCCACCCAACATCGCATTAAAACTTTAACCGCCAGTAACCAAGCAAAATGAGGTTGTTGGCGGTTTTTTGTGGTCGCTTATTTCAAACTAACCAACAAAAAAAACGGGAATCACCTTTTGGCAATTCCCGTTTATTTATTGTGTTGTAAATTGTTCTATTTGAACTTTTTAGCGATAAGGTATTCTGCAATTTGAACAGCGTTAAGAGCTGCACCTTTGCGAATTTGGTCGCCAACGCACCAGAAAGTGATTCCGTTTGGATTAGCAATGTCTTTGCGGATACGGCCAACCGATACGTTGTCTTGTCCTGCAACAAACAAAGGCATTGGGTACTCTTTGTTAGCAGGATTGTCAACTACAGTTACACCAGCGGCTTTTGCACAAGCAGCGCGGAAAGCCTCAGGAGAAACTGGCTCTGCTGTTTCTGCCCAAATTGCTTCAGAGTGAGCACGCATTACAGGCACGCGCACGCAAGTTGAACTTACCTCAATGTCAGAGTGCATAATCTTTTTGGTCTCGTTATACATCTTCATCTCCTCTTTGGTGTAGTCGTTATCGGTGAATACATCGATGTGAGGAATAACGTTGAACAAAATTTGTGACGAGAATTTGTTTACTGTAAGGTCTTTGCCTGCAGCAAAATCTTTTACTTGTTGTTCAAGCTCTGCCATACCCATTGCACCAGCACCGCTAGCACTTTGGTAGCTTGCTACGTGAATGCGTTTAATGTGCGACAACTCCTCAAGAGCCTTAAGCACTACAACCATAATAATGGTAGTGCAGTTTGGGTTTGCAATAATGTTGCGTGGAGTGGTTAGCGCGTCCTCTGGGTTAACTTCAGGTACAACCAATGGAACATCGTTGTCCATACGGAATGCGCTTGAGTTGTCAATCATAATGGCGCCGTATTTGGTCATTGTTTCGGCATATTCTTTTGATGTGCTTGCGCCTGCTGATGCCAATACAATGTCAATGTCTTTAAAATCGTCGTTGTGTTTCAACTCTTTTACCACGATTTTCTTTCCCTTGAAATCGTATGCGGTTCCTGCACTACGAGCCGATCCAAAAAGGACTAACTCATCAATTGGAAGATCTCTCTCGTTTAGGATCTTCAAGAATTCTTGGCCAACTGCACCGCTGGCTCCTACTACGGCTATCTTCATAGTCTTTTTATTTTGAATTATATTTAGTTACTTACAACATTTTCTAATGTAATCAAACTGATTTTTAATCATCTAATAATCAGTTGATTGCGTTTGAAAAATCAATTTTCAAAAGCGCTACAAAGATGAATAAAAAAACGGCATTGTGTTTAGTTTGTCTCGCATTATTTTTGGCTTTTGCCCACGCGCAGACCTTTTCGCCTAATTTGAGTAATAGCAAGTCTTCGGAGCAGACTTTATTGTTTGCCGACGAATTTGAAAATCTTGACCAGTGGACAAATACTTCCGACTGGTTGGCTGACGGCGGTTTGCTGCATCATAGTTCTACTCCAAATGTTGCAGCAACTAGTACTATTGCGGCAAGTGTGGCAAATTGCGACTTTTCGGCAGGAACAACAATTTGGCGCTTTGCTTTGAAAACTGCAGGTTTTACTCCAACCACAGCCAACTACTTTCAATTTTTCTTAATGACTGAAAAGGCTGATTTAACCAATAGTCAAAACAGTGGTTATTATGTTTCAACCACCACTTCAAATCCAAAAGTATTGACATTGAATAAGTTAGAAGCGGGTGGTAAAAAATCAACTTTGCTAAAAACCGATTATGTATGGACCCAAGACGCCTTGATTTGTGTTGAGGTTATTCGCGCTGCAACTGGTTTGTGGTCAATTAGTTATGGTAATTCATTTAATAATCTTACCACATTCGCCTCGTCAACTACCGATGTTACATATAGCAGTTCCGATAGCGTTGGGCTGTTGTTTACATTCATAAAAGGAAATGTTGGAAAACTTTGGGCCGATAGCATTAGCGTTGTTTATCAACCTAACCCTATTTCAGTTGCCGATTTTAGTTTTAATGGAACTGATAAGATTACTGTTTCGTTTTCGGCCGAAGTTGATTCTGCATCAGTTTGCAATACCAATAATTATATGTTGCAAGCAGGTGAGGTTATTTCGGTTGGCTACAATAGTTCGCAACCCAAGCAAGTTGTATTGACTGTTGATGAATTGCAAGTAGGTTCAAATAATCTAACAGTTAGCGGAGTGGCCGATGTTAATGGAGTTGAAATGACCGCAGCTGAGCAGTTCGATTTTGAGTATTGGATTGCACCGCAACCTGGCGATGTTGTTGTAAATGAGATATTTTTTGACCCAACACCAGTGGTTGCTCTTCCCGAGTATGACTTCTTCGAGATTTATAATAATAGAAACTATGCCATTTCGCTCAACGGATGGAAAGTTGATGTGGCTGGAACGCAAAAAGAATTGGCCGATGTTGTGATTGATGCAAATGGTTATGTTATTGTAACATCAAGTGCGGCTACAAAAGAGTTTGCAAAATATGGAACAACGGTTGTTGGCATTAGTACAACATCGCTTACCAACACAGGTCGTGCAATTAAACTTTTGTCGGACAAGGGCGCGGTAATCGATTCGGTTAGTTACACGCAAAGCATGATTGCCGATACCGAAAAGCAAGCTGGCGGTTGGTCGCTTGAGCGAATTGATGCAAATAATTTGTGCGGTGGCGCAAATAATTGGGCAGTTAGTGTTGCTGATGCAGGCGGCACACCTGGAAAACAAAATTCTGTAAAGGCGAAAAATATTGATAACGAACAGATTGTTATATCGTCAACTCATATTGCAAACGACAAACAAATAGTGCTTTTTTTGAGCGAACTACCAGATGAACAATCAGTTACGTTTGTTGCAAACTATCAGTTAGACGGTAAAAGTCCAACAAGCGTTTCGCTCAACGGATTGCAGTTGACTTTAACGTTTGCTCAATCTTTTGCAGTTGATACACAGTTGCATCTTTCAGTTAAAGACATTTCGGACCAATGCGGTAATGTAATTGACGACACAACGTTAACGCTTGTATATCATAAAGTTGCGCTGTACGATTTGGTGATAACCGAAATAATGGCAACCCCCGAACCAACGGCGGGTTTGCCAGCCTGCGAGTATGTTGAGCTATACAACCGCAGCAACTTTGATATTGAAACCGATAGCCTTTCTATTAAAGTTGGAAAAACTGAGGCAAAACTTGAGCATGGAGTTATTGGCGCTCATCAATATGCGTTGGTTGCAAAATTGTCGGCAGTTGATAGCTTGGCTCAATTTGGCAACGTAATAGGTTCGCAAAAAATGCCAGCATTGCCAGCTACTGGTTCCATTTCTGTGCTTTGTCAAGGCAATTTGGTTTGCTATACTAATTACTCAAGTTCATGGTATGCCGATGAGTTGAAGAAAGAAGGCGGATTTAGTCTTGAACGAATTAGTTTGCTTTCGGCCGACGAAACAGGAAACAATTGGGCCGAAACAATTGATGTTAAAGGCGGAACACCATGCCACCCTAATTCAGTTGCTATTGATGTAGCCGATACCATTGCTCCAATTGCATTGTACGCTGTGCCTTTGTCGGAGCGAAAAGTCCGAATTGTGTTCAATAAAATGGTAATAGCTAACGATGCGTCGCTAATTGAAATACAACCAACTATTGGAAATATGTTGTCAGTGGTTATGGCTCCCGATAATTATTATGCAATTGATGCAACCTTGCCTGTGGCTATAAATCCAAACACCGATTATTCAATAATTTTCAGCAAACAGATTACCGATGTTTTCGGAAATACCATTGCAACCGACACCCTGTCCCTATTTATGCCGATGGTAGCCGAGGTGGGAGATGTGGTGATAAACGAAGTTCTGTTTAATACAAAAGCTGGAGGTTGCGATTTTGTTGAATTATACAATCGCTCTGATCATGCAGTGAATATTGCAACTTTCTGTCTAGCAACGCGTTCGGCAGGAGCAATAAAAACACCAAAGCATATTGAACAACCCGGTTATGTTTTGCCCGCAGGAGGTTATGTTGTACTTTCAACCAACTCGCAATTGGTTATGAGCCAATATGCTACAACCGATTCGCTTGCATTTTTCAACCTTGCAGCATTGCCAACTTATGCCAACGATCATGGTGTAGTTGTATTAGCTGATACGGCTGGGGTAGTTTACGACGAATTTGAATACGATAAAAAGATGCACTTTGCGTTGTTGAGCAGTGTTGAAGGAGTTAGCCTTGAGCGCATCGATCCAAATAAACCGACAGATAATGCTGCCAACTGGCACTCGGCTGCAGAATACACAGGTGGAGCAACTCCGGGTTATCAAAATTCGTGTTTTGCGCCAATTGTTAGCGGTAATTCTACGTTAAGCATTGAAAATGAGGCATTTTCGCCCGATAACGATGGCTTTGACGACCAACTGAATATTTGTTATCAGTTTGAAAATCCGGGCAATGTTGCTTCTGTTAGCATTTTTAATGCAAAAGGAGTTCGTGTGCGCAAGTTAGTGAGCAACGAGCAACTAGGCACTTCGGGCTTTTGGAGTTGGGATGGACTTGACGACAATGGCAATAGGGTGCCAATTGGCGTGTATGTTGTTTATTGCGAATTGTTTAGCACCGATGGCGAAAGCAAACAAATAAAGAAACCATGTGTGGTTTCGGCACGAATGGATTAAGTTACTTGCTGAAACGCAGGGAGTTACTTTACTTCGTCAACGCACACATTGTTGCTCATTATTGAGCGAGCTTCGGTAGCAAATTTGTTTAGTCGTCCCCAATCAGTTGAGTTAATAGGTTGTAGCAATCCCGATTCGGCTGCAGCAACAGGAACCACAATAAAGTGGCGTTTACCATTTACCATTGGGTAGTGAACATAAGTAAGGCGGTAGCTAGCGCTGATTCGAGGTTTTCCATTTGGTTGTGGAGTTAGTTTTACATTAACCATCATGGCGCCATCGCGAGGAGCAGTGCGTTGTCCGCTTACAAAATTGCCTAACGAATAAACGGTAAGTTGATTGCTAACAGTGTCTAATTCAATTGGTTGCAGAACGTGTGGGTGCGACCCAATAATCAGTTCTACACCTAACTTTTTCAGCATCGAAGCAAGTTGAATTTCGCTATTTGTGGGCGTTGTAACATATTCGTCTCCCCAGTGCATGCAGGCAATAATCATATCGCTTTTTGAACGAGCCGCAGCAACATCGGCAGTAATTTGTTTTGTGTCAATCATATTTACAATGCGGCCATTCGACACAGTAATGCCATTTGTTCCGTAGGTGTAGTTTAAAATAGCAAAGCGCATGCCTTTTACTTCAACCACAAGAGGGTAGTTGCTTTTGTATTCAGCCGAATCGCAAAAAGTGCCAGTGTGGGCAATGTTAAGCGAATCGAGAATTTTCACAGTGCGAGCAATTCCTTTGCTGCCGCGGTCGCACGAGTGATTGTTGGCAGTAACCAGCACATCAAATCCGCAATTTTGCACGTCAATGGCAAGCTGGTCGGGCGACGAAAATTGTGGATAACCTTTGAAAGGTTCGCCTGCCAAGGTTACTTCAAGATTGGCAATTGCCAAATCGGCATGCTCAACAAAAGGTTTCACATGCTCAAAACATTCGGCATAGCTATAAGTTTTGGTGCTGTCGATATAAGCTGCAGCAATTTGTGAGTCGTGTCCCATTATGTCGCCAGCAAACAGAAGGTTTATTTCTTCGGTTTGCGCCATTGTGCTGATAGTCAACAATGTGGCTATGATTGTGTTGAATAGTTTCATTGTAGGTTATTTTCTGTAAATATTGATAAAAACAGGTAAATGATCGCTAAAGCCTCCATTATATTGGTATCCATTATAGGTTCTAAAAGGCTTGTAACCAATGTGAGTGTCATCGTTTTCGAGAAGAAAAGGGGCATTAAAAATGTGTGCATCGTCTTTCGATGTATAAAGTGGACCATTGCCATCGAGCAGAGAGCCCGATATAATCATTTGGTCAAGCACTCCCCACATTCCGTCGTATTTGTGCGTGCCTTGCATTTTTACAAATTGCTGATAATAAGCTAAGTTGTACAATTCGGTTTGCTCAAAATTGCTAAACTCGGTTTTTGCTTTAAGTACGCTGCAAACGCTGTTGTTGTTAGGATAATCGTTTAAGTCGCCCATAATAATGATGTTTGAGCGCGAGTTTGCGGTTACAAGAGAATCAACTTTATGCCGAACTATTGAGGCGACGTAGCAGCGCAATTCGTCGGTTTCGGATTGTCCGCCCCATCGCGATGGCCAGTGGTTTACAAAAATGTGCAATGTGTCGCCGTTGCGTGTTGTTCCTGTACTAAACAAAATGTCGCGAGTTGAACGGCTACTATTTGGATAGTGAACTGGTATGAATTCGGTTTTTATTGGCGTGTAGCTTTTGGGTTGGTAGAGTAGAGCCACGTCAATGCCGCGAGAGTCGGGCGATTCTTTGTGAAGAAATTTGTACTCAAAAACATATAGTTTAGAGTCTAAAGTTAAATCGAGTATCACCTTTCGCGACTCAATTTCGCACAATCCTATAATGTCAGGCGCTTGCCAACCGCCAATGGCTGCAACTACTTGGCTAACATGGTCTTGCTTTTCGTTGTAACGTTTTTTGTTCCAATGGCGTTCGCCTTCAGGAGTAAATTCTTCGTCGCGAGTCAAAGGGTCATCGTCGGTGTCGAAAAAGTTTTCGCAATTGTAGAACATTAACCGTAAGTAACGCTGTTGCTCTACCGCTTTTTCAAGTTCGGGAGTTAATCCTGAACTTTGCGCCCAAGATGAAACTGCTACAATAAGTCCAATAATTGTTGCGTATATGCGATTCATGGTTTCTTAGTAATAGGTTGGTTTTCAATTCGTTCAAACGCACCAAGGTCGGGCAGTTTGTCGTCGATGCGGCTATTGCCGTCAAAATCGGTTGGAAATAGTTTGCCATATTGCAACTTGCCTTTGTCTTTGGCTGCCGATAGAGTGTCGAGCCTGAAATTATGTTTCTCAACATCGACAAAACGTGGCAACGAGTCAATTGCAAGTATCACATTGCGGAATGTGTTTGTGTCAGAAATGTTGGTGTTTCGGGGTAAGTTAATCAAGCAATTTTCAAAAGAGTAATTAAAGTTCAAAGAATCAGAACTTTGCATGTCGGCAATAAACTCCGCAGACCGTGAGCCGCAAATGATGCTGTTGGCAAATGTTGCGTTAAAGTTGAATAATTTGGTATTGCTACCTGACGTGGAATAATTGCTGAATACAAGCGAAGGTGTGTTGCGTGTAGTTGTGTAATTGGCAATGGTGGTGTGGAAAAATTCGTAGTTTCCGCCCATGGTTAAAAAAACGGCGTAATAACCGCAATTTGTAACTATTGTGTTGTAAACCAAAATGTTAGTCGATTGCGCGTATATTCCAGCTATTGACATGTTTTCAATAATGGTGTTGGCGATTTTTAGAGTAGTGGTACTGTCGGAGTTACTGTTAATTTGAACTCCCTTAACACCATTTCTTATTACAGCGTAGTTTATTTCGTTGTTGCTGCTACTGGTAAAGAAATTAATGTTGCCCAAATACTGCTTGGTGCCTTCAACTTCAGAAACCTTGCCCCATTGTCCTGGCTTGTTTTTGTAATATTCTTCCAAGCGGTCGCCTTCAAATACTACAGGATTTTCATTTGTTCCATTAACCTTTAGTGTTCCTTTTACCAGTAAGCTCGTATTTGGTCGAAAATGAAGGTGAGTGCCCTCTTCGATGGTAAGAGTTTCAAGCGAATCAATGAGTAAAGAGTTGCAAATAAGGTAAGGTTTGTCGGCTTTCCACGTTTGTGTTTTAATAACGGTATCGGTAATCATGTGAATGTCTTGCCCATACGCCATTAGTTTTACACTTTGACAATTGCCATTGGTGGCGAAAGTTATTGAGTCAAGTATAACAACGGGAGAGTTGCTGTTTTGTGGGTCGATAGTAACATCAACAAATATATAAATGCTATCACCACCTCGTATTACAATGTTATTGAGCGAATTACCTTTTGTTCCGTCAACAATAATATGGTAAAAGTTGCTTTGAACCGAAACATTGGTTCGCACCGCGTTTTTGTTTTTGTTGTAAACTATAATTTGCTTTGAGGCAGAGCCGATAGATGTAAAAACAGTGTCGAATTTTAGTGTGTCGGTTGAAAAAGCAAGATAAGCATTGGGATTGTTGGTGAATTTATTTCCATCCTCCTCAATACACGATTGGGCTGCTGCAAGTAGCAACAACCCAATCAATATGATGAACAATCGGCTTATATGTTTGCTCATTCAAACAAATTATTCGGCCTCGTTAAACTGAATGAAAGCAGTGTAGGTGTATTCGTTCTGAACTTTTGCACCCGATAGTAAAATAACCACAGGTTTTTCGGTTCCGTCTTTTGCTAAAATTTCAACGTTTTCGCGCATTCCCACTGTTTTGCGTTTATCGGGGTGAAGCAAGTTCGCCATAAATTCGTTGTCTTCTTCGGTGTATTTGCGGAACAATTTTTTAATGTTTTGTCCCAACACTTCCATGCGAGAGTAGCCCCAAAGCGACTCAGCTGCGCGGTTAAAGAACTCAATGTTGCCTTCGCGAGATATGGTAACAACGGCGTCGCGCAAACCTTCAAGTGTTTTTTCGTTGCGCATTTTGATGCGTTCAATTTCAAGCGACTGAGCTTTAACTTCTTGTTTTGCATTAGCAACAGCCTCTTCAAGATTTGTTGCTGCGGCTTCAAGTTGTTCAGCTTGAGTTTTTAACTCATTGTCTTGTTTCTTAATTGTTTCTTCGGCCAATTTTAAAGTGGTAATGTCGCTAGCAATAGCAACAATTTGAGTGTACTCTCCGCGGTCGTTTTGAATAGGAGTAAAGTTGATAGCCAACCAGATGTCGGTTGAGGCTGCTTTAACTTTTACTTCGCATGAGTATGGTTTACCGTTAATTATTTCGTTCCAAGTTGCCTCAAAACTATCTTGGTCAACGCTACTCATTAAGTTGAATACGTTGTAGTCCTTTAGTTGGTCGTCGGTAAAGCCAAGTGTGGTAGCAAATTTTTGGTTGTAACTGGTCATTCTGCCGCTAGTAGCGTAGTCAAACATAATGCAGCTATCGTTAACTGCGCTAATTTGGTTTTTAATGGCAATTTCAGTTTCTTTTTGTTTTGTGCTTTCAATACCAATAAATAGCACGCTTTGCATAGTTCCGTATGTGCTTTTTTGACCACTGAAAGTAGATAGCATCCATACGTCTTTTCCGCTTTTAGTAGCAAAGCGCAAATATTTTTCGTAGTTCTTTTTGTGTGTTAGTTCGTCCCAAATGTGATTAAAATCTTCGTGTTCGGTTGGCGAAACAAACATTGATACGTGGTGGCCTTTAATATCGTCAATTGTTGCGTAGCCAAGTTGCGATATAAATGTGTTGTTTGCCAAAACAAGGTTGCCGTTTAAATCAAATTCGGCGCGGTAGAACGAGTTGTCAATGGCGTTTTCAAAACTTTCAAAAATGGCGCTACGTTGGTTAAAGTCTTCTTGTGTAGCAGTCATCTCTTCAATGTTTTGACGCATTTCTTCTTCTTGTTGTTTTCTTAATTCCTCTTGAATTTTCGAATCTTCAAGCATCTTTTGGTTGTTCAAGTTTGTTTTTACAGCAGCAATTGTGGTTGCAATGCTACCTGCCACTTTTTCAACAAACTCAATAACGTATTGCTCAAAAGGAGTGAACGATGATATTTCAAGAACACCAAGTACTGCATCTTCGGTTTTGATAGGAACAATAAGTAGCACTTTTGGGTTTGCTTCACCCAATCCTGAGGTTACCTCAATGTAATCGTCGGGAACTTCATCAATATAAATTGAACTTTTTTCGTAAGCAGCACGTCCTATCAAACCTTCTGAAAGTCCAACTCGGTGTTGGCAGTATTTTTTACGGTTGTAGGCAAAGTGCGCCATCAATTCAAAGTGAACATCGTTTTCAATTTGGTCATCAATAAGGAACAAACCGCCTTGCACTGCGTTGATGTAAGCGCAAAGTTGACTTATTACCTCATTTGCCAAAAGGTTCATGTCGGAGTTGTTGTTGCGCAATGTCTCGCCAAATTGAGCAAGACCAGTTGCTGTCCAGTTGCGTTGCTCGTCTTCTTTTTTGCGGCGGGCATCTTCTTCTTTGTTCTTTTGAAGGTTGTTGCGCAACTCTATCATTATATTGCCCAACTGATTGCCTTTTTCTGGGGTGTATTCAATCTCCAAATTGCCTTTCGATAGCTCCTCGGCAAAGTTCTCTAATTCGTGAAGATTGTTATTCTTCAAGTGCTGAAGGTCATAAAACTTTTCTGAAACTTTGTATGTAACGCGACCTGCAAAAACACCTGCTAGCAATATTAAAAATGGTAGCAATGTTAAAATAAACAAGTGCTCGTTTGTACTATGTAACTTTGCCAAGTTTTGGAATGTGAACACTAAATCGTTTTCGCTAAGTGCAATAGCATAGCCAATTACGGTTATTACTAGTCCTGAAAAGAATCCAATAACAGAGAATTGGAAAACACTGTTTGTGATGTTCTTTTTCACTCCATTTTTCTGTTCATTACTCATAAGTCAATCAATTTTTAGTGGCGACAAACCGTTGTTGAGTTTGCCGCAAAACAAAGCCCTAAAATAGTAATTAATCAACATAGCCAACCGCATTATACGATTAGAGTTCCGTTTTTTTTCAATGTGGTTCATCTTTACAATTTGGTGTATTTGTTTTTCGGTTTGCTACGCTTTACTGCGAAAAATTGTCAAATTTGGCAGTTCAATTCAAAATCATAAGTATGAAAGTATTTGTTTCTGGTTGTTACGATATGTTGCATAGTGGTCATGTGGCTTTTTTTAAGGAGGCTGCTACCTATGGCGATTTGTATGTTGGAATTGGTTCTGATGCAACAATTAGGGAATTAAAAGGTCGCGAAACTATCAATTCAGAGCAAGAAAGGCTTTATATGGTTAAGTCGATTAAGTATGTTAAAGATGCTTGGGTTAATAGTGGTAGCGGAATGCTTGACTTTGTTGACGAATTGAAACAACTTGCTCCTGATAGGTATGTTGTTAATGAGGACGGGCACTCGCCGGCAAAAGAGCAACTTTGCAAGCAACTTGGCATTGAGTACATTGTTCTTAAACGCATTCCAGATGCTGGGTTGCCACAACGCTCTACCACGTCGTTGCGTGGAAACACTACTTGTCAACTCCCTTATAGACTCGATTTGGCTGGAACGTGGATTGATCAACCTTTTCTTTCAAAAATTCATCCAGGTTGGGCTATCACAATGTCGCTTGAGCCTATTGTGGAGTATAACGAGCGAAGCGGAATGTCCACATCAACACGAAACGCGGCTCGTAAACTGTGGCCTTATCAACTTCCACTTGAAAAGCCCGAAACGCTTGCTGAAATGCTTTTTCGTTACGAAAATGAGCCGGGACGTGACATTATTTCAGGGGCGCAAGATTCAATAGGAATATGTGTACCTGGTTTGTGCCGGCATTATTATAATGGCAAATATTGGCCTGAAAAAATTGAGCGCGTAAACGATGAACGCATTTTGTCGTGGCTTGAGAATCACATTTATATGGTTACGCTGTGGCCTCGTCCTGCTGGCACCGATTTGCTTTGTAACACCAACGTAACACCCGATAATATTGTGGCGTTAACTACAGCCGCCGACCATTGCTGGGATGCGATTATGAATATGGACATTGTTGCGTTTGGCAAGGCTGTTACCGAATCGTTTAAAGTTCAAATTACAATGTTTCCAAACATGGTTTACGAGCGTATTCAAGAGGTGATTGACCAATATAAAGATTCGGTTTTGGGATATAAATTGCCTGGAGCTGGGGCTGGCGGTTATTTGGTTTTGGTGTCGGAAAAACCTGTGCCAAATGCAATGAAGTTGAAAATTCGGAGGTGGAACCCATAAATGCTGTTGGTTTATTCTTTTATTCTTGAATAATAATGGTGGTTGAGCATCTTCACATAATTAGCCTTAATGTTCCTTTCCCTGCCAACTATGGTGGTGTGATTGATATTTACTATCGGGCAAAGGCTTTGGCTGAGGCTGGAGTAAAAGTTCATCTGCATTGTTTTGTATATAATAGGGCACCGCACCATCTTCTTGAAGATTTTTGTTTCTCTGTAAACTATTATAACCGGAATACTAGCATATTGAGTGCATTCTCTTCTATCCCGTATATAGTGAAATCGCGCGAGAGCAATGCGTTATTACAAAACTTATTAAAAGACGATTATCCTATTTTGTTTGAGGGACTACACACAACATTGTTGCTTAATAGACCAGAATTGCGAAATAGGGTTAAGATTGTTCGTGCTCATAATTGTGAACACGAATATTATCGTCAGCTTTTTAATAACGAACGAAATTGGCTAAAAAAAATATACTTCTATACTGAAAGTAAAAGGTTGCGCAGTTATGAAAAGGTTCTGCATAATGCACAATTAATAGCATCTATTTCTAAAAGCGAGAATCGGTATTTTAACGATAAGTATGGAAAATCGGTGTGGTTGCCGCCTGCTCACTCAAATAATAATGTAACGTCATTAACTGGAATAGGAAAATACGTTTTGTTTCATGCCGATTTATCGTTGTTGTCTAACGAATTGGCTGCAAAGTTTGTTGTTGAATCGTTACGAGAAACTGCAGTGAACGTTGTAATAGCCGGTCGATTGCCAAGCAAAAATTTGCAAGAACTTGTTGAGGCAACCAAAAACGTGCGGTTGATTGTTAATCCTGATGCTGAAGCAATGGACGAAATAGTTGCTAATGCGCATATAATAGTATTGCCAACTTTCCACAAATCTGGGGTAAAACTGAAATTAATCGATTCCTTATATAAAGGTCGTCATTGCATTGCTAACAACATGATGCTTGACGGTACTGATTTGGATGATTTGGTGATGAAATTTGAAACCGAAGAGGAGTTGCGTTTATTGTGCCACAAGTTGCAAAATGTAGCTTTTACTGAAAATGATGTGGACAAGCGTAGGGTGGCATTGAATTATTATGACAATAATGCTAATGCTAAAAAACTATTGAATGCAATAGAGAATATCGATGTTCGTATTTAGTGCTTTTATAGGAGATAAAACGCAGAAACATAGTGGAATATATAAAACAAAAGGCGCGTACAGATTTTGCACGCGCCTTTTTGTTATGATAAAAGTGCTTTATCGTTTAAGCAAGTTGAGCTCAACTTGTGGATTTAGCACGTTGTTAACTTTTGCTTCAAGAGCATCAACTTCAACTTCGGAAGTAAGGCGAATGTCGCGCGACGAAGCGCCTACAAGAATTTTGTAGGTTCCAGCATCGGTTTGCCAAGCGCTTGCCTCTGAATTGAACGAAGCCAAGTCGGCAGTTTTAACTGTTAAGGTTATGGTTTGCGATTCGCCAGGCTTTAGTTCTGTGGTTTTGGCAAAGGCTTTCAACTCTTTTTCGGGTTTGTTGTTGCTCTTAGCATTAGGAGCCGAAATGTAAAGTTGTGCAACTTCTTTAGCAGCAACCGTGCCCGTGTTTTTTATTGAGAACGAAACTGATACTTCGTTTGCATTTGATTTAACCGCAATGTTTGAATACTCAAAAGTAGAGTAGCTTAAACCGTAGCCAAATGGGAACGATACTTCTTTTTCAAAACTATCGAAGTAACGATAGCCAACATAAATATCTTCTTCGTAATTGGTGTAGTCCCAATTCTTAACTTCTGTTTTTGCGGCGCCAACGGTTTCGTAGTGAGTAGGGCGAGCCTCAATTGGGAAATTTGCCGATGAAGCATGGTCGGTAAAGTTTATTGGGAATGTCATTGGAAGTTTTCCGCTTGGCGATATAGTTCCGTTAAGTACGTCAACAATTGAGTTTCCGCCTTCTTGTCCAGGTTGCCATGCCAATAATATTGCGTCTGGTTGGTCTTTCCACGATGCGGTTTCAATAACGCCACCAACATTTAGAATAACAATTACTTTTTTGCCTGCAGCATGAAAGGTTTTGCAAACGTTGCTTACAAGTTGTTGTTCTTCTGACGATAGTGAAAAATCGGCAACTGTGCGGTCTAAGAATTCTCCCGAATTGCGGCCTATTGTTACTATAGCAATGTCAGTTTTTTCGGCCTGAACTTTCATTTTTTGTGCATCTGGAATCAATTCAACCGGACGTTTTGCTGTGTACAAAACAGCGTTTGGACTATTAAAATGGTTGCGCTCGTTTTCTGCGTCAATGTGGGTTTGGTATGTGTTGGTAAATGTGCTATCAACATTGTAACCATTATTTGTCAGGCCATCGAGTAGCGACACTGTGTATGCTCGGTTAACATTGCCTGAGCCCGTTCCGCCTGCAATAAACAGGTATGAGGTGCATCCAAAAAGTGCAACATTTTTCACCTCTTTTGATAGCGGCAAAGTGTTGTTGTTTTTAAGCAATACCATGCCTTCGGTTGCCGATTGGCGAGTTACTTGAGCATGAGCTTTTAAATCGGGGTTGTTGCTGAATTGGTATCCTTTGAATCGCGGTGTTTTTGTTACTAGTTGCAAAATGCGTTTAACATTTTGATTAACAGCATCTTCTGATATATTGCCGTTTTTTATGGCGTCAACAAGAATGTTAAATTGGCGGTCGGTTCCTGGTTGTATCATGTCGTTGCAAGCCTCGGTTTGTGCAACAACATTGTTACCGCTATACCAGTCGGTCATAACAGTGCCATCAAATCCCCATTCGTTGCGTAAAATGGTGAGTAGCAGGTCTTTGTTTTCCGAAGTGTATGTGCCGTTTATATGGTTGTACGATGTCATAATAGTCCAAGGTTTAGCTTCTTTTACAGCTATTTCAAAACCTTTAAGGTATATCTCGCGCAATGCACGTGTTGACATTCGCGCATCGTTTGCCATGCGGTTGCTCTCTTGATTGTTGGCAGCAAAATGCTTTAGCGAAACACCAACTCCGTTACTTTGAACTCCGCGAACGTAGGCCGATGCAATTTTACCAGTAACAAGAGGGTCTTCGCTGTAATATTCAAAGTTTCGGCCACAAAGAGGGTTGCGGTGAATGTTCAATCCAGGTGCAAGCAAAACATCAACACCATATTCAAGTACTTCGTTGCCTATTGCTTGACCAACTTGTTCAACTAATTCTTGGTTCCATGTTGAGGCTAGCAATGTGCCAATAGGGAAATGGGTGCAGAAAAATGTGCGGTCAACTCCTTCGCGCTGAGGGTTGATGCGTAAACCTGCTGGACCATCGGCAAGTACCATTGAAGTAATGCCTAAACGCTCAATTAATGAAGTTGTTCCTGCTGCTCCGGGAATGATGTGTTTTGTGTTTCCAACCACGGCAGTGTCGCCTTGATTGTCCATTCCAGTGCCAATAATAATGTGTGCTTTTTCTTCAATTGTCATTGCGGCAATAATGTCGTCAATCGACGATTTGCCCAGTTTAGGCTCGCTAGTTGTGCAGGCTACCATAGTTCCAACAATAGTCATTGCCGATAGAATAGTTTTTTTCATGTTCATAAATGTTTCAATGCCTAAATATATAATTAATACGTCTTTTTACATAAATGGTTAAAGCGTAGTTTTTGATTCTGCAAAGTATTTCCAAAGTGGAGCGGCCATCAACGATTGGTCGATGCCGCCATTTTTAAGAATGGCTAAAACTTCGTTAGGTTTCATAAGCCATACGCTTATGTCTTCGGTACTTTCTTGGTTTGGTTGCGAAACTTGCTCAACATTAGTAGCAAGAAAAGTGTGGTTAATGTTGTTCATTGCTGTTGGGTTGGCCGAAAGTTGCATCATTTCAGTCCAAATGCCACCACCAAATCCTGTTTCTTCAAGCAGTTCGCGTTTTGCTGCTTGTTCAGGTGTTTCGTTTTGTTCAACTACTCCTGCTGGTATTTCCCAAGCAAAGCGTTGCAATCCGTGGCGATATTGCCGTTCCATAATTAGTTGGCCGTCAGTGGTTATTGCAATTACATTAACCCAATGTGGGTATTCAAGTACGTACCATTCGTCGCATATATGGCCGTTTGGCATTTGAAGTTGGTCGAGTCTGGCTGTTAGCCATGGCCGTTGAATAACATATTGCGATGAAAGTATTTCCCAGTTTTGCTCTTTTGTTTCTTTTGTGGGGAAAATTAGTTGAGCCATAGATGGTTGCGTGTTTTTATGATAGTGTTGTTTGATACTCAATTCGGAGTTTAAAATTCGAGTTTCATTAAGGTGTGCATTAGTCCTTCGTACATAAACGGGTCGCTTGTGGCTACAAAGTTGTGTTTAGCGTAAAATTTTTCGAGATGCGATTGTGCGTGAATTGTTATTGGGTATTTGCGACCAACTTCGTGTTTGTATAACTCAATGCCTCGGTTTATTAGTTTGTGGCCAATTCCGTTGCCTCTAAATGATTTGCTTACAATAACTCTTCCCAAGCTACCTTCGGTTTTGCTTTCAATACCATTGGGAATGATGCGCAGATAGGCTGCTAATTCGCCTTCGGTGGTCATGCACATAAGATGCAGGCTTTTTTGATCTTTGTCGTCCATGTCTTGATATGTGCAGTTTTGCTCGTTTACAAATACTTCCGATCGGAGTTTAAGTATGTCGTACAAGTCGTATGTGGTTAGTTCGTCCCACGACTTAGATATCCAAATCAAGGTATCTTTTTCATTTTCAGCTTTTTCAATTTCAACAAACTCTACTGGTGTTTGTTTTTTCATTTTATCGCTGATAAATGCAACCATGTTGTTTCGTATGTACGTGGCAAACTCGCGGTTGTGGTCATCAAGACTAATTATGTAGTTGATATCAAGTAGTCGTACGTCAAACTCGCAGTATGTTAGAAAATTGATGAACGATTGACTGCTTTTAATCGGATTTAATTGAGTATCAAAAGCTTGAACTTTTGGATTAAGCCAACTAAGTTGTTGTGGTCGTAAAGCTGAAGGCCCTTCGCTTATGCCTTTTAGTTGCAAGTATTCATCGTAACTGATTGTTCGTCCTCCCATGCTTTTTAGGTGGTCGGTTGGCATTTGGCAATCGATAAAAAGATACCCTTTTTCTTGCATCAATTTGGCTAAATGTATGAGAGCCAGTTTGCTACCGCTTGGTACCCGCGAAAACATGCTCTCGCCAAAAAAAATGCCGTCAACTAGTTCTCCGTATAAACCTCCAACTAGTTTTTCGCCGTCCCAAACTTCTACGCTATGTGCATGCCCTTGTTTGTGTAGTTCAATAACCGCATCAATCAAATCACCTCCAAGCCAAGCTCCATCGCTATCGATGCGAAATTCGGCACAACCATTTATCACTCCTTCAAAATCTTCATCAACCGATAGTCGGTAAGTGCCTTTTTTTATTAATTGGCGCATTGAGTGCGAGATGTGTATCTCGTTAGGAAAAATTACGAATCGCTCGGCTGGGCAATGCCACGATTTTATGGGCGAACGGAATGGACTCCAAGGGAAAATTCCCCATCGTGCAGCTTCAAGAACTCGTTTGGGTTGATAGTCGCCGCCAAGTGCATAAAGAGTTTCGGACTGGTGTTCGCCTAAAATAAGCCTAGGATCGGGAAATATAATATCGTCCGAAAGTTCGAAATACATATATTACTGATTTAAAATATGTTGTAGTTGGTTAACTGAGTTAACTATAAAATCGGCCCCGGCGGTTTCAAGTTCACATGGTGCGGCGTATCCAAACGATACACCAATGCTTGTTAACCCAAAGGCTTTTGCTCCTTCAATATCAAATTTGCGGTCGCCAACCATGGCAATGTTGTTTTTGCTGATGTTGTTAAATTCATTGCCAAGTAATCGGCATAGGGCTTCTTTCACCACTTCTTGTTTTGTGCCGCGTATTTTTCCTCTATTCTCGCTTCCAACAACATGCGTAAAATATTGGGCAATGTTAAAGTGTTGTAATATTCGCTCAACCAAGTCGGTGGGTTTACTTGATGCTATGGCTAACTTTTTGCCCGATGCACAAAGATGTTCTAGCATTGTTGCAATGCCGGGATATATTTCGTTTTCAAAAATTCCTAAAACATCAAAACGTTCGTGGTATTTTTCGCATGCAAGCCACGCATCTTGTTCGTTCATGCCGTAAAACTGCATGAAACTATCTTTTAGTGGCGGACCAATAAACGGTTCAAGTTTATCAAGACAAGGTTCGTGTATTCCAAATGACGCAAGAGCATATTGTACACAAGTTGTAATACCTATTTTAGGGTCGGTTAGTGTACCATCAAGGTCAAAAAGAATGTATTTGAACATTGTTGAGCAAAGTGTTGAGTTTTGGTTATTTCAACTTTGAAAAGAGAATGTTTTGTAATTCGCGGTCAAAGTTGTTTTTCATTTCAAACTGATTGTCAATAATCAAGGTTGCTCCGTTTTCTTTTGTGTATGGAGTCCATGTTGGAACTCCATTAGAAGTTGGGGTGCCGTTTTTTGCAAAACTTACCCAAAGGTTGCTCATTCGGTCGGCTACAATGCGGGCCTTTTCGTCGCCTGCTTTTACTTGGTAACGTTCGTCGTATGGGTTGTTAAAGCAAAGTGGAATGTCGAGTGAGTGATAGCAACCGCTGCCGCCCTCGTCAATGTCGCTCACCCAAGTAAGCAAGTAAACGTAAACAGGGGCGCCACCCTCAACTGCCGATTTTGCATCAGCGGTATTTAAAGTAAATGCGCGTATATTGCCATCAATGCCAAGCATATCGGCTAAGTTACGAGTAGGGTATGCTTGTTTAAATGCTGCAACAAACTCTTCTTTTTGGTCTCCATATCGTTTTTCTAGAATTGAGTCGGCTTTTGCTTGGGTTAGTGTTGTGTCGGTATAGTATTTACGTTCAAGTTCGTTAAACGTTGTGCCTATCATAATTGGAACATTGTTGGCAAGATTAGCAAATCCTGGTGTGTAAGGTTGCTGCAAAAGAGTTTTGCCATCGGCAGTAGGGCAAAATCCCCACATTTTAACACTGCCAGGTGCTCGTGGTCCAAGTATTTCGGCTTGGCATTTTCGGCTTACTTTTAGCAGAGTGTCGTAGCTAATGGTTTGTATTTGGTCTAAGGTTTCGGCCGACAACCCCAATTCTGCTACTACGTTTTTGCCAAGTTGTTTTGATATTTCGCTATTTGTTATGTTGATTTTTGCGCCACTTTGAATAATAGCTTTGCTAAATAGCCCTTTAGCTTCGGGCATGCATAGCAAAGTGCCAACCTTGCCGCCACCGCCCGATTCTCCAAAAATTGTAATGTTGTTAGCGTCGCCACCAAATGTTTCGGCATTTGTTTGGGTCCATTTTAATGCAGCAATAATGTCGGTCATGCCAACATTCACCGAGTTTTCCCATTTTCCTCCAAAAGCCGAAAGGTCTAAAAATCCCATAACATCTAAACGGTGGTTGATGCTTACCACAACAACATTTTTTTGAGCAAGATGAACGCCATCGGTAGGGTCGGCGTTGGCAGAACCAAATGAAAAACCTCCACCATGAATCCAAAACATAATTGGGCGTTTGCCTCCATCGTTTAGTCCTGTAGTCCAAACATTTACCATAAAGTCGCCTTTGCCTTCAACTGAGCGACCATCGTTTTCGGCTTGTTTAGCCCATGGCCCATATTCTGTGCATTTTAAAGTATCTGTCCACGAGTCGGCCACCTCAGCAGGTTGAAAACGTTTAGCTTTTGCATACGGTATGCCTTTGAATGCATATACACCTTCGGAGTAAACTCCTTCAATTGCTCCGGTGCTAATTGTAGTAATAGGTGTGATGTTGTTTGCTGTGCACGAAACGAGCAACGCAGCCGTTGCTATTGCCAGATACTTTGTTAGTGTCATTGTGTTTTAGTTTAATAAAGATAATGTTTTTATAAGTGTGTCAAAGGTGTTAAAATTTTGCCAAATACATATCGCTTGGTCTGCTTTTAATAGTTTGGCAATAACACATTGAGAACGTGGCATATTTCAAAAATGTGCATAAAAAAACTCGCCCTTCGTTGCAAAACGAAGGGCGAGCCGTATTACTTAATCTTCTAAAGATAGAGATTACTCAACAGAGATCTCAGTGAAGAAGAAGATGTTAGCTGGAGCTGGATCATTCAAGTTGAATGCGAATGTTTTCATACCATCAGCGTCAGCATCAACAGTGTAATCTACGTCGATTTTGTGCCATTTACCGTCAACGATGCATTGGCCGTTACCAGCACCCTTCCAGTGTTTGTAATCACCTACGTTAGTGTGGCATTGTGCACCGATTGATTTGTAGTAGGTAGAGTCTGAACCATCAGAAGCTTCTGTTACAAATGGAGTTGCTTGTAGTGTACCGATGAAGTAAGATACTTTGTGGGTCTCACCAGCAGCCCAACCATCTTCAGTGCATTGGATGAAGAATTGGTTATCCCATGGGTTAGCAGCCATATCGGTTGTTGGGCAAACATATACGTTCTCAAATGTTGGAACGTCTTCCTCACGACCTGCGAATGCGCTACCGTCTTCTTTCCAGTATGAACCGTCAGCAGTTGAAGTCAAAACAACTTTAACGATACCTTTTGCATCGAAAGAACCAGCCTCGATGTTGATTTTTTGAGCAGTTGGCTCTGGGTTACCAGATACTGACATGTAAACCTCTTGCTCTTTTACTTCACCGCCAGGAACTACACCATCAACATTACCGATGCTACTTTTAGCTCCATTTGGATCTTTTGGATCTTCTGGAGTTTCTTCACCTTTAGCAGTAACGGTTACTTTGCATTCTGCTTTTTTGTCACCTTTGGTAGCTGTGATTACAGCCTCACCAGCAGCGACAGCAGTTACAACGCCCTTAGCGTCAACAGTTGCAACTTCAGCATTGTTTGATGTCAAAGCTGCGTCAGCTGGGGTTACAGTCAAAGTTGCTGTTTCACCAACTTTCAAAGAAAGAGTAGCCTCTTTAATGGTTACTTTTACTTCTTCTTTTTTTTTGTCATCGTCGTCTTTACAAGAAACGAATGCCAATGCGCATAGTGCCAAAGCACCAAAAACGAATTTCTTCATTGTTTAAAGTTTTTAAAAGGTTTAATAAATAAATTTTTAACGGGTCGAAATAACTACTATTTGTTCTCTTATGCAAGAAATATTTGCTTTTTTTGGACCAATAGAGCGTTTTTTTGGGTGGAGTATTTTGTTGCTTTTTATGTTGTTTGCGTAATCTATTAATTTATAATGCGTTTGACCATTTACGGTTGTTTGCCTATTTATTGATAATGGTTTTTGAATTTTATGATTTCTGCCTTAAAATATTTATTGGCAATTGCTGCATATACCTTTTATTAAGTACTCGGCTTCGTGTTGTGTATATCCTTTGGGTAATATAACGCTTGGTATGTGGCAATTGTCAAGGCAAAATGTTTTCCCACAACTAGTGCAAGTAAAGTGAACATGGCCTATATGTTGCTTCGACTCGCATCTGCATAAACAATACTTGCGTATGCCCGAGCCGTCGTCAAGTTCGTGTAGCAAATGTTGGTCGGCAAAGAGTTTTAGGGTTCTAAATATGCTACTGCGGTCGGTGTAGGGTAGCCATTGTTCGGCATCTTTTAGGGTAAACGGCTCGTGCTTGTCGGCTATGGCGTTCCATACTACTACGCGCACTGCTGTAGGATGTATGCCGTTTCCTGATAAAATGTTTTCTATTTGTTTGTTGTTCATGTGGCAAAGATAAAGGTTTAGTGTGCTATTATATATAGTGTGGTTAAAATATGAGTGAGGGTTCACTTTGCAACTGAGTTGCAAAAATTGGAGTGTTTCTTTGCGTCGGTTTTTGATTGACACACTTAAAATAATATGTATATGGAAAGTTTAATTAATGTTTTATCTGAAATTTTGGAGATAGTAAACGAAATGTCTCCGTATCTTCTTTTAGGTTTTTTGCTTGCAGGATTGATGCATGCTTTTATCCCCGGGAATCTTTATAGTAAGTATTTGTCGGGCAATAGTTTAAGTTCGGTTATTTACGCGGCATTGTTTGGCATTCCTTTGCCATTGTGTTCGTGCGGAGTTATTCCAACGGCAATGTCGTTGCGAAAAGAAGGAGCTTCAAAAGGCTCGGCTGTTTCGTTTTTGATTGCTACGCCACAAACGGGAGTTGATTCGATAATAGCTACTTATTCGCTTATGGGGTTGCCTTTTGCCATTATTAGACCATTTGCCGCATTGATAACTGCAGTTTTTGGAGGACAAATGGTGAATGTTGCTAATCGTAATAGAAAAGATGATGGCGACTTGAATGTTGAAGTAGGTGGTTGTGGCTGTGGAAAAACAAAACCTGCTAATGGTTTTGCTGGAAGAATGAAAGAAGCTTTGAGTTATGCTTTTGTTGAAATGATGGAAGATATAGGCAAATGGCTTGTAGTAGGTTTGATAGTGGCAGGCTTAATAACAGTGCTTGTTCCTGATAGTTTTTTTGAGGTATTTAAAGACAATACTTTTTTGAGCATGTTGCTTGTGCTTTGTATTGCAATACCAATGTATATATGTGCAACAGGTAGCATTCCAATTGCAGTGGCGCTAATGTTAAAAGGATTAACACCTGGGGCAGCGTTAGTGTTGCTTATGGCTGGGCCTGCATGCAATGTTGCTTCTATTTTGGTGATAAACAAAATATTAGGTCGTCGCACATTAATAACCTATTTGGCGTCAATCATTAGTGGAAGTATTTTGTTTGGAATAGGAATTGATTATTTGTTGCCAGCAGAGTGGTTTATGCCAACAGTAAGTTCGGTGGATACATGCCACGAGTCGTTTAGTTTGTTCTGTACAATTTGTACAATAGTTTTAGCACTTCTACTGGTTAATGCGTTGTGGCACCATCACACCCACCCTCACAATCATGAAGGAGCGGATCATAACCATCAGCACGAGCATTGTTGCTGTGCCGGTGAGCATGAACATGAACATGAACATGAGCATGTTCACGAAAGTGAAAAGGAGTCGTGCTGTTGCAAAAACCATAATCAAGCACAAGAACATAATCACGATCATGAGCAGCACGAACATTGTTGTTGCAAGAATTAAAACAAAGTGTGTGTTAAGTAAAAAAACGCTCGTAAACAGAAAAGTTTACGAGCGTTTTTTTGTTGGTTGGGGGAAGGGCTTAATAAATGTATTTAGCTTCAATCATTTCAGCTTGCGATGCTTTGTATAGTTGTTTTGTTTTAACAATGGCTGGTCCTGTCATAAATTCAGGAATGTTGTAGCTAAAATCGAGTTGCAAATAATGCTTGGCTGGATTTTGTTGAGGTAGCATAAATGGTTTATGAGCTCGACCATTAGCATCGAAATATGCAAAATAGAGTCGAGTGTATAGGCCATCGTCGCGGCGCGAACTGAACACTAACCAACGGCTGTTGCTGCTCCATGAGTGATAACTTTCAACGTCGGGTGAGTTTATTTCGTCAATTCGATGTAATGTGCGTTTTGTAAAGTCGATGGCATATAAATCGGCATCGCGGTGCCAAATGCTAAAGTTGCCAAATTGGCTCAAGGTGAAGACAAGCATTCGTCCGTCGGGCGAAATGCGAGGAAACGAAACGCTGCCGCCCATTATGCGGGCATTATATATTGTGTCAACTGTGGTTCCAAAACTTCGGCTATCGGCATCAAAAGCAATGCGGCAAAGCGAGTAGTGTACATTGGCAAAGTTTAGCTCAACTTGCTCAACTGCTGGTGCGCTACAAAAATATAGCCACTTGCCATCGGGCGAAAAGGCTGGAAAGGTTTCGTAAACGTTAGCTTGTTTGAGTAGCGGAGATGTAAAGATTTCGTGAAAGTCGGCATCGTACATTATTATATCCGATCCATCATCAAATACTTCAACTCGGTTTGGGTGCGATGTGTGGAAAGTTTGAGCTGTAATGTTGTTTGAAAAAGCAATAAATTGTCCATTTGGATGCCAAGCCGGGTAAACAAAGGCCGATATTGTTGAGTCGGTTTTAGCATCAATGCGTTCAATTTGTCCGTTGCGATTAATGTATGTGCCACCATTTTGTGCGCGCATGTGCAACAGAGTGCGCTGTGGCGATTGACTGCCAACTGTGTGGCAATTAACGCAGTTAAGCCCAGTGTGCGAGTTGTCAAAAATTGTGGTTTGTTTCGATGTCGAAAGTTGGTACTGGTATATTCCCATGTTGGTCCAGTTTTCGTAGCCTGGAGGAATTAAACGATATGTTATGTAATCGTCAATTTGGTCGGGAACAACGTTAACAACAAAAGGTGCACTTCCAATCCATTTGTTGTCTTGCTTGTGGGCAATTGTAAAAGTTAGCGTGTGTTCGGATTCGCTTTTCAGCAGTTTTTCCCATTTGTTTGACGCAATGAAAAAATCTTTTCCTTTGGCATTCACCCATATCGATTGCTCGTTTCCTTCAATAAATAATGCATATTCAGCGTCAGGAGCATCAATAAGCGAAAAATTGAGTGGGGCAATGTTGCAAGGAATGGTTACATTTTTGTAATCGGGAAAAATTGTGTAGTTGCCGTTGTCGGTTTCTGTTATTGTTCCTTTTTTATTGCATGCACAAAGGGCAATGCAAATAGTAGCAACTATGCTGGTTAGTTTCAAATTCATATTTCAAAAAACTTTATTCTTCAACATTGTAAGCGCCTAGTGCTTCATATACTTCGTAATAAATTTTTGCAGGAAGCGATGGCGATGCTTGCGCAATTTGTTTGATAAGATATTTTGGTTCTATCAGTCGGTCGGGAATGGTTGGAATGTTTAGCGCCAAACGTCGAGCACTAAATTCTGGTGCTGAGGCTATAGCTTTTTCGTTCCACAAGTATTTGCTGTAGTGTTCGGCTATTTTTTTGTAAAAAAGGCTGTTTTTTAAATGGTTAAGGTATTTCTGTGCCACTGCGTAATTTCCCTGAATAATATTTGTGCGAGCAAGTACAATAAGTGCATCGGGACGCATCATTCCAATGGTTTGTTCGTTTAGTTCAAAAGCCATTCGTTGTGCGCCATTAACATAACCTAAGTAGTAATAGTTTGTCATAAGCATTCGGCGGATATATGCTTCACTTTGTTCGGGCAGAATTAATTGAACCTCGTTTACAATTGTCTTTCCTACAGTAACTTGCATTTGTCCTGTCATGCTCATCAATTTGCTGTATATGTTAGACATGTAGGCATTGTTGATGTGCTTGTATGTAAATTCGTATGCAGCGTTATAGTTGCCGGTGTCCATTTGTCGTTGCAACCAAAGCAGGTCAATTGCCGATTGATCGTTGATGGCAACGGGTGTAATTATTGAAATGGCAACCCTATTGTGCCGATATATTTTGCGGCATCGGCTTGGTATTGCTTTATAATTGCTAATGCAACAAACAAAACTAACGATATCCAAATCCAAATCATGGGCGATGGTTTGCTTGTGCGAATTGTGAAAATATTGGGCGAAAATAACTCGCTACTATTGAGGGCAACGCATGTTAGCTGGGCCATAGTAACCATAATTATTGCCGAAATTGCAATCACAATCATATTTGTTCGGTTGCTTTTGTGATAACTAATTATCAGCATGGTAACTACCATTGGCCACACACAAGTTGATGCAACAAAGCCTACAGTTAAAATTAATAGTAGTGTGAGTATGCTTGAAGCAATTGTGCTTTTACATTTAACTATGTGCTTAGCGTAAACAAGTAGTCCAACAGTGGCAAAAAGCAAGGCAATGTGCCCTGTGATTGAATAAATAAAACAATTGTATGCAACTAAAAGCATCGATGGTATCCAACTGCAAAGTACTTCAAAAACGGTGAGAGCCCTATTTGCTACACTTTTGAAAACGCACTGAAGGTTAATGGTAATTACTATCGATATAATAGTGAGTATTGCTGGTGCCGCAAAGTTGAAGCGGAAGAACTGCTGTAGCCACAACGCAACAAGGTCTGACAATCCACCTGCGCAGGAAATAATGTTTGCGATTACTGTTGATTCGTATACAAATAGCCTAGTTTGTTCAATATCGAACAAAATATATCGCTGTAGCCCATAAATAAGGCCGAAAACAATTGCAGCGCCCCATAATAATTGTAGGCGTAGCATGTTGTGTAAAATGTTTTGTAGTTTCATAAAAGGTTAGTGTGCTCTTTTGTGCCCAAAACTAATTGTTTTATCTGAACGTTGGTGTGTTGACCGTTGTGCTATAATGTTTAAATGCAAACAAAAGAAAGGCTGATACATTAAACAATGTATCAGCCTTTTGAGTGTAAAGGATGGAGTAGTAGCTCCGTTACCTATTTAATGTTTACAAATACTTTTTCGCTAGCAACGCGGCCACTTTTGTAAGTTTTGCGAATAATGTTGATTCCATTTTCAGGTTCCAACAAACGACGGCCAGTTATGTCAAAACGTTCAATGCTTATAACCTCGTCAGTTGCAAGGTTGGTATTAATTGCATCGGGGAATAGCTTATCAAAATAGGCTGTAAGTTTTGCATCAGAAACGCCAACGGTATAACGGCGAGGGTTTTTGGTCAAGCCGTCGCTCCATTTAACAAACTTGCAGTTGTCTTTTGGTGTGGCGGTAACGGTAAAGTAATCGCCAACATGCAATGCTGTAAGGTCGGCGTAGCCTTCAATCTCATAACTAACTGAACCAAGTGCAGTGTCGTTTGCAACAACGGTAATGCAGTAGGTTGGTTCGTCGGGCATATCGCCTTTTTTGCCCACAAGAACAATGTTGTCGATGCAGAACGAATCGCCAATGCCGTTAAACGCAATGTTGATTGAGTTGTAAGAACCAGCATTTTTTAGGTCGATTGATGCCGAAACCCAGTCGGTGCCCGATAGTAATGTGCTTTGGCTCAAATCATTGCCTTCGGCATCGGTAATTTTTGCTTGGATAGGTGTGTTATCATTAGTGATACCCAAATTTACAAAGTCGAACTTGATTGATGCAATTTCGTAATTTGCAGGAACACCAAGTGTTAATAGTGAAGCGCCAATAGCGGTAGGCGACACTTGAAGAACTTGTGCTGATTGATTTACGTCGCAAACAATTGGATTTGCAACAATGGCAGCCTTGTCAGTTGCACCAAAAGCTGTGTATGAGCCTAGCGCAGTGTTTTCAAAATCGTATGTTGATGCAGTGTTTTCAGCAATCGCGATGCTGTTAAACTGCCACTCTTCAAACTCAACTTTTTCGTTATCGGAACGGGTGAAAACAAAGAAAATGTTGTGAACGCCATTAAGCGATTTGGTAAGATTAACGCTATAATTTGCAAATTCAGTGCTTGAGAATTCAATTTTTGCAATTGCTTCTGCGTCCAAACCGTCAACGCGAACTTCAAGCACACCGGTGCCTTTAAGTTTAGCACTGAACGATTTTACATCGTTGTTGGCAACAACTTGTTTAACTGCAGTCCAGCCTCCCATTTTAATGGAGCTTACCACTTGTTTTTCTTTGGTGTCGTTAAATTTCATGTTCACGCCCGATGCGTTCCAAATGGTTGCAGCTTGTTGTAGTTGCTCAATATTTGGGCGCGACTCAACAATTTGGGCAGGGCCAGCTGCTGGAGCTGATTTCATCAAAGGAATTTTAACATTTACTTCGTCAACCTCCATTTCGTTTATAGCTAACGAGCGGTATCCATTATTGTAACCTGTAGCTTTACCTAAAGCTTTGTTGTGATAAATAAGGTAGTATTTGCCTTTAAATTTTTGGAAGTGAGTATGATTGTTTCCCCACGAAAAGCCGTCGTAATCGCCTGGATTTGAGAAGAATTGACCTTCGTAAATCCAACTGTTGGGATTGAGTGGGTCGGTTGATGTCATGTAGCACATGCTGCAAGTTGTTGGTTTAGCAACGGTGGTTGAGTATGTTGCCCAATCTGCATCAACACGGTCAGCCCAACTGGTGCAGTATGAGTACACAAATTTTCCGCCAATTATATTCAACTCGCTAGCTTCAAAATGATAAGGTGTTGGAAGCTCAATAATGTCGCTCGCAAACGAAATCATGTCGTCGCCCAATTTCACAAGGCGAGTGTTGCGTGGCATTAGTGCTGTAGCATCTGATGCTTTTGGGTCGCCACCACCAAAGGCGAGCCAACCTGTTCCGCTCTCGTCAATAACCACTCCTGGGTCAAATGGCCAACAGCAGTCGCCAAGTCCGGGTGTTTGATAAGTAATTAGTGGATGTCCCAATGGGTCGCTCCAAGGACCAAGTGGCGATGTTGCTGTTACAACGCCTACACCGCCACCGCTATTTGCAAAGTATAGGTAAAAGTGTGTAAGGCCGTCGGCTTCAACTCGGCTAGTGATTGATGGTGCCCATGAGCATGCTATCCATCCTTTGCACACTGCGGCCATGTCAATGGCGCCGTGCCATGTCCAGTTTACCATATCTTCGGTTGACATTACCACAATTGAGCGTATTTGACCATAGTCATTATCTTTTTTGCCCTTTGTGTAGTCAAATTGTTGGTGGTCGTTGGTTCCATAAACATACAAGCGTCCGTTATATTCAACCGCAGTAGGGTCGGCGCAGTAGTTAAATGGGTTAATAGGGTTGTTGTCGGTTAATGCTTTTACAGGCTTAACTGGACTTTGAGCCCATGCAGCAAATGCTGACATTGTGGCAATTAGTAGTAAAAGTCTTTTCATATTTTACATTTTTATATTGTAGTGTTGTTTAATAGTGGCAAAGTATGCTGAGTTTATTTGCAATTTTCAATTTTTGAGCATTTAAATAATACGTTGTTTTCCGAATCAATGAAAACAACAAAATCGCCATCAAATGAGTAAGTGGCAATTTTGTTAAAAGCGTCAACAAATTCATCTTCGCGCAGTTCGTCGGGACAAGCCATTTTTGTAGACAAGGCCATTTCGATAGATAGTTTGCCGTTGCCATTTTCGCTGTATGTTGCGTTTATTGTGTTACAGCCTACTGATGCCGAAACAGTTTTGCTGTCGGCAATAAATAATATTTGAGGTTGCGAGTCGTTCACATTGTTGACCAGTTCGGTTCCGTTTAGTTCAACAATTGCAAGTTTCATGTTGCTGATGCTATTTTCAGATTTACTTGCAGATGAGTTGTTTCCACAAGCAGAAAGTAAAAGGGCAGAAAGACCAAAAACAAATAATCGCTTCATATCAAGTAGTTTTAAAAGTTTATAATCGTAACAAAAATAACAAGTTTGAGGTAATTAAAGTAGGCGTTCAGATGCGAAACAAAATGGGTGTGACGAAAGCTATGTTTTTTCAAATCCGATTTAGCCAACATTGTTATCAAAAAACCGATTAACAGCGCTAAAAGAGCATAATATGGCTGCAAAATGATTGCGAAATGGTGTTTTGATACTGATATTTCGCACTAGTCATATTTTTTTCAAAAAGTTTTATTTGAGAAATGTTATTTAATCAAAAAAACTTTGTTTCTTCGTCTGTCCAAGCGACAGACCTTTTTCTGCCGCAGACAAAAACGATAAAAAGATAATAAACACCAAAAAATTAAGAATTATGATCAATCAACCAGTAGTAAAGCTTGGTATTGTAGGCGTTAGCCGCGACTGCTTCCCAGTTGAACTTACCAAAGCTCGTATGGCAGCCTTAATGGCAGAGGTTCAAAAGGCAGCTCTTCCTGAAGTTTATGACTGCCCAGTAACCATCGAAAACGAAAAAGACACAATGAAAGCCCTTGATTGGGCAAAGAAAAACGGCATCAATGCTGTTTGCATGTTCCTTGGTAACTTCGGTCCAGAGGGCCCAACAACAATGTTTGTTCAAAAGTTCCAAGGCCCAGCTATGGTTTTGGCTGCAAAAGAAGAAGGTAAAGCAAACCTTGCATCAGACCGTGGCGATGCTCTTTGCGGTGTTCTTAACTTCTCTTACAACGTAGGTTTGCGTCGCTTGAAAGTTTATATCCCAGAGTATCCAAACGTAACACCAGCAGAGGCTGTTAAAGAACTTGCTGATTTCCGTCACATCGCTCGTGTTGTTATCGGTTTGAAAAACCTTAAAGTGTTCGGCTTCGGTCCTCGTCCATTCGACTTCTTGGCTTGCAACGCTCCAATTCAACCTCTTTATGATCTTGGCGTTGAGGTTCAAGAAAACTCAGAGCTTGACTTGAAAGTTCAGTTCGACAAAATGGCAAGAAAATCTTCAAAAATCAAAGCTATTGCTGCTGATATGGAGAAAGAACTTGGCAACCGTAACACATATCCTGAAATCATCAACAAAATGGCTCAACTCGAACTTGCTCTTCTTGACTGGTACGAGAACAACCGCGGTGCTTCAAACTATGCAGTATTTGCTAACAAATGCTGGCCAGCTTGGCAACCTGTATTCCACTTTGAGCCTTGCTATGTAAACTCACGCCTTACTGGTCGTGGTATTCCAGTAGCTTGCGAGGTTGACCTTTATGGTGCAGTTTCTGAATACATGGCAGAGTGCGCTTCTGAAATGCCTGCAACTCTTCTTGACATTAACAACTCTGTTCCAGACGATGTTATCCCTTCAGGGGCAGATCTTAAAGGTGCTAGCAAACAAGACCTTTACATGGGCTTCCACTGCGGTAACACCTGCGCTGAGTGCATGAAAGATTGCAAAATTAAATACCAACTTATCCAAGCTCGTTTGATGAGCCCAGATATTACAAAAGGTACTCTTGAGGGTCAAATTAAACCAAGTGCAACCACAATGTTCCGTTTGCAATCAAATTCAGATAGCAAACTAGTAAGCTACATTGCTGAGGGTCACTTCCTTGACATTGATCCATGCTCATTCGGTGGTATTGGCGTTGCTGCAATCCCAGGATTCGCTCGCTTCTATCGTCACGTGCTTGTTGGAAAACGCTTCCCACACCATGGTGCATACGCATTCAAGAATGTTGGCAAAATTTTGTTTGAGGCTCTTCACTTGCTTGGTGTTGAGGATATCAACACTCCTTTGGCTGCTGGACAACTTTATCCAGGTGAAAATCCTTTCGCAATCTAATTCAATTAGTTAGATAATATTTAAGCCCCGTATCGGAACTCCGGTACGGGGCTTTTTCTTTTGCGGTCAATTGGTTTAATGATGTATGTGTTATTTGTGTCTAATTTCAATTTCGGGATTAATGCATGTTAGATCGTAAATTAATTTGTTTATATCCTTAGGGTCAATGCAATACATGTCGTATTTGTTGTAGCATATTTCTAGCGAATGTTTAATTGTAGTTTTTTTCATTATCCTAACGTATCGAATTGACGAAATGGGGATGCTAACAACAATGTGTTTGCCTAATAGCAGAAAACAATTCTTTACTATTAGCAATCCGTTTTCAATGTAATATTTATCGCCTGCGCCAAAAACAAGAGCAGAGTATGTTATTAGACCAAATATACCTATTAATGCAAGTGAAATCTTTAGCCAAATGCCATTGACATTTACCATTGAAGGGAATATGTTAGATGTAATGGCAGCACCAATCAATATCCCCCAAATCCATTTTTTTCTCTTATTGCGCGGATTGTGGATTTTAGTAACACTAATTATTCGCTCGTTATTAATAATGGTGTTGTTATTCAGTTGCTTTTTTAGAACTATCATTTGCTCCTTGAGCTGTAATAGCTCTTGTATGTTGTTGTCTTCCATAATCAGTTAGTTTTCAGGGTTTGACATTTGGCGTAATTGTTCCTTGATGCGAAATAGTCGAACTGAAACATTTTTTGCTGAGATGCCTAAAATTTGGCCAATCTCTTCGTAGCTTAGGTTTTCCATCCAAAGAAGAACAACTGCGCGGTCAAATGGGCGTAACCTATATACTCGGTTGTGAAGCATTTGTATTTGTCGATTGTCTTCGTCGTCAACTTTTAGCAAGTCTTGCACATCGAGTTTCAGCGTTTCGCGTTGTTTCTTTTCTTTTCGGTAATACGTTATGCAAGTGTTTGTGCTGATGCGCCAAATCCATGTGCGTATGTTGCATTCGCCCCTGTAGGAGTTTAGCGACCGCCAAAGGTTTATTAGCACTTCTTGCATTATGTCTTGTGCTTCGTCTTGGTCGGCGGCGTTCATCAAGCAGATGGTGTAAATCGTCTCCTTGTGTTCGCTTATTAACCTTGCGAATTCTTTCTCTTTTGCATTCATTTAATGGCCTTTTTTGCTCTATTAGTCGCAAATTGTTTCTAAAAACTACACCGATTTGAAAAAAATATTGAAAAAATAACCCCGAAAGTTTTACGACGTCTTTCGGGGTGTAATATAATAGGTATGCTTTTTCGATTTAAGTAGTTAGAATTGGCTATTTTCCAGCTCTTTCAATAGCATCGTCAATCAGTTTGATGTAAAGTTCTTTTAGCGGTAGGCCGTAAACTTCGGTTTGTTTAGGAATTATGGATTGTTTGCTCATTCCTGGCACTGTGTTGATTTCCATAAAATAGAACTCGCCGTTGCGCATCAAATAGTCGATGCGAACCACACCGTTGCAACCTAGAAGGTCGTAAATAAGCGATGTGCGATTTTGAACTTTTGCCATTTGTTCGTCGCTTAAACGAGCAGGTGTAATTTCTTCTGAAAGACCTGGAGTGTATTTGGCTTCGTAGTCAAAAAATTCTTTTTTGCTCACAATTTCGGTAGGAGGGAAAACAATGTTGTCTTTGCTCGATTTGAAAACGCCGCAAGTGAGTTCGCCGCCATCAATAAAAGGTTCTATTATAATTTCGGTGTCGCCATCAAAAGCACGCTCAATGGCTGGTTGTATGTCGGCAGATTGCTTTACTTTGGTAACGCCAAAGCTTGAGCCGCCATTGTTTGGTTTAATAAACATTGGAAAGCCAAAACGTTTTTCAAGTTCTTCGTTTGTAATGGTTTGCCCTTTGCGCAAAATAATTGCATCGGCAGTAGGAATTCCATATTCTTTAAGAAAAACCTTGCATGCGAATTTGTTGAAAGTGAGTGCCGAAACAAACGCATTGCACGATGTGTATGGTAAGCCAACCATGTCAAAATACGATTGAAGCATGCCATCTTCGCCCGGTGTACCATGAATTGCCATAAATACTGCATCAAACACCACTTTCTTTCCGTTTAGGTTAAACGAAAAATCGTTGCGGTCAATGTCAATTTCTTGGACGCCTGCAACTGCATACCAACGGTTACGTGCAATTACCACACGATAAATATTGTAAACATCGTTAATAACCTCGGCTATTTGCTGGGCACTGCGTTGCGAAATAATCTCTTCTTTTGAGTATCCGCCGCAAACTATTGCTATTGTTTTCATATTGTTTTATTTTATTGATTCTCAAAATGATATACGTTTTGGTGCTATAACCTTAACTAAGCACCAAGGTAATATATAAAGCCTACCATTTTTGCCGAAAGTAGAACACTTATGAAACGTTTTTTATTGCAAATTGTTAGTATCTGTACGTTGGTAGACCAATATAGAAGGCTTTTTTTTTGAGTTATAGTTAAGATATGATTTGCTTGTGGTTGTGTCACTTTTTCGCATGCAGATAAATCATTGGTCGAGCATCAATTACAATACTATAGGTCGATATGGCCGACGTTTGAAAAATGCCCAAAGCATCGCCAACTATGTTGCTTGTGGGGTTGATGGAGGGTGGTTGAATGTTGCTATATTGCTTGTTGTAAAGTTTTTGCAACGATGAATAATACTCGTATGCTGTGCTAGTGAGCGAGTATATAGTTATGCTTACAGTGTCGTTTTCAGCAAAACTAAACGGTAGCTGCATGCTATATTTGTTCAATTGGTGAGCATCTTCATACAGCATCATATTTGATGGAGCATCAACTTCTTTGCCCCTTACTTTCAGGCGTATGCGATAGTATTGAACAGTGTCGTCGTTACGCGAAGAGTGCAAAGTGATGTAGTATCCAATGGTGTCGCGAAAATTAAATGTCTTGTTGTAGTTCATTGATATTGAATCGAGTAGAACTGGTGGCGGCATTTTTGCGTGCGAATAATAAACCTCGTTGCCAATTTTTACATGTAATAGATATGTTTGGTCAACATTGCCAATTAAATCGTAGTTGCGGTAATATCCGTTTTGAGTGTTAATCATGTTGTACCGATGCCCACGACGGTCAGTAATGCTCACTTCAGCATTGTCAATAGGAAAGTATTCAACCGAATCGGTTATTCCAGCAGCTTGCGTAACCCTAACATAACTCACTCCCGTAGAGTCGATTAACTGCCCCTCAATTACAACCTTGAGTTTGCCGTTCTCAAAAATGTTAGCCTCGTACTCTTCTCCGCAATTGGCAAAAAAAGTTGCAACAAAAGCAAGCAATGTAATGATATGTAGTGCTTTATGATTCAAGTTGACTATGTGTTTCGCTATTGAGTGCCATGCCCAATTTGTTGGTGTAAAAGTATATTTTTCATGCTGATGCTTAAAGTTGAGTTTTTCACCATTTTTCAGCAAAGCAATACAATTGAAATTTGAAGTTCTTTTATGACGAAGAATGAAAAATCAAATCGTCAGTGCAGTTATATTTGTAACAACAAATTGCGAGAAAAAATGAAAAAACTAATTATTCCTTTTATGGCGTTGTTGTTGGTGCAATGTCAAGATTTTCAGCCAAATGTGAGCAGTAATTCAGAGTTGAGCACTGTAAATAAACAGTTACTAAGTGAACTTAAAGTTCGCGATTCGGTTATATCGGCAATGGCCAACACTTTTGCTACCATTGAGTCAAATTTGAATAGTATTAAACAGCAAGAGTCTATTATTACAATAAACGCAAAAGGTATTGAAGGCGCAAACAACGAGGAGAGCATCAATAACGATATTAACTTGATTTACAAAATGATGCTCGATAATCGTAACCGAGTTGAGAACCTACAACAATTGCTTAATAGGGCGAATATTAAAAATGCCGATTTACAAAAATCGATAGACCAACTAGTTGCTAAAATAGAGGCTAAAGATGCAGAAATAGCATCGCTCCGTCAGCGATTGGAAGAGATGAATATTAATGTCTGTTTGCTCGATTCGGCATTGAATCAGGAACTTGGGCGCCGAATTGAAAACGAGGCAACCATTGCTCGCCAAGATGCCGATTTGCACACGGGCTATTATATTATTGGCTCAGAGCGCGAGTTAAAAGATGTAGGTGTGCTTGATAAACGTGGCAAATTTGCTCTTGGAAGCCGCAGAGCAGTGAACGAGTTCAATCACGATGTTTTTACAATAATCGATATTCGTAAAACTCTAACGTTTCCACTTTCAACCAAAAAAGCCAATGTGGTTACAGCTCATTCAACATCGGCGTATAAAATATATGGCGACAAATTAGTTGATAGCCTTGTTGTTACAAATTACGAAGAGTTTTGGCGAGCATCAAAATACTTGGTTATTGTGGTGCAATAAAAGCAGTTGATTATAAAAAACAAAAGCTCTCAATTCAAATAAGAATGGGAGCTTTTTTTGTTGTTAGAGCCTGAAGACCAGCGCCTACGCCTTAGCAGTTGGGACGCCAAAATTCATTGGAGCATTTCCGTTGTCGTTTTGGCGAATAGGGCCATATTGAGCCTCGTATTTGGCAACATTGTCTTGCAAAGCCATCAAAAGTCTTTTGGCATTTTCGGGAGCAACTACAATTCGCGATTTAACGTGAGCTTTTGGCACTCCAGGCATCATACTAATAAAATCGAGCACAAATTCGGTACCCGAATGTGTTATAACAGCTAAGTTTGAATAGATACCTTGAGCCATATCTTCGCTCAATTCAATATTTAGTTTGTTTTGTTGATTTTGATCTTGCATGTCAATAATAATTTAGTTTGGTGCGAAAATAACAAATCGCACAAGCGCCCAACAGACGAGCATGGTTTTTTTTGGCGCAATTTTCATTACTTTTGTGCGCTTTGCAATAAAAAGAAACAAAGCAATCTTGTGCGATAATTAATTGATTTACACAAATATATGTTTGAAAATCTTTCAGAAAAACTCGAACGCTCTTTCAAATTGCTGAAAGGCGAGGGCAAAATTACCGAAATCAACGTGGCCGAAACTCTAAAAGAGGTTCGTAAAGCCTTGCTTGATGCCGACGTAAACTACAAAACAGCAAAAACATTTACCGATACGGTTAAGCAAAAAGCACTTGGCCAAAACGTGCTCACATCAATCAAACCAGGTCAGTTAATGGTAAAAATTGTTCACGATGAACTTGTTGAACTTATGGGTTCGCAGTCAATCGATGTGAACATGAAAGGCAATCCTACCGTGGTGCTTATTGCTGGTTTGCAAGGTTCTGGTAAAACAACCTTCTCTGGAAAACTAGCCAACCGATTAAAAACCAAAAAAGGCAAAAATCCATTGCTTATTGCTGGCGACGTTTATCGTCCAGCTGCTATCGACCAATTGAAAGTGTTGGGCGAACAAATTGGGGTTGAGGTTTATACCGAAGAAGGATGCACCGATCCTGTTAAAATAGCAACAAACGGTATTAAATACGCTAAACAAAAATCGTTTGACTTAGTTATAGTCGATACTGCTGGTCGTTTGGCCGTAGATGAGCAAATGATGAACGAGATTGCGGCTATTAAAAAAGCCGTTGAACCTCACGAAACATTGTTTGTGGTCGATTCAATGACTGGTCAAGATGCAGTAAACACAGCCAAAGAGTTTAACGATCGATTAGATTTTGACGGCGTTGTACTTACAAAACTTGATGGCGATACACGCGGTGGTGCGGCATTGTCAATTCGTTCGGTAGTAAACAAACCAATAAAGTTTGTGGGAACAGGCGAAAAACTCGATGCGCTTGATGTTTTCCACCCCGACCGTATGGCCGACCGTATTCTTGGAATGGGCGATATCGTGTCGTTGGTTGAACGTGCGCAAGAGCAGTTCGATGCTGAAGAGGCACGTGAACTTCAAAAGAAAATCGCCAAAAACCAATTCAACTTTAACGACTTTATGCAACAAATTCAGCAAGTGAAAAAAATGGGTAACCTTAAAGACCTTGCTTCAATGATTCCCGGAATGGGAAAAATGCTGAAAGATGTTGACGTTGACGATAATGCATTTAAAGGAATTGAGGCTATTATTAACTCAATGACACCAGGCGAGCGCGAACAACCCGATGTTATAAACGGAAGTCGCCGCAAACGAATTGCCGCAGGTAGCGGAACTAGCATTCAAGAAGTGAACCGATTAATGAAACAATTTGAAGATACACGCAAGGTGATGAAAATGATGAGCAATGGCGGCGCTAAAAAAATGGCAGCCATGATGCAGAATATGCCGCAAATGCGTCGATAATAAACAAAACAAAGAATCAATACCGAAATACTATGGAACTGATTGATGGAAAAGAAATAAACAAACAGATGCAAGCCGAAATTGCTGCCGAAGTTGAGGCAATGGTTGCTCGTGGCGAAAAGCGCCCAAACTTGGCAGTTATTCAAGTTGGTAACGATGGCGCTAGCACTACATACGTTAACAGTAAGGTTAAAACTTGTCATGCAGTTGGTTTTGAGTCAACCGATGTGCGTTTTCCTGAAGATATTAAAGAGGAAGAATTGCTAGCAAAAATTCGCGAAATAAACGCCGACCCAAATGTTGACGGCTTGATTGTTCAATTGCCGTTGCCTAAACACATTAGCGAAAATAAAGTGATTGAAACCATTGATTATAGAAAAGACGTTGATGGATTTCATCCAATAAATACTGGTAGAATGGCAATGGGTTTGCCTGCCTTTTTGCCTGCTACACCTGCTGGTATTGTAGAATTGCTTCGTCGCTATAACATTGATACAGAAGGAAAAGAATGCGTAGTGTTAGGCCGAAGCAACATCGTTGGAACTCCAATTAGCATTCTTATGTCGCGCAAGGCAACCCCAGGTAATGCTACTGTTACCATTTGCCATAGTCGTTCAAAAAATCTTAAAGAAATTTGCCGTCGTGCCGATATTCTTATTGTTGCAATTGGTAAACCTGAATTTGTAACCGCCGATATGATTAAACCAGGAGCTGTGGTTATTGACGTTGGTATTCATCGTTTGCCAGCGCCTGAAACCAAAAGCGGTTTTAAACTAAAAGGCGATGTTAAGTTTGATGAGGTAGCTCCTCTTTGTAGCTACATTACACCCGTTCCTGGCGGAGTTGGCCCAATGACCATTATTAGTCTGCTTAAAAACACATTGTTGGCAGGTCAGCACAAAATTTACGAGTAGAGATCATTCGTTAGGAATACGAGCCGCATCGAATTCAATTTGGTGCGGCTTTTTTTATTTGCGTTTAGCAGCAAAAAACTCTTTCATCAGTTTGGCACATTCATCGGCAAGAACACCAGAAACAACCTCGGTTTTGGGGTGAAAAATGCCATTAAACATTGATGCGCCACGTTTGGCATCGCTAGCACCATAAACAATTCTTCCAATTTGCGACCAATACAAAGCGCCGGCACACATAGGACAAGGTTCAACTGTAACATACAAAGTGCAATCAGTAAGATATTTGCCACCAATGGTATCGGCAGCAGCAGTTATAGCTTGCATTTCAGCATGGGCGGTAATATCGTTAAGAGTTTCGGTAAGGTTATGTGCCTGAGCAATAACTCTACCTTGACTCACAACCACTGCACCAATAGGAATTTCGTTAGCCTGTGCTGCCATTTGCGCTTGCACAATGGCCTTGCGCATATAATACTCGTCGTTGAATGGATCCATTTTTTTATGCTTAAACTGGCGCAATGTAATTATATAAGCCGAAAATTACAGTAGATAATGAAGTTTGAAGAAGATTGCAGAATTGATTGATTTTCAATAAATTTTGCATCATGACCACAAAAAAATGTTGCAAGAACATAGGTTTTTTCTATTTTCGCCTAAACTATACCTTCAATAAATGAAACACCCTCAAACCGAACGTCAATTATTCAATTTATTGAATTACGACTTGCTGAAATTTTTTTGTGATGATGTTGCTGAATGCGAAAGCGAAGAAACACCAGCAACTATAATGATTGCGTATCAACGCGATTTGCAACAAAAAGAATTTAACTTCTTCGACCAAGTTCAATTCCGCATATTGTACGACAAAGAAGTTATTGTGGGTGTTAATCCAATAAACGTGGTGTTTAAAAGCAAAAGTTGTGGGTTCGATATCAATGTTGTTAAAGAAATGGTTGTTAAAATAGCTGCCATTTATGGAACCGACGACTCTAGAGTAATAAACGATCCCGAACTTAAAAACTTTGCCAAAGGGGGGTGTCGTATTTTTTGGACAATAGGCGATGGTGATAGTTTTATTAGTATTGAGAATCGTGAAAACGAGGGATTAATGTTTAGTATTTTATTCTTTAATAACTTATTGAGCGATAACGATTTGCAAATAATGATGAGCCGTAAATCTTGCACCATTTAGTGCATTGAATCATATAACTTTTACTATATCAAAAGGCTTTTGGAATAAACACCGAAAGCCTTTTGTTTTTGCCGCTTTCAGTGCCACTTTTTGTCGGCATACGAACGAAAAAAAATTATTTTTGCCACTTTATAAAATAAGGGTAAACTATGAATATTTCATACAATTGGCTTAAAGAGTACATCAACACAGATTTAACAGCACAACAAATTGCTGATACCATAACAAGCATTGGTCTTGAAGTTGACCATATTGAAGAAGTAGAGTCGATTCGTGGCGGACTTAAAGGTCTAGTAGTAGGTGATGTAAAAACTTGCATTAACCATCCCGATTCCGATCACCTTCATATAACTACTGTTGATGTTGGTGGCCCTGAAATATTAACTATTGTATGTGGCGCTCCAAATGTGGCAGCAGGACAAAAAGTAATAGTAGCAACAATTGGCACTGTACTTTACGATGGCGACAAGGAGTTTGTGATAAAAAAATCGAAAATACGCGGACAAGAATCGTTTGGTATGATTTGCGCCGAAGATGAAATTGGAGTTGGTGCATCGCACGATGGCATCATTGTTCTCCCTTCCGATGTTAAGGTTGGAACTCCAGCATCAGAATACTATCATCTTGAAAACGACACTCTTATTGAGGTTGATATAACAGCAAACCGTATTGATGCAGCTTCGCATATCGGTGTGGCGCGAGATTTGGCAATTGCCCTTAACGTAGCAGGAAAAAACGCAAAATTGAACATGCCAAGCGTTGATGCGTTTAAGGTTGATAATACATCTCGCAAAATAGACATTACTATTGATGCAAAAGAAGCTTGCCCTCGTTACACAGGTGTTACTATTAGTGGAATTAAAATTGGCCCTTCGCCAGAGTGGTTGCAAAAACGACTTTCAACAATTGGATTAAGTCCAATCAACAATGTTGTCGATGTGTCGAACTTTATTCTTCACGAATTGGGTCAACCACTTCACACATTTGATGCCGACAAAATTAAAGGCAACAAAATTGTGGTTCGCACAATGCCTGAGGGAACCAAATTTGTTACACTTGATGGTGTTGAACGCAGTTTGAAAGCAAACGATTTAATGATTTGCAACGAGAGCGAACCAATGTGCATTGCAGGCGTTTTTGGTGGTTTGGAAAGCGGAATCAGCAATAACACTACAAACGTGTTTATTGAGAGCGCATATTTTAATCCAGTTTATGTTCGCAAAACCGCACGCACACACGATTTACATACTGAGGCCTCGTTCCTTTACGAACGTGGCATCGACCCAAATATTACCATTTATGCACTTAAACGTGCAGCTTTGTTGATTAAAGAAGTAGCTGGCGGCCAAATATCGTCAGACATTACCGATATCTACCCAAATCCAATTCAGCATTTTGATATAACCTTACGTTACTCGCAAATCAATCGTTTGATTGGCGAAACAATTCCTGTTGATATTGTAAAGAAAGTAGTAAAAGGTCTTGAGGCTGAGATTGTTGAAGAAACCGCAGAGCAACTAGTAATAAAAGTGCCACCTTATCGTGTCGATGTTCAACGCGAGGCCGATGTGATTGAAGAAATACTTCGCATTTATGGCTACGACAAGGTTACAATAAAACCAGAAGTAAATTCAACTTTGGTTTATGAGCAAAAACCAGTAGTGAATAAGTTGCGCAACTTGGCAGCCGAAATGCTTGTTGGTGCAGGTTTTAATGAGATGATGGCAAACTCGTTGACCAAAGCAGCGTATTATGCTGAAAACGACGAATTGAACATTGCAAATTCGGTGAAAATTTTGAATCCGTTGAGCCAAGATTTGAACGTGATGCGCCAAACTTTGCTCTATGGAGCGCTTGAGGCTGTTCAGTTGAACTGCAATCACCAAAATAGCGACTTGAAATTGTTTGAGTTTGGTAATTGTTACTATTACAATGCTCAAGAAAACCTTGAAAATCCATTGCAAGCATATAGCGAAAACGAAAAATTGTCGTTGACCATTACTGGTAATGCTAACAAAGAGTCGTGGGCCGAAAAAACAAAACCAACCAATTTCTATACAATCAAATCGCTTGTTGAACAGATATTTGGCAAGTTGGGTGTTAATATGGATAAGGTTCGCCAAGAGACTTTTACTAACTGCATGTTTAGCGAGGGTTTAAGCTTGGTATATAACAACAAACCAATTGCAAAACTTGGAATAGTGTCGCGCAAGTTGCGTAAACAACTAGATATAAAGAACGATGTATATTTTGCTGAGATAGAGTGGACAGCACTTGTTAAAAGCATTAAAAACCACAAAATCACATACACCGATTTGTCAAAATATCCTGAAGTTCGCCGCGACTTATCATTATTGATTGATAAAGGAGTGTCGTTTGATGCTATTAAGAATGTGGCACAAAAAGCCGATAAGAAACTCATTAAAAGTATATCGCTATTTGATGTTTACGAGGGTGATAAATTAGAGGCTGGCAAAAAATCGTACGCAATCAGTTTGACAATTCAAGACGAAACTAAAACCTTGAACGACAAGGTGATTGATAGCTTGATGCAAAAAGTTATTGCATCGCTCGACAAAGAACTTGGTGCAAAAATCCGTTAGTGGTTTTTGCCCAACGCTCGGCGTTGAATAGTGAATGAATGTCTATTTGTGGAACTAAAATTAGGGTAACGTGAACTTTCTGAAACTAAATGGTACTGACGATATTCCAGAGGTAATGATCGACTCTGATTTGTCAGTGTTTATCATTAGAGGAAACTCAACTCCCGAAGATGCAATAAGCGTTTACAAACCTATTGTCGATTGGTTATCAGATAAAGATTGCCAACTTGATAATTGTAGGTGTGAGTTCTTTTTTCGCTATTTGAGTTCTGCATCGCACCATTTTGTGTTTGATATTTTGCGCCAACTCGATTTTATGTACATTCGCGGGCATCAACTTTCAATTATTTGGAAGTACGAAGAGATTGACGAAGATATGTTACGTTTAGGAATGGATTTCTCGTCAATCTTGCAGATACACTTCGATTTTCAAGCAATAAAATAGTTGAGTAATGTTGGTTTGGGCAATCATTATTGGTGTCACAGCCATAGTGTCGGTAATGGCATTTAGCCGAGCCGAGTTGATTTTTCGATACGATTTTAATCCGTACCAAATAATACATCGTGGGCAATGGTATAGAATAATTACCCATGCTTTTGTTCATGCCAATTGGGCACATCTAATTGTCAATATGTTAGTGCTCTATTCGTTTGGCGATGCGTTAGTGTATTATTTTAGTGCTCGAATGGGAGGCAATCCTGCTTGGTATGTGGCTGGCTTGTATTTGGGCGGCATTGTGGCATCGTCAATTTATACATTGTATAAAGAGCGCAATAACTACAACTATAGTGCAGTTGGCGCTTCTGGTGCAGTGTCGGCGGTTGTGTTTGCTTGCATTTTGTTTAATCCATTGAGCAAAATATACTTTTTTGCTATACTGCCAATGCCCGGCATTGTCTTTGGTATAATTTACTTGGCCTACGAGCATTATATGTCGCGTCGAGGAATGGATAATATTGGTCACGATGCGCACTTTTATGGAGCATTGTTTGGCTTTGTTTATCCGCTGCTTTTTCGGCCCGATTTACTAGTCTATTTCTTTAAACAAATATTTTAGCTCGCAATGTATATTGGTATTAATCAGCAATATACACAATATACCGACTATGCTGGAGCGTTTCACAATACTTTGGCATTGTGGCCAGGCAGTTGTGTGACCGAACTTTTACGGTGCAATGGCGCCATGCCTGTAATGCTAGACGAGCATTATGACCACATAATGGCCGAAGTTGCTTTACTAAACCTCAATTTGCCAACTTTTTGGAGCAAAGAATATCTAAAAATGCAAATTGCAGGAGTGTTACGCCGCAATAAGATATTTCAGGCCGCAAAAGCACAAGTGTTAATTGTTCAAAGGGTTGATAGCGATGACGAGGTGGCCGATATTATAGTAACAGGCGAGAGGGTAGGTGTTGATGTTTATACTGATGCGCAACGAGGGTTATCTATTGTTGTATATAATCCTGAAAAAAGTAGTCGTAAATTGCCAATTCCGATAATTTCAACCTTGGCCAAGCGTTATGCCAAAGCAAATGGTGTTGATGATGCTCTTTTGTTAAACGAAAAAGGTTTTGTATCAACAGCAACAAAATCAAACCTATTTGTGGTTAAAGGTAAACAAGTGTTAACTCCACAACTTGATGCTGATGATGTTTGCGATGTTTTGCGAAATAAGGTTGTTGAAGCGGCGCAAAAAGCAGGGTTACGAGTGTCAACCGATGTCCTTCTTTTACCCGAAGACCTTGACGTAGCCGACGAGATTTTTTTAGTTGATTGTATAAATGGAATCCGTTGGGTAGTTGGTTTAGGCAATCGCCGTTTTTTTCATAGAGTATCAAAGCAATTGATTGATTACCTGAATATTGAAGTGTTTGGCGCAAAATCAATTTAGAGCAACATTTAGCAAAAAGGCAAAGCGGCAAATTGTGCTCCAAAACACTAGTATATTTTACAATCGATTTTCGTCCTAAAAAACAGCACAATAACCATAATTGTGGCATTAAAAATCAATAAATTGTATCTTCGCAACCTTAAAAAGTTGTAAGGTGAACAGAGCATTCAAATTAGTTGCATTTATAGCAATAGCAATAGTTTTTTCGAGTTGTAGCGTTAGGTACAAAAACTTGGTTTATGTTCAAGATTTATACAAGTCAGCACCCGATACGTTGCCAACTACCGAAGCGTTGAAAATTGTGCTACAACCAAATGACAATCTTTACATTAGTCTTGTTGGCGCTAATAGCGAAACCCTAGGTTTGCATAGTTCAACCGATCGTTTTAGCAACACCGTTCAAATGGCCGAACTTGATGCATATTTGGTTGATGCAAATGGCGATATAAATTTTCCTGTTGTGGGAAAAATTCATTTAGCAGGACTTACTCTAGGACAAGCAACAGACACAGTTCAGTCGCGAATAGACGAATATGTTACCAATGTGGTAGCAACCGTTCGTTTGTTAAACTACAAAGTTACTGTGCTTGGTGAGGTATCCCACCCTGGAACATATACTTTTACCGATCGCGAAATTTCCATCTTTGATGCATTGGGTAAGGCTGGCGACTGCACTGTATATGCCGACCGCAGCGAAATAATGATTTTGCGTAAGGGCGACAATACTACATCAACTGCAACGTTGAATATGAAAGCTTCTGATTTTATTTCAGATCCCAATTTTTGGCTAAAATCAAACGATGTAGTATATGTTAAACCTACCCGTGCGCGAACTTGGCCAACCAACTCATCGTTGTTGAGTGTGTTTTTGTCTTCAATATCAGTAGTTACAACGGTATTGGTTTTGTTTAAAGATTAATTGAATGGAAATGAACAAGATTCAAGAAGAAGAAATTGAGTCGGTTGATATAAAAAAACTGATTGGTGGCATTCTGCGAAACTGGCATTGGTTTGTCATTTTTACAATTGTTTCGTTGGCTTGCGCATATTTGGTTAACCGATATACACAACCTAAATTCAGTGTAAACTCATCGGTTTTGGTAACTGAAAATCAAAAAAACTCGACGCGTAGCACTGAACTTATTGAGAGCCTAGCGTTTATGCGACAAGGTGTAAATGTGCAAAACCAAATTGGTATTTTGCAGTCGTATGTGTTAAACGAAGCCGCAGTTAAGCGAATGAACATTGATGTTACTTATTACGGTTTGGGCCGTGTACATAATGTTCGACAATATAAACCAGTTGAAATGTGCATAACATACGACACTGCACATGCCCAACCTTATGGCAAGTTAATTTATGTTACTCCAATTGATTCTGAAACTGTACGTTTTACGAATGATGAATTAAAATTGAACGAATTGGTGCGTTATGGTGAGTATGTTGAAAACGAAGAAATGAGTTTTTGTGTTACAGCACCAATTGTTGATTCGGTAAAACCTTTTGCCTTTACAATAAACACACTGCAAAGTTTGGTTTCTCAAAAACTTAGTAGCTTAAGTGTTAATATCCTTCACGACAAAAGTTCGGTGCTTACATTAACTGCTAGTAGTTATAGTGCTGCCGAGGCTGCCGATTATTTGAATGCCTTGATGCAGACATACATTGAAAACGAGCTTGCCGAGAAAACTGAAATAGCAACTAAGACAATCAGATTTATTGACGAACAATTAGTTACCATTACCGATTCTTTGTCGATAGCCGAGACATCGCTGCTCGATTTTCGAACTGAAAACAAAATGGTGGTTGACATTAGCCACGAAGGCAAGTCGCTATATGAGCATTACAAACAATTGAACGATAAAAAAGCAGCATTGCTTATTGAGCAAAAGTACTATAAGTACATAACCAACTATTTAACTAGTCAGCAATCGGCACAAAACCTTATTGTACCAAACGCAGTTGGAGTAAACGACCAATTGCTGATTAACTTTATTCTTCGACTAAATACACTTAACGAAGAGTTGATGCTTTTGCAATCACAGTCGGCGGGAAAACTTAATCCTAAAATTGAGCTAACTGAGTCGCAAATACAAAACCTTAAGACACTTATCAGCGAGAACGTTAAAAACTTGCGAGCAACCAACGAAATTGCAATTAACGACATTGTGAGTCAAATGGAAATAGTGAACTCACAAATTGAAAAGTTGCCCGACAACGAGCGTAAGTTGATGCACATTAACCGCAAGTTCGATCTTAATGACCAAATTTATACTTATCTGCTTGAAAAACGAGCTGAAGCTGGCATTAAGCAAGCATCTACACAATCAGACATTAAAGTGCTTGACTATGCTCGGGCCGATAATGCAGTATTGATTTCTCCTCGCGCAAAAATCAATTATCTTATTGCTTTGATTATTGGCCTAGCGTTGCCAATTGGCATAATCAAATTAGTAGAGTTAATTAACACAAGCATAAAAGAAACAAAAGACGTTAAAGACCGCACAAAAGTACCTATTGTTGGTAGCATTGGTCACAAAGATGATGTTGACGATTTGGTAGTAGTGCGCGATCCACGTTCGCATATTTCAGAAGCTTTTCGCGCTGTAAAATCAAATTTGCAGTACTTGAGTATCGATGGTGGAATTAAGTGTATAGCAGTAACTTCAACCATTGGAGGAGAAGGAAAATCATTTTGCGTTACAAATCTTGCAGCAACTATGGCTGCGGCAGGCAAACGCACATTGATTATTGGATTGGATATGCATAAACCAAAACAACACAAGAACTTATCAATCTCAAATAAAATAGGTTTGTCATCATACTTGGTTGATAAGTGCAAATACGAGGATATAATAAATGAGACAAAGGTTGAAAATTTGTATGTTTTGCCATCGGGACCAACTCCACCAAACCCCGCAGCATTGATAGAATCGACCAAACTTGCCGATTTGTTTGTTCGTTTGCGTCAAGAGTTTGACTTCATTGTGGTTGACACTCCGCCTGTTGCATTGGTGTCTGATGCCTTGATTATTGGAAAATATACTGATGTGTGCTTGTTTGTGATGCGACAAAATTATACCGACGTTAGTGCAATTGAATTGCTTAACGACCTTGACGAACGAGATAATAATTTGAACCTAAACATATTGATAAACGATGCACAAAACCGTAATTATGGTTATGGATATGGCTATTACTATGGCGGATATGGCCATTATGGTTACGGTCGTTATGCTTCTCATTATGGAGGTTACCATAGTTCGCATAGCAAACAATCGATTATTAAACGTGTAGTAAAGTTTATGATTCCAAATAACATATTCAAAGCATGATAAAGTTATTCCTTGTTATTTTAGCTTTTGTTTTTGCGGCAGTGTTTGTTGGTTTGGGCTTTAATGTGCTTTTGCGTCGCAAACCTTTTCCTGAAACACATGTTGGGCATAATAGAAATATGAAAAAATTAGGCCTTACTTGTGTGAAGACGTTTGATGCTATGGAGCAAAAAAAGGCTTGGCAAGAAGAGCGTTTCGCAAAAATGAAAATCGATTTACAATCAATTAATACTCAAAAAAACGATAAGTTATGAAAAACTTAGGTTTGCTATTGTTGGCCTTACTTTTTAGTCCACAATTAGTTAATGCGCAAGACTCTGACGAAAAATCAATTTATGCATTTACCGATAAGGTTATGTTGCCAACAACATCGGTAAAAAACCAATATCGATCAGGAACTTGTTGGTGTTTCTCATCAATGTCGTTCTTTGAATCGGAAGCAGTGCGCATGGGAAAAGCAAAAATTGAGAACATCGATCTAGCCGAAATGTTTATAGTGAACCGCGACTATCACGTTAGAGCCATTGACTACGTGCGTTGGAATGGTGCTAAAAGCTTTAGCGCAGGAGCCGAAAGCAGTAACGCAATTGACCGTATGAACGAATTTGGTTTGGTCCCTCAAAACGTGTATCCCGGACTGAATTATGGCACCGACAAACCTCAGCATGGAGAGTTGGATGCGTTGACAAAAGCTTACGTTGAAACAATTGTAAAAAATCCAAATCGCAAATTGTCATCGGTGTGGATTAAAGGTTTTGATGGAATTTTAGCAGCATATTTAGGCGAAATACCAGAGGAGTTTGAATACGAGGGCAAAAAATACACGCCACACTCGTATCGCGAATCGTTGGGACTTGAAGCTAAAAACTATGTTGAGTTAACCTCGTTTACTCATCATCCATTTTACACAAGTTACGTGTTTGAGGCTCCAGACAACTGGAGTTTGAGTCAAGCATACAATGTTAAAATTGATGAATTATTGGATATTGCTTTTTATGCCATTGACAACGGTTATACAGTTCTTTGGGGTGGCGATGTGAGTGAAGATGGTTTTTCTTTTACACATGGTTTAGCTATTATTCCTGACGAAAATCAAGAATCGTTGGAAGGAACTGATCGCGATAAATTGAATGGTACTGAAGTAAAACAAAAACCAAGATTATTTAAGGAAATTGTTCCCGAAAAGACCATTACTCAAGAAATGCGTCAAGAGGCATTTGATAATTTTGAAACCACCGACGATCACGGAATGCACATTGTTGGCTATGCTCTTGACAAAAATGGCAAACGTTACTTCAAAATAAAAAACTCATGGGATAGCGAAAACCTTTATGGAGGTTATCAATATATGTCAGAGTCGTTTTTTAAATACAAAACAATGACCATAGCCATTCATAAAGATGCTATTCCGTCGTCAATTAAAAAGAAACTTAATATAAAGTAATGAGTTTACTATCAATATCTTGGAGTCCAGAGCCCGTTTGGTTTTCAATAGGTGCTCTGGATTTTCGTTATTATTCAATATTGTTTGTTGGGGGGCTTGTTATTGCCTACACAATGGTTGCTTGGTTAACAAAGCGTGATGGCCGTCCATCGGAATTTGTTGATTTGCTGACCATTTATATCATTATAGGTCTGATTATTGGAAGCCGACTAGGTCATTGCTTGTTCTACAATCCAGCATATTATTTGACACACATAGGCGAAATGCTATTTCCAATCAGCAACACTCCTAACGGTATCGAAATAGGTTACCATGGTTTGTCGAGTCACGGAGGGGCTATTGGAATTATTACAGCAATGTATCTGTTCAGCCGTCACCAAAAAGTATCGTTCTTATGGGTTGCCGATCGTGTAGTATTTCCTGTTCCACTTACAGCAATGTGTATCCGTTTGGGTAATTTTATGAATTCTGAAATTATTGGAAACCCTACTGGAACCAATTGGGGAGTTGTTTTTGAGCGAGTTGACAATTTGCCTCGTCACCCCTCGCAGTTATACGAGGCCGCTGCTTATTTCTTAATTTTCTTTGTCTTGTTGTGGTACTATCGCAAACAATATCCAAATTTGATTAACGGCCGTATGTTTGGCTTGTTTTTGACATTAGTTTTTGTGTCAAGGTTTATTATCGAATTTGGAAAATCGGCTCAAGAAAGTTTTGAAATGCATTCAGTATTTAGCATGGGGCAAATTTTGAGCATTCCATTCATAGTTTTAGGTGTGTGGCTATTCTTTTTTCGTCGCGAAAAAAAAATTGTTTAAAAAGTGAACTTAAGTTTGCTTTTTGCGTATAGGAAACTCAAATCTGCCTATGCTTATCAAGATGAATAAATCCTTAGCAATAATCCTTGCACTATTATTATGTGTACAAATAGCTATTGCTCAGCCAGTTGAAAAGTATGGTCAATTGTCGGTAAAAGGTACTCAACTTGTTGATAAAGAGGGAAATGCCGTTGTACTGCGCGGAGTGTCGTATGGTTGGCATAATTGGTGGCCTAGGTTTTATAATGCCGAAACTGTTAAATGGCTAAAAACCGATTGGCATTGTTCGGTAGTTCGTGCGGCAATGGGCATCGATCCCTATGGAAGTTACACAACAGAACCTGCAAAAGCAATTATGCTGACACAAGCTGTAGTAGATGCCGCAATAGCTGAAGGCATTTATGTGATTGTTGATTGGCACAGCCATGCAACTCACACTCGTGAGGCTGTTGACTTCTTTTCGCAAATGGCAAAAAAATATGGTAAGTGCCCAAACATCATTTGGGAAATTTTTAACGAACCAGTTGCTCAACCTTGGCCTGAACTAAAAAGTTATGCCGATAGTGTAATAAGAGCCATTCGCCAATTCGATCCAAATAATGTTATTCTTGTTGGCTCGTCGCATTGGGACCAAGATATTCATTTACCAGCTGAAGACCCAATTGCTGGTTTTTCAAACATTATGTACACTGTTCATTTTTATGCACACACGCACAAGCAATGGTTGCGCGACCGTTCTGACGAAGCAATAAAAAAAGGTATTCCTATTTTTGTGTCGGAGTGTGCGGGTGTTGAGGCTAGTGGCGATGGTAGTATTGACTTTGAAGAATGGCAAGCATGGATTGATTGGTGCGAGGCTAATAAAATTAGTTGGGTAGTGTGGTCGGTTAGCGACAAAGATGAAGGTTGCGCTTTTTTGCTACCAAGTGCAAGCAGCTATGGCGAGTGGACCGACTCGGATTTAACACTTACGGGAAAGGATACTAGAGAACGAATTATTAAGTACAATAAATAACTGCTTATAAAAAATCAACTTGAAATGAAACCAATTTTTGAAAAAAGTCCTGAACTGTTGTATATCAGTTTGAACTACTTGCACAATGGATTGTCAATGCGGCAACGTGCTATTTTTTTAACAACAGGAGTAATTTCCATTACAATTGGAATAGCAACTATTGTAACTGGACATTTTACCGACAACATTTACTCACTGCTTGAAACTATAATTGTTTTACTATTGGGTTTGTCGGGTGTGCTTTTTACCCCAAAGAACTTGCCTTTTTCAATGCGCAAATTTGTTCGCATCTCCGAAAATTCAATCAAATTTAAAACTCACGCATTTGTTGTGCGTCGCAAATTTTTGTGGGATGATATTGAGCAAATTGAAATTAACGACAAGGCTATTCGCATTCACTTGGAATATTCAAGCAAACCTCGAATTATCAGCCTGCGATCGGTGTCGTACAACGATTTTTCAACGCTTAACAAGCAAGTTGTTGATATGTGTATGGCTCGTAATATCGATATGATATGATTTTTCAATTTTCAGGAACCGGCAATTCGTTGTGGGTTAGCAAGATGCTTTCGGTGCGTCTTGCCGATACACAACTTGTTGATATGGCAAAGGCTCTAGCCGATGAAAAAAGTTTGCAATTTGATGCTATTGACTCTCAGACAATAGGTTTTGTTTTTCCTGTTCATTCGTGGGGTATCCCATGGTTAGTGTGCAGATTTATAAAAAAAATGCAGTTGGTTAACGCTAGCCACTGCAAAGTGTTTTGTGTAATTACTTGCGGCGACGATTGCGGTTATACAAACAAACAAGTGCGCAAACTGTTGGCAAAAAAAGGTTTGGATTGTAAACACATATATTCGGTTCAAATGCCAAATACATACATTGTGTTTCCGGGATTTGATGTCGATTCGGCCGATGTGGAGCAGAAAAAACTTAGTTCAGCGCCGCAAACAATTGACCGAATTGTTGATGCAATTAAAACCGATAACACAATTGACTGCTATTTGCAAACTACAAAGCCTTTCTTGAAATCGCGCATCATTTACCCTATGTTCTGCAAGTTTGCAATGAGCGACAAACCATTTTACTCTACCGATGCTTGTACAAGTTGTGCTTTGTGTGTAAAAAATTGTCCAACTCGAAACATCACTTTGGTTAATGGCCGCCCAAAATGGGGTGGAAATTGTACGCAATGTTTGGGGTGTATGCATAAATGTCCAGCGCGTGCAATTGAGTATGGCGATAAAACTCAAACCAAAGGCCGATATTTCTGTAAGGCTAAGGTTGAATAGTTTCTTTTTAGATTAAAATCGAGCGCATATACCGGCAGCAATTGTAAGTGTGTTAACATTTCCTTTTGCTGCCGATTGTATATGTGAAGGTTTAAGGTTGTAGTTGCAGTTGATTATATAGCCAACATTATGCCGAATGTTAAAGTTTAAACCAATGCCGCTACCAAAACCTAATCCACCGCATCGTTCTGTCGTTTCTCCATTATAAGCAGTTGTGCTGCCATAATTGGTGTAACATATTAAAGCTTTGCTACTTATTGAAAACCAACGGATTAATGGAAGGTTAAAATATGCGCCAATGCTTGTATTAGTTAAACTTAATTTATTGTTAACCGAATCGCCTTTTAACATAAAAGTGGAGTATCCTGCTTCAAGTATGGCTCCTACTCCAATGTAACTATTGCAAAACCAAGCTCCTTCAATTCCACTAACAACATCTTTTTCAAAAGAAATACTGTTGCCATACTTTACTCGCGAAATGGTTTGACCAATGTTGACTCCCAAGAACGACGGAGAATTTGGCTCGTATTGGATAATATTATTGTTTTGAGCAAGAGAATTTAGTCCTCGGTTTTTGAAAATCAAATCAGAAAGAAAAAGCCCAAGCTCAGCTGAAATGATGCCAATTCCAGCTCCAGCCACCACGTCGCTTGCCCAATGCCGGTCGTTTGCTACTCGCATTACGCCAGTAGCAGTAGCAGCCGCATATCCGCCAATTGAAATCCAAGGACTTATGTGTCCATATTCGTGCTGCAAAAGTGTGGCGCCCATAAATGCTGTGGCTGTGTGTCCTGAAGGAAAAGAGTTATTAGCGTTGCCATCGGGGCGTTCGCGGTTTATTGTGTACTTTGGAATTTGTGTCAAACCAAGCAAAAATGCAATACTAGTAGCGTGGTAGCCCAAGGTTCGCTCCCAAGTGTATCTACTTTCAACGCCAGCAGCTTTCATTCCTAGCAAAACAACGTATGGCGAATATTGCAAATAATCGTCTGCGCTATTGTTGAAGTTGCTTGTGTGCGAAAATCTCAGTGTGCGAAAATCTTTGTCAAAGTGATGAACAGCTACCGATGCCGCAATTAGCGGAATACCAAATGGTATAGAGTGTCCTTGTTTTAGGTAGTAGTAATGTTTGTTCGTTGTGCAAGTGTCGTTGATTTGTATTCCATAAGTTTCTGTGCTGCAAAACAACATAGTTGCAATACATATACTAATATATAGCCTTGTTTTCAGCATAAAACACAATTGGTTGGCGGATTGTTGCAGTAATTATAACTAAAACGTTTTACTAAAACTTTGAATCAAGCAAATGATTAGCAAAGTATAATTTTTATACTTTAGTCCAATAACATGATGTCATTGTATTTTGACAACTAAAACTAATTTATATATGAAAAAACTGATTCTTGGAGCTGCGACACTTGCAATTGTTATATCTATTGCTATTTCGTGTGCATTTCACAAACCATCGGGGTATCAAATTAACTTGCCTGATGGTGTACTTAATGTGTCTTTCTTGTCCGATAATTCGGCACGTGTAAAATATATCCCTAAAGGTGATGTGTTGCAATTGCCTGATTATTATTATGTAACAGATGCAACTATAACCCCAAAAGTGTCAGAAACAAGTGAGCAAATAATTCTTTCGGTTGGGCAAATGAAAGTGCTTTTCAATAAAAAAACACAGTTGCTTTCTTTTGCCGATGCAAATGGAAATGTGGTGCTCAACGAACTAAGTCGCTCGGCTAAACTTTATAATCTGAAAGAAGTGCCAACTTTTAGCATCAGCCAAAAATTTGATTCGCCAGCCGATGAATTTATTTCAGGCACAGGTCAGTTTCAAGATGGATGGCTAAACGTGCGAGGATTAGCGCGCCGCCTAACTCAAGTAAACACGCAAATAGCTGTGCCCATGATTCTATCAAACCGTGGCTATGGTTTGCTCTGGAACAATTATGGTCTTACTGAATATAACCAATGCGCAAATCAAACTACACTGCAATCGTTGGTTGTTGATAATAATGGTTATACCGTTGATGCAACGTCAACTCATGGCAATAGTCGCGAAACTCGTTATAAATCAGTGTTCCAAACGGTTATAAATGTTAGTGCCGATGCTGAATATCGCCTTTTGATTGATGTAGGCCAAGCAATGGCTCGTAAACATCTGCTTATGGTTGATGGCGATACAATTGTGAATCAACAAAACCTTTGGTTGCCACCAACTTCGTCAACAATTGTAAAGTTATCAGCAGGCGAACATTCCATTCAATTTGAAGGTACACGAGGCGACAATCCTATTCTTCATTGGGATTTGGTCGAAAACTCTACTTCGTTTGCATCGCCTACAGCATCAGCAGTCGATTACACTGTCTTTGTAGGTTCGGCCGATAAGGTTATTGCCTCATACCGCAATGCAACTGGCAATTCTCCAATGCTTCCCCGATGGATGTATGGATATATTCATTGCCGCGAGCGTTACCAAAGTAGTGACGATATCCTGCAAAATGCGCGAGAGTTTCGTCGTCGCAACATTCCTATCGATGTTATTGTTCAAGATTGGCAGTGGTGGGGAAAATATGGATGGAACGCCATGCAGTTTGACGAAGACCATTATCCTGACCCTAAGGCACTTACCGATACGTTGCACAATATGGATATGCGTTTAATGCTTTCGGTTTGGAGTAAAATAGATGCAAATTGTGAGGTGGGGCAGCAAGCGGTTGCTAATAAATATTATGTTGATGGTACCGATTGGATTGATTTTATGAATCCAGCAGCGGCCGATTTCTATTGGAAAAACTTTTCGCAACGATTAGTGCCTACTGGTGTCGATTCGTGGTGGCAAGATGCAACCGAGCCAGAAAATGATGATTTGGTAAATCGCAGAGTTATGAATGATAGCTTGCCAGGAGAATTTTTTCGCAACATATATACTCTGTTTGTAAACAAAACCGTGTTTAATGGCCTCGCTTCTGACCAACCCGACCAACGCTCAAGCATATTAACTCGCAGCGGATGTGTTGGAATCCAACGATACGGCAGTGTAACATGGTCAGGTGATGTAAACAACGATTGGGTATCGTTTCGTAATCAAATTATTGGCGGACTTGGACAAATGTCTTCGGGTTTGCCATGGTGGACATACGATGCAGGTGGCTTTTTCCGCCCGCGCGACCAATACAATTCTCCCGATTATGCGGAGCGACTTTCGCGTTGGGTTCAAACTTCGGTTTTCTTGCCATTTATGCGTATGCACGGCTACATGAGCAACACCGAGCCTTGGAATTTTGGCGAACAAACCGAGGCTAACATTGTTAAACAAATAAATCTACGTTACAAACTACTGCCATATATATATTCAAACGTGGCACGAGTAACAACCCAAGGATACACCATAATGCGTCCGCTTATTTTCGATTTTGCTAATGATGCCGAAGCGCTGTCGCAGCAAACCGAATTTATGTTTGGCGATGCAATTCTAGTTTCGCCAATAACCGAAGGTGGAGTTTCAGAATGGAAAACTTATTTACCAAAGACCGAAGGGTGGTACTCGTTGCATACAAACGAGTTATTTAAAGGTGGGCAATCGGTTTTGACCAAAGTTGAATCCGACAAAATCCCAGTGTTTGTTAAAGCTGGAAGCATTGTTCCAATGTGCGCAACCGAATTGCAAAACACAACAACCATTAATGACGTGCCACTTGAAGTGAAAGTATATACCCAGGCCGATGCTAGTTTTGTGTATTATGAGGACGATGGACTTTCAACCGAATATGTTAACGGAAACTTTGCAACTATTGAGTTTAAATGGAATCAAAAGACACAAAAACTCACAATTGGCACTCGCAAAGGTGAGTTTAAAGGCATGACCAATACTCGACCAATTAAAGTAACCTTCGTTTTGCCCGAAGAAACAAAGTCAGTTGATGTGGTTTATTATGGTAAAAAGATTGAAGTTAGTGCAGATTAATGAAAGAAAAAGCTAGGCAATAAAAAAATGAGTGACTTTACAGACATTAGGCACTTTACGCAAAGCGCCACTTTTCCCCATAGCCAGACAAAAACTCGCCGAAATAGAGGAAAAACAGAGTGCGAAAAACGCTAAAAAAGGGGTAAAAAGAGGCATAAAACGGGAGGAGATCAAGAA
>JAKSOL010000008.1 GCA_024405635.1 Salinivirgaceae bacterium | reverse complement strand
AGAAACATTAATAGTTTAAAATCCTTAGTTTTTTGAATAATGCACAATGGGTTAGTGTATTTTGTATTGTTGCGAAGTGGATTTAAAATCGGCAAAACGGTTGTTGATTGTATGATAATATGCAGTACTTTTGCGCCCTGAAAAATGAATCACTTAAAACTATTACAATATGCTATTTTTTCAATTGATGGTTGTGGTGTTCGTGGTTGGCTACTTGGCCATTGCAATGGAGCACCCTATTAAGATTAACAAGGCAGCACCAGCTCTTTTGATTGGTGTTTTAACTTGGTCTATTTACATTCTATTTGCAACATCACCTGCCGATTTTCAATTTGCACCTAATTGGCACGAATGGGTTGAGGCTAATGGCGAAAATGCTGATGCTCATGGATTTATAATCAAAGAATTGAGTGAGCATCTTGGTGAGATTGCAGAAACTCTATTCTTCTTGTTGGGCGCAATGACAATCGTAGAATTGATTGATCGCTACGATGGCTTCCGAATAATTACAAGCCATATCAAAGCCAAAAATAAAGTTAAATTGTTGTGGATTGTTGGTCTGCTAACCTTCTTTATGTCTGCAGCTCTTGATAACCTTACTTCAACAATCGTTTTGATAGCGCTTCTGCGTAAACTTATTAGTGATCAGCAAACTCGTTGGATATATGCTAGTGTTGTTGTACTTGCTGCCAACGCTGGTGGCGCTTGGTCTCCAATTGGCGATGTAACTACCATTATGTTGTGGATTGGTGGACAAGTATCGGCATTGAACATTATCAAAGGTATTTTTATTCCAAGCGTAGTTACTTTGGTTGTTCCTCTTGTTATTTTGTCATTTACATTAAAAGGTGAAGTTTCTCGTCCAGTTCACGTTGAGGCAGCAGAATTAAACCTTACCACTCCAAAAGAGCAAGTTTTAATGCTTATTATTGGAGTGTTGTCACTTTTGTTTGTTCCTGTGTTCAAAACCATAACACACTTGCCTCCATATATGGGAATGTTGTTTGGTTTGGGTGTTCTTTGGTGTGTTACAGAAATGATGCGCAAACGTAAAACAGACCATGAAGTTCGTAAACGTTTGTCAGTTGTTAATGTTCTTCGAAATGTTGATACAACAACTATTTTGTTTTTCTTGGGTATTTTGATTGCTGTTGGTGCACTATCTTCTGCTGGTCATTTGTCTCAATTTGCTGGGTGGCTAGATAATGTAACAAATAAAAATATATACGTAATCAATCTCGCAATTGGCGTTTTGTCGTCAATAGTTGACAATGTGCCATTGGTTGCAGGGGCAATGGGTATGTATGAAATCAATCCTGAAATTGCAGTTTTTGCTCAAGATGGAACATTTTGGGAAATGCTTGCATATTGTGCAGGAACTGGTGGTAGCGTGCTAATTATTGGCTCCGCTGCAGGCGTTGCTGCAATGGGCTTGGAGAAAATTGACTTTATCTGGTATTTGAAAAAAATCAGTTGGTTGGCCTTGATTGGTTTTTTGGCAGGTGCAGGTGTTTATTATCTTGAAACAATTATTTGCGGATAGAGAAATACTATAATGAAAGCTTAAAAACGGAGTTTCAATTTTTATTGATCTCCGTTTTTTTTGTGTTACAATTGCGATAGTCATCAACATAACAATGTGAATAAACAGACAAAAACAATAAGAAAAGCCATGTTGCGTTTTACTTATATTCGCGCCCATTAAAATGAATAATATGTTTGCAATACTTCAAATTCAAACTGCTGAAGTTGCGGCACAAGCAACTGAAACCGCAGCGTCATCTGGACTTAATGTTTTCGATTTGGCAGTAAAAGGTGGTGTTATTATGATACCATTATTGCTGTTGCTTTTACTTACTGTTTATATATTCTTTGAACGCCTTTTTGTGCTTAATAAGGCTAGCAAAGAAGATGCAAACTTTATGAATCGCATTAAAGATTATATTCACGAGGGAAGAATTGATGCGGCTAAAGAGTTGTGCCAATCAACAGATAATCCTATTGCGCGAATGATTGAAAAAGGAATAAGTCGATTGGGACGTCCATTGAGTGATATTAACACCGCAATTGAAAATGTGGGTAACATTGAGGTTGCTAAACTCGAAAAAGGTTTGCCATGGCTAGCAACATCATCAGGTGGAGCTCCTATGATTGGTTTCCTTGGTACTGTTACTGGTATGGTTCAAGCTTTTTACAACATGTCGCAAGCAGGTAATAATATTGACATTTCAGCACTTTCTGGAGGTATATATGTAGCTATGGTAACCACAGTAGGAGGTCTTATTGTTGGCGTTATAGCATATTTTGCACACAACTATCTTGCAACTCGTGTTGAAGCTGTGGTTAATAAAATGGAGGCTCGCACAACCGAGTTTATGGATTTGCTTAACGAACCTGTAAGTTAATAGCAATGGCACTTAAACGACATTCAAGAATTAGTAGCGAGTTTTCGTCGTCGTCAATGAGCGACCTCGTTTTCTTGTTGCTCATATTCTTTATGATTACATCAACGCTTATAGCGCCAAATGCGCTAAAGTTATTGTTGCCTCAAAGCAATAACCAAACAATGGCTTCAAAACCTATCACAACTGTGTCAATAACTGCAGATTTGCGCTTTGCTATTGAAGGCCAGTTTGTAAGCTACGATAATCTTGAGCAAGCATTAGTTAATCGTGTTGGCCCTTCTGAATCTTACCCTGAACCTCCAACCATTTCATTGCATGCCGATCAAAGTGTTGCAGTTGAGCACGTTGTAAAGGTTATGAATATTGCAAAAGATCATAAGTATAAACTTATTTTGGCCACTCGCCCTGTAAAAAAATAATCTATGCCATCCACAACAGTTGAACAGCGAAAGTCGGCTCTCGCAACCGCTTTGTTTATGGGAATCTTCTTTATGATTCTCTTTGTTGTGCAAATTTCAAAAGACGAACGTTTTGAGGAAGAAGGCATTCTTATCAACTTTGGCGACTCGGAACAAGGAATGGGAGAAGTTGAACCTCGTCCCCAAGAAGTGGCTCAAATGCCTCAAACTCAGCCTAAATCGGAACCAATACCAACAACAAATCAGCCATCTGAAGGTCAAGAGGAGGTTATGAACCAAGATTTTGAAGAAGCAGCTGCTATTGCTAAAAAAGAGGAAGCTAAGCGCATTAAAGCTGAAGAAGAAAAGGTTCGAAAAGCCAAACTTGAAGAGGAGCGTATGCTAAAACAGCTAGAAGAACAAAGAAAAGCAGAAGAGGCTCGAAAGGCTGCTGAACAACAATATCTAGCACAGCAACAATCAAAAGCTCAAAATGCTTTTGCTGGCCGTAATGTTAACGGAGGAAAAACTGGCGAGGGCGTTACTGGTAATCAAGGTAACCAAGGTTCACCGAATGGTGATGTTAATTCTACAAACCGTGTTGGTGGAGGTGCTGGCAATGGTATCAATTTTAATTTAACTGGTCGTAGTTTTGGTTCTGTGCCACCTAAACCAAACTATTTGAGTAAGGCCGAAGGTAAGGTTGTTGTTGAAATTAAGGTTGATCGCAACGGAAATGTTATTGAAGCAACCCCAGGAAAGGCAGGCTCAACTACAACTGATCAAACTCTATATAAGGCAGCAAAGGAAGCTGCTTTGTTGACAAAGTTTGACTCAAATCCAAATGCAGCTGCTGTTCAAGTTGGTACAATTACTTACCAATTCATTCAACAATAATGCTTTCTGCTGATTGTGTTTTCCCGTGGGGACATTCCCGTCGGTTTAACGATTATTCCTCTTACATAAAGCAAAAATTTGGCGGTAGAGTTCAAAAAATATCTATTGATGTAGGCTTATCTTGCCCAAATAGAGATGGAACTAAAGGTATAGGAGGTTGCATCTATTGCGATAATAGCACTTTTACCCCTGCTTATTGTAATGCTTCTGATAGTATAGAAAAGCAGTTGAAAAGTGGTCGTGAATTCTTCTCACGCAAATATCCTAATATGAGTTATATGGCTTATTTTCAAAGCTATACTAACACATATGCACCAATTCAACAGCTTCGAAAGTCGTATATGCAAGCCATTGATTGCGGAATGGTGGCGATAATTATTGGAACACGCCCCGACTGCATTGACGAGGAACTTGTACAAATGCTGGCTGAAATAAATAGAATTGTGCCAGTAGTGGTTGAGTTTGGTATCGAAAGTACTAGTAATAACACTCTTGTTGAAATAAATCGTCATCACACTTGGCAAGATTCTCTTGCTTCAATTGAACTTTGTGATAAATATGGCATTGAAACAGGAGGGCATCTTATTCTTGGTTTGCCATCAGAAACTCGTGAAACAATGTTGGAACATGCTTCTGCGGTGTCTGCCACAACGCTAAAAACTATAAAATTGCATCAGTTGCAAGTTATTGAAGGTACAACTTTAGCTCATAGGTATGCAAATAATCCAAACTATGTTACTCCGTTTGATATGCATAACTACGTAAGTTTTGTTGTCGATTTTCTTGAATTGCTTAATCCTGAAATTGTTGTCGAACGATTTGTTAGCGTGTCGCCAGCAAGTAAGGTAATTACACCGCATTGGAATAGAATGAAGAACTTTGAGGTAGTTGCTTTAATTGATAAAGAACTTCAACGTAGAAACACTTGGCAAGGTAGGTTGTTCAATCAATAAAAGTTAAAAAATATTAAATTTGATGTTTTAAAGAATAACCGATTTATTATTATGAAAAAGATTAAATCGATATTAGCATTTTGCTTTATTCTGTTGATTGCTAATAATATACAAGCGCAAACGGACACTGTGCTCTTAATGAAAGGGAAACGACTTTTGGTGAACAATAGCCAAGTTCAAGTTAATACTAAGGGCGATACTTTGGTTAGTTTTGTAAATAACAAAGGGCGGAATAAAACTAAGCGTTCTGATAAAGTGTTTTCTGTTGTTAACCAAAGTGGAAAGCATGTGTTCTTTTCAGATTCCGATTCTATATATGGAGTAAATACCGAACAATTTGAGCGCTATTTGAATGGTAAAGCCGATTATTATCATTATAAAATGCGATGGGGTAGTTTTGCGTTAGGCGCAGCAACTATGGCAGGCGGATTGTTAGTGCCACCAATCAATATTGATATGGGAAACTCTTGTGCAAGTGTCTATCTAGGAATATTAATACCTTATGCCGATTTTGTTTTGGTTTCCAATAGTTCTGTAAGTAAAGAAAAAATAATTGAGCAGTATAATGTACCAAACGATCCATATTATATTTCTGGTGTTCAAGCAGCAATTAGTAGGCATCGCATTATTAGCAATGTGTTAGGTATGGTAGTTGGGGTAGTTCCTTTTGTTTTTCTTTCGGCAACCAATGATTAAGCAAATCTTCATTCAGAATTATGCTCTTATTAGTGAACTAACTGTCGATTTTGACTTTGGGTTTACTACACTTACAGGAGAAACAGGCGCAGGAAAATCTATTTTGCTTGGAGCCATGTCGCTTATTTTGGGCAGTCGAGCCGATATAAGTGTGATAAATGACCCAGATAAAAAGTGTGTGGTTGAAGCCTCCTTTATTGTAAATAAAAACCTGAAACCAATATTTGATAGCATTGACGTTGATTTTTTCGAAGAAACAACAATTCGGCGTGAATTATCGAGCAATGGTAAATCGCGAGCCTTTGTAAATGACACCCCAATAGGTTTGGCTGATTTGCGAAAATTGGGTTTATTGTTGATTGATATTCACTCGCAACACGAGAATTTGGAACTAAATAACAATCGTTTTCAGTTGCGTATTGTTGATGCAGTTGCGCAAAATGACGATTTGTTAATTGATTATGCTCAAACCTACAAAGAATACAAAAACTTGCAACTTGAACTTGAGAAGCTAAAAAAACTAGAATCTCAATCGTCTGCAGATTTAGAATATAATCAGTTTCAGTATAGGCAGTTGGTAGATTTCGCTCCAGAAAAGATAGACCAGACTGAAATTGAAAATGAGTACCAAATATTATCAAATACAGCAGATATTCAGCAAAATATAGGAGCAGTTGTTGATTTGATTGCAGATGGTGAACAAAATTTGCTTTCGCAACTTAAACAAGTGAAACAAACATTGTTGCAAACTCATCAATATTTTGCAAAGGCCAACGATTATGTTGATCGTTTAGATCCTTTGATTATCGAGTTAAAGGATATGGCAAATGAAATGAATAGAGATCTTGGCTCAATTGACGACAACCCTGAGCGCCTTGCAGAATTACATGATACCCTAAACACTTTATATTCGTTGCTGAAAAAGCATAACGCATCCGATTGCTCCGATTTGGTTAGAGTGATGCATGAATATGAGCAAAAGGTGGGTAGTTGTGGTAGCTTTGAAGAACAGATTGAAAACCTTTCGCACAAACTTTCTGATACTGAAAAATTGCTTACAAAGCAAGCAACTGAAATTAGTTCGCGACGCCAAAAGGTTGCAAAACCTTTGGCTGCTCGTATTGTTGAACTTGTGGCAGGTTTAGGAATGCCTAATGCTCAACTAATAGTTAATGTAGAACCAACAGCGTCATTTACCGAAACTGGTTTAGATGATGTGTGTTTCTTGTTTTCGGCCAACAAGAGTTATGCCCCGTTAAGTATTGATAAAATAGCTTCAGGAGGCGAAATAAGTCGTTTAATGCTGAGTATAAAGACAATTCTATCGGAAATGGTGCAATTGCCAACAATTATTTTTGATGAAATAGACACTGGAGTTTCAGGTGATATTGCACACAAAATGGCATTATTAATGGGGCAAATGTCAAAACATATGCAAGTTATTGCAATCACCCATTTGCCGCAAATTGCCGCAAAAGGTCAAGCTCAGTACCGAGTTTCAAAACGAGATATTAAAGATAAAACATACAGTTTTGTAGAGCGATTGTCTGACCAAGACCGAATTGCTGAAATTGCAAGAATGGTTAGTGGTGAAAATATTACAAAAGAGGCAATTGAAAATGCTAGAAGTTTGCTCAATATGCAAAGCTAAAGAGTGACAAGCATTTTTTTGAATTCAGCATTTGGCGTAGTTCCTTCTTCGTCTGCAGAATATTCTGGTTTTATTCGGTTTACAAAGTACATGTCGATTTCACCCATGTGCTTTACTTCTATTTTTCCACGATACTCGCATTCAAAGTATTCTTTTACAATATCGTAGGTTGCCTTTGAAATGTTAATTTTATCAGGTTCGCATGCAGTTTCAAGTCTATTAGCCGTGTTTACTGTGTCGCCCCAAATATCGTAGGTGGTTCGTAGTTTGCCAACCACTCCAGCTATTACAGGGCCAGTGTGTATGCCTATTCGCATTTTCCATGGCATTCCAGTTCCTTTTGATATTTCTTGTTCAACTTGATGCATTATTTTTTGAATCTCAAATGCCGCTATGATGATGTTAAAAGGGTTGCTCTTGTTGTGTATGGGAAGCCCTCCGGCGCAGAAATAAGCATCGCCAATGGTTTTGATTTTTTCCAAGTAGTTTCGAGAAATAATATCATCAAATTCGGTAAATAACATTTGTAAAGTATTTATCAAATCTCTTGGTTCTACTTTGCGCGCCCATTGGGTAAAGTTTTTTATGTCGGCAAACATTACGCTGACATATTTGTAAGTACGAGGGGTAGCGTACCCTCTGTTTTTTAACTCATCGGCAGTTTCTTTTGGCAGTATGTTGAGTAGTAAATCTTCTGATTTTTGTTTCTCTGAAATAAGTTGTTGCTCAACTTGTTTTAGTTCAGTAACATCGGTTTCAATAGCAACATAGTTTGCTACATTATTATTCTTGTCTTTAATTTCAGAAATGGTCGTTTTCTTCCACTTAATGTTATTGTCTTTTGTGTAGAATGGACCAATGAATGATATTGCAGGCTTTGATTTGTAGTCAATAATTTCGCTATGGCTCCATTTTAGGTAGTCGGTTAAATTGTCGCCAACTTGTTTCATGAATTCGCTTTGAGTAAATCCATGTATGTGATGAAAGGCATCGTTTACCCATTCAAGTGTGCCGTTTGCGCTAAAAATTAGCATTGAGTTGTTTGATTTTGCTGCAACCATTGATAACCGTTGTAGTTTGTGGTTTATCATTTTTAACACCGACACATCTTCTTGCACAATGGCGTATATTATGCTATTGTTATATGTGTTAGTTATGGGTTGCAGTATGGTTCTAAACCATTTGTCGTCGCCAATTGGCATTGTAATTTTTGACGTGAATGATATAGCTCGATGTTGGTTGAGCATTTTGTCCAAATAGTCTGACATGTCAAATTTCTGTCCATAGGCAGTAATGTTGTCTGCAATATTGTTGCAGAATTCAGTAAATGAACATTTGTAGAGATTAGTAAAGCCAACATTTGACCAAAAGAAATTGCCGTCAACATCGGCTAGAAGTATGGAAACTTCTAAATTATTTGAAACTGAAGCTAGCTGGTGATAGTTCTTGTTAGTTTCGGTAAGTCGCAATCCTTGTTTTTTGAGGGCTTTTATAGTTGCTTCAAGTTCCCCGTCAGCTTGGCGTTTTGCTATATCAAGTTGCTTGTTTTCAGAGCGTAATGAATTGGTTGTTGCGTTGCTGCGCATCAACAATCTAACTAGCACTCCAATAATTATTAGTAGTGCTACTATGACTATTACAAGCAGGTATATAACCAAATCTAGTTAGTATATAAACAACAAAGAGGATAAACCTATAGGAATATCCTCTTGTTAAATTTATTTTCAATAATATTAATCTTCGTCGGGGTTTGAGTTAATAACAACTTTCAAAAGGAAGAAGTGGTTTTTTTGATCGTTTTCAAGAGGCAAGAATTGGTATTCCAATTTGCGACCTGTTTTGCGGGCGATATCAATCAATCCCAAACCAGCGCCACCTTTTTCAGACAACGAACCTTCACGAATTTGTTTTTTATAAAGTGAGTTCAAATCGTCTTTTGAGAGTGAGTTTAGATTATCAATAGCTTGTTTCAAACCATCAATCTTTTCGCTCAAAATTTTGTTAGCAGTGATAACGTTCCAAAAACCGTTTTTCTTACCAACAATAAACAAACCATTGCCAACTCCATCGTTTACGTCAACGTCGTCAGAGTGCTTGGTCATGTTTTGCAAGCATTCAACCATTACGTGGAATACTTTGCGTTTTACTGATTTGTCTTCGTTTGATTTGTCCATGTCACGCTCAGCCATTGATGTAAACATCTTCATAACTTCGTGACTAAACTCTCCTTCATACACTAGTGTGAATCCGTTTCTTGCCATTTCGTCGTGCAAAGAAAGAACGGATTTAATAAAATTTATATCAGCACTCATATTTCCAAATAGGTCCATTTATTTGTTCTTAAAATTTACCCAAATTTACTAAAAAAATAGTTAGTTGGTTATTTCTTTTTAGCCTTTGCCATTTTTTTTAGGTCTTTATCAAGCAATCCCTCTGGAGCTTTTTCACTAATCATGTGCCAACCAAAGTAATATAAGCGTGCGTCTGCTGCTCCAATAATGGCTTTGTAGCAACGAACTTCTTTTTTGCGAGTGCCCAACGGTCCTACTTTGTGCAATAGAACAACATCTTCATTACGGTCGTCAATGGCTTGTTTTACTTCGTCGCGGCTCACTAATTTGAATTTGTATGGGTAAATGGCTTTGATGCTAGCTTCGTTTCTAAGATTTGGAGCCAATTCATCTTCAATCAAATACAAGGTTTTGTCGTGAATGTCGGCCATTTGCGAGTTATAGTATTTCAAAATGTTTTTTGAGTTCAATTCAGGATGTTCGCTTGTAAGTTTGATGTGATTTTGCAAAAAGCGACAAAGAACTCCAAGTTTGTATCCATAAGACTCTTCGTCAACGCCTGTGTAACATATTGGTACTGATGCAATGTCGGGCATTTGTCCAATAAATTTATAATTACCACCAAGTTCAACACATAAGTAATCAAACTTTGATTTTGTTTTATCTTTCTCGTTGTATACGGTTTGTTTCATCAAAAAGGCTTTGGTTGAGTCTTTGCGAGCGGTTTCAAAATCGTTGCTCGAAAAAGTAACCAACTCGTATGGGTTAATATCCCAATGCTTTTCAACGGTCTTTTTAATCTGTTTGTTGTACATTAGTAGTGGGTTCTTTTCCAAAACAACCATTGTTGTTGAATGCTTAAAGCGTTCAAGGCTTTCTGGACGGCCAACTGCTTGTTGTGCTTGTGCGTTTAGGGCTACTAAGCCCAAAATCGCCATAGAGAGTATTTTTCTCATTGTCTGAATATTTTGTTTTTGCTAGCAAAATTAAAAGAAAAAGGTAGTTAACAATCATAAAGTTATTAAAGGTTTGTTGAAATGATGACCATTGCGTATCTTCTAATTTGTAGCTATACTCGAACTATTTGTGCTTCATATTTTATTGCTTAAACAAAGCTATTATGTGATTTATTATACTGATTTATGATAAATGGTTTGTGCTGTTTTTTTTGTTTTTTGTGCTGTGAGCTGAATTTTAGATGATTGCAGATGGTATGCCTAAAAAAAACATGTTTGAAAAAAATAATTCGTATGAATGTTCAAACGAATAAAAAAAATTCAATATTTGGGCACGCAAATAGGGCGGTAAAGCCCAAGGTACTAAATGTAAAATATTGACAATATGGCTCAAACTAACAAACCTCGCATAATTCGAGATTACTACAAAATGACCGAAGAACAACAAGAACAAATTAAGTTGTTGTATCCTGATGGTTTTAGTGATCATCTTATTTATTTTACCTATAAAGATGGAGCTTTGGTAAGTGCACTTCCTTATGAAACAGAGGATAAAATGTATCTTTTGCGAATGACAGAACGTGAAGCTAAGCAAATTGTTGAGCTTGATGACGATTACGATGATGATGGAATATTGAAATCGGATGTTAAAGACGATCTTGAGGTTAAATATGGTGATGCTGATATTGACATTGCTGAACTAGCCGAAGAAGAAGAGGAGGAAGAGTATGATCAGCCTGACCCTGAAAATTCTATTGATGGCGATGATTTATAATTGACTATTTTTTTCTTAAATACGAAAAACATTGACCTTTTAAGGTTGATGTTTTTTTTTGCTAATATGTTTGTACCTTTATGGAGTAATAAAAACATATTGCCATGGAGAATAAGGACTTTATAGTTAAAACATTGGGAACCCCGCGAGTAAAGTCCCCATTGTTAGAAACTTCGCGTAACACCACACCGCAATCGCGTTTTGTTAGCGATTCTGACAGAATATTATACAACAACACTCTTGAGAACTTTAAAAAGTGTCAAGAACAAGGAATTGAACCTATATCATTTGAAAAAGCTGGACCTAGAGAAAAGGTTTATTTTGAGCCAGCTAAGACAAAAGTTGGTATTGTAACCTGCGGAGGATTGTGTCCAGGTTTGAACAATGTTATTCGTAGTTTGGTGACTAATTTATATAACCGTTATGGAGTAACTCGCGTTTTAGGTTTCAAATATGGTTATGAGGGTTTAGTGTCAAAGTACAATCACGAGGTTGTTGAACTTACTCCAGAATTGGTTGATTATATACACCTATCAGGAGGTACAATTTTAGGCTCTTCACGAGGCAATCAAGATATAACTCAAATTGTTGATACTCTTGAAATTATGAATATCAACATTCTGTTTTGTATAGGTGGAGATGGTACATTGCATGGTGCTCATGCAATTCATGAAGAAGTGGAGCGAAGAGGCCTGAAAATATGTATTGCTGGAGTGCCCAAAACAATTGACAACGATATAAATTTTGTTGAAAAATCATTCGGTTTTGAAACTGCATTTGCAGTAGCCAACGATATTATTAATTCGGCCCATAACGAGGCGCATGGTGCGTATAATGGTATTGCTTTGATTAAGTTGATGGGTCGAGATTCGGGCTTTATTGCAGCTAATGCAACTTTGTCAATTCAAGAGGTAAACTTTGTGCTTGTGCCAGAGATGAAGTTTGATCTTTATGGACCTTATGGTTTGTTGAAACAACTTCGCAAGCGTTTGGAAAAACGCCATCATGCAGTTGTTGTTGTTGCAGAAGGTGCTGGTCAATATTTCTTTGATGAAAACAATAAAGAGATAGATGCATCGGGTAATGTAAAGAATAAGGATATTGGTATTTTCCTTCGCGATAAAATAACAGAGGAGTTTAAAGCCAAAAATTTCCCATTTTCGTTGCGATATATAGATCCAAGTTACATTATTCGTAGTGCGCCAGCAAATGCTAACGATGGTAAATTCTGTAACATTTTGGCACAAAATGCTGTGCATGCAGCAATGGCTGGACATACAGATTTTGTTGTTGGTTATTGGAATCATCAATTTACTGTATTGCCAATACCTGTTGCAATTTCAGAGCGTAAAAAAATTGATATTAATGGCGAGTTGTGGTGGAGTATTATTGAGGCAACTGGTCAACCAGAAAGTATGCTAAATCCAGAGTAGTAAATGTGAATCCCTAATAGTATTGACTCTTTAGTATGGAAATAAAAAACGCGGCAACTATTGGTTGTCGCGTTTTTTTGTATTCAAGGAAATTAGTCTAACTTATTTGTTAAGTAGCTTGTCTTTCAATATTTTATAGTCGGCTGCAATGGGAACTGTTTTTTTAGTACCCTCGGCAAACTTTTGAAGGCGCGAAGGAATTTCAATCTTTTTGCCTGTGTATTTTTCAACGGTGTCAATGAATTTGGCAGGATGTGCAGTTTCTAGGAACAAACCAAATTCTCCGTCTTTCATGTGGTCGCGCAATGCGGCAAAGCCAACAGCTCCATGAGGGTCTAGGGTATATCCAGTATCAGAAAGTGTACTGTTCATTGTTTCGCCAATTTCAGCATCGTTATAGCTATAGCTACTAATGAGGTCGCGTATTTCATCAACAGAACCATGGAACAATTCAAGAACTCTAGCAAAGTTACTTGGGTCGCCAACGTCCATTGCATTTGCTATGGTGGCTATTGATTTTTTAGGTTTGTACTCGCCGCATTGTAGATAGTCGGCAAATACGCGGTTTGCGTTGATAGCTGCAATAAATCGTTTTACAGGCATGCCCATTTTCCAAGCTACAAGACCAGCTGTAATATCGCCAAAGTTGCCACTAGGAACTGATACTACAACATCTTTCCAACGTTCTTGTGGAATTTGCGATAAAGCATAAACGTAGTAAACGCTTTGAGGCATAAAACGAGCAAGGTTTATTGAATTGGCTGAGGTTAGCACCTTTTGTGAATTAAGTTCGCTATCAAGGAAGGCTTCCTTAACCATACGTTGACAATCGTCAAATACACCGCTTACTTCGTATGCCGTGATATTTTGTCCTAGGGTAGTGAATTGTAACTCTTGTAGTTTGCTAACAAGTCCTGAAGGATAAAGAATGTGAACATTTACACCATTAACGCCAAGAAAACCGTTAGCAACTGCGCTACCAGTATCGCCTGAAGTAGCAACAAGTACATTTATTTCTTTTTCGTTGCTAGCAAAATACGACATAACGCGAGCAAGGAAACGTGCGCCAACGTCTTTGAATGCTAAAGTTGGCCCATGGAAAAGTTCCATTGCGCTAATGTTGTCGGTAACTTTAACTACAGGTACTTCAAAATTAAAGGCATCGTTAACCATTGCTCGGAATTTATCTTCTGGAATGGTTGGGCAGAAGAATGGTTTAAGCATTTCAAAACCTATTTCGCCCATTGATTTGCCTTTTATGTTGTTCCAAAATTCAGCGGGTAGCACAGGAAATTCTTCGGGCATATATAGTCCTTTGTCAGGTGCCAATCCCTTTAGCACAGCCGTTTTAAGGTCGGTTGTGTGGTTGCGATTATTGGTACTGTAAAAGTTCATATTTATGATATTGTTATTTTATATTAATTACATGTTAGCCAAGCGCATAATGTCGGCAAATACACCAGAGGCAGTTACACCAGGGCCTGCACCAGCTCCTTTAATTACCAATGGTTGTTCGTGATAACGACGTGTGTAAAGCAAAATGATGTTATCCATACCATCGAGGTTGTATGCGGGGTGTGTCATATCAACTCGTTGCAAACCAGTAACAGCTTCGCCGTTGTTAAATTCAGCAACGTAGCGTAACTTTTCTCCAGCGGCTGCAGTATCTTTACGTAACTCCTCAATCTTAGCATCGTTGCGTTGCAAGTTGGCAAGCAATTCGTCAAAGTTGCTGGCTTTCAATTCGTTTTCTGGAATGATGTCATTTTTCTTAACATCGTCAAGTTCAAGCATGTTTCCACTGATACGTGCAAGAATCAATATTTTGCGGCGAACGTCAAGTCCACTTAAATCGATTGCTGGATCTGGTTCTGTAAGTCCTTTTTCGCGGGCTTGAACTACAGCTTGAGAGAACGATACTTCTTCGCTTATGGTGTTAAAGATGTAGTTCAAACTACCCGATAGAACTGCTTGAATTTTCAAAATCTTATCGCCAGAAGCAACAAGGTCCTCAATTGTTTTCAACACAGGAAGGCCTGCTGCGACGTTGGTTTCGTGTAAGTATTTCAATCCGTTTTCTTTCATCATCTTTTTGAACGACAAGAAGTTGTCAAGAGATGATGCCGCCATTATTTTGTTTGACGCAACAATAGGTATTTTAAGTTTAGCAACTTCGGTATATATTTTAGGTAGTTCGCCAGAAGCTGTATTGTCAATAAAAATGCTATTACGTTTGTTCATAGCTTTCATATTTGCCACAAATTCGGTAAGATTTGCTGGGGCTTTTGCTTCTTTTAGCAAGTCGCGCCATTTTGCAAGGTCAATGCCTTTGCTTTCAAATAGCATATTTTTTGAGTTCGATAAACCGACAAGGCGAATGTCAATTCCATATTCTTCTTTCAAGAAGTTTGATTGCTCATTTAATTGGTCAAGCATTGTACCACCAACAGTGCCAGCGCCCACCATAAACAAGTGAACTTTTTTGTATTTTGATAGGAAGAATCCGTCATGTAATGCATTAAGCGCTTTATGAACTTCGGTTTCGTTAATCACAACAGAAATATTACGTTCGGTAGCACCTTGAGCAATTGCTCTAATGTTTATTCCATTTTCGCCAAGCAATTTAAAAGCTTTGCCTGCAACACCAACCGATTCTCGCATTTTATCACCAACCATAGCTATGATTGCCAAATTGTCTTCGGCAAATGGTTTGTAAACTTTTTTGTGCTCAATTTCATTTTCAAATTCAGCTTCAAGTTGTTGGCATGCGGGTTTAGCGTCGCAAGAATATACGCCAACGCAAATGGTGTGTTCGCTACTTGATTGGGTGATGAAAAGCACATTGGCGTTTGCTTGGCGCAAAGCTTTGAATGCGCGCATTGCCACACCAGGAACACCAACCATTCCACTGCCCGAAATGGTTATTAATGAAATATTGCTGATGGATGAAAAGCCCTTTATTGCACCTTCGCTAGCTGCAGGTTGCTCGGTTATTAAAGTGCCTTTGTCTTCGGGTTTGAACGAATTTTTTATTGCGATAGGAATTTTTTTCTCCAATGCAGGTTGAATGGTTGGAGGGTAGATAACTTTAGCGCCGAAGTACGACAATTCCATAGCCTCCTCGTAACTCAACGACTCAATTGTATATGCTGATGAAACGTTTTTTGGGTCGGCGGTAAGCATTCCGCTCACATCGGTCCATATATCAATTTGTGATGCGTTAAGATATGCGCCCAAAAGTGCAGCAGTGTAGTCAGAACCACCACGACCAAGCGTTGTTGATTCGCCTTTATGGTTTCGCGAAATGAATCCTGGCATCAATGCAATACCGCTGAATTTGCTGAAACGTTTTTGTGCATTTGCTGCAGAAATCTCTTGGTCAACATGACCTTGGGTATAATTGTCGTCAGTGATAATGATTTCGCGAGAATCAATAGCCTCATTTTTTTGTCCAAAATTGTTTAGTATTACGCTGATGAGTTTGAACGACATGCGTTCGCCACAACTTAACAATCGGGCGCGAGTATGGTTAGAGCATTCGCCTAAAATGGCAATGCCTTTGCAAATGTCACTCAATTCAGAGCAAACATCGTCAATGTGTTTGCTGATGCTTGCAATATCTGATGCTGCAACAAGTTCATTGATGATATCGTAGTGGCGATTTTTGATAGTGTCAATATGCTTGGTATAGTCGGTAGAACCACTTAATGCTAAACTGCAACATTCTTCAAGCAAGTTGGTAACGCCCGAAAGTGCAGAAACCACTACAATTAATTGATTTTCGCCTTTGTAAAGGTCAACTATTTTTGATAATTGTTTAATACGATCGGCACAGCCAACAGACGTACCTCCAAATTTAATTACACGCATATTTAGATATTATTTAATCGATTGAAAATGAAAAACTTAACTCCTTGTTCACTATAATTATTACATCACCCCCCAAGGGGTGGTGGTGGTAGTGAAAGGAATGAATGTGATGCTGCACCACGTTGACATGTTGCCAGTTGATTTGATGTGGTTGTTGTTAACTATCAGCATTTTGTTTTTCAATTTTAGTGTCGCAAATATAAGAGTTTATGCTGACTTACAACTCGCTAAAAACCGAAAGTTTTATGTGTTTGGTTCTAATAAGTTGATGCCACTATAAAAAGAACAAGCCTCACAAATTAAATTTGTGAGGCTTGTTGTTTAGTATAGGAAATAAAACTATCCTAAGAATGAAATCAAGATGCCGGCGGCAACAGCAGAACCGATTACACCAGCAACGTTTGAACTCATGCAGTAGTTTAATACGTGGTTCTTTGGGTCGTACTTAAGAGCTATGTCGTTAGCAACGCGCGATGCCATAGGAACAGCACTCAAACCTGTAGCTCCAATAAGTGGGTTGATTTTCTTTTTTGAGAATACGTTGAAGAGTTTTACCAACATTATTCCACCAAAAATAGAGAATCCAAAAGCAAGGAATCCGCCAATTACAATTCCAATGGTTTGCCAGTTAAGGAAAGCATCAACTGTCATTGTTGCGCCAACTGATAGACCAAGGAAAATTGTAGCAGCATTCATAATGCCATTACTTGCTGCGTCAAATATGCGTGAAGTTGAGTTTCCGACTTCTTTTATAAGGTTACCAAACATAAGCATGCCAACCAACGAAACTGCGGAAGGAACAAGAATTGCAACTATGGTAGTGGTTACAATTGGGAACAAAATTTTAAGAACACGCATGTTTTTAATTTCACGACCAGATGGGTAAAGTTTGTCTTGTTCTTTCATGTTGATAGATAGTTCTTTCTTTGAACAAGTAAGCTTTACAACCAAAGGAACAATTACAGGAACTAGAGCCATGTATGAGTATGCTGCAATAGCAATAGGTCCTAGTAAGTGTGGTGCTAATTTAATTGTGGTGAAGATGGCTGTAGGACCATCGGCACCACCAATGATTGCGAGTGATGCAGCCTCTGGCATTGTGAAGAAGTTGCATGCCACCAAAAGCACAGCGAAAATGCCAAATTGAGCTCCAGCACCAAAAATGGCAAGTTTAAGGTTGCGCAACATTGGACCAAAATCGGTTAAAGCACCAACACCCATAAAGATGATAGGTGGAATAAAACCAGTTTTGATTAACATGTAGTAGATGAAGTTCATCAAACCAAGGTCGTGAGCAATTTTAGGAAGGCTCATGTCCCAAATGTTCTCTTTTGTTCCATCGGCTAGGGTAACAAAGCCTTCGCCGTCAACAGCATTAACGCCCATGCCACCGCCAGGGAAGTTTGCTATTAGTACTCCAAATGCGATTGGAATAAGCAAAAGAGGTTCGTATCCTTTTTTTATGCCCAAGTAGAGCAAGCAGAATGCCAAAACGTACATTACTAGACAACCAGGGTTTTCTGCAATGCCGCTAAAGGCGGTCATGTCGTATATTTTTTCTAGTATCTCTTGCATTGTTTGGCTTATTTAATTTTCATCAAAACATCATCTTCTGATACAGAAGCACCGCTTTGTAGGCAGATTTCGGTAATAACGCCATCGGCTTCGGCAGCAATTGCGTTGAATGTTTTCATAGCTTCAACATAGCAAACTGTTTGTCCTTTCTTTACTGAGTCGCCAACTTTAACAGCCACGTCACCAGCGCCTTTTACTAAATAGAATTTACCTTCAAGTGGAGAGCAAAGGTCGTTGCCTTCGCCTGCTGCTACAGGTGCTGCGTTGTTAGATGCTGCAGGAGTTGCTGTGTTACCATTGTTAGCACCAATAGTAACGTTGTATTTTTGGCCTTCAACCTCAACAACTATGGTTTGAGGGAATGTCATGCCGCTACCTGCATTCTTTTTAGCTTTGCGTTCAGCCAAGTCGGCCTCAAAGTCGGCTTTTGCTTTTCCGCTTTTGTAAGCGCGGTATTGTTGTGGGTGCATTGCAAGCTCAAACAATTCTTCTTCGTCCTCGCCAAGTTCCCAATTGTTTTCGGCCATTTCTTTGCGGAAGGTGTCAAGTGCATCAGGGAAGTTTGATTGTGGGTCTTCAGTGTGGAATTCACGACCTTGCTCTTTTGCTTTGTCAATAAGTTCTTGAGACAAAGGACCAGGCAAACGACCTGATTTGCCAAGCATCATATCCCAAATATCGTCGGCAATCATGCTCCAACGCTCTTTGCCTTTTTCCATTTGCATTACGTTCATCAAGGCCATGTTTTTAACATATTGGCTGAATGGAGTAACAAGGCAAGGATAACCCATTAGAGGCCAAATGTATTTAACCTCATCAAACAATTTGATAAGCAATTCGTCTTGAGAAAGTTTTGGTTTTCCGTTTTTCTCTTTCCATTTGTTCAAACTCTCAAGGTTTGTTTCAAGGTCGGTCATAAGCGAACCCATCATACCGCCAGGAAGACCTGGGCCGATAAGCAAAGAGTTCATCAAACGGTTTTTGCTTGGAATGTAGTAACCAAGGAAGTCGTCCATCATTTCTTGAATCAAAGTGCGAGCTTCCATGTAAGCTGACATGTTGATTTCTGGAACAGCAAATCCAGCATCAGCTAACATTTCGCGAACTGCAATGATGTCGGCGTGACCAGTACCCCACGAAAGTGGTTCCATGCCGCAGTCAACAATGTCGCAACCAGCTTTGCAAACTTCAAGAATGGTAGCCATTGAGAAACCTGGACCAGCATGACCATGGTATTGAATGGTGATGTTAGGATATTTCGCTTTGATGTTTTTAACTATTTCGCCAAGAGAAACAGGGCGAGCAACACCAGCCATATCTTTCAAGCAAATTTCGTCGGCACCAGCCTCAATAAGTTCAAAAGCAAGGTTTGTGTAGTACTCAACAGTGTGAAGAGGCGAGTATGTTAAGCAAAGCGATGCTTGAGCAATCATGCCGGCCTCTTTTGAGTATTTGATTGAAGGGATGATGTTGCGAGTGTCGTTCAAACCGCAGAAGATACGAGTAATGTCGGTGCCTTGAGCGTGTTTAACTTTGTAGAAAAGTTTGCGAACGTCGGCAGGAACTGGGCTCATGCGCAAGCCATTAAGTGCGCGGTCGAGCATGTGAGTTTGAATACCAGCCTCGTGAAATGGTTTTGTCCATGCACGAACGGCTTTGTTTGGGTTTTCGCCGTAAAGCAAGTTAACTTGTTCAAAACCACCACCATTTGTTTCAACACGGGCAAAACAACCCATTTTTACAATGCTTGGAGCAACCTTAACAAGTTGGTCAACACGTGGTTGGTACTTGCCGGAGGATTGCCACAAATCTCTAAAAACAAGAGAAAATTTGATTTCTTTAGCCATATTATTTAGAATTATATTTTTTCGATTTTTTCAACTTTACCTTGACCACCTGTTAATTGTGCAACTGCGGCAGCAATTGCGTTAGCAACTTTTGGGCTGATAGCCGATGGTGCTTGTTTTGCAATAGGTTTTTCGTCTTCGGGAATAAATCGGTTTACAAACGCGATTAATGAATTTCCCAGCATGATGATAAGAAGTAGGACAACGAAAACTGTTGTAAGACCAACGCACAACAATTTAAGAGCCTCAAGTACATTACCTTCCATATTGTTATTTATTAATTATATTTGGTTTATATTCTTGATTTACAATTATTTATAACGAATTCTTTGCAAAACCAAAAAATTTGCGCAAAACTACTAAAATTTCTTCCAAAAATGATGCCAAAATCAAGGTGTATATGCTTAAAAAATGATGTTGTTGCTTGCACGCTTGATTATCATTGCCAGAAAAGCCTAATTGGTTGTGCTTTGTGTTTGTGTATATTTGCCCGAGCATCAAAAGAACTAAATAGATGAAGACTTATGCTATAAGCGACTTGCATGGTTGCTTTGATATTTACGAGCAAGTGAGTGCTTTTTTGGGGCCTAATGATAAAGTTTTTTGTCTTGGCGATTGCACTGATAGAGGTCCTGAGCCTTGGCGTACGCTTCGTGCAGTGATTAAAGATAAACGCTTTGAATATTTGCTTGGTAATCATGAAGATATGCTGTTGCAAGCTCTTACCGATACTTTTTCTGATTATACTGATGATACATACGGCCAATTGTATAAGAACGGAGGCAAGCAAACTCACGATGAGTGTTTAACCGATCCTGAAGTGGTTGGCATTTTCCGATATATGCAACATTTTCCAACAAAGCATTTGTACAAAAATGCAAATGGCGTTGATGTTTATTTGAGTCATTCGGGCTTGTATAGTCCTTTGTGCGAAAATCCGAATGCTCACGATTTGATGTGGAGTAGGGGCCATTTCGCTAACGAAATGCCTGAAGGAAAATATGTTGTGGTTCATGGACATACTCCAATCCAGTATATGTCTCAAATGTTTTTAAAAAAAAGTCCGTATGCTCCAGTGGGGGTTGTTCCTCCTAATTTTTTTGAAAAGATATCGGCAGAAACCGATATGCCGGCATTAATTTACGCCAATGGTCATAAAATTAATATCGATTTGGGAACATATAAATCGGGGCGCAGCGTGTTGCTTGACTTGGATACGTTTGAGCAGTTTATTTTTACTTGTAAGGTTTAATTTCGTTTAAAACGACATTGTTTATGTAACAAAAAAGGTGTGCCGCATATTGCAGCACACCTTTGTGTTATTTGTCCAATTAGAGTTTATTTCTTTTTGAAGATAAGTTGAACAAACTCGTTAAGGCAACGGCGCCATGTTAACCATTCGTGGGCAGTGCCTTGCGATTCGTAGTAAGTTGTTTTGATGCCTATTTTGTTCAATTCTTCGTTCACTTTGCTAGTTCCAAGGTTTTCTTCGGTTCCAGTACCCAAGAAAACTGTATGGAACGATTTGTTGAATTTGTTGGCATCGGCCCAAACACCATTGTATGCTTTGGTGTAGCCACCTTGACCAACCATGAACAATGCTCCAGAGAATGAGCCAAGATGCGAGAATTTGTCGGTGTTGTTCATTGCAATTTCAAACGATTGGTATCCTCCCCACGACAATCCAGCCATTGCGCGGTTTTCGCGGTCGGCTTTGGTGCGGAATGTTGCATCGATGTAAGGGATGATGTCGTTTACAATAACTTTGAAGAAACCTGCTCCAAATCCGCCACGGTCTTCGTTTGGATTGGCTCCAAATCCGTAGTCGCAGTTGCCGTTGTCCATAACCACAATCATAGGCTCTGCTTTGCCTGCAGCAATGTTGTTGTCAAGAATGTTGGCCATTTTGCCTTGTGTGTGCCAACCTGTTTGGTTTTCGGCCATTCCGTGTTGCAAATACATAACAGGGAAGCGTTTTTTTGCGTTTGTTTCGTACTCGGCTGGAGTGTAAACATAGCATTGACGCATGCGACCTTCGGTTTTGCTCCAATATTGGCACAAACGAACTTGTCCGTGTGGAATATCTTTGTTATAGGTGTAGTAAGCAGCATCTTCGGCCGACTCTGGCACTTCAAATTCACTGGCATACAATCCGCAACCATAAACAGTATGCGATTTAGGATCGCTTACGCGAGCGCCGTCAACCTCAATAAAGTAATAGTGAGGACCAACAACAAGAGGGTCGGTTGTGGCTGTCCAGTTGCCGTTTCCGTCGTTGGTCATTGTGTATTTTTTGTTGCAGATGTCAACTATAACATTTTTGGCATCTTTTGCAGTTACCATAAAAATACCGCGTTTGTCGGCAGTGATTTTTGGGTATTGCGACATTGGTACATTTGATTCGGCAGGTTGTGCTTTTACGTTGCTTTGAGGAACGTATTGCATTGAACCGTCGGGGTTGTAGGTAAGTTTATCGAAACAAACAGAACGGCGGCCAATTGCGCCAGCATGACCATCAATGGTTACAGTAGCATTGTGGTAGAATAAGTACCATTGGTCTTTAAACTGAACAATTCCGGGGTGAATGGTGAAACTATTTTCAGCACCGCCTGTAAGTTGGCCTTTGTGTTCCCATGGGCCCATAATCGATTTTGAAGTAGCGTAGTCAATTGCTTCAGAGAATCCAAATCCCATTGAGGCATAAGTTAGATAGTAGGTGCCGTTGTGCTTGTGCAACCATGGACCTTCGGTGTAACGAGGTAGGTTAACGGTCCAAATGTCGCCATCAATTTCAATCATGTTCTCTTTTAGTTTTGCCATAAAGCAAGTTCCATTGCCCCAGCATAGATAGGCTTGACCATCGTCGTCAATTAGAACAGTTGGGTCAATGTCGTTCCACCAACCACGTTGACCATTGTCGGTCATTTTGTCGTTAATTAGAGCTTTGCCCAAAGCGTCAACAAAAGGACCTTCAGGACGGTCGGCAACGGCAACGGCAATTGCATAACCAGCCGATTCGCCAGAGCCTTGCAATGTAACGTAGTAGTAGAATTTTCCGTTGCGCTCAACAACTTGTGCAGCCCAAGCAGTTCCAACTTTTGGAGTGATAGTATCGGCCCAAGCAAAATGACCAGGACGAAGAACCGAACCGTGATCAACCCAAGTTTTCATGTCGTCGGTTGAGTAGCAAAGCCACTCGGTGATGTTGAACTCTTTGCCACCGCCTGCCGAGTCTTGACCTTCGTACCATTCGTCGTGGCCTGTGTATAAGTACAAACGACCGTTTGCTACCATTGGAGCAGGGTCGGCTGTAAATTTGTTACGAATAAGTGGGTTTCCTTCAAAAGTGAATGATGTTGGCACATTTACGGTTTTAGCGCCGCGAGCTTCGTTTAAGAAGTTAACCATGCGGGTAAGGTTTTCGGCTGAATACATGTTATTGAAACCATGACCACCACCTTCAACTGGGTAGAATTCAACTTTAACGCCTTTCTCTTTGTATATTTTAACCCATTCTTCGGCTTGGCAGAAAGGCACAACATTGTCTTGAGTGCCATGGAAAGCGATAACTGGAGGGTCGTTTTGGTCGGCATACGAAGTTGACGATACGGCACGATACATGTCGGCAGTTTGGTCGCTGTAAGGTTTGCCTACAAGAGTTTCCTCTGGCGAGCCTGCTACACCTTTACGACCTCCGCAATCCATTGCTGCCATGTCAACTGGACCAGACCAAACAACGGCAGCGTTAATAGCGCTACTTTGTTTAAGGTTTTTGCCAACTTTACCTTCAAGGTCAACTTTTACTTTGCCCACAGTAGCCGATTTGCTGCCTGATGTGGCTTGCATAAACGACGACAAGTGGCCTCCTGATGAGAAACCAGAAGTGGCAATAAAGTCGGTGTCGAAGTTGTATTGTTTTGCATTGGCGCGAACCCAGCGAACAACAGCTTTAATGTCGTGACCTTGAGCTGGCCATTTTGCGTCGGTGCTGGCGCGGTGGTTTGGACAAACTACAGCGTATCCGTTACGCAACAAAGCAGATACAATAGTGCCTAAATCGGCCATTCCTTTGCTGCTGTTTGAGTACCAAGCAGAGCCATAAATGTGAACTACAACAGGATATTTGTCGGCCTTGATTTTTGGCAGATAAACATCAAGAGTGTGATAGGCTTGAGCATCGTCGGCATAATTGATGTCGGTAAATTTTTGCGACGCGCCAATGTCATCAACTTTAATTTGTTGACCGCCAAACCCAAAGAATTGAGCTGAGGCCGATAGCATCATTGCCGATGCAAGTGCTGAAAACAAAAAACGTTTCATAGTGTTGATATTATTTGTTGGATATAAAAACGGCAACTCGCTGAAGATTAGTGAGTTGCCATTTGGTTTATTACTTATTCAAGTTCCATTTGCAGTTGTCGTTGTTGAAATCGAAGTTGCCAAGAGTTGGTTTGCTATCGGCAATTGATATTAAGCAAAGTTTTTTGTCGGTACCAGGAATTGCTTTTGGCATGATGCGGTATGTACCGTCAATCATTTGGTCGATTTGCCAAAGTTGTTCGTCGGCTCCAGTAAATTCTGCTACGGTTGAAACTTCGCATTTGTCGGTTGCAACAAGAGCGCGGTTTGTACCTTCAATAGTGATTTTGTAGTATGGTTGACCAAGGAAACCTCCCTTGCCTTCAACAGCGGTAATGGTCCATTGTTGGTGAGGGCGAACCATGTAATCGCCATTGCGAACACTAATTTCGCCAGTAGGCCATTCGGCAATAACGTCTTGTAAGGTTTGAGTTTTTACAGGTTTAATTTCTACGTTCTCGGTGCTGTTGAACCAACGACGAGGAACGCCTGTGTCGTGACGTTTGAAATCGACAGCCAACTCAAGTGCATATCCGTGACGTTCTGATTCAATTTCGTATGTGCCTTCTTGGAATACTTTACCAGCAACTGGCCATCCGTTTTTCCAAAGCAAAGGACGAATGCCAAGTACACTGTAGCCGCTTTGGTTGTAATCGGCCTCAAAGTGGCACGACATTTTTTCAATACCTTCGGTAACAATGGTGCGACCAAAGTGACCAGGACCAACAACTTTGTCGTGAGCTGCAATTACCATTTTGCCGCCACCTTGAATCATTGTACGGCCTGTGTTGTCAACATAAGGACCTGTAACTTGGCGCGAACGACCAACTACAATATTGTAGGTTGAGTTTACACCATCGCAGCAAGTTCCGTGAGTGCCAAGTAAATAGTACCAACCATCGCGATAGATAAGGTCAGAAGCTTCGCAGTCAATACCAATGTTAATAGCCTCGTTGCCTTCAACGCGTTTACCTGTTTCAGGATCAAGTTCTACAAGGCGAATAAAACCAAAGTAGGTTCCGTATGACATCCAAAGGCGGCCAGTTGTTGGGTCAAGCAACAATCCTGGGTCAATGGCATCGCAGTCGTCGCCGTCTTCTGACCAAGCAACTACGTTAGGTTCAGAGTATTTAAAGTCTGGCGAGTTTGGGTCAAGAGTTTTGTTCCACATGGTAAGAATTTCGCCACGGTGAGTACCGCCCAAGCCGCCGCCTGTAGCGCCATAAACAATAAGATAACGGTCGCCAATTTTCAAAGCATCGGGAGCTGCACCGCCACCAGGACGAACATTAACACCTTCTGGTGCTTTAATGCTGCTCCAAGTCCAGCCACCGTCGGTTGAAACCAAGCCGCCACCACCAGTTCCGTAGGTGTAGTAGTTGCCGTCGCACTCTGCAAGAGTTGAAGGGTCGTGAATAAATGGTTGGCCAATTTGGGCCGATGCTGAAAGGAACGAAGAGCCTAAAATAAGGCACGAAATGGCTTTTAAAGCCTTGATGTTTGATATTTTAAGTTTCATAAGAGTGCTATTTGATGGTTATACCTTTGGTAATAGGTTGACCGTTCTCGTCGATAAAACGAACGCAGAAATCGCTCATACCTGGGCCGTTAATAATGGCTCCTCGAATAATGTTTTCTCCTTTTTTCAAGGTGATGCGGTCGCTCATGCAGTCGTCAACTACCATGCGGCGGTCGCCACTCATAAGCAGAACTTCTTCGCCGTTAATCCACCACATTGAAGCCGAGTTTGAACCAACTGACAAGCGTACGTCTTTCATTTCTTCGTCGCATACAATAGCAGTAAATGTCCAGTAAATAACACCATACGAGCGGTTGATGTGGTGCTCGCCAAAACGTAAAAGTTTAAGGTTGAATGTTTTACTGTCGAGTTTGTGCCATTTAAGGGTCTCGGTGCCAGTTTCAACTTTCAATTTTGCGTTAGGGTCAAAACGGCGGTAATCTTTAGGCATTTCAACTTTTTCAAATTGAGCCTTAACCTTTTGTCCATCTTTTGGTACCATGGTCATTTGACCTTTAAAGTACTCTTTAGCAAAAACTTCGCGCAAATATGTGTCGGTAAACACGGTGTTTGAGCGGTTTGGTTTACTAATTGGTTCCAACACAGTCCAACGGCGGATAAATCCTTCGTCGTCGGTGTTTGCCACTTGGGAACCTGCTGTGGCAAAATACTTCTCTTGTGCCGATGATGCAGATGGCAACATTGCCAAGCATAACATGGCAAGGGCACTTGAAACAAATAGTCTTTTCACAGTTTGTAGTTTTAAGAGTTAATAAAATAGTATGTATTATAGTTTAATTACAAATCCTCCACGTGGTTTGCAAGCAATGCTAACTTCGGTATTGTTGGCCGAAAAATCGCTTATAGCAAACGATGTTTGTGTTTCGCCGTCGGCAAATAGTGTGCCGTTTTGGGCACGATTATTTAGTTTGTCAAGCGAGAAACTAATAGTCTGTTCTTCGTCGGTTCCGTTAATGCCTGCAATGTACCAAGTGTTGCCTTTTTGGCGAGCAATAACAACTGCTTGACCCGGATATCCAGCAAGAAAACGGGTGTCGTCCCAAGTGGTAGGCAATGTGCTTAGCAAGTCCCAAACTTTTTTAGGCAACTGGCGGTAAGCATCGGGGCGGTCTGGCATGTGTTGTATTCCCGACTCGAACAAAATAGGCAATGCCAACTCGTGTGCATGAGTGGTGATGTGAGGGTGTTGCGAGTCGGTAAATGTGCCAGGAGTGTAGTCCATTGAACCGATAACGTTGCGGGTAAATGGCAATGTTGCATTGTGTGCGGCTGCGCGATTGGTCAAAATGGGCAAGTTGTTGTACCATTCGGCACCATAAACTCCTTCGTAGGTAATTACGTTAGGATAAGTGCGTTGCCAACCGTGAGGAATAGTTCCTCCGTGAAAGTTTACCAACATTTTGTATTTGGCAGCAGCAAGCAACAAGTCGCGGTAGTATTCAATGGTTTCGGCATTGTCGGTGCGGAAGAAGTCAATTTTTACACCTTTTACGCCCCATTCTGAAATTGTGGCAAATTCGTTGTCGCGGTCTTTTGGGTCGTTAAGTCTAAACCAGGGAGTTGGAGCGTATGAACCCGGACCAGCCCAATTTGTGCCCGAGTTGTACCATATTATAGGTTTAATTCCTTTTGATACCGAGTATTTAACCAATTGCTCAATGTTGCCGCCGCGCATAACGTCCCATTCGGCATCAACAAGAGTGTATGGCCATTTAATTTCGGCTGCAAAGTCAACATATTGTTTCAAAATATCGTACTCTTGCGAACCGTGGTTGTATGCCCAATAAATCCACGATGACAATCCAGGTTCAATCCAACTTGTATCGTCAAGTTTACAAGGTTCGGCCACATCGTTTACCAAGGTCGATTCTACAATGTCGGCCAACGAGCCAGTGATGATTACTTGCCAAGCCGACTGCCATTTGCCGTTTGCAATTGTATCGGCACCAAACATGCTAACGCTGTAAGTGTTGCGGTTTAAGGTGTCGTTTTTCAAAAGTGTACCGTTGTAAGTGGCAGGCGAGTACGAATCGGAAATGAGCATGTAGTTTGCGCTATCGAGCTCAATCAAAGCAGGATACCCCCATTCGGTTATTTTTTTGCCTTCGGGCGAAATGCCGCCTTCGCAAACAGGGAAAAAGTTTTCGTATCCGCCGTTGTATTTTTGCATCCAACGTTTTGCATCAGCAGGAATGTTGAAGCGTGTGTTGTAACTAGTAACAACCTCGCCTGCTTTTGCATTGTCAAGCACATAGCGAAAAGCAATGCCATCGGTGTATTGGCGAAAAACCAACTGCAAGTTGTCGCCTGCTGCGTTTTTTAATGTGTAGATGCGCTCGGTGCCGGTGTTTTTGCACAAACGGCGTTTGCCGGTAATCATTTCGTAACTTTCGTCAATGGCTACAGCATCGCTAACGCTTACCACCTGTGCGGTTGAGTCCCATGAGCGAAGGTTAGTTGTGATGCCAAAATCGGACGATTTCATTATGTTTTTTCCTGCAATTGTAACCGAAGGGCCTTCAGTATTGTTGCACGAAACTAGAGCAATAACAACCAACAATGTTGTTAACGAGCGTAGAAGTTTCATATAAATTATGGTTTAGTAGATATTATGCAAACTTAAAAACCAAATCTGCAAATCAAACGATGTAAGTGCAAAACATTTGCTTTTTATGCTATTCTGGTAAATAAAACCGATGTTTTGGCAAATTTTACGGATAGAACATATTGTTAAAACGAATAGATTTACCATTGAAAGAACAAAAACATAAGGTATGAGTACAACAGTTTTATGGCTCGCCGCGGCTATTTTGCTAGGCATAGTCGAAATTTTTACCGCCACATTTGGCATCATTTGCTTTTCGGTTGGAGCAGTGGGGGCGGCTGCAGTTTCGTATTTTGGGCTTGATGTTATGTGGCAGTGGGGCATTTTTATAGTGGTATCGTTATTGGCATTTGCTTTTGTGCGACCAATGCTGATGCGCTTGCTCAACAAAAACGAAATAAAAACCAATGCCGATGCCATTATTGGCCGAAAGGTGAAGGTAACCGAAACAATTGACGCCTCCGCTCAAACTGGACGTGTGGCTGTTGATGGCGATAGCTGGAAAGCTGTGTCGGCCGACGGTTCAATAATTGAACAAGGTTCGGTTGTTGAAATTGTGAATCGCGATAGCATAGTATTAACCGTTAAATAATTTTGAATGTTATGAGTACTCTTTTATCTGCAGCCACCATTTTTGTGGTTGTTTACATCCTTTGGGGATTAAAAATCGTTTCGCAATCGGAAACAATGATTGTTGAGCGTTTGGGAAAATTTAACCGAGTTTTGCCTGCTGGCATCAATGTAATTCTGCCCATATTGGAGCGCGCCAAACCGGTTCGTCTTACTCAACGTCGATACTCAGCGCGTGTTGATTTGCGCGAGCAAGTGTTCGATTTTGAAAAACAAAACGTAATTACCAAAGACAACGTTATTACCGAAATAAATGCACTGCTTTACTTTCAGGTAGTTGATCCAGTAAAAGCCGCATACGAAATTAGCGACTTGCCTTTGGCTATTGAAAAACTAACTCAAACCACTTTGCGTAACGTGGTGGGCGAAATGGAGTTGGACGAAACTCTTACCTCGCGCGACACCATTAACAACAAACTTCGCAACGTGCTCGACGATGCTACAAATAAATGGGGAGTAAAGGTTAATCGTGTTGAGTTGCAAGACATTACACCTCCAATTTCGATTCAAAAAACAATGGAGTTGCAAATGCAAGCCGAACGCGAGCGCCGCGCCGAAATTTTGAAAGCCGAAGGCGAAAAACAATCGCGCATACTTGATTCCGAAGGCCGAAAAATGGCTGAGATTAATGCTGCTGAGGCTCAAAAACAAGCATCGATATTGCGTGCACAAGGCGAGGCCGAATCGAAATTTCTTGCCGCTGAGGCCGAGGCTAAATCTATTGCTCAGGTTGCCGCTGCCATTGCTTCTACCAAAACCAATCCGGCAACCTACATGCTTGCTGTTAAGTACATTGAGGCTCTTAATACCATTGCTTCCGATAGCAAAACCGTTTATTTGCCATACGAGGCCACAAACATGCTTGGCTCAATTGGCGGAATAAAAGATTTGTTTCAAGAGGTTGACAAAAAAACTGCAACTAAAAAGTAAAGAGCATTTGTAGTGTAAATAATAAAATGCCGGCGTTGATTAAATTCATCGTCGGCTTTGTTGTTGTTTGATAGCAGTTTAGCGCATTCTTTCATAACAAAAAAATCAATTAGTTTTGTTACACAACTAAAAATAATAATAATAGCTATGCACTTTAAATACAAAAAGATAGATGCTTTTACAAGCGGCAACTCAAAAGGCAATCCGGCCGCATGCTTGTTGCTTGGCAACAAAAAACTAACACCAGCGCAAATGCTCGACTTTGGCAAGGAGCATGCTGGTTTTGTGTCGGAAGTGGTTTTTGTTGAAAACTCGTCAGTTGCCGATTGCAAACTAACTTATTATTCGTCGGAGTGCGAAGTTGATTTTTGCGGACATGGTACCATTGCTACAATGTACGAACTTATAAAAAGCACTCCCGAACTACTTTCAAAACAAGAAATTACAGTTGAAACAAACCGAAAAGGTTTGCTAACTGTGTATAACCACATTGCCGACGAAAATGCAGTTTACATAACCTCGCCCAAAGGTATTCGCCACTCAATGACTTGCACTCCAGAAATGATTGTTGAAAAACTTGGAATTAGTAAAGATGTGTGCGATGCTAGTTTGCCCTTTGCTCACATTGAGGCAGGCTTGCGCACCATCATTGTACCTATTAAAAAACTATCCGACGAAATATCGATATGGCCCAACGAACAACAACTAAAAGAATTTGCCATTGCCCATAATTTCGACAATGTGCTTGTTTTTTCAATGGAGACAAGCAATTGTAATTGTATTGCTCATACGCGTGTATTTGCTCCTCGTTTTGGTTATTTGGAAGACCCTGCAACCGGATCGTCGAATTTGGCGTTTGCGTATTATATGCTTGACCAAGGACTATGGAACGGCAAGGCAGCAACTATTGAGCAAGGTGGCAACAATCGCGTGTTTAACAGTGTGCGCATAATGCACCACAATGGCCGCATATTGTTTGGCGGTGGCGCAACTCTTAAAATTGAAGGTGTTTATAATATAAACGATTGAAAATATGTGTGTTAAGTTTGCTGTGTTGGCACTGATGCTAATTTTTTATGTGGCATATTTTGCAAAACAGATTATGCTGAAAAAACAGGGTATAGCCACCATGATTCTTGGCAAAGGAAACAAACCAAACCATGTGCGTTGGTTAGAAATAAAGCTGCAAACATTGACTTTTGCAATGCCTGTGGTTGAAATTGCTAGCATTGTGTACAATAAGTATTTAATGCCAACAGCATGGCAATGGGCTGGGGTAGCAATTGCATCGTTGGGCGTGTTGTTTTTTATTTTGGGAATGACCGAAATGAGAAGCAGTTGGCGCGCAGGAATTCCTGATAACAACGACACCGAATTGGTAACTTCGGGAGTGTATCGAATAAGCCGAAATCCTGCATTTGTGGGTTTCGACCTAATGTATTTGGGCATTTTGTTAGCCTTTCCAAATGTTTACAACGGCTGTTTTTCGGTATGTGCTATAGTGTTGTTCCACATGCAAATACTTAACGAAGAGCGTTTTTTGGAAAAGACTTTTGCCCACAACTACGTTGAATATAAAAGCAAAGTACGCCGCTACATAGGAGTGTTTGTAAACCGATAACTTTTCTCACAAAAAAGTTTAACAAAAATTTGGAGGTTTGTTTTTTTTGGGGGTTTGGCGCGCAAAATTCAAGCCGCCAACGGTTTTGTAAAAACAACTTCAAGCAATGTGAGGGGACTTGTGTTTGGTTCGATTCAAATACTAACAATAGAGCAAGCGACACAGGTTATGGAACAACACAACTTATGAATTGAAAAACTTGAGTTATTTATAGAGAATTTATACAAATCAAACTATGAGAACACTATTGATTAACTGCTTGCTATTTGTAGTTGCTTTTTTGAGCGCTTGCACACCCAAAAGCGAGAGCCATTATCCTGAATGCAAAAACGTTGTAGAAATTTCGGAAAACGAACCCGCAGTTGAGTATTTCACTTTGAAAAAAATAGACTTGCCAGTAAAGTACGCTGGCGGCGAGTACTTTGTCTATAACGACAGCATAGCCATAATAGTTAATAGTAAAAATCCACAATCTTTTATAGTTACGTTTTACAACCTGAACACCAAAGAGGAAATTGCAGGCTATTTTAAAAAAGGCAACGGACCAAGCGAAATGCTAAACGTAGCAGCCGATTTAAAACGCAATTATTTATACGTATCGGACTACTCTTTGAACACCGATACTCGCGTGAACATTGACTCGGTGCTGATTAAAAAGAACGACTACGCGCCAGTGTTTGTACATTTTGATAGTAGTATTCGTTCCGATGCTTTTGAATATGTAGCAGACGACACCATAACCGCCATAAACGAATGGTATATGAAAGGATTTGGAGCAAGCGAACTTCCTGAATTTGTTCAGTACGATGCCAAAACTGGCGAACCTTTTGCTGAAATAGAAGAAAACACTGACATATATCCCGGAACTCCTTATGGTCGCTCAATGGCATATACAAATGCTGGATACATAGTTTTTTGGGCCCGTTTTCCTGTTGTGACCGTGTACGACAAGAGTTTCAAAATGACCAAAATATACAAAGACCCATACTACGACTTTCCTAAGCTAACTCAAGTAAACAATTCGCCAATGCTTTGGGAAGACGGCGATTCGTTCTTCTTCAACTTTGGCACACAAACCAACAACTTCATTTTTGCAAACTCGCCACGTTTTCGTGTCCCTTCAGGCAATTCTAAAATAGAGTTTTATAAGTCGCAAGATTTTGCGAAAAAACTATATGAGAAGTACGAGATTTTTTGCTTTGACAACAATTTTAATTTGGTTAGACGATTCAAACCTCAGAATGGAATAATATATCCACACGGCATTTCGTATTGCGAACAATCGGGCAACATGTACATTACATCAATGGACGAAGACGAAGATTATTGCCTTTACAAATGCATTTTTGAAAAATAAACCATGAAAAACCTGATTTTACCAATCTTTATAACTATTTGTTTGCTCAACTCGTGTGGGCAAAAGCAAGCAAACATCGAAACCCAACAAGAGGTTTATTATTCAAGCGGCAAGTACTATCCGCAAGCCGATAGTGTAATCAATTTAACCGAAAGCGATTTGCCCAAAATTGAGTGGTTTACGTTAAAAAAAATCGACATACCAAAGGGGTACGAAGATTTAACGGCATACTACCTATATCAAGATTCTATTTTGATAATGGTAAACGCTTTCAATCCAAAACCTAAGCCATACATGCTTACGGTAATGAACTACAAAACAAAAGAGATTATTGCCGAATATTTTAGGTATGGAAAAGCAAACGGCAAGCTTAAAAATCTTGTAGTAAAACTGCATGAGAATTATTTGTATGCAGCCGATACTGAAAAAAAGATAGTTACACGCCTGAGCATCGACTCAATACTTGCAAAAGGTAGCGCATATACAACCAAGTTTACGCCCTACAACTCGTTAAATTTGATGGACTATGTTTACACAACCGACAGCACAATAACATGGGCAAACACTCAATATATAAATGGATTTGGAGTGGAAACTGTACCAAGTTTTGTACAAACCAATTTAGATGGAACATAGTTGTATAACTATGCCAAAAATGACAGTGTAGATGCTGAATATGCGATGAGACGCACAATTACTTTATTCAATTCGCAGTACATTGAGTTTTGGCTGAACTTTCCAGCGATAAACATATACGACAGCAACTTTAACATTGTAAAACAATATCGCGACACTAAATTCAAAGACACTGAGTTAAAACTAGTGGACAACTATATGGTTATGGAAAATGGTGTGGCATTAGAGTGCTTTTCAATAGATTGTCAGACTGAAAATCACATATTAGTAAACAATTATAGGTCGAGTGTAACTTTTGAAGGTAATGTTGGTTGGTCGGGCGATCCTGCCAATGGCGAGTTTCACGAAATATGGGTGTTCGACACCAGCTGCAACCTTGTGCGCCGCCTGAAATGCCGAAACCTAAAAGGCCAAGTTGGGGCCCTTTCGTATTGCGACCAGTCGGGCAATTTGTATATGAATGTGTTTGAAGAATATAAAAACACAGTTTTATATCAATGCATTTTTGAGAAATAAAAACTCCAACATTTTTCACAAAAAAGTTTAACAAAAATTTGGAGGTTTGTTTTTTTTTGGTTTGGCGCGCAAAACTCAAGGCGCCAACGGTTTTGTAAAAACAACGAATTTTTAATTTAAAATTTTACAAAATGAAAAAGAGATTTTTAATTCTAGCTGCAGTGGCAGTTAGCGGAGTAGCTGCTGTGGTGGCTGGTAATGTGAGGAATGCTAGTGCGATTGATGTAAATTCAAACTGTTTATTTGGAATAATTGAACCTGTTTATGGAGCGTGTGGATTTTATTATTGTTGTGCATATAGTAATCGAGCAACAGTTTGTGAATTAAAAACTACGCAACATGAAGTCAAAATATCGAATGCTAGTTTACATTTATATTATTCTCGCTAATATCTATTAGGGGAGGAATCTTCCCTTTTTTTAACAATAATACCATGAAATTATTTAATTATTTCACTTCTTTGGCTATTGTCTTTTGCCTTTTTTTGTTCGCAACCGCATGCCAAAACAACAAAGGTTACGAATTTCCAAATGCCCCCGAGCAAGTATTCTTAACCGAAAAAAAACATGCCGCCAATTGAGTAGTTTACTTTAGAAAAAGTTGATGTGCCAGAGGCAGCTGAAATCGACGAATATTTTTTTGTGTATGCTGACACGTTGTTAATAACAGTGCAAAATAAAACGCCCCAAACCCAGTGCAGCGTCCTGCTTGTATTATATTTCCCCATCCTCAAAGTGTTAACGAGTCCATAAAATAACTAACATGTCGCAAATTATCACTAGTTTTGCCGCAATTTATATTGGCATATTGTGGACTAACAGGAAGTAGAAAACGGAAATTAGACTCACGCATGGTCGGAGTGCATTACGCATTCTCCCCATCGATGCCAGTATTGTAAAACAACAAATACTACTTGGCTATGTCTAGAAACCATAACGAAAATACCAGAGTTCAAGTGCCAGCGGCTGTTCACCTCTGCCGTTTAGGATATACATATCTTTCACACATCCAGGAAGACACATACGACCATAAGACTAACATTCTTACAGGTGTATTGCTGGACTCTATTCTTCGTCTCAATCCAGGCATAGAGACCAAGGAGGCCAAAAACATAATCAATGACCTTATTAGTTGTAGCTCTAATGACGACCTTGGCCGAGAGTTCTACAAGAAACTGACTAGCAAAAAATCTGGTCTTCGTCTCATTGACTTCGATGACGCTTCCAACAATGTCTGGCACTGCACCACTGAGTTTACATGTCGCAACGAGGACACGACGGACGAGTTTCGCCCTGACATAACATGCTTCGTCAATGGCATTCCTGTTGCCTTCATCGAGGTCAAAATCCCCAATAATCACGAGGGCATTCTGGCCGAGCGCGACCGCAGTAACAAACGTTTCCAAAACAAAGCTTTCCGCACGTTCTTCAATGTAACGCAGTTGATGATCTTCTCCAACAACCAGGAGTACGACAACGAGAACATTGTCCCTGTCAGTGGCGCTTTCTATGCTTCTTCGAGTAAGAAGAAAGCCTTTTACAACGTATTCCGCGAAGCCGACAAACATATCCTCGACCAATGCGGCTACAACCCAAGCATTCCAGAAGAAGTTGAAAAGGCTATCCTTACTCATCGCAACTGTATTCCTATCAAGGAGTTGCCAGAGTATCAGACCAACAAGCAGCCTGACACTCCGACTAACCGCATAATCACTTCTATGCTCAGTCGTGACCGCCTTCTTTTCATCCTCCAATATGCTTTCGCTTATGTCGATGAAAAGAAGCAAGACGATGCAGGTGTCGAACATTACGAGCTTCAGAAGCATATCATGCGTTATCAGCAGCTGTTTGCTTCGTATGCAATCCGTCGCAAACTCGACAACAACATAAAGTCAGGCATCATTTGGCATACGCAAGGCTCTGGAAAGACAGCCCTGACTTACTACAATGTCAATTCGCTTACCGATTATTTCGCAGCAAAGAATATACCTGTCAAGTTCTACTTCATTGTCGATCGTCTCGACCTTATGGAGCAAGCAATTGGCGAGTTCGACAAACGAGGTCTTCTTCCTCGGTCGTGCGACTCGCGCCAGACTCTCATGGACGACATCAAAGATCCTGTTGTAACTCACAACAAAGAGGGCAAACGAGAAATAACGGTTGTAAACATACAGAAGTTTGCAGAAGACCACAACAAGGTGGTTATTGAAAGCCAATATAGCACAAAACTTCAGCGTGTATTCTTCATCGATGAAGCACACCGTGGCTACAATCCTACAGGCTCTTTCCTTGCTAACCTGCTCGATGCCGACAAAGACGCTATCAAGATAGCTCTTACTGGCACTCCGCTAATTGCTGGTGAACGTGCTTCGTGGAAGGTGTTCGGTGATTATATCGACACTTACTATTATGACAAATCTATTGCCGACGGATATACGCTAAAGCTCATCCGTGAAGACATAGAAACTCAGTACAAAGAAAAGATTGAGAACATCCTGAAACAGCTTACGGGCAATGTTGAGGTCAAGAAATCAGACATCGACCGCAGTAAGATTGTTGAGTCAGAGAACTATCTCAATGCCATCATTGAATACATTGTTGCCGACCTACGCAAGTCTCGCATTCAGCAAGACTGCAAGCAGATGGCGGGCATGATTGTTTGTGAGACGAACCCTCAGGCACGAAAACTTTTCGAACTTTTCAACAAGTATTTCGAGCAGGACGCTAAGCCAATGAAGGCTTATCTTATCCTTCATGACGAGGGCGACAAGTCCGAACGTAAGGGCTCTATCGCTGAGTTTAAGAAAAAGGAATCAGTTGATTTCCTCATTGTCAACAAAATGCTCCTTACTGGTTTCGATGCTCCACGACTCAAAAAGCTGTATCTGTGTCGCAAGCTCGACGGACACGATCTTTTGCAGGCTCTGACTCGTGTCAACCGTCCGTTCATGCACTTCAAGTTTGGCTACATAGTAGATTTCGCCAACATCAAGCAGAACTTCATCGAGACAAACAATATGTATCTTCGTGAGCTCAACCGCACGACAGAGGGCCTCGATTTGCCAGATGACGAGAATACAGGTGTCGGCAATGCACTTATGTACTCTGCCGAGGAGATAGAGCAGCAGATTTCAGAGATCAAGGATGTCCTCTGGAACTTCACTACGACCAACAAGGAGGTTTTCCGTCAGGAACTCGATGAGATTGACTCTGAGCACAAAGACCAGCTCTACGTTCTTCGCAAGGCTCTCGATAATGCAAAGGCTCTCATCAACAACATACGTTCTTATGGTGACGACGACATGAAGCAGATGGTCTCTGAGCTCAAGCCTGGCGACATCTCCGCTCTGGCTTCTGAGGTCAACCATCGCATAGACCGACTTAATATGCTCGAAGGCAACAGCCATAGAGACGAAGTGTCGGGCATCATCAATGAAGCCATTGCCGAACTCGACTTTAAGTTCCAGAAGAAGGGCGAGGAAGAGCTACAGGTTTGCATCAACGATCTTCGCGAACGTTACGAGAAGGTGCAGGGACAGTTCAGCATCAATTTCGACCAGACAGAGGAGAAGTTTGTCAACCTTGCCGACGAGTTCCGCTCGTTCTTCCGCAAACGAGGCTTCGTCCCTCACGACGTTGCCGAGGCCAAGGAGGACATCGACTACATGGACTCCGTCATGGCAAAGATTCGAGAAATCAATCGCCGCAATACCCAGCTGAAGGCCAAGTACAATGACGACGAGAAGTTTGTCCGCATACACAAGCGACTCACTGAAGAAAACGCACGTCGTCAGGTGCCGCCGCAGCGTCACATAATATCCGACAAGGAGCGCATCATCTGCGACAACCTTTACCAGATCAAGCTCATGGTGGACGACCAGATTTACTACAATGTTCAAGTCCTTCAGAACGAGCCTGTCTTTACGCAAGACATCATGCGTGCCGTCAGCTCTAAGCTCATGGAAATGAACATACAGGCCGACCGCAACGACCGTCTTTTCATCCGCAACCAGATTGCGCAAGAATATCTCAATACATACATCGCATAACAATATCACATGGAAAATATAGAAGTAGAACAGTCCACAAAGCGACTTATTGACTCGCTCAAGCAAGCTTGCGGATCAAAAGGTCTGGGCAACGATGGTTCGGAGTATAAAATCATCGTCCAGATGTTCTTGTATAAATATTTCAACGACAAATTCGGCTACGAGGTCAAGAAAATCAACCATCCGCTTGCAGAGCGTTTGCGCAAGGCTGACAAATGGGATGCCGAGTATGACACCTTTTCTGAGGACGACGCGCAGGACCTTTTCGACTACCTACCGTCAGGCACTCCTCGTCTGCTCCCTCGTCACACTCTCGCACATCTTTTCAATGCCCAGCAGCAGGCCAGCTTTGGCGACTTGCTCGATGGCACCATGGTTGAGATTGCCACCATCAACGAGGACATCTTCTCCATGGCCACTGTCAGCAACAACAAGATTCGCATCTTCGAACCTATATCACGTCTCATTCCAGACAAGGCCGAGTCTGACGAGTTTGCAGCTTCGCTTGTGAAGTATCTAGCTGACCCTAAGAATAATTTCGAGGCTATATTTGAGCAGAAGTACGACTTCTTCTCTACTATGTTCGAGTACCTTATAAAGGACTACAACAAGGACGGAGGCGGTAAGTATGCCGAATACTACACTCCAAAATCCATTGCCGCCATCATGGCGCGTATGCTTGTGGGCGATGATGAAGACCTCCGATCTGTATCTTGTTACGACCCGTCGGCAGGTTCGGGAACTCTTCTTATGGCGCTTGCGCATCAGATTGGCGAGGAACGATGCTCCATCTACAGTCAGGATATAAGCCAGAAGTCGTCAGCCATGCTCCGACTCAATCTCATCCTCAACAATCTTGTACCATCTATCCAGAACATCGTGCAGGGCAACACGCTTCTCAATCCTGCCCACCGCGAACCAGACGGCACACCTAAGAAGTTCGACTTCATCATCAGCAATCCTCCGTTCAAGCTCGATTTCCCCGACGAACGAGACAAGATAGCAGCCGACAAACTACGCTTCTGGGCAGGCGTTCCTAATGCTCCAAAGGAAATCAATCCAGACAAGCCGTCGATGAAGATTTTTCTTTGCTTCATTCAACACATGCTATATTCGCTCAAAGCCAACGGACGTGGAGCTATCGTTGTGCCTACTGGCTTCATCACTGCTTCGCAGTCCATCGAGCAGAAGATTCTCAAGCATATTGTCGACGATCACATCATCTTTGGTTGCGTCTCCATGCCTTCCAATGTATTCGCCACAACTGGCACAAACGTATCTGTGCTCTTCTTCGACAAGCGAGCAAAACACGACAAGGTTATTCTCATCGATGCGTCTAAACTTGGCGAGGACTACAAGGATGGCAACAATCAGCGTCACAGACTGTCGGCCGACGACATCAACCTGATTGTTGACACGTTCCGCAAACAGGAAGCCGTCGAAGACTTTTCTGTACTTGCTTCGTTCGATGAGATCAAGGAGAAAAAATACAGTCTTTCTGCTGGTCAGTATTTCGATGTCAAGATTGAATACCAGGACATAACAGAGGACGAGTTCAACAGTCGCATGACTGCCTTCAAGAACACATTTGCAGAGCAGCTTGCTGAAAGCCAGCGTCTAGGTGACGAAATCATGAAGCAGTTGAACAGTCTGAAGTTCGAGAAGTAAGCATGTTCTAATAGTTGCTCCAAAACGAAGTGCAAAATGTCAAAAGAGATACAATTTATATTATATAATCTGCCACAAGAAGAAGGCAAGGTACAAGTAGTCATTAAGGACGAAACTATATGGTGCACGCAAAAGGCTATGGCTGAACTCTTTGGAGTTGACAAGTCGGGCATAAGCAGGCACATCGCAAACATATACAAAGAGGGTGAATTATCGAAAGACACGACAGTTGCAAAAATTGCAACCGTCGTAAACAGAGGTATTCGAGGTGAAGTCACGGAGGAAGTGGATTTTTATAATCTCGATGTGATTATTTCTGTCGGCTACCGCGTGTCCTCTGCTCGCGCTACTAAGTTCCGCCAATGGGCGACAAAGATTCTGAACGAATATATTCGCAAGGGCTTTGTGCTTGACGATGACAGGCTGAAACAAGGTACGGCAGTGTTTGGTGTTGACTACTTCCGTGAATTGCTCGAAAGGGTTCGTTCCATCCGAGCAAGCGAGCGCCGCATTTGGCAACAGATCACCGACATATACGCCGAATGTAGCACGGACTATGACAAGAATGCGCCGACGACTAAAGACTTTTATGCCATGATTCAGAATCGATTCCATTATGCTATAACTGGACAGACGGCCGCGGAGATTGTCTATAAAAATGCCGATCACACAAAAGATCACATGGGACTGACCACTTGGAAGAACGCACCAGATGGGCGTATTTTGAAATCTGATGTGTCAGTAGCCAAGAACTACCTCCCAGAAAATGAAATCAAGCAGCTGGAACGTGCTGTAACATCGTATTTCGACTATATAGAGAACCAGATAGAGCGTCATAACGCCTTCACCATGGAGCAGTTCGCAGCCAGCGTTAACAAGTTCCTGACGTTTAATGACTATAAGGTTCTGCCCGACAAAGGCCACATCTCGGCGACACAAGCCAAAGAGAAGGCAGAAAGAGAATACGACATATTCAACAAAACGCAACGTATCGATTCTGACTTTGACAAACAAACAAGAGACTTGTTAGGCAAATAATAAAGGTGTGCAGCTGGTCACAAATTGTGACCGGTCGCAATTTGCGACCAGTTCAAACTATAAACAAAAAGTATGGAATTGAAGGTGTGTAAGTTAGGAGAGATATGTAAACTTTCCTCGGCAAAGAGAATATATGAAAATGAATATGTACTAGAGGGTATACCTTTTATTAGAGGGCAAGAAGTATCTGACAAGTCTATTCTTAACCCCAATGCTCGTTTTGATTGTTACATATCTAGAGAAAGATATATCGAAATAAAAAACAAATACGGAGTTCCTCAAAAAGGAGATATACTTATGACAGCTGTAGGAACTATAGGAAATCTTGTAGTTCTAGACACAGATAGAGAATTTTACTTTAAGGATGGAAATTTAATTAGATTTTCGTCCTTTAAGGATGTGGTCAACTCTACATATCTTGCTTTATTTATGCAGAGTCCATTCTTTAAAAAGCAAATTGCTATGTCTCTAATAGGTGCTATGCAAAAGGCACTTACAATGGTAATGTTAAATGAAATAGAAGTCACTCTTCCTCCATTAGACATTCAAAGACAAATAGCATCAGTCCTTTCTAACCTCGACCGCAAAATCGCACTCAATCGTGCGATAAATCGGAATTTAGAGGCCATGGCCAAGCAGCTATACGACTACTGGTTTGTGCAGTTTGACTTCCCAAACGCAGAAGGCAAGCCATACAAATCCAGTGGCGGCAAGATGGTATGGAATGAAACATTGAAAAGAGAGATTCCAGAAGGGTGGAAAGTGAAGCGATTTGGAGATGTTGTTACTTTGAAAAGGGGTATTTCATATTCCAAGGACAACCTAAGTGATTGTGGTCGTCCAATGATAAGCCTTGCTTCTTTTGCGCCAGATTCAACATACAAGGTCAATAGCATTAAACATTTCAATGGTGACGTTAAGGATTCGGATTTCCTTGCACCATTTGATATTCTTCTATGCACTACTCAACAAACAGAAATCGACTACAAAACCGATATAGTAGGCAAAACCATATATGTTCCTGACATTTTTGACGAAAGTTCGGTGTTTACAACAGATCTGGTTAAAGTAGAGGTAGACAAAGAAATAGGTTCGGTAATACTATACGAAACAAAAAAAGATTGGTACAATAAATATATAACAGGTTTTGCATCTGGTACAAGTATTAAGCACCTTGACACAAAAGGATTCCTTTCCTATCCATTGGCTATGCCCAACGATAGCGTATTGCATTCTTTCTTTAAGATGATGAATACATTCCAAAAAAGGCAGTCTATATTGCTAAATGACAACATTATATTGCAACAGCAGCGTGACTTCCTTCTCCCTCTCCTCATGAATGGTCAAGTATCAATAAAATAAATGTCTCGCATACTTTATAAATATTTGGATATAGATGGCGCAATGTGTATGATAGTGAACAAAACCCTCCAGTTCACAAATGCGTCACAATTGAACGACCCTTTTGATTGTCATCCTAAATTGCTTGACTTTTCAAATGTGCCAGAATCTCAGTTGCATGGATGGATACCTGAAGAATGGATGAGGAAAAAAGGAGAAAACGATGCTCTTAATTTGCGAAATGATACATGGCTGTGCAGTCTGTCGAAAGTGAATGATTCGCTTCTCATGTGGGCTCATTATTGCTACAATCACAAAGGTGTCTGTATAGGTCTTGACATAGATAAGGTGATGGAATCTGTTCCTCCAATGTTTGGCGTGATTTACACAAAACCTCTTGTCATTGATGTTCAGTATAGGAGCATAATTGAACGTCCAGACGGATATTACGATGCACCAGAACTATTCAAATACCAATGGAAAACAAAGGCAAAGGAATGGGAGTACGAGCAGGAGGTAAGGCTTGTGATGCCACGCCCTAGTGGAATGTATGCAGCATTGACTCCCGCACAGGCAAAACATCCAAAAGAAACATGGGATTGGCGTGAAATGCACCGTTATATGCCGTTGAAAGGGGAATGCTTTGAGTCAATATATTTCGGTATCAATATAGACGAGCAAAAGAAACAACAAATAATCAGATTCGCTACTAAGGAATTGAACCCTCACATCAAGCTTTATCAAATGCGTGTAGATGCAGATGCATTTAGGTTACAGGCAGAGAGGGTGTCACGCAGCTAAATTCGGGTTTGCCAGATTCGTAAATGTTGTTGAGTTCTGCAATTTCATTTTTTCTGCCAAGTATTTTAGCCATAGCTCTCGTTATTTTGCCACAAAGTTATTCTTTTTTCGTTTCGTGGCAAAATAACCGTTCGCTATTCTGCCACGAAAGCGCATTTTGCACGTTTCGCGGCAAGATAACCATGCGCTATTCTGCCACGAAATCACTTTTTTAGCAACTCGCGGCAGAATAGTGCGGGCATTTTAACCCGATGAATAATATCGCAATTTAATGTAAGTTGGTAAAAATCAACAATATACTATTCGCAAAATAAATCGTTCATAGTAACAGTGCGTTGTATCAATCCGCTATACATGTTGTATGCAAACCCAAAGGTTGTAATCAAGGTTAATTGCAAGCTGCTTTTGCTTTTTGTTTCGCGCGCAAAAACGTTAAGTTTTATTGTTGGGCAAACAAACAAAAGCTGCCCAATAAGTATTAAATTTGTATTTGCTCAATGTGAAGTTGAGGGGATAAAAACGCTAAATGACAATGAATTTTCTTGAAGAAAAAATCCTTGCCGATGGTAAGGTGTTTGAGGGAAATGTACTCAAGGTTGATAATTTTTTGAACCATCAGATTGATATTGACGTGATGCGTCAAGTAGCTTGCGAGTTCAAACGCAGGTTTAAAGGCATACAAGTTGATAAAATTCTTACCATTGAAGCAAGCGGCATTGCCATTGCTGTAATGTTGGCTGCCATGTACGATGTGCCTGTGGTTTTTGCAAAAAAAAGCCAAACTGTAAACTCGGTTGACGACAAGTATGTGAGCCAGGCATACTCGTTCACGCACAAAAAAATGAACAACGTTTTTGTGTCGCGCCCTTACCTTTCGGCTGGTGAAAATATCTTGATTGTTGACGATTTTTTGGCCGATGGCAAGGCTGCAAATGCTTTGATTGATATTGTGGAACAGGCTGGGGGACATGTGGTTGGCGTTGGTGTGGCAATTGAAAAAGGTCAGCAAAACGGAGGTCGCGACTTGCGCCAACGTGGCATAAAACTCGAGTCGCTTGCAATTATTGAAAGCATGGATTATGCTACACAAAAAATAATTTTTAGGAATCAACAATAATGGAAAACAACAAACTTTATCAAATTGACGGTCGTGTGCCGTTTTCGCAGGCTATTCCTTTTGGCTTGCAGCACGTGTTGGCTATGTTTGTTAGCAACATAACCCCAATTATTATTCTTGCAAATGTGGTAGGTTTAGACCAATCGTTGGCCAGTACTTTAATACAAAACTGCATGGTGATAGCAGGCATTGGCACGTTTGTTCAGCTTTATCCGGTTTGGCGCATCGGTTCGCGTTTGCCTATTGTTATGGGCATTAGTTTTACTTTTTTGTCGGTGGCAATTGCGGTGGCAAGTTCGTTTGGAATGGGCGCTTTGGTTGGGGCGGTTATTGTTGGTGGATTGGTTGAGGGTGTGCTTGGTTTGTTTGCCAAGTACTGGCTCAAAATTATTTCGCCCGTTGTGGCAGCTTCGGTTGTTATTGGCATAGGGTTTTCGCTATTGCCCATAGGAGCCAATTCGTTTGCAGGCGGACAAGGAGCTGCCAATTTTGGCTCGCTCAACAATTGGATTGTAGGTTCGGTAACTTTGTTGTCGTGCCTCTTGTGTCAGGTGTTTGCAAAAGGTTTTTTGCGCTCGCTATCGGTGTTGGTTGGTTTGATTGTGGGCTATGTTCTTTCAGTTTGTATGGGCATGGTCGATTTTTCGGGACTTGCAAATTGCAGCATTGTTGCATTGCCAAACATTTTACCATTTAAACCCGAATTCAATTTGGGCGCAATCATCACAATAGTTGCTATTTATTTAGTGTCGGCAACCGAAACAATAGGCGACACTACAGCGCTGACTTCGGGTGCTCTGAATCGCAACATAACCGAACGCGAGTTGTCGGGCGCCATTGCTTGCGACGGCTTTGTAAGTTCGCTTTCGGGGTTGTTTGGTTGCACCCCAATCACATCGTTTAGCCAAAATGTTGGTTTGGCAGCTATGACCAAGGTTGTAAACCGATTTGCCATTGCAACGGGCGCATGTGTAATGATTTTGGGAGGCATTTTTCCTGCTGTGGGACAAGTACTTACCACCATTCCACAAGCGGTGTTGGGCGGTTGCACCATTATGATGTTCGGCTCAATTTTGTTTGCCGGCTTTGGTATGGTAGCCAAATGCGGCTTTAGCCAACGCAACATGATTATAGTGTCGTTGTCGTTGAGTGTGGGATTGGGATTTACCGCAGCGTCTGAAATGTTCAGCATTTTTCCCGAAATGATTCGTGTGGTGTTTGCCGAAAATTGCGTTGCAGTTGTGTTTTTATTAGCTGTTGTTATGAACCTTATCCTTCCTAAGGACATTGAATAACCTCAAAATTTGTATTCTGAATAAACTAAACCGAAATAATAAATTACAATGAGAAAGATTTTTACACTTATTGCAGCATGCGCACTTATTGGGTGCACTTGCAAAAACAATACAGAAAATCCTATACTTACCATCGAAGGTGGTCAGGTTCAGGGAGTTAATGCCGATATTGAAGGCGTGGTTGTTTATCGCGGCATTCCGTTTGCAGCACCACCAGTTGGCGAAAATCGTTGGAAAGCGCCGCAACCTGTTCTTCCTTGGCAGGGCGTAAAACTATGCAACAAGTTTGGGCATCCGGCTTTTCAAGGTGCGCACTACGAGGGCGGTTATACAACCGAATGGGGTTATGGCGACGAGGCTCCTTACTCCGAAGATTGCCTTTACCTTAACGTGTGGACCAAGGCATCGGCTCAGCCCGAAAAGAAGCTGCCTGTTGCTTTGTGGATTTTTGGTGGCGGACTCCGCGAGGGGTGGGGCTCAGAACCAGAATTTGACGGACAAGAATTTGCATCAAAAGATATTGTTCTTGTAACTTTTAACTATCGAGTTGGACCTTTTGGCTTTTTTGCCCATCCTGAACTTATTGCCGAGGCAGGTAATCAAGCTTCGGGCAACTTTGGCACTCTTGACCAAATTGAGGCACTTAAATGGGTTAAAAAGAATATTGCACAGTTTGGTGGCGACCCCGACAATGTTATGATTTTTGGACAGTCGGCTGGCTCGCGTTCGGTTAAAACTCTTTGCGCTTCGCCTCTTACCAAAGGTTTGTTTAACAAGGCTGTAATTATGAGCGGTAGCGGTTTGGCCCTACCTACCGATCCTGCTCCTTCGTTTGGCGGTTTCACCTTGCCAAGGGCTGAACCTTTGACTCTAAAAAATGCTGCTGAGCAAATTAAAGAGGTAACCGACTGGGCAAACTTAAAATCACTTGAACAATTGCGCCGCGCATCAACCGAAACCATTTACAGTCTTGGAACCATTTACACAAGCGTAACCGGCAAACGCAGCCCGCTCACTGCATCGCCCATCTCTCCTTACATTGAGGACTATACTTTGCTCGAAACTTTTGACGATGCTTGTCTCGATGGCTCACTTGCTAATGTGCCATACATGATTGGCTTTACCCTTCACGATGCTGGCAACATGGGCCCACAAATCGAAAACTTCTGCCTTAACCGCGAGGAGGCCGGCAACAAAGCTTACGCTTATCAGTTTGCTCGCCCATTGCCCGACGATGGTTCGCATCCCGAGGTTTCGCAACGCCTAAAAGGTGCGTTCCACTCAAGCGATTTGTGGTATGTATTCAAATCGCTTAAACACTGCTGGCGTCCTTGGACAAAAGGCGACTGGGACCTTTCGGAAAAAATGAACACCGCATGGGTCAACTTCTGCAAATACGCTAATCCAAACGGCCCAACCGATGGCGAATGGCTACCTTTTACCAACGACAATAAAAACTTTATGCTATTTAAACTCGACGAGTCCGATGCCGAAAACTCTTGCATTGGAACGCCTCTTTCGGCTAAATAATGGCAACAAGTTGAGGTATTTAGCAAAACTAAAAAGTATGGTAAAAAACTTGGTTTTTGACTTTGGCAAGGTGCTGGTTGACTACAACTACGACACTTTTTTTGGCAGATATGTGTCAGATGAGGCAAGATGCAAAGTGGTTATCGCCATTCTTTGCAACGACGATATGCAGCATCAAATAGACCGCGGCGAACGCACGTTTGAGGCAATTATGGACGATGCTATCAGCAATAACAAGGAGTTTGAACCCGAAATACGCATCTTTAAGGACCATTACCCCGAAATTGTAACAAACGAAGTTAGCGGCATGCAAAACTTGCTCGTATCGCTTAAAGCCGAAGGTTTCAAACTCTATGGCTTGTCGAACTGGTGCAGCAAAATTTACGTTACCATGACGCAGTTCAAAATTTTTAGCTTGCTCGATGGATACATAATCTCGTCTGACGAGAAAGTAATAAAACCCGAAGTGGAGATTTACCATAGGCTGTTCAAAAAATACAATTTGAAGCCCTGTGAGTGTATCTTTGCCGATGATAGAGCCGAAAACATTGAAGCTGGACGTAGCCTCGGCATGAACGGCATTGTTTTTACTGATGCACAACAATTTGAACGCGAATTGCGCCAAATGATAAAACAACAAAACCAGTAAAATGTATTAGATACAAACACGTAGTTGATTGATTTTAAATAAGATAACTAAAGTTAAAAAAAGAAGATGAAAAAGATTATCGTTTCGGCATTGCTGATAATGATAGGTATCGGAATGTCAGCACAAACCAAAAAAGTGTCAATTCTTGGCGACTCGTACTCAACATTTGATGGAGCTAACCCCGAAGGCTACGCCCCATTTTATCCTAACGATAAAAACGACGTTACGCAAGTTGAGCAAACATGGTGGAGCCTCTACATTAAAGCAAATGGATACCAACTAGAGGAGAATAACTCGTGGGGTGGTACAACTATTTGTAACACAGGATACGGAGGCATGGATGTTAGAAGTACTTCGTTTATTGCACGTGCCGATATGCTTGGCGAACCAGATATCATCTTTGTGTTTGGAGGAACAAATGATTCTTGGGCAAATTCACCAATAGGCGAGTACAAATATTCTAGTTGGACCCCCGACGACCTTAAGTTTTTCCGTTCAGGACTATCTAAATTATTAGTGCTACTTAAGTTTTATTATCCTCGTGCCAAAATATACGCTATGCTCAATTCTGAGCTGAAAGAGGAGATAAACGAATCGTGCCGCACCATTTGCCAACACTACAACGTGCAACTAATTGAGCTACACGATATTGATAAACAAAACGGGCACCCATCAATCAAAGGCATGCAAGCCATTTACGAGCAACTACAAGAGGCAATAAAAGAATAAAACAAAGCCAAGCAACATGCGGCAAGTCCAATATGTTGCTTGGCATTTTTTCATCATACAGCCAATCTTAAACAATAGGGCAGAATAAATAACATGGAATACCTGTCGCAAGAGTGCTACGACCAACTTGTAGCCGAGCTGAACCATTTGAATAAAGTTGAACTACCCAAAGCTCAAGACGAACTAGCCGAGGCCCGTGCAAAAGGCGATTTGAGCGAGAACTTTGAGTATCATGCCGCAAAACGCGAGCTACGAAGAATAATGGGTCGAATACGTTTCAAAACCAATGTGCTTCAGTTTGCCCGTGTGCTCGATACTTCAAATCTGAGCAGCGATGTGGTTGGTGTGTTGCGCAAGGTGGAGTTTACCAACTTAACAAACAACACCACAATGACATATACCATTGTCAATCAGCACGAAGCCAATCTGAAAGAAGGCAAGATATCAATCAAGTCGCCAATTGGAGAGGCTTTGGCAGGCAAAAAGGTGGGCGATGTAGCGGAGGCTGCTTTGCCCAATGGCAGTATAATCAAACTCAGAATAGATAGCATAACAATTGAACAATGAAAATGGTAGCGGTATCAACAAAGCAATTGGTTGATTTGGCTCCAACTCAATAGTATAGCTACTTCCCAAAACAGAGCAGCAATGACAAACAAAAACCCCGAAAGTTTTTAAGCTTTCGGGGTTTGTTTTATGGTTCGAAAAATAAACCGTCAGAAGAATTATATTTCCTTGTTCTTAACAACCGACTCGTAGTAAGCAAGGTAGTTGTCGCGTTGGTCGCTTGCCATCCAAGCCATAGCAGAGCGTGGGTGGTCGTTTTGTGCACCAGTAATCATGTAAGGAATAAAATAGCCCCAATCGATTTGTTTTTGCATTGGGTGAATTTGATCTTGAATACACTTGATAACTGGTTCAAGTTTGTATTTAGGATTTTTCAAGAACGAAAGAAGCAACTCCATTGGGCAGTTACCAGCACCGCGGCCAATGCCAAGCATAGTAGCATCGAGCATGTTTGCGCCATCGCGAATACATTCAATAGTGTTAGCAAAAGCCAATTGAGTGTTGTTGTGTCCGTGGAAACCAATGGTTTTACCAGGTAGTGCGGTAATGTATTTATCCATTAGGCTGTGAATGTCTTCAGAATAAAGGCTACCAAAACTATCAACCAAGTAGAAAGTGCCAACGCGCGATTTTGCAACATCTTCAAGCACTTGATCCAATGCGCGGTCGTTAACTTTCGATACTGCCATTAGGTTGATGGTTGCCTCGTAACCTTTGTCCATCACATGGTGAGCAAGTTCAATAGCCTTGTCAATTTGGTAGTCGTAGCAAGCAACACGGAAAAGGTCAACCACGCTCTCTTCTTTTGGGCGAATCTCGTCAAATTTAATACGGCCTATGTCGGCCATAACCGATAGTTTGGTGTTGGTGTTGTTGTCGCCAACAATCTCGCGCAATTCGTTTTCAGCGCAAAATTTCCATGGTCCGTACTCTGAACGAGGGAATTGGTCTTCGCTACTGATGTAGCCAATTTCCATATAATCTACTCCAGCATTTACGCATGCTGTGTAAACATCTTTTACAAATTCTTTGCTGAACTGCCATTTGTTCATCAGTCCACCATCGCGAACTGTGCAATCCAATACTTTGATTTCTTTTCTAAACATGGTCATATTAATTTTTAGTTCATTTTGTTGCTTTGTTTTTGCATCAGCATTAATGCATTAACTTCTTTTCTTCTACTATAAAGTACTCAATCAGAGTGTTATATACTTTTTCAATGACATCGGGATTCAGACCTGCCTCTTCGGCCCATTTGCATCGGGATGATATTACTGCCGCGCGTCTGTCTGTGGCTTCAATTCCTGCTGAGGTTTGCTCTTTGTATTTAACCACCTCGCGCACGTAACCAAATCGGTCCGAAAGAAGTTTGATTATATCTCTGTCGATATTGTCAATTCCTTCTCTCACTTCGGTTATGTTGGTACACTCGTGAGGCAATAGTTTCTTGTTGTTATCAGCCATATTGTTTATTGTCAAAATTTCTTAATCACACCTTTTTTCTATGCGCATAATGCTATGTGTGATGGGCGTGCAAATATCCCGATTTTTTGGTAACATTTACAATATGTTGCAACATTTTGTGCTACATAATATTTAGCTGCGCATGAAAGTGGTTGGGTTGGGAGTTTGTACTTGCAAAATGGTTTTGTTTTGCCGACAAATATGTGCTTGTGAATTGTATCGATTTTTTGTTGGCTATTGTTGCAGGTTCAAGTAATATGTGCAATTTTCTTAATCAACTTTCGCCTTTTTTCAGATAGGTTTTACTTGCTAATGATTTGAGGAGAAGAAATAAAAAAGCCGCCCTCATAAAGCGAAGGCGGCCATAGAAATAAAAAAACGTGTATTAACTAAATAAAGGTGTGCTTAAGTAACGGTCGCCGCTATCGGGCAACAACACTACAATGTTTTTGCCTGCATTTTCAGGGCGTTTGGCAAGTTCAATGGCGGCCCAAGTTGCAGCGCCTGCCGAAATTCCAACCAAAATGCCTTCTTTTTTGCCAATTAGTTTGCCAGTTGCAAATGCGTCTTCGTTGGCTACGGTAATAATTTCGTCGTAAATTTTGGTGTTCAACACATCGGGAACAAAACCGGCACCAATGCCTTGAATTTTGTGGGCTCCTGCAGTTCCTTTGCTCAATACTGGCGAGGTTTCGGGCTCAACAGCTACAACTTTTACATTTGGATTTTTCGATTTCAAAAATTCTCCAATTCCGGTTATGGTTCCTCCTGTTCCAACTCCAGCTACAAAAATGTCAACATTGCCGTCGGTGTCTTGCCAAATTTCAGGACCAGTTGTTAGTTTGTGAATTTCAGGGTTGGCTGGGTTTACAAACTGACCAGCAATAAGGCTGTTAGGAATTTGAGCGGCCAATTCTTCGGCTTTTGCTATTGCACCTTTCATGCCTTTTGCGCCTTCGCTTAAAACAAGTTCGGCACCGTAAGCGGTCATTAGTGTACGACGCTCAACGCTCATGGTGTCGGGCATTACAATTATTACGCGGTAGCCGCGAGCTGCGCCAACCAAAGCTAAACCAATGCCTGTGTTGCCCGATGTGGGCTCAATTATCACGCTGTTTTTGTTTAATTTTCCCTCGCGCTCGGCTTTGTCAATAATGTTTTTTGCCACGCGGTCTTTTACGCTTCCTCCTGGGTTAAAGTATTCAACTTTGGCAATTATGTTTGCTTTTAGGTTAAGTTCTTTTTCAATATGAGAGAATTCTAATAATGGAGTTTTTCCAATTAACTCATCTGCTGATTTAAATATCTGTGCCATAGTATTTTTAGTTTAGTGTTTTTTCAAAATAAATATCAACTCGTTTGTACGTCGATGTAAAGTTGTCAACTTTTTCAAACCCATATTTTTGATACAAATGTATTGCAGGCTTTAGTTTGGTGTTCGATTCAATGATCAATTTTTTTGCGTTTATTTTTTTTGAATACTCTAAAATCTCGTCAAACAGAGCGCTTGCAATGCCTTTGCCTTGGGCTGCGGGCGAAACTGCAAGTTTTGATATTTCGTACTTGAGTTGGCCGTGGTTAATTAGCGCACAACAACCTAAAACTTTTTCGTTTTCAACTGCAAAAAACACTTGTCCACCTTTGTCAATCACTGTTTTTTGAGTGTCGGTAAGCACTGCGTTGTCAATAGGTTCAATGGTGTTGGCACCAAAAAAGGTTTCAATCCATTCGCGGTTTAGGCTTTCAAAGTCTTTGCCGTATTTTTTGTTCCATGTTGTTATGTGTGCCATAGTAGTAAGATGTTTTAGTGGTTGCGAATTAAATTTTAGCAAAAGCTTGGTCAAGGTCGGCTATAATGTCGTCGATGTGCTCGGTACCGATGCTCAAGCGTATGGTGCCTTGGTAAATGCCTTGCTCTTCAAGTTCAGCGGGGCTCAATTGTGAGTGAGTGGTTGTTGCTGGGTGAATAACAAGCGATTTTACATCGGCAACGTTTGCTAGTAACGAGAATATTTTCAAGTTGTCGATAAAGCGGAAGGCCTCTTCTTGTCCGCCGTTAATCTCAAAGGTGAAAATTGATCCAGCACCATTTGGAAAGTACTTTTTATACAACTCGTGGTCAGGGTGCGAAGGCAACGATGGGTGATTAATTTTCTTCACTTTAGGATTTTTGCTCAAATAGTCGATAACCTTAATTGTGTTTTCAACATGGCGTTCGATGCGAAGCGATAGAGTTTCAACACCTTGCAACAAAATGAATGCGTTGAAAGGAGAGATGGCAGCACCAGTGTCGCGAAGAAGAATGGCGCGAATGCGAGTAACGTAAGCGGCGGCGCCAACAGCATCGGCAAAAACAATGCCGTGGTAGCTTGGGTCGGGTTGGCTAAGTTGAGGGAATTTGCCTGAGGCTTTCCAATCAAATTTTCCACCGTCAACAATCACACCGCCAAGCGAAGTGCCGTGTCCACCTAAAAATTTGGTAGCAGAGTGAACTACAATATCGGCACCATGTTCAATTGGTCGAATTAGGTAAGGAGTGCCAAATGTGTTGTCAACAATAAGAGGGATTTGGTTTTCGTGTGCTATTTGAGCAACAGCATCAATGTCGATAAGGCTAGCGTTTGGATTGCCAAATGTTTCGATGTAAAGAGCCTTAGTGTTTGGTTTAACAGCGTTGCGGAAGTTGTTCAAGTCTGAAGGGTCAACAAAAGTTGTTTCAACACCATAAACGCTCAATGTGTGGGCAAGTAAGTTGTACGAACCGCCGTAAATGTTGTTTGCAGCCACAATGTGGTCACCACTACGGGTAATATTTTCAATGGCGTAGGTTATTGCAGCAGCGCCACTGGCTACGGCAAGTCCAGCTACACCGCCTTCAAGTGCTGCCACTCGGTCTTCAAACACACCTTGAGTAGTGTTTGTCAAACGGCCGTAAATGTTACCAGCATCGCGCAAACCAAAGCGGTCGGCTGCATGTTGCGAATTGTGGAAAACGTATGAGGTGGTTTGGTAAATTGGAACTGCACGCGAATCGGTTGTTGGGTCAGCTTGCTCTTGTCCTACGTGAAGTTGAAGTGTCTCAAAGTGTAATTTTTGTGTACTCATAGTTAATACCTCCTGTTTTTTATTTTTAGTTGTTATTGTTTCGTTTTTGACGATGCAAATATATAGCTGTACAGAATGTTGCTCTATGTAAAACTAAAAACAAAGAACACAATTCTACGTGTATAAATTTTCGCAGAAAATGTGCAAACAAAAACCTCAATGCACCCGTTTGTTGTAGAATAAGTTTCTATAATGGAAAAATGAGGTGTATGAAAGGAATTAAAAACGATCTATAAATAATAAAGAAAGCAACCGTTTTGCCGACATATATTATCTCTATAAATAGATGAATGTATCGATAGCCGGCAATCCATCGAAAGTTACATTTCAGTATTTCAAAACAGGATATTTAGATATTAATAGCCATTAGCCCAAAAATAATTAGAGTTATAATTGTTTGAATTGACAAAGCCGAAGCAACGTCGGCGCGTTCGTTGGCTGCGGTGGCAAAAATGGGTAACACAAATGGCGCAGGTAGCGCAAACATTAGCAACAGAGCTTGATGATTAATACCTATGCCAAGTAGCATATCGGTGTAGTAAACTAGTGCAAAAACTACTGAAAGAACAAAAATTCGTAGCGCTACAGGCGCAAGTGCTTTGCGTAAGCTAACCTTTTGCGAAGCTAAATCGCTGCCTATGCACAATAATATTATTGTGCCAGTTGGGGCCGATGCAAAACTGCAAATTGACTCAATGTAGTCACTAAATTGGGTGTATAATCCTGTGGTACTCAACAATATGCCAGTGGTCATTCCCCATATTACAGGAGTGTTAATAATGTTCAGAATAATATCTTTTGCATTGCGATTGCCGCTTATTAGCATTCGGTAAACTGTAAATACAAATGTAACTTGACCAAGGTCAATAAGCGCAAACGACGAGAGTTTGTTGCCGCCTTGTAGTATGGCAAATAGCGCATACCCCAACATTCCCGCCTCAAATCCCGATGTGAGATAAGGCAATATCGTACCCTGCAACTTCATTAGTTTGAATAATACAAAGCCAAGGGCAAGTGCTACTATACAAGCCAAAAATGATACACTTGGAATTAATATGTTAGATGCCGAAAACTCTGTACTACCAAAAACAGATAGCAACACAAAAGGTAATGTTATGTTTACCGCTACATCTTTTAATGTTTGTGTGCGCGTTTCGTTTATAAAACCCTTTTTGCGGCACACAACACCAATAATTAGAACTAAAACTACTGGGAGGATTTTGGTAAGAATGGTTGGCATATTTTATATCAAAGTTTGGTTATTTACTTATTAATCTTGTTTAACAAAACGGTGCAAATTATATGCAAAACAAATTAGTGCTTACTATGCATAACAATAGAAAACAAAACCGAAAGAAATGTCATTCCAAGTCCAGAGCATACGGCGCCGTACCAACCAAAAGCCGCCCACATTGAGCCAGCAACAAATGTTCCAAGCGAGCCACCTATAAAATAAGTTACCATATATATGGTATTCATTCGGCTTGGAGCCGATGGACAAAGTTTCATTGTGGCGCTTTGGTTGCTCAATTGCACGCATTGCATTCCAATATCAATAATAATCACACCCAAAATAATGCCAACGTAACTATTTTGTAGCAAACCCAAAACAACCCAAGCTAAAGCCACAAGAGCCACACCAATGTTGTTTATTCTTTCAACACCATGTCGCGGAATAAACTTTCCCACTCCAGATGCAGTAAGAGCGCCAGCAATGCCGCATAATCCAAGCATGCCTATAGTGTCGCTGCTATCATAAAAAGGAGCCTCTTTCATTCGAAAAGCAAGACATGCCCACATTCCAAGCATTGCACCAAATATTAAAGCCGACCGAACCGAATATGTTATAGCCTTTGGATTATTCTTGACTAATTGTGCAATTGACAACATCAATTTTGTGAACTTTCCGCTAAATGTAGGTTCAACATACGGAAACACTTTAAGTATTACAACAGCGGCAACGGCAATCATAACAGCCGCAATTTGGTACATAGCGCGCCACCCAAGCCAGTCGCCAATGTAGCCACTCACCACTCGCGAACCTAATATGCCAACTAACAAACCAGAAAGAATGAGCCCTGTTTTGCGATCTTTTTCATCGGGTCGCGAAAACTGCGAAACAAACGGAATGAGCACCTGTGGAGCTACCGAAAAAAATCCAGTTACAAAACTTGATGCAAGCAATAATGTTAAACTACTCGATAATGCAATGGTAAGAAGCGAGCAAACCAATACCCCAAAGCATGTAAGAATTGTTGTGCGGCGGTTGTACAAATCGCCCATCGGTATAATGAAAAGCAAACCAAGAGCATACCCAATTTGTGTAAAAACAGGCATTAAGTTTATTTGAAATTCGGACAATCCCGTATCCTTGCTTATTAAATTGAGAAGAGGTTGGCAATAATAAAGGTTGGCCACCGACACGCCTGCAATAACGGCAAGCGATGCTAATAATCCAACCGAAAGACCTTCGTTTGGTTTTAAAGTGTTGTTTTTCATGAAGTTAATAATGTGGGCAATTATCCACAAAAGTAAAAATCTATTTGCTATACAACAGAATAATGGCCTGCAAATGTGGCCGTTTGCGACAAATACACCTCTAATTATGCTATTTTATAGTGCTGTTTTGAACAAAATGAAGTAAAAGAAATAAAATGAAAAAAATAATATGCTGATACACAATTAAATAAACATAAAAATACTTTTTTTGAAAAATGTAGTTGCACAAATAAAAAATAGCGGTACATTTGCACCGCCTAAAAGAAAAGCGGGTGTGGCGTAATTGGTAGCCGCGCTAGACTTAGGATCTAGTGCCGTGAGGCGTGGGGGTTCGAGTCCCTTCATCCGCACAACTTTATTAGCCGCCATTTGGGAAACCAGTTGGCGGCTTTTTTTAATTATCAAACTCAAAATCGAGTAAAAATGAACATTACAAGAGAAAATGTTGATGAGCTGAATGCAGTAGTGAAAATCAATATTGTGAAAGACGACTACGCTGAGGCTGTTGAGAAATCACTTAAAGATTATCGCAAAAAAGCTGCTATTAGAGGTTTCCGCCCAGGCAATGCTCCAATGGGTATGGTAAAGAAACTTTACGGAAAATCGGCTTTGCTTGATGAGTTGAACCGTATCGTTTACCGCAACCTTATGGAATACATCAAAACAGAAAACCTTGATATTCTTGGCGAACCATTGCCAAGCCTTTCAAATCCTTCTGATGTTGATGTTGACAACAAAGAAGAATTCTCTTTCAACTTTGATCTTGGTCTTAAACCAAAATTCGAACTTGGTTTGAGCAAAAAAATGAAAATCAACTACTACAATATAGCAGTTAACGACGAGATGGTTAACTCAATGATGGAGAGCAACTCTTATCGTTACGGCCGTTCTGAAGAAGCTGATGCAGTTGCTGAAAAAGACCTTGTTAAGGCCGACTTCGCTCAATTAGACGAGGCTGGCAACGTGGTTGCTGATGGTATTAAAGTTGAGGACACAATGTTCGCAACTGACCGCATCGGTGCTGATGCTAAATCGTTAATCATTGGTGCAGCAAAAGGCGCTAGCATTGATGTTGATATTGAAAAAGCTTTTGAAAACGAAACCGATCGCTCAAGTATGTTGCGCATCAGTGGCGAAAACAAAAAAGCTACTGGCATGTTCCGTCTTACAATTAAAGGTATTACCCGCCACATCATGGCTGAGGCTAACCAAGAATTGTTTGACAAAGTTTACGGCGAAGGCGCTGTAAAATCGCTTGACGAGTACAAAGCTCGCATTGCTGAAGATTTTAAAGCTGAATTGGCTTTGCAAAGCGATTTCAAATTTGGCATCGACGCTAAAGAGAAAATGTTGGAGAAATGCAAAATCGCTCTTCCTGATGCATTCTTGAAACGTTGGGTTGTTGCTGCTAACGACAACATTACCGCTGAGCAAGTTGAAAAAGACTACGATAACATGGCTAAAGAGTTTTCGTGGCAATTGATTAAAACTCAAGTTGCTGAAGAAAACAAACTTACAGTAGCTGAAGACGATTTGCTTGCTGAAGCAAAAGAGGCTCTTTCTGCACAATTCCGTCAATATGGTTTTGCATCGTTGCCAGACGAGCAACTTACCGAATTTGCTAAATCGCAATTGAGCAAAGAGGAAGACCGTCGCAACTTTGCTGAACGTAGCATGGAGAAAAAAGTTTTGGCTGTGATTAAAGAAGCAGTTAAAATTGAAGAGAAAGAGGTTTCAACTCAAGAGTTCAACGAACTTTTCAAATAATTAAAAAATAGTTTTGGCCATGTTCTTCCCTCAGGACGAATTTAAGAAATATGCTACCAAGCATGCTGGCATCAATAGTATGACTTATCATCGCTATGCGTCAATGCTTGACAACTACATCACTCCCAATATTATTGAGGAGCGCCAGCTTAACGTTGCTCAAATGGACGTTATGTCGCGCTTAATGATGGACCGTATTATATTTCTTGGTGTTCCAATTGATAGCGACGTGGCTAACATTGTTCAAGCTCAATTGCTGTTTTTACAGTCGGTTGACAATACTAAGGACATTTCAATGTACCTTAATTCACCTGGCGGCGAGGTTTATTCTGGGTTAGGAATATACGACACAATGCAGATTATTACTCCCGAAGTTGGTACAACTTGTACTGGTATGGCTGCGTCAATGGCAGCTGTGCTAATGTGTGCCGGTCAAAAGGGAAAGCGTGTTGCATTGCCACACTCGCGCATCATGATTCACCAGCCTATGGGTGGAGTTCAAGGTCAAGCAACCGAGATTGAGATTACTGCTCGCGAGATTTTTAAACTTCGTGACGATTTGTATACCATTATTGCTAATCATACAGGTAACGATATTGAACGCATTAAGAAAGATGCTGACCGCGATTACTGGATGACCTCACAAGAGGCGTTGGAATATGGTATGATTGACGAAGTGCTTGAGAGTAAGAAAAAGTAAATTTTCTATTGTCCAATATAAAAAGGTGGATTTCGGTCTGAATCGGATTGGGATCTGCCTTTTTTAATAATAAACTAACGGTATGGATAAATGTTCATTTTGCGGACGTCCACGAAAAGATGCCTATCTATTGGTTTCGGGTATTAGTGGCTTTATTTGTAGCGATTGCATTGAGCAAGCTTACGAGATTGTAAAAGAAAACTCAAAGGCTGCTCAACCAAAAGATAATAAAGACCTTAATCTGCAAAAACCAAAAGAGATAAAGGAGTTTATGGATCAGTACATTATTGGTCAAGACGAGGCAAAAAAAGCATTGGCCGTTGCTGTTTATAATCACTACAAACGTTTAAGCCAAAAAAAAGGTGCCGACGATGTTGAGATTGAAAAATCGAACATTATTATGGTTGGTGAAACGGGAACAGGCAAAACATTGATGGCCAAAACAATAGCCAAATTGCTTAATGTTCCTTTTACTATTGTTGATGCAACAGTGCTTACTGAGGCTGGCTATGTGGGCGAGGATATTGAGAGCATTTTAAGTCGTTTGCTTCAGGCTGCCGATTACGATGTTGAAGCTGCCGAGCGAGGCATTGTTTTTATTGACGAGATAGACAAAATTGCTCGCAAGGGCGATAATCCTTCAATAACACGCGATGTGAGCGGTGAAGGTGTTCAACAAGGTTTGTTGAAATTGCTTGAGGGTTCGGTTGTTAACGTCCCACCTCAAGGTGGACGCAAGCATCCAGAGCAACGTTTGATTTCAATCGACACAAAGAACATTTTGTTTATTTGCGGTGGTGCGTTCGATGGAATAGACAAGAAAATAGCGCAACGTATGAATACTCAAACGGTTGGCTATTCAGCTGCTGAAAAAACTGAGCAGGTTGATCGAAATAATTTGCTGAAATATATTACTCCGCGCGACTTAAAGAGTTTTGGTTTGATTCCAGAAATAATTGGACGTTTGCCAGTGCTTACTCATCTTGAGCCATTGGACCGTAAGGCTTTGCGTAGTATTCTTACCGACCCTAAAAATGCACTTACTAAGCAATACATCAAGCTATTTAAGATGGACGATATTAAACTGAAGTTTGATAAGGCTGCGCTTGAATTTATTGTTGACAAAGCTATTGAGTACAAACTTGGAGCACGTGGTTTGCGGTCAATTTGCGAGGCTATTATGACAGATGCAATGTTTGACCTTCCATCGGCTGACACTAAAGAGTTTACCGTTACGGTTGACTATGCTAAGCAAAAGATAGACAACGCTAATTTGCAAGTTGCACAATGCTAATGATTGACGGTCCCCGTGAGCAGGGAATGCGATGTCAGATGATTGAGCGTTTACAAGCTGATGGTATTGCAAATGCTGCGGTGTTGTGTGCTATGAGTAAGGTGCCGCGTCATTTTTTTATTGATAGTGCGCTCATCAATTTTGCATACAAGTCTAATCCGTTTCCAATTGGTTCAAGCCAAACAATAAGTAACCCATATACAGTGGCGTTTCAGTCGCATTTGATTGACTTAAAACCTGGCATGAAGGTTCTTGAAATAGGTACCGGTTCGGGTTATCAAACGGCTGTATTGCTTGAACTTGGAGCAACAGTGTTCACCATTGAGCGTCAGCGTGAGTTGTATGAAAAGGCTAGCCGATTGTTGCCGCAAATGGGTTACACCCCCAATTTTGTGTTTGGCGATGGGTATGATGGTGTGCCATCTGAAGCTCCATTTGACCGAATATTGGTAACAGCTGGAGCAACGCAAATACCTCAGCAGTTGTTGTTGCAGTTAGCAGTTGGCGGCATTATGGTTATTCCTGTGGGCAATGCCACCGAGCAACGCATGATTCGCATTGTGCGTAAATCGAAAACCGAATTTAGCCGCGAGGATTTTGGTAAGTGTGCTTTTGTTCCTTTCTTAAAAGGAACGGTCAACGATTAGTTGAGTTGCTTTTGGCGAATGTCAACTTTCGTTTTTGTAATCTCGTCGTTTTTGTAAATCACTTCATAAACCACGCGGCCTTTAATCTCGTAGTAGCGTGATAGTCCGTTTTTTTGTCCGTTTTTGTATGTAATGATGGTGTTAATTGGACCTTCGTCAAACCAAGTTTTCCACTCACCATCTTCCAATCCATTTTTGTATTGCTCTTGGCGAACTTGTTTATTGTATTCGTTGTAGTATTTCCATTCGCCCGTTTTTTTACCTTGATTATAAAAGCCTTCAAAACCTTTCGACCCATTGTTGCGGAACGATTTGTATTCACCGTGGTAGGTGCCGTTATTAAAGTTTTCTTCGGTGCTTTTTCGTCCATTTTCGTACCAAAGTTCCGATTTACCATGCTTAATGTCTTTTCGGTAGTTGGTAATGTAGTGTGGTTGTCCGTTTTCAAAGTATCCGTGCCAAGTGCTATCCATTTGTCCATTAACAAAGTAGCCTGTGGTTTCGGTTTGTCCATTTTCAAACCATTGTTCCCAATATCCGTGTTCTTTTCCGTTGTTAAAGTCGCCCTCGTGGAATTTTGAACCGTCCTCGTAGTAAACCACCCAGTGCCCGTGGCGAGCACCATGACTAAAGTCGCCTTCTTTCCAAACTTTTTGGTTGGCATACCAATATGTCCAGTGACCATGCATTTGTCCATCACGATAAAAACCCTCGTTGCCTTTGTTGCCATCGGTGCGCCAATAGGTCCACAAACTGTCTTGTACATCGTTTTCAAAGTAGCCTTCCATATCTAACTGACCATTGTTGCGCCACCATGTTGCTTTGCCGTTTTTGCGACCATTGGCAAATGTTATTTCGCTTGATTTTACTCCTGTAGGGAACCAGTTGGTTTGAATGCCGTTTTTTTGTCCGTCGGTGTAGTTTACTTGCGATTTTTGTTTGCCGTCGATGTACCAAAAAGTCCAAATACTATCGCGTTTGTTGTTTTTTAATCGGCCTTCCATGTTCTTTTGTCCATTTTCGAAAAAGCGAACATTTAGTCCGTTTTCGTAGTTCATTTCGCTTTTAAGGTTGCCGTTTTGGTAATAGGTAAGCCATTTGCCAACCTCAAGTCCGTTTTGGTAGTGCCCGCTTGACATCATTTTGCCGTTGGGGAAATATCGTTTCCAATAACCGTTTTCGCGCCCATTTTTGTAAGGTCCAGTTTCCTTAATATTGCCGTTTTGGTAGTACGAAGTGTATGTGCCTTCGCCATTGCTAATTGTTTGTTTATTAGCATCTTCCCAATAATTAAGCAAGAAAATAGTGTCGTTTTTATGGCGTTCTTCGCGGTACTTAAGTCCGCTGCCGTTGTAGTAGCACCATGTGCTGTCTTTTTTGCCTGCGCGGTAAAATCCTTCAACCTTGCGTTTGCCGTTAAGGTAGTTTTCAAAGTATTTGCCGTGCATTATTCCCGAACGAAATTCACCTTGGTTTTCTATCGTTCCGTCTTTGTGAAAATAGGTTAGTTTGCCGTGAACGTTGCCGTTGCGAAAATCGGTCTCTTGGGTTTTAACGCCAAGGCTGTCGTAATAAGTCCAAGTGCCGTTTTCTTTACCGTTTTGCAGCACTCCAGTGCTAGCAATTTTGCCGTTTGCATATCGAGTTTCTATTTTTTCTTGTGCAGCACTAATAAAAGGCATTGCAGCTATAGCGATTGCTAAAATTCTTGTAAAATTCATCTGTTTTCAATTTGAATTGCGAGCCCAAAGATATTACCTGTTGCCAAATAAAAAATTATGACTGTGGAAAACTGAAAAGAAGTGATGCAGAAAGTTATTGGGGGCTTTTTATACTTTTGCCGTTACTTTTTTCGTTAATAACATTAATCGTGTTTTTTTGATGCAAAGAAAATTGTTGCTGATACTGATAATGCTTGTGCAATGCCTTGTCACATTTGCGCAGATTACTGCCGATGCTGACCGTGTTGATTCAACCGCATACACTAGCAACATTGCCAACGACCCGATTTTTGTTTACTATTCCGATCCTCGCGGGTTTAGCACCACAGGCACTCTTTCTGTTTCAATTGCCGATAGTTTAAACCTTACTTTTACTTGGTTTAGGTTTAACGAGCAAACAAAGGCGTTTGATATAGTGCTGAAAAAAGATGTAGGAGTGCGCAATTCAACTAAAGGTGAATGCACGCAAAACGGGTATATGGTGAAGGTTGAAAATGCTGCAGGTACTTGGGATACTGCATTTTATGCATGGGTTTTTCAAAATGAATTCAACATTAGCGCCATATCGGTTTACCAGTCAACTTGCGAGCAAATGTCGTTGCGTACACAATTGGCCTACGACGAGGAGTTTGAATATTTTGACCGAATGACCGGCGAGCCACTTATTTATTGTGGCGACAAGATTAACCGTTTGAAATATTCGTGGGAGAGTTCGCCCGAAAGCAACATACCATCGGACCGAAATCCAAGTTTTGATGCGCCCACGGTGCCAACTATTTATCGATTAACAGTTGAAGACAAGTATCAAGTGTCGCGTACCAAAAAACTTGAGATTGATGTTGGCGACGACGATGGAAATGGCGACTTGTATTTAAAAGCTGTTAAAGCAAAGTTTGTTGCAAGCCGAGCGTATGTTCCTCAAAACGAGAGCGATTCGTCAGGACAAGCGCCTCTGCGCGTTCAGTTTGTCGATAGTTCAGAAAATGCATACGACTACTGTTGGTACTTTTATCAGCAACCACGTCTTCAGCGAGGAGGCGATTCGTTGCTTATACCTCCAGTGCTGACGCAAATTATTCCCGACTCAATAACCTATTTCCGTCCAAACATTCAGTATGGCTATAATGTTGCACTAGCAGTAAAAGGCCCTGTTTATGTAGAAAACGGAATGGAGCAGCAATGCGAAGATTATTTGCTGAAAGAGGAATACATAAATGTTGACACGTCGTTTGTGTCGCGTAAACCCGATATCCCCAATGCTTTTACACCAGGCGGCAACAATCCGCGTTTTACGTTTAAAGACGAGTCGATGCCGCGCTCAATAAAACACTTTAAGGTTAAAATTTACAACCGTTGGGGAAACAAAATATATAGTTACGAAGACGGTAGTGGCGATTGGGAAGGCTGGGACGGCAAAACCGATGGAATAGGCGAGGCTCCAGCTGGTGTTTATTACTACACCATATACGCCGAAGGTTGGGACGGCCAAGAGTTTCGCCGCGATGGCTATGTGCATCTGTTCCGAAAAAAATAACAATCACTAATGCTGGCACATTAAGTTAGCCCCAAATTTTATTCTGTTGAAACAACAAACACCAATAGAGCTATGCAAGATTTTTTGAACGATTTGAGCGATGTGCAACGTCAAGCAGTTGTAAGTAAAGACGGACCTTGTTTGATAGTGGCGGGTGCGGGTTCTGGAAAAACAAGAGTGCTTACTTATCGCATTGCATACTTGCTTAATCAAGGCGTGGCTCCATGGAACATTTTGGCACTTACGTTTACCAATAAGGCTGCTCGCGAAATGAAAAACCGTATTTCGGCATTGGTGGGCGCCGAGTTGGCTGATAAACTTGTGATGGGTACTTTTCACTCAATTTTTAGCCGCATCCTTCGTGTCGAAAGCGACCGACTTGGTTACCCATCGGAGTACACAATATATGACACCACCGACTCGAAAAACCTTATAAAGTCGATTGTAAAAGGTTTTGAGTTCGACGAAAAGCAATACAAATCGAGTACCGTGCTCAATCGCATATCGATGGCAAAAAACAACCTTTACACAGCGCAAGCCTATGCTCGCGACAGTAACATGTATGCCAACGATAACAAAATGCGCATGCCTATGATTGGCCGCATTTATTTGGAATACGCATCGCGTTGCAGAACTTCGGCAGCAATGGATTTTGACGATTTGCTACTTAACACAAACGTCTTGTTTCGCGACAATCCCGATATTTTGGAAAAATATCAGAACAAGTTTAAGTATGTGCTAGTTGATGAGTATCAAGACACAAACTTTGCACAGTACTTAATAATCAGGCAGTTATGTAAATTACATAACAATATTTGCGTGGTAGGCGACGATGCTCAAAGCATTTACTCGTTTCGAGGCGCAAAAATTGAAAACATACTCAATTTTCAGAAAGACTATCCGCAACACCGCATCTTTAAACTTGAGCAAAACTATCGCTCAACACAAACCATTGTAGATGCAGCTAATTGCCTGATAGAGAAGAATGTACGCCGAATACCTAAAACTGTTTTTTCAGAAAACGACGAGGGCGCTCCAATTAAGATATTTGAAGTGATGACTGAGCGCGAAGAAGCCAATACAGTGGTAATGGATATTTATAATAACATTGTAAATAAACACATTACATGTAACGACGTTGCCATTCTTTATAGAACAAATGCGCAAAGCCGCGTGTTTGAAGAGGCATTGCGCAAACGTAACATGGCTTATCAGATTTATGGTGGAACATCGTTCTATCAACGCAAAGAGATAAAGGACATTATTGCTTATTTGCGTCTAGTAGTTAATCCCGACGACGGCGAGGCATTGAAACGAGTAATCAATTATCCATCGCGTAAAATAGGCGAGGCAACTATTGACAAGATAGAAAATGCCGCAAACAATATGCATGTGAGCATTTGGCAAATAATAAGTCAACCAAATAACAACCACGCAAACTTGCCGCAATCAACTTTGGCTCGAATAAAAACCTTTGTCGATTTGATTAAAAAGTACATCGGTTTGCAAAACACGCTTGATGCTTACGATTTGGCTCGCCAAATGATTGACGAAGTGGGCATTAAGAGTGAGTTTGATGCCATGAACAATCTTGAAGACCAAAGCCGATTGCAAAATATTGAAGAATTGCTTAACGCCATTATGGACTATACCGCAGCTAACGGCAATGGTTCCGATCGGGCTCCACTTTCGGGTTTCTTGCAAAATGTAGCTCTGCTCACCGATCAAGATACAAACTCTGATGAACAGCCAAACAGCGTTACAATGATGACCATTCATGCTGCCAAGGGATTGGAGTTCCCGTATGTTTACATAGTTGGACTAGAGGAGAATCTTTTCCCTTCGAGTATGGCAGAAGGGGAGTTTGGCATTGAAGAAGAACGACGTTTGCTTTATGTGGCAATAACTCGCGCCAAAACGGTTGCAAATCTGTCGTTTTGCCACAGTCGTTCGCAATATGGCCAAGCTAAAACCACATCGCCAAGCCGTTTTTTGAAAGATATTGACCCGCAATACATGCGCCGAGCAACGCCCGCTGAACGTTCAGGTTTTGGAGTTGAAAATGCCGATAAATTTCAACCACGTCGCATAACTCAAAGTTTTAGTCAGGCAGCCACCAACAAACTAAAGCAAATGCACTCGCAACCTACACATCAACCAATGGACTTTGCTCCAAGCGATGCAGGCGACATTAAAGTTGGTATGAGTGTTGAACACGTTCAGTTTGGTATAGGTAAAGTGCTGAAAATCGACAGCTTGGGTGCCGATTTTTGTGCAACAATATTCTTCCCTCGAGCAGGCGAAAAACGCTTAATTCTAAAATATGCCAAGCTGCGTATAGTAGAGTAATACTATTGCAACCGTAACATAATAATCGTAAGTAGCATTACGTTAAAACCAAAACTAAAAACCAAACACAAAAGGCAATAAACTGCCTACTTTTGTTACCTTTGTGCCACTGCCCTGATAGTTCAACGGATAGAATCGCAGTTTCCTAAACTGTTGATATGGGTTCGATTCCCATTCGGGGTACTACCATTAACTTAATCCACTTTGATTATGAAAAAGTTAGTTCTAATGTTGATGATGGCTGCCGCAGTAGTCAGCTCGGTAGCTCAACAAAAAGGTCCAATTTTGAAATGGGATAGCGCCACTCACGATTTTGGCGATTTGAAAGAAGCCGATGGCGAGGTAACACATAAATTTGTTTTTGTGAACGAAGGAACTGAACCTTTGGTTATTACAAACGTTCATCCATCGTGTGGTTGTACCACTGCCGACTACACAAAGTCGCCAGTTATGCCAGGCAAATCGGGCTACGTTTCGGCAACCTACGACCCTAGCGGTCGCCCAGGTCCGTTCAAAAAAACCATCACAGTAACCACCAACTGTGTGCCACAAACATCAATCATTCGCATATCGGGCCAAGTGCTTGAGCGCGAAAAAACACTTGCTGAACTTCATCCTCGTCAAATTGGCGAACTAAATGTTGAAACAAACCACATATCGTTCTTAAGTGTTAAGAATACAAATACCGGAAAATCAGACACCATGAGCATGGTAAACTTAACCGAAAAACCTCTCACCATTACGTTTGACGAAGTGCCTGCTCACATAACAATGAAGGCTGTTCCTGAAACTTTGCAACCAAACCAAACTGGCAAACTAATAGCCATTTACGATGCCACTAAGCGCAACGATTGGGGTTTTATGATGGACAAAGTTTACTTGACTTTTAATGGCGAAAAATCGAAAAAGAACGTGCTATCAATTAGCGCAACCATTGAGGAAGATTTTTCAACTCTATCGGCTCAGCAACTTGCCGATGCGCCTGCAATAACTTTTACCGAAACCGAATTTAGCTTTGGCACCATTAAACAAGGCGACAAAGTGAGCCATACTTTCACATTTAGCAACACCGGTAAATCCGATTTGCTTATTCGAAAAGTAATGTCGTCGTGCGGCTGCACTGTTGCTAAAACCAAAGTTGACGTGCTAAAACTTGGCGAATCAACTGATTTTGAAGTTACTTTTAATTCGGCAGGTAAACGCAACCGACAAAATAAAACGATTACCATAATATCAAACGACCCCAATAAGTCAAAAGTTGTGTTACGCATTTTTGGCGATGTAAAAGAGGGAGAATAACCAACTTGATAAAAAATCGCAATCCAGGCTGGCAACGGTCTGGATTGTTTTGTTTATAGAGCAAAATATTTTGAACGACAAAAAACTACATCGACTACTACTTGTATTGCTGGCAATGCTGATGCTTTGTCGCGGTTATTCGCAGTCGGTACAGATTGAAACCAACAATAAGTCGCTCAAACAAATTATTGCTGAGGTTGAGCAACAAGCATCGGTTCGTTTTTCATATTCTGATAACGTTATTGGCAAAATAAATTTTGTTATGCCAAACAATCAGTTGCAAAGTGTTGACCAACTGATAGATAGGCTGCGAATGGCATATCGTATTGGCTCGCAAGAAATTGACGGACAAATAGTGCTCTTTAAGTTAGCACCTCACGAGATGAAGTATTATTATGTGTCGGGTGTTATGGTCGATAGCACAACATCAGAAAGCATTATTGGAGGCGCAGTTCATTCAAGCATTGCAGGCATTGGTACCACAACCAATGTGTATGGCTACTTTTCGCTATATCTGCCACAAGGAAAGCATCAGTTGCGATGCCAATGTTTAGGGTATAAGCAAAAAGTAATAACTATTGATGTGTCTAACAATGAGCAAATTAAAGTGCAACTTGAACCTGTGGTTTATCAAATGAGCGAGGTTACAGTACGTTCCGACAGCAAAGACGACATTGTTGAAGCTACAGAAAGTGGAGTTATGCGCATGAGCGTTAACACTTTACGCCACTTGCCTAACGTGATGGGCGAACACGATGCTTTGCGAAATTTAGACCTAATGTCAGGTATTCAAATGAGTGAAATGTCGTCTAGTTCAATCAATATTCAAGGAGGCAGTAGCGACCAAACAACCTTTATGATGGACGGTGTGGAAAATTATATGCCATCGCACTTGGGCGGTTTTGCATCGGGCTACAATCCAGATATTATAAACCACATCAATATTTACAAAGGCGATATTTCAATTGAAAACGACGAGGCGCTTTCGGGTATTATTGATGTTAGGTTGCGCAATGGTGACCTTTACAACTGGCACGCTTCGGCATCAATGGGTATTTTTACTTTGCGCGCTTTAGCTGAAGGTCCTTTGGTGAAAGGAAAAACATCGGTTTTGTTGGCGGCTCGTCGCACTTATGCCGACTTGTTTTTAGCCCCAATTTTGCGAGCGCAGAACTATGATGCTGACTTTTACTTTTACGATATAAACGCTAAAGTGACTACTACTTTAAATAATCATAACCGAATCTTTTTTTCGTACTATGTAGGTTTTGATAAGTTTGATGTGAGCAGTAAACTTAAACAAACAAATCGTATTGCATCAGTGCGGTGGAATCATTTTTATAACCGTAACTTGTTGAGTAACTTAACATTGTCGGTTATACAACACGAAACACAGTTGAATAATTTTTACACAAACCGAGCATACTCGTGGCAGAACTTATGTTTTGAGGCACGTGCAAAACTCGATTTTATGCATAACGTGACCCAAGCGGTTAACCTTAAGTATGGCGCTCACTTTGCAATGTTTAGACTTGAGCCTTTCGATTTGATTTCAGACGAAAAGGAGTCGCTAAGTAAAAGGTTGCACAATAAATCGCAGCGAATGGATATTGCAAAACTGTATTTTGTGCAGAACTATCAGATAGGCAATAATTTGGCAGTTGATTTTGGCAACAACATAAGCGCTAGTAAAACACCAACCAACTATCAAAATATTAGCGATACCATAATGTTTTATTATGAGGGTAATTTAACAGCAAAATATCGTTTAGCCGAAGGGTGGTTGCTCAAAGCTGGATTTAGCACTCGCGCCCAAACACTGCACAAACTGCAAACAAGTACCTATGGGGTAACAATTAACCGTTTGCTTCCTGCAAACTCGCGTTTTATGCCCGAAAGGTCAAATAACTTGTCGGCAAATTTATTATGCACTGATATTCAGAACTTAACAATTGAGGTTGGTGCATATTATCGTCGGCAGTTTAACATTATTGAGTCGTTGCAAGAGATTCGCCTGCTTTACGATATCGATCCCGAAAAGTTTATTTATCACTCGTCGGCTAAAATATATGGAATTGAGACATCGGTGCATTATACGTATGATAATCTGCAACTTAAAGCGGCATTTAACTATACTAATTCTAGTTGGACAACCAATGGGCTTAACCAAAACTCCCCATACCAAGCATCGTATGTTCGCAAACATTCAATTGATTTTACTGCCTTATACTCAAAAAATAGATTGTCGGCTTCGGCATCGTGGAAAATGGCATCGGGTTTGCCATACACTTCGGCAGTTGGAACCTACAACGTGGACGGTAATCCTGTTTTGCAGTTTAGCGACAACATAAACACAATGCGAATGCCGCTTTACCATAGGCTTGACGTGAGTTTGGAACTTAAAGGCCGCAATAACGACATTAAACGTTACAATACTTTTTGGAACTTTTCGGTTTACAACGTGTATGCACATAAAAATCCGTTGGGAATTAGTTATTACAGCAGCGACGACAATGGTCATGTGTGGCTAAATCCAAGTTTCTATTACATATATCGATTTGTTCCATCGTTGTCGTATAGAATAGAATTTTAAACTTAATTAATTGAACATCAATAATATGGACGAGGTTAAATTGAATGAGCATAACAAACAAGAATTTCCTCCTATGCACACTGCCGAGCATTTGTTAAATGGTTTGATGGATAAGATGTATGGCTGTGGACGTGCTTTTTCGGCACATATTGAGCGTCAAAAATCAAAACTTGATTTTAGTTTGCCGCAAGCCCTTTCCGACGATCAAATTCGCAATCTAGAAACAGAGGTTAACCGTATTATTGACGAGGATGTTGAGGTTTGGACCGAGTTTGTTAAACAAGCCGATGTTGCTCAGCGTTTTAACCTTAATCGATTGCCTGACGATGCTTCTGAAACAGTGCGCATAGTGCATGTTGGCAACTACGACGAGTGCCTTTGTATTGGGTTGCATGTGGCGCACACGGCGCAAATTGGACGTTTGCGCATTAGCAGCAGTCGCTGGCAAGATGGTGTACAGCGTTTGGTTTTTCGATTAGAGAATCCGCAAGTTGATTAAACGGCTTTGTTGTTAGCAAACAATTTGCTTAACCATTTAATGCCCAAGTATGTTATTGCTATGCAAACTATAACAACTACAATGTAAATTTGAGTACTGCCAACCAAATCTTTCACCGTAACGTTTGAGTCTCCGTAAATAGTACTGATGCAATAACTTGTGGTGTTGTTTGCAAAGTGTAGAATCATGCTTGGCCACAAACTTTGAGTTTGTTTGTAAATCCACCCAAATAGAAGTCCAATGGCAAAAGCTGGTACACCTTGCCAAGGGTTAAGGTGCATTAGTGCAAATAGCGCAGCCGATACAATAATAGCTTTTCGGGCAGCAATGCCGCTATTTAGCATTCCGCCTAATATTGCGCCACGAAAAACCATCTCTTCGAGCATTGGTGCTGCAATGCAAACACACAAAAATGTAGCAATGTTAGGTTGTAGCACAACATTAAACAAAGCAGCAAGTTTGTCGGGCATAGGAAATAAAATCATCGCAGCCTCGCAAACAACACCCATGGCCAATATTGTTGCTATGGCTATTAGCGTTTGTTTTGCATTGAATTTGTTGAATTTGAAACAGATTCCGCGCCAAATTATTTTGATTATTGCCAATCCTGCTGCAAACTGAACAACATAAGCAATAAGCATGCTCCAACTAGTGCTTATGGGTACATATTTAAGCATTATTTGCACTACAGCCGATAGCATTGCTGTGCCACAAACAATAAGCATTGCTAATAATGCACTGCCTACTGTAAATTCTTTGTATGTTTTTTCGGTCATTATTCTTTCACAAGTTTTATGATAGTAACAGGGCGATTTTCAACAGCAACTCGCACAATGTAAACACCAGGAGTAAGCGATTCTGCGTTGTCAACGTTCACTTCGTGATGTCCAGATTCAAAGAAGCGGTTTGCTAAAACTTCAATTATACGACCTTGAGCATCAAGTAGTTCAATGCGGGTGTTAGCATCTGCTTGTTGCTCCCAAAATATGGTTGCCGAGTTTGCAAATGGGTTAGGAGTGCAAGCAGCAATAGCAGGCTGTTGTTTTTGTTGGTTCATTGATGAGTAAACAAGTTGCTCATTTTCGTCGTCAATGTGGTTAGTGCTATAGTTGCCGTTTTGTTTGCCTGGTGTGCCATGCATTTCGTTAGCTTCCCATAGGTAAGCATTCTCGTTGTTTTGATATGGGTCCGATAGCGATAGTGTGTAGCCTGTGCCTTTTGCGTCGCTTGTCCATGGCGATTCGCTGTCGTAACTAACGCTATCAATAAGAGTCATTTTGTGGTCAAACAAGCGAACGTCGTCGGTTGTACCTAACCCAAATTCAAAGTTGCCAATCACGTTTTTAACATCGGGATATAGTTTTTTGAACTTTTCAATGTTTGAACAAATAACTAAATAACCTTTTGCTTCGATGCGGGTGTTGGCAGGAATTGTATAAGCTTCATCCATTGAATTGTCGGTTAATGTCCAGCGTGAAAGATCAATGGTAGCGTTGGTTGTGTTGTGTAGTTCAATCCAATCTTTTGCATCAAAATCGTCGCTCGATTTGTAGTTTATCTCGTTAATAACAACGCTATTGTAGTCTTTTTCGTCGCGAACAAAGTGTGCGCGGAATGTTTGGTTGTTAGGCACAAGAACTTTTAGTTGAGGGGCGGTTATAGTGTCGAGTCCAGCCCAACCGCTCCAATGAGAGAATTTGTAACCAGGTTGAGGTATTGCTGTTATGGTTATTTCGTTTTGAGAGAAATACAATCCAGTCCAAGGGTATTCTTTTAGTTTGAGTGTGTTTATTTGCACATCGCCTTTGCCTTCGGTGTCAATGTTAACTTTTATAATGCTGCCTAGGTTCCATTCGTCGCGCACAAATTTGCGAGCAATGGTGGGGCGTTTTTCGGCAAATTGTTTTAGGTTATTCAACTCGTTGTCCCAATTGCTCCAATAATTCCAGTGGTCGCGGTGATATTTCATTTCAAATTTAATATTACCAGCCAAACTGTCAATTAGGTAATTAACTTCAGAAGGCAGGAACTCGCGGTTAAGTCGGTCGCAGAAGCGGTTAGCAAAGTCGCGCACAAAGTTTTTGTTTGTAACTAAACGGCGAAATACAAGGTTAGCCCAACTATTGCCAAGGTCGCCGCGGCCAAGTAGTCGAGCAAGCGAGTTTTGGTTCACTTTGCCTTGGTCGTATAGTCCAAAACCAAAGTCGGTGTCGTATAGTATCCAACGCCAGCGGCTGTCTTCGTCTTGCGAGCGCCAAATTTTTACGTTGTTTTGTGGCCAGTCGGTGTTGTGAACGTACACTTCAAGTATAATGTAGTCCATAAACTCTTCAACGTCCATTTGGGTTTTAAGGTATTCGTATTTTTCGTCGGTTATGGTGCTATTTGAGTTTAGGTAGCTTTTAAAATCGTTGAAATTGTCAAGCGTTCCCGATTTAAGACTTCCATCTCCCTCAATCAAGTCAACATTGTCGGCATCAATTCCGTGTAGGTTTTCAATGTAGTGCTCACTCACTTTTTCGCGCATGTTCATAATGCCGTGGTATTCACCATTAAGGAACACTATCATTGGTTGGTAAGCCTGATAGTCCATGTCGGTGTTTTGCATCAAATGCGTCATCATGGCATCGCGTATGTAGGTGTATTCCAGGTCGTTAGCTGAAGCACGCATAACAACTGATTTGTGCGATTTTGCGTATCGTTCGTCAAAGAATTTGTATTTCAGTTTTTTTGAACCATACGCTTTGCGTGCGTGTATAGCCATTGGTTTTATTCTATGTGAGCGGCTCCAACCGCCAAAGGCTTTTAGTCCAGCTGCAGTTTCATAAACCTTGCCGCTATCGGCTGTCATGTATTCAACGTTAATGGGGCGTTCCCAGTCGTTCCAATAGTTTGCTTGGTTGTATGGTGGGTCAACTCCAGCAACATAGTTTGGTCCGTCGGCCCAAATGCCATATTCTTCGTCGTAAAGATTTACAGGGTCGGTGGTGAATGCAATTATTGGGAGTGTTTGTTTGCGCCCAAGTTTAACGTAGGTTTGAGTGGTTGGCTCGCCCGACATTTTACTATCGCTAAATGTAATGGCGCGTATTACAGTTGATTTTGTAACAGAAATAGGTTCAGTGTATTTTTTGCTACTCTCAGTTGGTACTGATCCATCGGTTGTGTAGTAAATAGGTCCGTTGTCTGAACTTTCAAGTGTTACTTTTGTGCTAGGGCTGAAAGTTCCTCCTTGTGGAGTGAATTTCACAGTGCAAGTTTCGGTTGTTTCGTATCCCTTACCATTTGCGTAGCCTGGTGTTGGTAATGAAAAAAACAAGAAAGGTTCTTTTCCGTTAGCCGACAAGCCTCGCGAAATGTTGTTTGGTACCGTAGTGGTGTCAACAGAGTGAACTATTTTGCCTGTGTTGTCTGAAAGGAAAATACATTCACCATCAGCTGATAGGCTGAAGTTTGTGTGCATGTAGCGAGTTCCCGATTTTAGCACAACCATATTGTCGAGCGGTTGAGGTTGTATTGACGAAGAACCTGCTGTGAGGAAAGGAATCATGCACAAGTCGCTTGACGTTGTGCTACAATTGTGTACTTCAATTTGCAAAATGTTTTCGCCATTAACTAGCACGTCGGCCCAGTTTGAAACTGAATAGTTGGTGGCGGTTGTTCCGTTTGGATTAACGTAATTAGGTGTTGCTTGGTCAAATGTAACTTTGCTGCCAGCGTCGCCAAGGTTTTCGCGAGCTATTTCTTTTCCATTTATGTAGGCCACAAAGCCATCGTCGTAGTCGGCGCTAAAAACCAAACGGTTTATTCCATTAACGTTGTCGATTGTGAATTTTTTGCGCAGATAAACCGACATTATGCCATTTTCAATAGTAGTTGGATAAGAAACATTGTTCCCAAAACCAAATCCACTTTCGCCTTCGGCCCATTGCGAATCGTCAAAATCGGCATTGAGCCACACGTCTTGATCTTCAGCGTTGCCTATTTTGTATCGAAAAATGTCGCCTTTAGTAACAAGAGGAAACAAACCGCCTTCGCTGTATTCTTTGCAATCAATTCCATCGGCATAAATAAGCAAATATCCTTTGGCTGGCATTTTTACGGTCGGAAATGCCCATTTTCCAAGGTTATTTTCGTCGTCTGATAAGGCCCAACCGGTTAAATCAACTTCGTTGTTTCCCGTATTGTAAAGTTCAATCCAATCAGAGTTTTCGCCATTGTCATCAAACATTTTGTTTGTCAATGTGCAGTACTCGTTAATTACCACTTGTGCGTTTAAGTTGAGTGTGGCAACGCTGAAGATTGATAGTGCAAATAGTTTAATATTCATATAGAAATAATTATGCGGTTTGTGCATTAGTCATAATTCGCAAATGTAACTAATGGTGGTGTATTGTTGTGCAAAAACAGACTTTTGTTTCTTTGCTATGGTAACAAAAATCTTTGTTGATGCCACAAACAACAAAAGTGCATTGTTGACATGAGTGATAGCCCTACAACTATCGTTGTTTTAAGTGCAGTTTTGGATAGGGCTAAAGATTTTTAACACCGAATTGTTGCGATGTGTGGCGGCGTAACTTTTTCATGTTTTGCAAAAAGACCTTACGCACAAGCGGATCTTGCAACCAGTTAGGGTATTTGTTTGGTTGGGTTGATTGTGTAGTAAACACCACGCTGCAAGTATGTTCGCCAACTTGTCTAATTTCCCACAATGCGTTAAATGAGTCGAGTCGTTCAATGTCTTTTTTGCGCGGAACAAGTGTGTTTTGTTGATCAATGGCAAGGGTAATGTTGTTGCCGTTGCGAGTTACTTTGTATTGTGTTACTAAGTCTTGCTTTCCAACAGGGTAAGGGGCATCAAGCAATGTGTAAACCGACCATAAATCGTCGTTGTCGCGTTTAATAATGTGGCATTCTTTTACGTAACTCATCCAAAGGTCGGTTTTGTTCTCGTCGCTTAAAACCGATAGCAGTTGTTCTGGTGTGCAGTTTAGCACCATTCGTCCCGAACGTTCGCGTGCTTTTTGGTTTTTGTCAAGATTAACCCAGCGTTCAAATACTTTAATGTCGCTGTCTTGTCCTACCAGTTCCCAATCTTTGTCGGTATCGCCAGCGCTACAATTCAAGGCTGGTAATAGCAATGCTATTGCAAAAAGAACTGAAAGAATTTTGTTTGCCATTAGTTTACTCAAAAATCGGGTGCAAAAATAATCATTTATTCCTTTTATGTCTCATTGAGCATCGGGCTGAGCTTACATTTAATTAACATCGCGAGGTTAAAATTAAATGCACCTTAATTTGATGTAATGCGTTTAGTGCGAGCCAATTACCAATAGTGTTACGCCTATTATTATACCGAGCAAAGCAATGCCTTTGGCTTTTAGGTTGTGCTCTTTGAACAAAATGGCACCAAGTGTAAATGCAATGACAACGCTACTTCGTCTTATAACCGATACTACACCAAGTAAGGCTTCGGGGCGGCTTAGTGCGTAGAAATACATAAAGTCGGCCACCGATAGGCAAATGCCAATCATTGGAATTGTCCATTTCCAAACAAAGGTTGGGGTAATGTTGCGCTTTGGCCACCAAAACGATAGTGGAATAAGCATAAACACTCCCATATACATTGAGTACCATGTTTGAACCGCCATTCGGTCGTATTGCGATAGCAGATATTTGTCAACTAACGACGACATGCTACCAAGCAAGGTTGCTGCAAATATGGCCCATATTGCATGGTTGTATTTAAAGTTAATTCCTTCGTTTTTTCCAGCGCGGGCAAATAGGTACGACGAAAAAATAACAATCAAAAACGCAATCCATTGAACATTGTTAAATCGTTCGCCATAAATACAAAATGCTCCCAAAAGAGTCCAAACTGGGCCTGTTGAGCGTATTGGCGCAACAATGGTTATGGGGAGTTTGCTAAGTGCGTTGTATGCAAAAATCCACGAACTGCCAACCAAAATGGCTTTAAGTATGTACCAAAGATGCTCGGTTAAACTTATTTGTGGAACGTAGAAAAGGCTATCCATTTTAACAATATTGCACCGCGATAGCATCAGCACTAAAAAAAACAAAATTGCCCCGCTGGCAGTTGCCACAAATAGTACGGGAATGTAACTGTTTCCTTTTAACGACGATTTTTTCAGAATGTCGTATCCACCTAGCAAAATGCTCGATAAAAGAGCAAATAATAACCACATACTCAGTTCGCTTTTTTGGGCCGCAAAGGTAGTCTTATTTGCCTTTTGTGGTATTGCTGGTTTTGTTTTTCGGATGCTTATGGTCGTTATATCTATGTTTTTCTCATGTCACAACTTTTTCAATAGATATTAACATTGATAGTTTTTTTTGTTGACTCACAATATATTGCGCAAACCAAATATTAATCATAATTATAAAGTAGTAATGGCAAAAAAGCAGATAAGCATAGAGTATCACATTAACACCACTCCAAAAATTCTTTTTCCGCGCCTTTCAACTGCAATAGGATTAAGCGAGTGGTTTGCTGATAAGGTTGATGACTGTAATAATGTTTTCACTTTTACATGGCCAGGTGAGCAACGCAGTGCAGAGCTAGTTCAAGTTCGCGACTTGAAATACGTAGGGTTTAATTGGCTCGACGAGGATGAAGATTGTAGTTCGCTTGAATTTAGCCTTAACACACAAGAACTTACTGGCGATTTGTCGCTAACCATTACCGAATTTGTTGAAGAAGGCGAAGAGGACGAAATAACCGATTTGTGGAACGAACAGATTTTGGACCTTAAACGTTTGTTAGGTGCATAAATGCTCTATTAAAAGTGTATTTTTGCCACCCATGTTAGGTTAAAATCGCTTGTTGTGAAAAAACTATATCGCTTTATATTATCATCGTACATAGGTCCGTTTGTTCTCACTTTTTTCATTTCAATGTTCATCTTGTTGATGCAATTCCTTTGGCGTTACATCGACGAACTTGTGGGTAAAGGACTTGAATTCAGCGTGATAGCTGAACTATTAATGTATGCTTGTTGTAGTTTAGTGCCCATGGCTTTGCCCTTGGCAGTGTTGCTAAGTTCCATTATGACATTTGGAAATCTTGCCGAACACAACGAACTAGTTGCAATAAAATCGGCAGGAATATCACTTATTCAGATAATGCGCCCACTGATAATTTTTGTTATGTTGTTAAGTGCTGGTGCATTTTTCTTCTCAAACAATGTGATGCCTTACACAAACCTCAAAATGAGTACACTTTTGTGGGATGTAAAGCATCAAAAACCTGAAGCGGTTATTAAAGAAGGCGTTTTTTCTGATGCCATTGAAGGATATACAATTAAAGTGGCACACAAAAGCCGTACATCGCCAATGCTCTATAACATAATGATTTACAATCATACACAAGAAAATGGTAACCGCGATGTAACAGTTGCCGATTCAGGCACTATGCTTATGACCGACGATAAACACTTTTTGGTGCTTATCCTTTATAATGGAATTCAATATGTTGATGAGGTTGAAAAACATAAGTCGTGGAATAGCCGCGAATTCCCTCAGCGAATAGTGCATTTTGACGAGCAACGTTTCCAAATCGACCTATCGGGACTTGGTTTCGAAAGGTCTGACGAGTCTCTTTTCAAAAACCATTATGGTATGCTCAATTTAAATCAACTTGGACATACAACCGATTCGCTTAACGGCAAACTGCAAAACCACAAAACTGAATTTGTAACAAAGTACACAAATGAAAATGTGTTTCGAAAGGTTTATCGTCAAAAGGACACTGCATGGTATTCGGTTGATACAGTTCCAGTTAATGTTGCATTTAACTTCGACTCTGTATATAAACACATGAATAACTCCGAGCGCGCAATGGTAGTAAGTTATGCATTTGAGCATGCGCGTGAGGCAAAATCGTATATCACAAATCTTGGAAGTGACTTAAAACGCCAAGTGAAAACAATTAAACGATACGAGATTGAGTGGCACCGCAAATTCACTCTCTCAATTGCGTGTTTGTTGCTGTTTTTTATCGGCGCGCCTCTTGGTGCCATTATTCGTAAAGGCGGTATAGGAACTCCAATTGTTATTGCAGTGCTGTTCTTTGTGCTTTATTACGTGATAAATATTAGTGGTGAAAAAGCTGCCAAAACAGGTGCGTGGCCTGCTGCAATGGGCATGTGGCTATCTACTGTGGTGCTTACTCCGCTTGGAGTTTTCCTAACTTATAAGGCAATTCGCGATGCAGCAATTCTTGAAAAAAGCACATATTACATTTTCTTTCAAAAATTGCGCCGAAAAATGGAGGCATCGCCCATTTGGTGCAAATTGCTTATTCCTTTCGATTATGTTGAATCGAAATTGAAAAAGAAAAAAGAAAATGCCCAACCTGTTAAATAACAGATCGTTGCGTATCCTTGTATTATGCAATAAAATGCCATTTCCACCAACCGATGGAGGCTCAATTGCTATGCTTAATATGCTTACCGGTCTTTCTGATGCAGGTAATAATGTTGATGTGTTGGCAATGCAGACTCCAAAGCATCATTTCCAAATCAATCAATTACCGCAACATCTTACTTCAAACATACAATGGAGTGGGGTTGCCGTTAATACCGATATAAAGCCAATAAGGTTGGTTGCCAATCTGTTATTCTCGCGCGAGCCATACAATGCAGTTAGGTTCTATTCTCATGAATTTGACAATGCCTTGGTTGCAAAACTTAAGCACAAGCAATACGATATTGTTCAACTTGAGGGCTTGTATCTTTCTAGTTATATTGATACTATACGTCGGCATTCGTTGGCATTAATTGCTTTAAGGGCTCACAATGTTGAGTGGCAAATTTGGCATCAGCTATATTTGTCTGAACCAAATAAAATAAAGAAACTATATAAAAAAGTACTAGCAAATCGTGTTAAACGTTTGGAATTTAAAACGTTACAAAACGTTGATTTGTTGGTGCCAATAACCGAAACCGATGCCATAAAATTACCATTTGCAAACAAGGAAAAAGTTCATGTTTCGCCAACTGGTATAGTGCAAAGAAATTTTAGTTTACCAAGGCAACCGCAAAATTTGCAATCGTTCTTCTACATTGGTGCGCTCGATTGGGAACCTAACCAGCAAGCCATTTTGTGGTTTTTACAAAACGTATGGCAAAAGTTTAAGTTGCAAAACCCAAAATGGACATTTGTTATAGCGGGGCGTAATGCTCCTACTGATTTCGAAAATCAACTTAAGTTGTTTGATGTTGATTACCAGGGCGAGGTTAAAGATGCCCAACAATTTGTCGATGAGCAAAATGTGATGGTTGTGCCACTTTTGTCGGGCAGTGGTATGCGTATAAAAATTGTTGAGGCAATGTCACGTAGTAAATGCGTAATTACCACACCAATTGGAGCTGAAGGCATTAAGGCAGAAAACGGTAAGCATCTTTTTATTTGCAAAACCGCCGATGATATGTTGAGCCAGATGAATGCAATAGTTGCTGATAATAAATGTGTTGGTAAAATGGCATCGGAGGCTTATTCGTTTGCGCTCAACCATTATTGTAATAGTAACATAATTGCTGAACTCAATAAATTTTACCAACAATGGGTGTAGATTTGTTTTTGAAGATAATCTTTTGGGTATCAGTCTTTTGTGTGGTTTATGCATATCTGCTTTATCCATTGCTAATAGCATTAATTGCCTTAGTTGTAAAAAATCGTAAACACCAAGTTTTACCAATTGCAGAATTGCCTCATGTTACGCTTTTTGTTACTGCGTATAACGAAGAAAAGAGCGTTGATGCTAAAGTGCAAAATTCCCTGTCGTTGAATTATCCGGCAGAAAAACTTCATCAAGTTTGGGTAACCGATGGTTCATCTGACAATACCAATGCTTTGCTTTCAAATTATAGTAATGTGGTTGTCCTTTTTCAACCAGAAAGGGCAGGCAAGGTTAATGCTATGAAACGAGGGCTGCAATATGTTGATACTGATATAGTTATCTTTTCAGATGCAAATACGTTGTTAACACAAGATAGTGTTATGGAGATTGTGCGGTTGATGCAAAACAAAAGCGTTGGCTGTGTGGCAGGCGAAAAGCGTGTTTTGCAAATTGAGGAAGGAAATGCAGCGTCGTTGGGCGAAAGTGCTTATTGGCGCTACGAATCGTGGATAAAGCAAAACGATGCTTGCGTTGGTTCAACAATTGGTGCTGCTGGCGAACTTTTTGCCTTCAGAAAAAGCCTTTTTGTGCCAGTTGCTGATGATACCATTCTCGATGATTTTGAAATATCGTTGCGAATAGCTCTTTTGGGTTACTCAATTGCTTACTCATCAAAGGCTTGCGCAATTGAAAAACCATCGGTTAACGTTGAGGAGGAAATGAAACGTAAGGTGCGCATTGCCGCCGGAAGCATTCAATCGATGGTGCGGCTTACAGCGTTGCTTAACTTTTTTAAGCATCCAATGTTAACCTTTCAATACGTGTCGCACAAAATTTTCCGCTGGATAATTGTGCCACTATGTTTGCCAATTTTGTTTGTAACTAATGCATTGTTAGTTGGTTACGGCAATATTTTTATTGTATTGTTTGCACTACAATTATTGTTTTATGTGCTAGCATTTATAGGTAGTATTTTTCGTAACCAAAGAAATGCTAACCCATTAATACACATACCATATTATTTTTATTTAGCTAACAAAGCTATGTGGCTTGGTGCGTTCCGATATTTTAGGGGTACTCAATCAGTAAAATGGGAGAGGGCACAGCGTGCCGACTAATAGTTTTTAATAGTTGAGCATATTGAGTGTGCCAATTGTGGATTTTTTTCAATAGAATTTCCAACAACAACCATATCGGCTCCTGCATTAAGTGCTGTTTCAACGTCTTCAATTGTTCTTAATCCACCACCAACAATAAGTGGAATATCAATGTTTTCGCTAACGGCTTTTATCATTTCGGTAGGTACAGGAGTTTTTGCTCCGCTACCCGCTTCAAGGTAAATGGCTTTAAGTCCAAGCATTTGTCCAGCCAATGCAGTGGCAATGGCAATGTCGGTTTTGCTCTGCGGAATAGGCATTGTGTTGCTCATGTATCTCACCGAACTATAGTTTTCTTCGCCAATAAGCATATATCCTACAGGTAAAACCTCCAACTCTGATTTTGCTAGTATTGGTGCGGCATTAACATGCTGACCGATAAGGAATTCTGCATTTCTTCCAGAGATGAGCGATAGAAGAAGAATGCCGTCGGCTTTGGTGCTTATTTGAGATGCATTGCCTGGAAACAAAAACACAGGCGCATTGCAGTTTGCTTTTATTGTTTCAATGGTTTTATCGCAATTGTTGAACAACAAACTGCCACCAACAAGAACCACATCGGGGATGATGCTGTTTGATAATCCACCAAACAAAGTAGCTAGCTTGTTTAAGCTTTGTTTGTCGGGGTCAATTAGCAAAGCAAACATTTTTTTGCCTGCCTTTTTTCGTTCTGTTAGTGTTTGTAAAAACATTGTATTTAATTGTCAATCAATAATGTAAACTAGAATATCGTTGCCAACTAATTCATAATGGCAAATATATTGTTTGTTGCCCAATTTCCCATTTATCATAATTGATGTAGCCCCTTGTTCAATAGGTTTGGGTTCGGCAACTTCGTAGTGAGCAAATTCGGGGTCGTCACCGTATATTTTGTATGCAGCCTCTTTTGCCGACCACACCAAAGTGTGTTTGTAATTGTCGTTGCACCAACTTAACTCTTTGTTTGTTAGGTACTTGTGCCTGACTTTTGAGGCTCGTTCGTTAATGGTTTCTATGTCGATGCCAACATGTTTTGTCGATATAATTACACTAATGTAACTGTTTGAATGCGTTATACTTACGTTGCCGTTATAGTTATTTAAAATGGGTTTGCCACTCAATTCGTATGTTATTTGTGGCTCGGCATCGATTATTGAAGAAATAAGTATTCTGGCAGCCAATTTTTCGCATTTGCGTTTTTCGTTTTTTATGTCATTAACAAATGACGAGTCGTATTTGTATGTTGATAGTAATTCGTGTGCGGTTTCAGTTAATTGCCACACAGCAAGTTGTGTAAATGAGTCAATTTGTCGTTTAAATACTATCGGCATTTTTCCCACTTAAAAGTTTCGATCAAATGTTTTACGTCTTCAGAAATGAAAGACAAAACAGGAGCCAATGAATCTTTGTTTGGAACAACATCAAAGTATAGTGCGCCGCGAACAAAGTTTTTTGCGCTATCGGTTAAATAGAATTGTACGTTTGACGCAGCATCTCCTTTTATTTCGTAAAAAGTGCCAAATACATTATCGTCTTCATTTGAGTATGCCATTTCGCCAATGGCATCGGCTTTTATTGTGTGTTTGTAAACAAAACTGCGAGAGTCGTTTGTGTATTCGTCAAGATTGCCGTTTACTTTTTTGTAGCTAAGGTGAACTTTGGCTTTCATTGACTTAAAAGTTATGTCAGCCCAATATTTTTCATCAAGATTGTGGGTTTTTCTTAATTCGAATACAGCATATTGAGGAATCTCAAATGAATAGGGAATAGGTTCAGAAATGCGGGTGTAGTTTTTTTCGGGAAGGTCAATCCTAAAATATCCCTTTGGTTTTGGGGTGTAGTCATTATTGCAAGCTTGCAGTGCAACAATAGCACACATCATGAATAGTATCCTTCTCATAATTAGTTATTTATCTTCAATTTCAGGATTGTTTTTTACTTCAACTCGAATTGAGGTGATGCGTCGGCGATCAACTTCGTCAACAGTAAAGTTAAAGTTTCCGCATTCAAATTTTTCGTTCTTGCGAGGCAGCTCTCCTTTCATTTCAAGAATTAGCCCAGCAAGCGATTCCGATTCTCCTTGCTGTTCATTAAAGGTGTTGGCATCAAGACCAAAAACATCGCAAAAGTCGGGAATTAGAGTTTTGCCTTTGAAAATGTATGTGTGGTCGTCAAGTTTTGTATAGTTTGATTCTTCATCGTCAAATTCGTCCGATATGTCGCCCACAATCATTTCAATAATGTCTTCCATGGTAACCAGTCCCGATGTGCCACCATATTCATCAACTGCAATTGCCATGTGGTTCTTTTGCATTTGAAGTTCTTCTAACAATTCGTTTATCTTTTTGTTTTCGGGCACAAAGTGCGGTTGGCGTATTAGCTTAACCCAATCAAAATCGCGTTTGCCAATGTGTGGCATTAAATCTTTAATGTACAGAATTCCAGTTACTTGGTCGAGTGTTTTTGTGTAAACTGGTATGCGCGAGTAGCCTGATGTGGTTATTTTTTTAAGCACTTGGTCAAATGTTTCATTTGCTTCAATTGCCATCATATCAACGCGAGGACACATGATTTCTGACACTTCGATGTTGCCAAATTCAATGATTCCTTTCAACATGTCGCGCTCGTTGTTCAATGTTTCTGATGGGTTTTCAATTGCATCAGACAATTCGTCCATTAATTGCGACTGGTCTTTATTTAATTGATTTTCAATACGTTGATTGTTTCGTGCTATGATGTAGGTTATTGGTTTCAGTATTTTGTTTAACACAAACAACGGTGCAGCCATTATGTTGATATAGAAAAATGGATGTTGTTTTGCATGCATTTTAGGAATCAATTCACAAATTAAAAGAATGAAGGTTGCCACAATTGATATTTGTAGCGATAGAGCCAACGACTTTGGGTGAATATGATTGAATAGGGTATCGGAGCAGTATAACCATATTACTAATAGTAATAAGTAGTTGATACTATTAGCAACTAATGTAACTGCAAGAGCCGACTCGGGTTTCTCTATTAGTTTAATAGCGGCTTTTGCAGAAATGCTTTTTTGACCTTTTAATTGTTGAAGGCGTTTTTTATCGTGGTGTGCAAACGCCATTTTGCTGCCTGAGATAAGGCAAGCAAACAATGCTATAAATATTCCGGCAAGAAAAAGAGTATGCTCGGGAATTGAAAAAAAGGAGGTAATACCCGCCGCGACAGGTACTACCTCTTGTGTACAAGAATCAGGTTCCAAAATTTAATGTGTTCGTTCAACTAAAATGGCAAGTCGTCAGTTGGCTCTGGGGCATTACCAAACGAAGGTTGAGGTTCAGCTGCGCTTGCTGCATATCCGCCATTGTTGCTTGAACCTTCGCCTTTGCGGCCAAGCATATTCATTGTGTCGGCAACAATTTCAGTTACGTAGCGTTTACCACCGCCATCTTTCGCATCGTATGATCTATAAGTAATTTTACCCTCAATGTATAGTTGAGATCCTTTTCTTACATACTTTTCAGCAACATCGGCCAAACCGCGCCACACAACAATGTTGTGCCATTCTGTACGTTCAGGAACTTCGGTTCCGTTTGCTGTTTTGTAACCTCTTTCGGTTGTTGCAAGTGTAAATGATGCTACGGTTGCACCATTGTCTAGGTGGCGAACTTCAGGATCCTTGCCTACGTTGCCTACTAAAATAACTTTGTTTACCATATTTATTGATTAATTGTATTAGTAACGACCTCTAAAATATAAATTATTCAATTACTCCGTTTATAATATTTGAGCATAAAGATCATATTCGTCTGCATCGTAAACTTTGGCAGTTATAAAATCGCCTAATTTTAGTTTTGCCGATGCGTCAACCAACACTTCGCCATCAACATCGGGCGAATCGCCTTGGCTACGACCAACATAATAGTCGCCTTCTTTTCTGTCAATCAGCACCTCAATTTCTTTTCCTATTTTTTGTTGATTTATTTCGGTCGAAATCTTTTGTTGAAGTTCCATTATTGCATCAACACGTTGCTGTTTTATTTCTTGCGGAATATTATCGTCGTAGTTTTCAAATGCGTATGTTCCTTCTTCGTTTGAATATGCAAAAACACCTAAACGATCAAATCTTACACTTTTAACAAAGTCCACTAACTGTTCAAAATCATCTTCGGTTTCGCCAGGGTGACCAACTAGCAAAGTGGTACGCAATGTTAAACCGGGTACTCGTTTGCGAAATTGATCAATAAGTTCCAAGGTTTCTTGTTTTCCGATGTTTCGGCGCATAGCTTTTAGCACGGGTGTACTTATGTGCTGCAGCGCAATATCAATGTACTTACAGATGTTTGGATATTTGGCCATTACATCGAGTACATCAAGAGGGAAGTGTGCTGGATATGTGTAATGAATTCGTAGCCAATGCAAACCTTTAATTTGGGTGGCAATTTGCTCCATCAGTTGGGCGAGCATAGGTTTTTTGTAAATGTCGCAACCATAAAACGACAAATCTTGTGCAATTAGAATAAGTTCTTTAGCTCCTTGGTTTACAAGACATTGGCATTCAGCCATAATGTCTTCCATTTTACGCGATTTGTAACATCCAGTAATGCGAGGTATGGCGCAAAATGAACAAGTTCGGTTGCATCCTTCTGAAATTTTTACGTATGCATAATGCTTTGGTGTGGTAACAGTTCGCATCGGCATTAGGTTGTCGTAGTACTTTGCACCAAAGTAGTTAAGCATTTTTTCTAGTTCAAATTTCCCAAACCAAGCATCCACTTCTGGCATTTCTTGTATAAGATCGTTTTTGTAACGTTCACTTAAACAGCCAAATACTACAATTTTGCCAACTTTTTTCTTGGCTTTTTCTTCAATATAATGGAGTATTATTTCAATTGATTCTGTTTTTGCATCGTCAATAAAACCGCAAGTATTGATGGCTACGTAGTCGTATTTACCCTTTTCGGCCTCATAGTAAACATCGTAACCATTTTCGGTAAGTTGGCGAATAAGCATTTCTGAGTCAACTCTGTTTTTTGAGCAACCCATGGTGAATATGTTTACGCTTTTTGGCATAATGGTATTATGAGAAAAGTGTGTTTACAAAGGCTTCTGCATCAAATGCTTGTAGGTCGTCAATGCCTTCGCCAACACCAATGTATTTAACGGGAATTTTGAATTGGTCGCTAATGCCTATAACAACACCACCTTTTGCAGTGCCGTCGAGTTTAGTAATGGCTAACGAAGTTACTTCGGTTGCCAAAGTGAATTGTTTTGCTTGTTCAAAGGCATTTTGTCCAGTTGAGCCGTCAAGTACAAGCATAACTTCGTGAGGAGCATTAACATTTATTTTTTGCATAACCTTGCGCACTTTTGATAGCTCGTTCATCAAGTTCACTTTGTTATGTAGTCGGCCTGCGGTGTCAATAATCACAACGTCGGCGCCATTTTTGGTGGCAGAACTTAATGCGTCAAATGCAACAGATGCAGGGTCGGATCCCATTTTTTGTTTAATAATTGGGACATCAACACGTTGGGCCCAAACTTCAAGTTGTTCAATAGCGGCAGCTCTAAAAGTGTCGGCAGCTCCGATGTAAACTTTTTTGCCCTCGCTTTTAAACTTGTGGGCAAGTTTGCCTATTGTTGTTGTTTTTCCAGCGCCATTAACACCAACAACCAAAATTACATAAGGGTAACCATCTTCGGTTTTTATATCAGATTGGGTGTTTTTGTTTGCAATTAGTTTAACAATTTCGTCGCGTAGAATGTTGTTTAATTCACTAGTTCCTAGGTATTTGTCGTTTTTTGCTCGCGACTGAATGCTTTCAATAATTTTTAAAGTAGTGTCAACACCAACATCTGAAGTAATAAGGGCTTCTTCCAAATCGTCAAGCACGTCGTCATCTACGGTTGACTTACCTACAATGGCGCGCGAAATTCTTTTAAGCACGCTTTCTTTTGTTTTGGCCAAACCTTGGTCAAGCCGTTCTTTTTGAAAAATTGAAAAAATACCCATTGTTATAAATTGGTGAGTTGATGCTCAAAAATACAAAAAAAGCTTTCTTCGCGTAGCGAGGAAAGCTTTTGATGCGAATCGCAAAATATCTTATTTCTTGAAGAAATCTTTTACACGCTCGGTGTTAACGATATCCTCTTTGAATTGGTATGCGCCAGTTTTTGGCGATTTTACCATTTTAATAACCTTGGCAAATCCTTTTGAATCGCCAGTCTTAAGGGTTGCAACAACTTTCTTTGCCATGATTTATACTATTTAATTTCTTTATGAAGAGTTACTCTCTTAAGGTTTGGGTTGTATTTTTTCAACTCCAAGCGCTCAGCGGTATTTTTTCTATTCTTTGTTGTGATGTATCTTGATGTTCCAGGGACACCAGTCTCTTTTTGCTCGGTGCATTCCAAGATAACTTGAACTCTATTGCCTTTCTTAGCCATCTCTTTATGTATTAAATCTTGTTAATTAAACCTGCTGCGGTTGCTTCTTTCAGCACTGCTGCAAGACCTTTTTTGTTAATGTTTCTCAGACCTGCGGCTGATACTTTTAATGTAATCCAACGATCTTCTTCTGGATAGTAGAATTTCTTGTTGAATAGATTGGCATGGAATTTTCTCTTGGTTTTAAGATTTGAGTGGCTAACATTGTTGCCTACCATGCTTCTTTTTCCTGTTACTTGACAAACTCTTGACATCGTAATATTTATTGTGGTTTTCTTTCAAAAATCGGTTCGCAAAATACGTGCTTTTTATTCAAAAAAACAAGTGTTTGCTCTAAAAAAATCCACTATTTTAAGAGTTGTGATAATGGTTGTGCAATATGTTGATTTATTGCTTGTTGCAGTCGCTAACTGTAATTTCGTTAAGCAAAAATTTTAATGCTTCATGTGTAAATGTTTCTATGTTTTGGTGTCGTTGATTGCCTGCAATAATGGTCTTTGAAACTACTTTTTGTGGTGTTGCTATTGCAATGCAAACTGTGCCTACAGGTGTTTGTTCATTTCCTCCTGTTGGCCCCGCAATTCCTGTTGTTGCTATTGCATAATCAACATTTAAAAGTGTGCGTACACCGTTTGCCATCGATTCGGCTACTTGTGTACTTACAACGCCATAGGTTTCAATTTGCTGATGTGGTACTTTTAGTATGTTCTCTTTTACTTCGCAAGCGTACGATATTATCGAACCTTTGTACCATGCTGAGCTACCGGGTATTAGTGTTATCTGGTGGGCAATATTTCCTCCTGTGCAACTTTCGGCGGTGGCTATTGTCTGTTTGTTTTTTAGTAGTTTAATTCCTATTTGGTTGGCTATGTCTTGCATGTTTATTTTGTTTTAATGTTGGGTCTTTTTTTTATGTGGTGTAAAATATATTGAACTATATGCCGTTATTCAGAAGTAACTTTATAAAAAACTGCTTATGGGTGAAAAAACTACTAATGTTTCATTGTTTTTTAAAGAAAAGATGAATGACGAAAACGATGCTGTTCCTTATTCTAAATTGCTAGATTTTGTTGAGAGCGATTTGTCGCCTAGACAATCTTCGGTTGATAAGGTGATGGCTTTTGCTAAAACTCATTATTCTGTTAAAACTGAGCTTTTGGGAGTGGTTGATGTTATGGCAAATTGATTTTTAAACTTTGCTTTAAATAAAAACGGGAAGAGTCTTAATGGAGTCTTCCCGTTTTGTTTTTAGTGTTATTCTGTTAGGAATTTTACGTGTTTGCGTTCTTTGCTATAAGCCATTTCAAATATTTCAGATTTGTTGAGTGGCAAAGGTTTGCTACAAAACTCTGGACAATTAAATGAGTGTGTATTTTCGTCTTGATAAACTTTAGGATTGCGTTGAGGTAGAAGGAATGGTTTTGTGCAAGTTCCGTCTGGGTTCATTTTTGCAAAGTAAAGTTGAGTGTATAGGGCATCGCCCCGGCGAGATGTAAACACAAACCATTTGTTGTCTTTGCTCCAACTATGATAAGCTTCGCTTTCTGTGCTATTGGCTGCGGTTAGGCAATAACTTGTATCTTTCTCTATGTCGTATATCCAAAGGTCGGATTTGCGGTGCCAAATTGCAAAATCGCCATACTCCATCATGCAGAACATAATGTATTTGCCGTCGTAGCTTGGACGAGGTTCGGTTGCTGATAGATTCATGCTTTTGGCGTTGATAACGGTGGTTATTTCTTTGCCTATAGTGCGTGTTTCTTCATCAAAGTCCACGCTGCACAAGTCGAATTTTAGTTTTTGGAAATTCTCTGGTAGTTTATCGAGTTTGCAACGCGAGAAATAAATTTTTTTGCCGTCGGCTGAGAATACTGGAAAATCTTCGTAAAACTCATTGGTTTTGATGTGTGGAGCAGGCAAAATTTCTGAAGTTAGGCGGTCGTAAACTGCAATGTCGGCTTGGTAGTCAAATACATCAAGTCGTTGGTAGTGTCCTGTGCGGAACACTTGGCGAGTGGTGTTCATGCTTGATGCAATGTATCGGCCATTTGGATGATAGTACGAATATGCAAAGTTGTTGAGGGTACTATCGGTTTTAGTGATATATATTTCGGCTGTGTCGTTGTTTTTGTATATGGTTCCAGAAATTTCGCCACGTATGTGCAACAGCATATTGTCGGGATTAGTACGGTTAAATGCGTGGCAGTTCATGCACGCATTTTGCAATTGATTGCTATTAATGATGTTGGATTCTTTAAAGCTACTAATCTCGCGTTGGTAAATGCCAATGTCGGAAAATACACCATAGGCAGGTGCAATTCGGCGGTACACAATGCTATAGTCGAGTTTCGAACTATCGACAAAAAAGTGGAAGGGTTTTAGGCCATACCAATTGTCGTCTATCTTAACAGCAACTTCAACTTTAATGCTGTCCATTGTGTGGTTTGCTAATAACTTGTGCCATTTGTTTTCGTCAATTTCAATAGCACCATTGTTTTGGTAGTGTAGTTCGTCGTTGCCGCACGAAATGGTTACGTCAAGTTTTTGATATTCATACGATTGAAGGTCAAAATTGAGCGGACAGATATTGACTGGCACAGTTACACCTATGTAATCGGGGTAAATGGCTGGATAGCTATCAATTTGGCTAACGATATCAACTTCTTCGTTGCCACATGAGTATAAACTTATGGCGATTAGTAACGCACTAATTTTCTGCAGATATTTCATTTTTGTAATCTTTACAATAATAATGGAAGTAGTATGAGTTTTTGTAGCGGTCAGTCACTTCTGAAAAACTATTGTTTTGTGCAAATTGCATAAACTCAGTTATCTCGCGTTTATATATCTCAGGGATGTTTATGTTTTTGTTTTTTGACTCGTACCAAACAATTGTTAGTGCTTGAGCTACGTATCGTGGTGTTGAGTTGGGGTTAAAGGGTTTCAAGTACTGCATGTTTTGCATTAACGCGTCTAAGTCTTTGCGAATCAAATTTAGAGCTAGCAGGTATTGTACGGCTACATAGTTGCGAGGTGAGCCTAATAGTTGAATTTTTAACATTTGTTCTGGCTCGGTTTTGAAGTATAATGCATCAATTTTGTAGCCATTGTTAATCATTTGCGAGTATTTTTTGTTTTTCATAATCTCATTTGTGTTGTCGCACATGTATAAGATTGAGTCCGCAAAATTTTTATAGAACAATGTATTCTGTAGTATTCGGGCATTTTTTCGGGTTAGTTTTTCTTCGCGATTTAGCATTGAACATTCGGTCATTCGCACATAGCATTTTGCTGATTTCTGATAGTCAGATATTGCGTTGTTGCACTCGGAGAAGTAACGTTGAGCTAAACTTACATTGCTTAAATTGTACATTATTTCACCAAGAAATACTGGTGTTACAAAGTCGTAGTGCCAATCTGGCAAAAGGCATTGATAGTCAGATTGCTCAATGTCAAACATTTCGTCGAGCAAGCGGTTGGTTTTTGCTAAAGCAAGGTTGCGGGTTGCAAGTGTCAAATCGTGGCGAATCAGTTTTTCTTCGTCGTATTTCAAAATGCTTTTCCATTGTTCGTTTTGTGCGTGGTAGTTCAATTTGTACATCTGATTCATTAGTGGCATTTGCATTTTGTAAATGTAACCTACCGATGCTGCAACTATTACTGCGTTAATAATCCATTTGTATTGCACTTTGTTAATGAAAAGTAGTGCTGCAGGTGTTGCAACTGTTACAATCATTGCAAAGAATTCGCTGTTTAGGTGTTCAATTGGGTTTTTATTAAAATGCCAACCAAAACATAGGCTATGGAACCGTAGTGAGTTGAAGTGGTATGTTGTTAGTAAAATTACTGCAACATAAAGAGCTGTTAGCAATGTGAGAGCCGAAAGGTTGCTGTGCTTTTTGCCAATGTGCCATATTAGGCATAGGGCAGCATATACAAACACGCCATAACATGTAGCCCAATAAACTAATGGTAAGAGAATTATGTTTGAGTATTTATTGTTGATGCGAGTGTAGAGTACGGCAAAGGCAATAGATACAATCATGGATAGCGCAAACGAAAGGTTTGCGTAGTTGGTAACCATAAATGCCCAAGTTGCCGCCATTGGTACCAAAACGAGCGCTTGTAGGTCTTTGTTGTAATTGGCATTGGTGCTTTTTGTGAATAAATGAACTAGATATGTTCCTAAGCCAAAGCAAATAGCCATTATTATACTTCCCCAAGAGCGAAAAATGAAAAATTGGGTAAGGAATTGTCCTAAGTAATCCATTATTCCTCCTGGGTACCATAAATGGTCAGATAGGAATTTCTTAGTAAATAAAAATATTTGGTATTGCTCGCTGTAGTGGAGCATTCCCCAATAGTGAAATTGGTAAAATAAAAACAATAATACTGCTGGAATTATGCAGATTAATGCGACTGTGTATTTTTTCATTTGTAAGATTTTTTGCAAAAGTAGTAATGATTTAATAAGGGTAGCACAAAACTAGAATTTGAAAACAAATCCAAGCTTAAGTTGTTCTTTTATTTGAGTGCCTTTTGTTGTTATAACTTTACCGTTTTCGTCAGTTTTGTTGGTTGGCACATCAATGTCGTCGTCGTAAATAGCCTCAAACGAGAACATTGCTTGTAGGTATTCGTTTATTGGAATGGTTGATTCAAAGTTCCAGTCAACGTCAATATTTTGTGGGTTGTTGAAGTAGTTTGAAAAGAGTTCTAAAGTGTTAGATATTGTAACATCTTCAAGTATTTTGGTCTTGTGATAGCACTTTAATTTTAAACCAGTTTCACTTCGCACGCTTTTATCTTTCTCAATATTGTAGGTTGATTTGTTTACGTGAAATTTTTTGTTTTGGTCACTTATAACAAATGTATTTTTTGATGTGAGAGGTGATACGAATATTGTAAAATCTTTGCTGCGCTTGTATTCCATACCAGCACCAAATGTGAGCCAAGCAGGTGCAAAAAACTGTGTAAGCAGAGCTGTTCGGTGGTTTTCGCCATCGTATTGGTAAATGGGGCCAAACTGCGATTTAAATTCACCTTGGGCACTATAATAGAATTTTGAAAAGGCTTTGTAACCGTAGTTGCTGGTCACCCTTATAAGGTCGTTGTTGGTTCTAAGCCCTTTGTCTTTTTGGTGAATAGCGCCATACTTAAAGTCGCCATCGTTGTTCCACTCGTGCGAGCCTCGTTTGTAGTTTGCAAATAGAGTTACGCGAGTTTGTAATGAAATTGACGATTTGTCACCTTTTACCCAATGTACTTGTCCTATTTGAGCAAAATCAATCATCACTTTTCCACCTTTACGCCAAAAATTGGTTTCAGGAGGAGGTTGTCGGTGGTCTCTTAATAATGTCCTATTGGTGTTTGATGCTAACATTTCGCCAAACACTTGCTTGGTTATGTCAACATTGTTATCGGTTCGTTCGGGGCTTTCGTTTATTATAAGCCGAAACGAATTGCGGTGAATGTCGCGTATTATAACAGGCTCTTCGCCTCCCATCATGTCGGTTATGTATGTTCGAACAACGTGCGGGTTGTTTTTGTACATTCTAATTGGCATCGAGTCGCCTTTTACGTTTACCAGATAAAAGTTAGTGGTGTCGCGCCGTAGGGTTCGTATTTGCGAAAAAATGTTTGATTTTTTCACCTTATCGATGTTCATCTTTATTGCTTTTACTAAGTCTTCGGAATAAATGGTTCGTGTATTCCTAATTAAACTATCGTAGTTTATTTGCTCTTCGTCGGCAATAATTGCAAGCACATCTTCAAAAAGTGAGTCGGCACTTGAAATGTCAAGAGTATCAAGCATTTTTAATAAGTGAAACTGCATACGCAAGTCTGCCATAAAGGTGGCATGCTTGTTCCAATTGATGCGAACAGTGTCGTAGAATTTATTGAACCAATATAATTCAGTAGCGGGGCGGTTACTTAGTACCAGTTTTGTAAAGTTGCTGAATGATAGGTTTGATGTGTCGCGAGGGAATTCGTAGTTTAAATATTGGTATGCCTGATAGTAAGCTGAATCATTGGCTGTTTGTGGCTTGTATCGCTTAAAATGTTGTTCAATAATTCTTTGGTCCCAGCTTTGACGAGTGTAACGACTACTTTGGGCTGATAGTAGGTTTGGTGTTGCACTTATCAAAACAAGCAAAAAGAATACGATTCGGGCTAGTTTGTTTGTCATTCAATTTGGTGTTTGGTATGCAAAAATAATTATCGGTACCAATTAACGGCAAACTAATATTGTATGTTTTGTACAAGATAATGAACAACTTGTGTTGTTTGCTTCAATTGCAGACTGAAATGGATGCTTCTCTCAATTGCTTATAAACAACAAAGGAGAAGAATGAAATTCCTCTCCTTTGCTATGGTTTTGATTGCTAATTATTTCCAGAGTCCTGGTAAGAACTTATAGTAAAGTAAGTGGCGCCATGTTGACCAATCGTGGGCACCAATACCGCCTGCATAGTATTCGTACTTTATATTGTGTTTGTCAAGCGCATCGGTAAGCCCTTTAACGCGAACATTAAAGAAACTTGATTCTTCTTTTGAGCCTTGCCCAACAAACAGATAATCAACTTTTTCGTTTGCTTTTGGGTCGTTAAGAAATTTGCCTATAGTGTTTTCGCAGTCGGTATCGCCAGCGCTTAGTATGCCAAAGTTTGCAAACAAATCAAGAGCGTTTAAACCTACAAACATTGAGTGTCGGCCTCCCATTGATAAGCCTGAAATTGCACGGCCTTTGGGTGTGGCAATGGTTTTGTAAGTTTTGTCGATGAAAGGAATAACACACTCACGCATTTCGCGACCAAACACATCAAAGGTGAGTTCGGCGTGTTTTGGATGGTTGCGGTGCACAACTTGGTTGTTTACAATGGCAATAATCATAGGTTTGGCTTTACCTTCGGCAATCAAGTTGTCCATAATAAAGTTAACACGGCCGTCATAAATCCAGTTTGAAGGTAGTTCGCCGCTACCTCCCATTAAGTAAAGTACTGGGTATGCTTTTTTGGGGTTGTACATTGGTGGGGTATAAACATAAATTTCGCGCTCACCATTTGTAACTGTGCTGTGATATATGTGGCGAGTAGTTGAGCCGTGTGGTACTCCAGGTTTTGCATCGTACCATTGTGGGCCATCACCATGAACAATAAGTTCGCTGTATGGAGGCATGGCAGTAAAAGCTGCATAGGTGTTGTTTGGATCGGCCGTGCTAACTCCATCAATCACAATGTTGTATTGGTACATATCAACTGGTAGTGGACCTATTTTTAGTGTCCAAATACCGTCTTCGCCTTTGGTGAATGGTATTGGTTCGCGTACATTCATCACTGTTAGCATGGCTCCCGATAGCTTTACTTCGGTTGCTTTGGGTGCTTTAACTTGAAATAGTACAGTGTGGTCGTCAAATACTTGTGGCGAATTAAGTGGGGCACTAAATGGTATTAGTCCTTCGGTGTCTTTTTGCGGACAGTGTGTAAGATTAACATTTGATTGTTGTGCAAATGCATTGCTCAATGTTGTACACATTAACATTGATGTGAGTAATCGTAAAGCTTTCATATAAATTGTTTTAGTAAGAATGTTTTTGCTGACTAATATAAAAGAAAATCGCCGACCTGAATATCAGAACGGCGATTTTGAAGTGTTTTGGTAGTTGCTATTTCTGGGCTGGCTCAATTACGCGGTAGTTGCCACTTAAGTGCATAAATGCAAATAGTCGAAGAATGCCTTCGTAATAAGCATCAAAATATCCACTTGGGAAAGGTTCGTGTTTGCTATTCCAAAAACGGTCAACAAACTCACGGCTCTTGCTGTGTGAGCAAACTAGCGAAAGGGCTGCACTTGTTGCAACAAATCCTGGTGTGTGGCGAAGTTCTTTGTATCCGCCTGCAGGCATAATGTCGGTTGGAGTTGTTCCGTCAACATTGTATTGGTCAACAAACGAGTCAATACCTTCTTGGTATAGGAAATTTTGCAACTTATGGCCATAAGCTTGCTGCCAAGCCATGTCGGCGCACGACCATGAGTAGTCTAACGCAATATTCATTGGAACTCGCCATGAGTCATAGCGGAAAACATCGCCCATCATGTGTCCATTGTTAAGTAGAGAACCGTCGAAGTCGCTGTAGTCAGGATTCAATCCTGTAACAGGATGAATGGCCTTGTGTAGGTATTCGCGGCTTGCTTTTGCGCATTCGGTCCAGTATTCGCTGCGGCCATCTTGGGCGTATTTGGCCCAAACCTCAAGAAATGCAGGAATGTTGTATGATGGGTCGGTGTAGTTTGCGCCAGGAACAAAGGTTATGATTTTTGTTGCAGGGTCAAATAATGGTCCCCATTTAGGAGCTCCAAAGGCTGGAACTTTATCGTTTTTCTTTGCTTTCTTTCCCTTCTTTGTATCGTCGGGATTAGTTGTGGCGCAATTTAGAATGTGTTGAGCTTCGGCAAGATAGTCAATTCCAGTGTCGTTGCCCCAACGGTTTGATGCAAAGATGAGCGAGGTGATGAAGTATAACTCGCCGTCAGAAGCTGCACCAAATGCGCGTGAAGTGCCATCTGGATTAACGCTCCAACGGAAGTACCCGCGCATTGGACCTTCTTGCATTTGCATGTATTTTTTTGACCAACGCCATAGACGGTCAAATACGTCTTTTTTGTCAAGCTGAACGGCAATCATTAGTCCGTATGACATGCCTTCGGTTCTAGCATCGTGGTTTTTTACGTCGCTAATGTAAGCCATTGAGTCGCCAACCTCAAAATAGATGCGGTCAGGTCCTATAAAAAGTGCATCGTATAAATCTTGAAGCTTTTTGTCAATGTCTTTTTGACTATAACCCATTTCGGCAAATAAGTTACGGTATTGGTGAGTTTCAAAACCACCTTTTTGCCATGGTTGCAATTGTGTTTTTTGTAGGATTGCAGAGTGTAGTTCTGGTTTTAGGTCAAAACCAATCCAGTCAACTGAAACCTCTCGTTCGTCTTTTGTTTGAACTTTAATGTCAATTACACCTTTTGGCGATTTATTAATAGGTACGGTAACAATTGTAAAGTCGTTTGATGCAGGAATATCAACTTGTGCAATAATTCCCCAACTGTCAGCAAATTCAGCAGGCATAGGACGGTTGCCCCATCTTGGCATTTTTGAGGTAAGGTCCGATATTGCAATTTTTGCACCTTTTGGAGCTTTTGCTCGTATGCTTATAGTTGTAACCTCTTTTTGTCCAAAGTCAACAGCATTGTATGTTGACGAAGCGTTGCCCTTATAGGTTATTTGCCAACCATCAAAATAGTTGGTTGTGTCCAAGTAGGTCATTTCGGCACCATTGTTTGTGCTAAAACGGTCAATTTGAATAGTAGTGCGTGCATCAGTAACACCAATACCACGAAGTGTTGGAATAACTTGTTTGATAGTTCCGTCTTCGTTGAATGTTAAACTATCGGCACAAACTGAACGGTTTTTGTCAAACTTAGGCGAGTAAAGGTTATGATGGTAGAACAAGTACCATTGACCTTTGTAGTTGATGATAGAATGGTGGTTTGTCCAGCAATCGGGCCATTCTTCCATAATAAGACCTTTGTATTCGTAAGGTCCCATAGGATTCTTACTCATAGCGTAAGCAAGAACCTCAGTGTTTTCGCGAACGTATGGGTAGGTTAGGTAGTAGTTGCCGTTATGTTCAAAAGCAAAAGGACCTTCGGCTTGGCGCGATGGTAATCCTTTCAAACAATTTACGCCCTTCATTATAAATTGGCGAGGACCGAATTTGATAGTGTCGGTTGGATTGTCTTCGGCCAACTCTATCATGTTGTCTTTAAGTTTTGCGCAGTTTCCAGCTCCCCAAAAAATGTAGTTGTTGCCATCGCTTGCTTGTAGCACGCAAGGGTCAATGCCATTTATGCCCTCAATATTTTTTTCAAGAACGGTGTAAGGTCCTTCAGGTTTTTCGGCTACAGCAACACCAATGCCAAATCCGCGGCCTTCTTTTGTTGCATCGGGAAAATAGAAATAGTATTTGCCGTCTTTGCCTTGAACGCAGTCTGGTGCCCACATGCTATATGCGGTTGGATTGCCCCAAGGAACATCTTTTTGGTCAATAATTTTGCCGTGGTCGGTCCAATCGGTTAGGTTGTCTGATGAAAAAACGTGGTAATCGTTCATGCAGAACCAATCCTTACGAGGATAGTCTTCGGCCGTGTTAGGGTCGATGTCGTGCGATGGGAATAAGTAGATTTTCCCATTGAATAGTCGGGCTGTAGGGTCTGCCGAGAATTGATCTCTAATGATTGGGTTTTGTGCCATTGCACTACCGCCCAAAGTTAGCATTGCAGCCGAAAGACAAAGTGATTTAAAGTTCATGATGGGTTAAATTAATTATTTGAAAATCAATGGTATGAATTCGTTAAAGCAGCGACGCCATGTAAGCCATTCGTGGTCGGTTCCTTCCGATTCGTAGTATGTGGCTTTGATGCCATGTTGGTTAAGTGCGTCAACAATAGTTTTGCAAGGGAATTTTTCGGTTGAACCAATGCCCATAAACAATGTTTTTACCTTTTGGTTAAATGCATTTGCATCAGCAAAAGCACCATCGTACAATTCGGTAATTTTTGATGGATCAAGGAACAATGCTCCGCTGAATGTACCAATGTGGCTAAACTTGTCAAGGTTACGCAATGCTGTTTCAAAAGTTTCGTGTCCGCCCCACGATAATCCAGCCATAGCGCGGTGCTCGCGGTCGCTTAATGTGCGGAAGTTTTTGTCAATGTATGGAATTAGTTCGGTTAGCATAATTGGTGTGAATGATGCACCAAACTCTTGCATAGTTTCACCTTTTTTAGCACCAAAACTATAACCGCAGTTGCCATAGTCCATAACAACAATCATAGGAACAGCGCGACCTTCGGCAATGGCATTATCCATAATGAAAGCCATGTGGCCTTGTTGATGCCAACCACGCTCATCCTCGCCCATACCATGTTGTAGGTAAAGTACAGGGTAGCGCTTGTCGGGGTTTTTGTCATACTCAGCAGGTGTGTACACAAAGCAGCGACGAGGTCCTTGTTCAATGCCAGAGTGGTAGTAGCACTCGCGAACTTGACCATGTTCAATATTCATGTTGTATGAGTAGTAAGCTGCCACTTCTGGTTTTTCTGGTATTTCAATACCGCCAGCCATGCGGCCGCAACCATAAAATGCTTCGGTTGATGGGTCAATTGAGCGGAATCCGTCAGCTTCAACAAAATAGTAGTGGAAACCAACTACAAGAGGGTCGGTTGTGACGCGCCATGAACCGTCAAATGCGCGTTTCATTTCGTATTTCTTGCCACAAATATCCAAAATCATCTCTTTTGCTTTGGGGGCTTGAATAACGAACGATGCGCGACCTTCAGCGTCAACTTTTGGCCACTCGGCTTCAGGAACGTTGGTTGATGCCGATGTTCCAAATCCATTACCTAGCGATTCTGGGTCGTGGGTTTCATCTTCGGGCTTAACTTTAATGCCCAAAAGAGGAAGCATTGTGTATGCGTAGCGACGACCAAATTCGCGGTAGCCAGCAGCGTCAAAGTGAAGGTGGTCGGGGGCGCATGTTATACCTGCCGACGAAACTGCGTGTGCTGTTGGTATTGTTTTATAAAGATCGTTTACTGCGGGGTTCATGCCAGCACAAATACCGCCTCGGTTTTCGTGAACCGCTTCACCTGCTATCAATGGTACTTTTTCGGCTTTCAGTTTCAAGTCTTTAAGCAAGTGTGTGTAAACGTCGTTAACCCAACCTGCCCAACGAGGGTCACCGCTGTTGGTTTCGCCTTGATGCATAATAATACCTTTAATAACACCGTCTTGTTGTGCTTTTTTGGCTAAGGTTACAAGTCGTTCATACGGATTGTCGTCGTATGCTTTAAGCATTCCTTGCATCCAACCTGGAGCACGTTTTACATAGTCGGCACAACTATCGGGCATAAATCCGCGAATGTCAATACCACCAATGGCAACGTGAATAACGCCAACTTTAACGTCTTTTGGTAAATGTTTCAGCATTTCGCGACCAAAATAGTCGGCTGGAGTAAGTCCAGTGTTTGGACGGCACAATGGAGGAATTGCTGTTGACCATTCGCCCATTTTTCGGTTTAGGTCGTTATTGTCAACGGCCGACATTAGTTTAAACCTTGGGTCAACGTTCTCTAAATCTTCAGGTTCGGGGCGGGCTGCACCTTCCATGTTCGATTGTCCAAAGCACAAAAAGATGTAGAACTTTGGGTCTGGTTTTGCCTGAGCAAACGATAGGTTGAGTAGGCAAATCAATCCAAGAAAGAATAACTTTTTCATTTTTTTTGATTTGATAGTTTAATGACTTATTTATTGGTTTTATTGAATTCTCAAATTGGTGCAAAGTATTAAAAAATGCGGTAGCGACAAGGTGTGATATGTAGGGTTGGTCTATGATTTAATTAAGTTTATCTATAAAAAAACACCCGTCTCCATGTTGGAAACGAGTGTTTCTTGTATTAGGAAGAGAAGTTGCTTAAAAGTCAATTTCAAGATTGATGCCGTGTTTAGTGGCAATTTCGCGTAGGCGGTCTTCTTTTCGTGCCATTTCTTCTTGAGTGGCTTGCAATTCTTCCATGTTTTGTTTTAAAACTTCTTGCTGTTCAGCAAGTTGTTCTTCGTTTGCTTTTGATTCTTTAAGTAGTCGTTGTGTGTTTTCGTTCACTTTCACCATCGATAGCGATGAAGCTAAAGTTTCGCCAAGTTTTTCAACAAATTCAATTTTGTGTTTAGCGATTGGTTTAAACGAAGCCAATTCTATAACCGCATATACGGTGCCGTTTAAAATGGCGGGAACGATAAGTATGTATCGAGGGTTCGCTTCTCCAAGTCCTGAGGTTATTTCAATGTAATTTTCAGGAACCTCGCTCATGTAAATGGTTTTTTGTTCGTATGCACATTGGCCAATTAAACCAATGCCTAGTTCAAATTCTTTTTCCATTTGTTTTTGGCGACTAAAGGCAACGGCTCCAGTTAATACATATTTAATATGTTCGCGGTCGTCGTCGTTTAGCATAAACACGCCACCTTGCACTACGTGAATGTAATCGGTTAGTTTGCTAACAAATGTGCGGCTTAGCTCGTTAATATCGGAGTTTTGTTGGCGCATTAGTTCACCAAATGTTGCAATGCCGCTAGTGGCCCAAGCTATGCGTTTTTGTTCTTCGGCGCGTTGTTCTTCTTGATTTTTTGACTCGCGTAAGCTATCGCGCATATTAAGCAACGATTTGCCCATGTTGTCGTCATCGCTCAATAGTTTAAAGTCTTTGCCAAAATCGCCTTTTGCTATGGCATTGGCAAATTCGGTTGTTTGCTCGTTACTGGCTTCAAGTAGTTTTATTGCTTCTATTACGTCAACAAATTCGTTACGGAATAAGGCTTTGAATTTTGCGGTGCTCTCAATTTTTTTTGCGTATGCCAATTGCTCAATGCGGCGTTTTATTTCGTTTACTGGTTCAAGAACCCACATTACGTAAAAGTAATTGGTTGAAATAATTGCAATGGTGCAAACTGGTACTATCCAAATCAACGATTTGAAACCAAGTTGGCATATACAAAAACCAACAAACGCGCAAATCATTGCGGTTAAGAACATTATAATTGTGATTCGAAATACAATAGTGCGGCGGAATAGTGCCCAAACGCAAAGTATTCCCCATGGAATAAGACCAAAAACAACTATCAATCCGAAAATGAGAATTGGGTTCATAAGCTAACTATGTGTTAAATCGTTTTTTTACAATAAAGTTACCAAATATAGATTTTATGTTTTACTCAAACAAAATTTTATTTCAAAGGTGTAATTGACTTACTTTCGCGCATCTAAATGAATTATCATGAAACTAGGAGTTCTTATTTTTGGATACTTGTCGTCGTTTTTACTCTTGTTGGGAACGTTTTTCATGAACGCAGACCTTATGGCGGGCAAAGTATTGTATCTTGTTGGGTTCTTTGCATTTACATTGTTATATCTGTTGCCGTTGTTTTTGGTATTGTCAAAAAAATTTCAAGAAAACCGCATAGGGGTCATATTCGTTTCAAGCATTTTGGGCATGTTCCTGTTCCTAATGGGAGTTTTCTTCTATATGGTGAATTGGGGAGGGGCAATGGTTCTGCTTTATGTTGGCGGAGGCATTTTGGTGCTCGCTTTTTTGCTGATGCTTGTTTTGCATCGTCGATTTTACAACACTCATATCGATGCATGGTTTCCAATTCTCATTTTTGCAACTTTTTTAATTAGTGGATTAATTACTAGTACTATTCATAAACCAGTATTGCGTTCGTTTACAATTAGTCAGCATGACAATATGCAAACATTGGAAATGCTGCAGCAGCGATCGGCAGTTTTGCGTAATAGACTAATAAATTGTTGTGTAACAGACTCAGCTACTTTAGCTATTGTTGACGAGGCTTTGTATGTAAGCAACGAGGCCGATTGTGCAATTGCCTACATCGATACGCTAAAAAAACGCATTGTTGCTCACCTTAATGGCGTAGCAGTGGAACAAGAGGGGCGGTCGCAGTTTAACTTAGTTCCTATACAATCAAATGTTGAAATAAACCGAATGAAACGTTTTATGCTTGGGCGTAAACGTCACAATGCTGCCGATTTGAAAGCTCAAATTGATTCGTGCCGACAAAATATGCTTTCGGCAATTACTATTGATGATGAATGGCTTCGCGATTTTGTTGCCGGCCAGTTAAGTACCGACCCAATATCTATTAACAAGCGATTTTATAACAAAACTTGGGAGTATCAGCGTTTCTATAATTTCCCATTGGTGGTAAATGTTTGCAACTTGACAGAATTGCAAGTGCGTATTTGCCAAATACAAAACGAGGTGCTAAATGCCTATTTGCAGATAGTTGTTAACAAAGATAAATAGCGGCAACCTATTTGCTGAACTCGTCGACCAGTTGCATGCAATTTTTGCGGCAGTCGGGGCACGAAGTTGGAACAGCTTGCAGTGTCTTTATTGCTTCTTCTGTTTGTCCTTGGCTATGTAAGTCGCGTGCAGTTTGCATAACTTGCTCGCATTGGTTGGTATAAAATTCTTCAACTTTTGTGCGACCTTGAGTTATAAACTGCTTAAAGTTAGGCTTATTTAAGTTTATTGATTCAATGGCCATTGCGTATGCTTTTGTTTCGTTTTGGCCAGCGCCTTTAACTTGTGTCGATGTTACGCTATATATGCTATTGTTTAATATGTCAACAATGGTAAATGTTATGCCCAAAATAAGGCTATGCATAGGCGGTGCTGTGGCTGTAATGGTTTTGTCAATAACATCTACATTAACCTTAAGTGCAAAAAGTGGGTTGTCAATGTCGCCATTCACATTGTTTTGGGAGCAAAGTTCTTTTGTTTTGGCAATTAAAGCCTTTGAAGCTGAACTGGGAATATACTTGCTAACCACGGTTGGGGTTATTGCAACTTGGCAATCGTTGGCATCGGGTTGTGCCGATGCGCTTAACGTTGCCAATATGCATAAAACTATTCCGAATATCAATTTCATTGGGTGAGGGTGCTAGTTTTCGCCAATAATAAGCCAAGCTTCGCCTAGTCCGCGCACGTAAACTTTTGAGTCGATAAGGTATGGTGCCTCGGCAAGATGCTTTTTAAGGTTAGTAACAAATGTTTTAGTGTCCATAGCGCGGTCGCGACCATTGCGTTTGTACATCATTGGTATGCGAACTTGCTCGTATTTTTGAAAATTATCTGATGCGTCGCTCAAACTGAAACGTCCACTTACGCAGTTGTCGGCCATCCAATCTTCAATTATATCGCCAAGTTCAATGTCTCCGTCTTCGGTTGGAAAAGTTTCGCTAAAGGTCATGTCGGCGCTGTTAAACATTTTAATCATCACTTTAACCTCGCGGCCGTTGGCAAACATGTCGTCAAAGTGGTTTTGCAAGCGGCCAATAAATTCGTCCATGTGGCTTAAAACTGCCTCTTCAAGTAACAAATCGGGAGCAGCGCTGCTGCTTGGTCGGCCGGCACCGCTTGAACTTGCAATATTTTTGCCAGTGTAGGCATCAATAGCGTTAAGAATAAAGGTTACGTATTTTTTGGGGCCGCGTTTGTTTACTGTTACGTCAAGGTCAAGAATAATGTCGGCTTTGGCGGTGCGTTTTAAAACATCAATTGGCGATTCGGCGATGCTACCGCCATCGGCACCAGAAATAAGTTTGGTTTCGGCCGATTCTTGTGATGCGTTGCGCAGTTCTTGCTCAAGGTCTTTGAGTGGGAAATTGCGGTCGGACATAATTCCGCTCATTTTTGAGATAACAAGACGAATGTCCGAGTCGTTTTGCATAGTTTTTTTATAGTCGGGTAGTGTGGTTTCGGTACCGTTGTCGTTATAGGTTATGCTGCAGCCGCGCTCAACGCAATAGCGGTCGCTAGGAACAACCATTATGGTAGGTTTTTTTGCTTGACCAAATGTTGAGGCACACATTAGTGCACTCATTGTTAGTAGTATTATCTTTTTCATAATGCTTTAGTTTAAAGTTAAAAACCTGAGTTTAATGCACGTGCAATGCCTTGTCGTTCCATTTCTTTACGCAGTTCGTCGTAGGCAATTGATAGGGTTACGCCCACTTTGTATGTTTTTTTGTTCACCTTTACACGGTCGGTTGGCATGCCGTCAGAACTTGCGTTAACGTATTGCAGGTATTGACCTCCGGTTGCAAAAAATTTATTGAAATAGTCTTGGTGTTTGGCTGGCTCTGAAGGGTCTTTAACAATGGCGGGTGTGGTTGCAACAGAGCCATCGGCACCGGCAGGGAACCCACGGAACAATGCGCATGCTACACCTAATTCTTTTGCGTTGCGAACGGCATCTTCAGGCTTGCGTCCGTAGCCGTAAACCTTTACTAATTTGGTGCCATCAACTCCAACCGACAACGAAACAACCTCGTAGTTGTATGCGCTGTTGTATTCAATTTTGCGTACTTTGTTTTTGCTTTGGGCATTTACACAAACGGCTATTACCGCAAGCATTATAAGTGATAGAATTTTTTTCATGTTTTTTATCTGTTTTACATTTCCAATCGAATACCAAATTTAATTGTTTTGCCAATACGCCCGTTAAAGAAATCGGTGTATGCGTATTCCGATATTTTTTCATCGCCATCATCATCGCCATCATATTTAATGTATGCGTTGCTTATAGGTGCAATGTAGTCCACTCCAACAAATAGCTTGGTGTTGTATGTAATGTTGTGTGCAAATTCGGCACTGACCATTGCCATAATAGCTTGTATGCTTTTAATCTTGTAGTCGTCAAAAGCACCGCTAGTTGCCCATTCGTAGCCAATTGCGCCCGAAATAGAGGCCACGCTGTTTCGGGTTGTGGCAAAGCCTTTTGATAAGCCCAAATAACCAGTGGCAAATGTTACTAGGTGATCGTCGAGGTCAATAACGTTGCCATTGTATTTGCCGCTTATTTGTAGTCGAAGGTCAAGAAAGGTGTGTACCATAGGTATTTTAACCATTGAGCCAGAAACACGAACATCGGTGCGGAAAAATACGCTATTGAAGTCGCCTTTGGTAAATCCTAAAGCTGTTGCGGTACCTGCATCTTTGGCTTGGTTCATAATCATTCCCTCTTTGATGTGGCGACCAGCTACTTGGTAAAACTTACTCATGCTTGATTTGCCATCGGCAATTGTTCGGTTGTCGGCAACACGTTTGGCGCGAACAACGCCAATGCGTACATCTTTTTGGTTGCCGTTGCGGTCAAGTTGGTGCTCATAAACGAAGTAACGGTCGTCAACCGACAGGCCTTCTTTCATGCCAATTTTGGCTCTAATTGGGAAGGTGCTGTAAACGGCGTTTTTAACTTTAAAGTTGTCAATTGACGTTTCAAATTCGCCTATTGATGCGGTTATTGATTTGTTGAGCAAGTTGGTGATTAGTAGCGAGTGGCTAAATCCTTTTGTTTTTGGTACCGATCCATCAACGTCAACGGTAATGGTTGTTTCGAGTTTTATTGGTACTTTATAGTTGTTGAATTTGGTTATTTTATTGTTGCGTTCTTCGGGTGTGTCTTCTTCAAAAATCCACATTTCGTTGTATAGTTCGTCAATAACGTCGGATACGCTGTCGATGCGGAATAGGTAGCAGGTGGCGTTGCATTGAAAACCTTCGTGGGTGCGCATAACAGGTACGGCTTTGTCGCCGCGCCAAACTCGTCGTTGAGCATCTATTTCGTTGTACACCTGAGTCATGGTTTTAATGTCCTTCAGTTTTATAACCATTATATATGAGTGAGCAATAAGAGCTTCGCCTGCATCTTTTACAAGGTCGAGTCCTAGTTTTGAGTTTTTAGCTTGAATAATATGTTCATCGGTGGCGTTGTATAAACCTCGGTTGTGAATCAAGTCCATGCTAAAGTTGCCTTTGTCGTCGCGCGAAAACCATTTTGCAAGAATGCTATTTGCAATGTTATCGCGGTAAAGTGCATCGGAAATTTTAGAGTTAGATCCGAGTCTAAGTATGCGCTGCGATAGCAAGTTGTCGTCAAATTTGTCGGGAATAACAATGCGCTCGGCATTAACACGAACATCGTTGGAGTAGTGTGGTGTGCCGTCGAGAAAAAGCACGGTAAGGGAATTGCGGTTATATTCGGCAGTAACGTTGCCTGTTTTTGCGGTGGCGCTAAGGTTTTGTGCTGAGGTTAGGCCAATGCAAAAAAATATAATCGTTAGTGCAACGAGTGCTCTTTTCATTCTGACGTTTAGTTGTCGGTTGGTTGTCAAAGGTATAAAGTTTTGTGCAAAGCCAAATGTATTTATGGTTTACATAATGGTTTGGTATAAAGACGATGTTTGTTTTGTTTTGGTTGCGTTGCTGATAAAAAAACGAGCAAGTTACACTAGCAACTTGCTCGTTTTAGTACTTAAAAAGTATTGCTAAGCTTTTTATTATTTGTTGTTTAGCAATTCAATGCTACGGTTTACAAATTTGTTAAGGTCTTCGCCTTTAAGCATATTGTTTGCCAAAAGGGCAAGGTCAACAAGTTGTTTAACCAATTGAGTGTCTTTTCCAAATGCGTGTAGTTTGTCGTTGCGTTTGGTTTCAATGGCATCAATTTGTTTTTCAATGTCAGACAAAGCGTCTTTGTCGGCTTGAGGAATTTCGTCGTCTTTTTTGCCTGCTTTTTTGGTTTCAAGGTCGGCTTTTTGTTTGTTCAATGGTTCGAGTTCGGCTTTAATGGCGTCGAGTTCGGTGCCAAGTGTAGCTTTTTCGGCATCAAGCACTTTGCCTACAAGTGGGTGAGCGGTGTTTACAACCAAGTTGTAGTAGTTTGGAGCCTCGGCATAAAAGTTCATTCCGCTCATTGCGCCCATGTCTTTCATGCGTCGCATAAATTCGTTTTGGGTGATTACTAATGGTTGAGCGGTTGAGCCAAGGTCTTCAAACTCAATAATGTAGGTTGCGTCGGTTGGTGTAACCGAGTTGAATACTTGAATAAGGTTGTTTCTGTCGTCTTGTTCCATTTTAACATCGGTTTGCTCGTCTTTTTGAATTAGGCGGCTCACAATGTCGGAATCGACGCGCGAGAATCGGCTTTTTTCAAGTTTTTGTTCAAGTGCGTTTACAAAGTGAATGTCGAGTTGTCCGTCGAGCATCAGCACATCGTAACCTTTTGCTTTGGCGTTTTCAATGTATGTGTATTGTGCGTCTTTGTCGGTTGCGTAAAGGTAAACGGTGGTGTCGTTTTTGTCGGTTTGGTTGGCTTTTATTAGCTCTTTGTATTCGTCAAGAGTGTAGTATTTGCCCTCGGTATTTTTTAGCAAGATGAATTTTTGAGCGCGCTCGTAGAATTTTTCGTCGGTTAGCACTCCATATTCAATAAAGAGTTTTAGGTTGTCCCATTTTTCTTCAAATTGAGGACGGTCGGTTTTGAAAATCTCTTCCAATCGGTCGGCAACTTTTTTGGTGATGTGGCTTGAGATTTTCTTCACGTTTGAGTCGGCTTGCAAGTAGCTGCGGCTTACGTTAAGTGGAATGTCGGGCGAGTCGATTACACCATGCAAAAGTGTAAGGAATTCGGGTACAATGCCTTCAACGCTATCGGTAACAAATACTTGGTTGCAGTATAGTTGTATTTTGTTTTTCTGAATCTCAATGTTGTTTTTGATTTTTGGGAAGTACAAAATACCTGTTAGGTTAAATGGATAGTCAACGTTAAGGTGAATGTAGAACATTGGGTCTTCAAGACCTGGATAAAGTTCGTGGTAGAAGTTTTTGTAGTCTTCGTCTTTAAGGTCGGCAGGTTTGCGAGTCCAAGCTGGAGCGGTGTTGTTTATTATCTTGTCCTTGTCGGTTTCAACCATTTTCTTTTCGCTCTCGTTCCACTCACGTTCTTTGCCAAAAGCAATTGATACGGGCAAGAATTTGCAGTATTTGGTAAGCAATTGGTTAATGCGATTTTCGTCAAGGAACTCTTCGCTCTCGCTGTCGATGTGCATAATAATGTCGGTACCAAACGACTCTTTTTCAGCATCTTCAAGAGTGAACTCTGGACTGCCATCGCAACTCCATTTTAATGCTTTTGCTCCGTCTTTGTACGATTTTGTAACAATGTCAACGCGTTCTGAAACCATAAAGGCGCTGTAAAAGCCCAAGCCAAAGTGTCCGATAATGGCACCAATGTTGTCTTTGTATTTGTCTAAAAACTCGCCAGCACTCGAAAAGGCAATTTGGTTAATGTACTTGTCAACCTCTTCTTGAGTCATGCCAATACCGTGGTCAGAAACGGTGATGGTTTTGGCATCTTTGTCAAACGATACGCGAACAACTTGGTCGGTTAAATCTCCAGTATATTCGCCTTTTGCGGCAACGGCAGCCATTTTTTGAGTGGCGTCAACAGCGTTGGCAACAATCTCGCGAAGAAATATTTCGTGGTCAGAGTAAAGAAACTTTTTGATTACGGGGAATATGTTTTCGCTAGTAACCCCAATTTTTCCTGTTTGCATAGTATGATGTTTTTTAAGAATTTCTGGAGCCTACCTTGTCAAATGGTGTGCCAAAATAAAAAACGGCAACATTGTCAGTTAAAGCGTTGCGGCAAGGTGACGAGTTGGCAGATTACGGAAAAGGTTGTTGCCTCTTTGCTGGCAGTATTAGCGCAGATGATTCAGACATGCGCATTGTTGGTGAAAGAGTATGAGGTAAGTTTCTATATTTGCAAACTTTATTGGTCGAAAAAATAAATATAAACTATAATGCAATTAGTACTTCTATCGGGAGGCAGCGGAAAGCGACTTTGGCCTCTTAGCAACAACGCACGTTCAAAACAGTTTTTGCCTCTTTTGGAAAAAGAAGATGGTACAATGGAAAGCATGGTGCAACGCGTGGTGCGTCAAGCCACCGAGGCTAACCTTACCAACAATATTACCCTTGCTACCAATGCAAGCCAGTTAGATATTATTACCAACCAATTGGGCAACAAAGTTTCGGTTGTAACTGAGCCTGAGCGCCGCGATACCTTTCCGGCTATTGCACTTGCTGCCAGCTACCTAAAGCTTGCCAAAGGCTGTGCCAACGACGAGGTGGTTGTTATTATGCCTTGCGACCCTTATACCGAATTTGGTTACTTTAAAACTATTGCCAAAATGGTTGAGTGTGTTAATGCCAACGTGGCCGACCTTGTGCTTATGGGTATTCAACCTACTTATCCAAGCGAAAAGTATGGCTATGTGGTTCCTGAACAAGAAAAATCTTCGACAGAATATAAAAAAGTGGCTCGTTTTACTGAAAAACCATCGGTTGATGTGGCAAAACAATTGTTGGCACAAAGCGCATATTGGAACGGTGGTGTGTTTGCCTTCCGTTTGGGATATATGATGCAAATTGTGGAAAAATATATGCCAATCAGCAATGGAGATAAAACCTTGTCGTTTGACGAAGTTCGCAACCGTTATTCAGAATTCCCCAAAATTAGTTTTGACTATGAGGTTGCCGAAAAATCAAAATCGGTTGCTGTTGTTCCTTTTTCGGGCCAATGGAAAGATCTTGGCACATGGAATACTTTGACCGACGAACTGAAGCAACACACCATTGGCAATGCTGTGATGGGCGCACACTGCGAAAACACACACGTGATAAACGAACTGCAAAACCCTATTTTTGTTGACGGACTTAAAGATGTGGTGGTTGCCGCTTGTCCCGATGGCATTTTAGTTTGCACCAAACAACACTCTGAAGAGATAAAAAAGGCAGTAGAGAATCTTACTCCACGACCAATGTACGAAGAACGTCGATGGGGAACCTATCGTGTGCTCGACGACAGTTATTATGCCGATGGCCGCCACTCGCTAACCAAAAGCATCACCCTTAAACAAGGTAAAAACATCAGCTACCAAATTCACCACCACCGAAGCGAAACTTGGACTTTTGTTGAAGGTGAAGGCATTTTTGTTCTCGATGGACAAGAACAAAGAGTAAAGGCGGGCGACACTGTTGTTATTCCTGTTGAGCATTGGCACGCTATAAAGGCCATTACCGAGCTTACTTTTATTGAAGTTCAAAGTGGAAATCCGCTTATTGAGGAGGATATTGAACGAACTGAGTGGAAGTGGAGCGAATAAACAGAACTTATTTTTTTGTCTTGCGGCAATACTTGTTTATGCTAACTTTTTAAAAGAATTAGGTTGACGTATGTCATGTAACTGATGACAAACGTAAAGCCAACAAATAGCATAGGCAATTATTTTTGAAGCATTATGATAATGAACATAGTCATATCGTTTTTAGTGGCATTCATAACAACATGGGTGATATATGGTCGTGTGTTGAGGTTTGCCCGACGATTCAATGTGCTTGACACTCCCGATGCCCGCAAGGTACAAAAGTCGCCAGTGCCAGTGCTTGGAGGCGTGGCTGTGTTTATTGGCATTGCTGTGGCTATGGTTGTGTTGTACTTCGTAATGCCAGAAAATGGCATGATTGAGTCGTTGACGCTTGTTATGGCCGTTATGCTTGCAGTTGGCACATTCGACGACATTAAGGATATTTCGCCTACTGCCCGTTTCATTATCGAAATACTTGTAGTGCTATTCCTGATGTATTGGTCAGGCATTCGCATCTGCAATTTCTACGGATTGTGGGGCTATGGAGCAGTGCTATCTGCTTGGATTTACGTGCCGCTTACCATAGTTTCAGCTGTTGGAATAATGAATGCCATTAACCTTATTGACGGCGTTGATGGATATTCTTCAGGATTTTGCACCATGGCAAGCATCATGTTTGGCATTATGTTCTACATGATGGGCAATCAGCTAATGACAGTTGTGGCAGCAGCGGCTGCGGGGGCGCTCATTCCTTTCTTTATGCACAACGTGTTCGGCTTCAAATCGAAGATGTTTATAGGCGATGGCGGAACTTTGCTCATGGGAGCCATCATGTCCATATTTGTTCTTACATTATTGTCACAAAGAGAAGCAAGCTTGGCAATGAGTCAGAAAAATGTTGGTTTAGTACCATTTGCGCTTGCAGTGTTGTCAATTCCGGTTTTCGACACCTTGCGCGTAATGTTGGGTCGCATTATTAAGGGTAAATCACCATTCCGACCAGACAAAACTCACTTGCATCACTTGTATCTTGAACTTGGGTTCTCGCACGTTGGCATCAGCGTTGGACTAGTAACTCTTGATGCTTTGATTGTGGCAGCGTGGTTCCTTTCGTATAAGATGGGCGCAACCATTAGTATGCAATTGGTTGTGGTGGTAGCGTTGGCATTTCTTTCCACATTCGTATTCTATCCGTTTGTCCGATATCATAAAAAACGAAATTCGGTTGTCTATCGCATTTTGTTGGCCATTGGCGAGGCATCGCACTATGAGCGCAAAGGCTTTTGGGCTTGGATGCGCAATATGGTTGATGCCGGTGATAAGTAGTTATACGTTATCCGATTTAACGCATCAACAAATCAACCTTCCGGTGGCTGAGCCAGCCGAAGCCCCGACCTATTAATAACTTAACACTATCATACGATTCAATAATTGCCAACGGCCAACGGCCAATAGCCCGTATTCAACAGTGCCTTCGACAAGCTCAGGCACCGTGTGTATTGGTTGGCTGAGCCAGCCGAAGCCCCGACCTATTAATAACTTAACACTATCATACGATTCAATAATTGCCAACGGCCAACGGCCAATAGCCCGTATTCAACAGTGCCTTCGACAAGCTCAGGCACCGTGTGTATTGGTTGGCTGAGCCTGCCGAAGCCCCGACCTATTAATAATTTAACACTATCATACGATTCAATAATTGCCAACGGCCAATAGCTCGTATTCAACAGTGCCTTCGACAAGCTCAGGCACCGCGCGTATTGGTGGCTGAGCTTGCCGAAGCCACATCGCATCAACATATCAACGATTCAACGCATCAACAACCAATGGCCAATAGCTAACAGCCAATAGTCAACTTCCCCCTCCATTAATCACTTATCACTAATCATTATTAAACGCATCAACACCTTAACGGCCAACGGCTAAAAGCCAACAGCCAAAAGTACGATTCAACTTGGTTTTAATTAATTAGATTGCTTGAGGCGCAAAGGTGAGATAATGACGAAAAATGATGTTTTTATATAATTTCGTCATTATTGCGTATCTTTGTGTTCAAATTTGGGGCTCTATGATAAATAGAAATACATATTTGAAGCAATTGATAGCGCTTCGTGGTCAAAAACTTATAAAGGTTGTTACGGGCATACGCCGTTGTGGCAAATCTACTTTGTTTGAATTGTTCAAAGATGTTTTAAAGTCGGAAAGCATAACGGATGATAATATACATTCTTACAATTTTGAAGAACGTGAAAATCAAACATTTAGTTCGTGGGCTGAAATATATGATACAATAGTTTCTAAATGCACTGAAAGCACCAACTACGTTTTTCTTGACGAGGTTCAGCTTGTTCCTCAGTTTGAAAAGCTTGTCGATGCTCTGTTTGTGAAAAAAAATATTGATTTATACATTACTGGGTCAAATGCGTATCTTTTATCTAGTGAATTGGCAACATTGCTTTCTGGAAGATATATCGCAATAAATCTTCATCCATATTCATTTGCTGAATATGTGTCGGCATTCCATAATGAAACTAGAATCGATAAATTGTTTAATCGGTATATTAATGGTTCGTGCTTTCCCGAAGCGGTGAATATTTTTCAAACATCGCCAGATATGGTAAATGCATATTTGCGTTCATTGTACGAAACTGTTGTGGTGAAAGATATTGTAAAGCGCAGAAGACTTCGCAAGTTCGATAGTTTGCAACGTATTATTGATTTTGTGTTTGATAGTGTTGGTAGTGTGGTCTCGCCTAATAATATTGCCGACTGTTTGCAAAAAAATGCTAATGGAGTATCTCACAACACGGTACAAAAACTATTGACATACTTGATGGAATCGTATTTAGTGTATCCAGTGCGTTTGTATAATATAAAAGGCAAACGTTTGTTGGCTGCAAATTACAAATATTATGTGGTTGATTTGGGGCTTAGAAATATTGTTAACACCAATAGACCAGATGCCGATTTGGGCCATAAATTGGAGAATGTAGTTTATTTTGAACTTATGCGGCGTGGCGGTGAAGTGTTTGCTGGTAGGACGGATAAAGGAGAAGTGGATTTTGTGGTGAAAAAATACGATGGAAGAATGGAGTATTATCAGGTTGCATATCGCGTTGATGACGAAAAAACATTAAATCGTGAAATCTCGTCATTAAAGTGCATTCGCGATGCAAATCCTAAATATCTACTTTCATTAGATTTCGATGAGAGTGTAGTTGATGGTGTTCAAAAAATCAATGTGATAGACTGGTTATTGCAAAGTGATGGTGCCGAAGCCCCGTTCTTTAGTGATTAACGTTTAATGATTAATGATTAATAGGGGCGGAGGCGATATGCCCGTACGGGCTCTGGCTTAAAAGACGCACGTCATGCCGAACTTGATTCGGCATCCCATACTGGTGTGTGCTTTTGGTGCTTAAGTGCTAAATGAGAGAGACACTGATTTTCATCAGGGTGACGAGGGCGTATGTGATACGGCTGAAGGCTGTTGCCCTTACAGGGCGCAAATGGCAGGCATATTGATTATTACCCAAGGCGCTGCCATTGGGCTGAGGGCGCTTCGCGCAACCCCTTCAGGGTTGTTGTCCTGATTTTCATCAACGCCCTGAAAGGGCAGTATCTATCAGCCTAGGGCAACGCCCTAGGAATTGGTGAATACACCACGAGCGCCCTGAAGGGGCAGTATCCTTTTTTTTGAGCCAAAGGCCAATGTTTAATGGGGGCGTATGCGATACGCCCGTACGGCTGAGGGCCAGTGTTTAATTGGGGCGGAGGCGATACACCCGTACGGGCTCTGGCTTAAAAGACGCACGTCATGCCGAACTTGATTCGGCATCCCATACTGGTGTGTGCTTTTGGTGCTTAAGTGCTAAATGAGAGAGACACTGATTTTCATTAGGGTGACGAGGGCGGGGCGATACGGCTGTACGGGCCAAAGGCCAGTGTTTAATAGGGGCGTATGCGATACGCCCGTACGTGCGAAAGGCTAATGTTTAGTGATTAATTGTGGGCGGATGAGAAACGCCCTGAAGGGGCAGCATCCTTGGTTGCGGGGCTTGAGGGGATTCCGATTTTCATCGGAATGACGGATAGTGGCGGAGGCGATGCGTTGTAGGTTGTACGTTATACGTTATACGTTTTAGGTTGTACGAGCTAAAGGGCAATGGCTAATGGTTAGTGATTAGAGATTAATGATTAATTGGGGCGGAGGCGATATGCCCGTACGGGGGAAATAAAAACCGCTCAACTGGGAGGTTGAGCGGTTGATGCGCCTATATGAAATAGGAATTTGATAATAACGGTTTATTGTCCTTGGGCTCGTTGGTTGGCGCGGGCAATGATTGCAGCGTCCATCTCGGTGGTGTCGATTTGTGGTAGGTTGATGTTTGGCATGCCTACCTCGCCCGATTTGTAGAGCTGCATTAGCGTTGTCATGATAAACGTACCCAGATCTTTGTCAAAGTCTGGTTTGTTTGTCTTTTCGGCTTCCCAGCGTATTATCCATTCTTCCTTTTCGATGTTGTCGTCGGGAAGTTTTAACAATCGCCACTTTTCACGATTGGCTGCGGCAAAGCATTGCCTTTGCTGTGCTTGGGCTTCGGTGTTTGTGGTTTTTGTTTTTTTTGATAGGTAAGTTGTACCTGTGGACTTTTTATAGTGCGACACGTAGTCGCTGCCTTTGAAGGAACCTGATGCTCCTTCGAAGCGCTCGTTGTTTGTTAATCTCATTTTTGTGTAAATTAAATAGGTTTAAATTAATTTGTATTTTTTTGGTATACATACCTTAAAATTTTTAAAAATTATTATAAACATTGTTTAAGTTTACACCCATAATAAATGGGTGTAAACGCGTGCGTGCAGACCACCCACACGACTTGGTTTTCTGGAGAAAGTGCCAAGAAATTTATTGAAAGGGCAATGTGGGTGCATTGCTCTTTCGTTGTTTTAAAGGTCTGCCGTTACTAGCTCATGGCGGCCTCCTTTCTTTTTTTATCCAAAATACGCATTTCCATTCGATAGGTTGCGCCGCCCATAACGGTATCGCCATCGGTGTAGCGAGCTAAGTCGAATAGGATGGTTTTGGACTTATAATCGATTTTTTGATCGTCGAACATGAGTTTTGTTGATATGTAGAAGTATTTGCCGTATTTTATTACGGGAAAGGAGTTTTCTACTTCAGAATTGTGGATTGACATATAGAACATGTTTCCTTCTTTGCCGAAGCGCACGTATTTGCCTTCGCATAGTTCGAGGCTTTTTATTGTTTCTTCGGTGAAACCGAGGCGGCCTGTTGATTGTATTGAGGCTCTGAGTTTAAGTTTGTAGTTGTCGGTTTGTATTATCTCAATCATGCTTATAACTCTATTTATTGGTTCGTTTAGTTTTGTATTGTCGTATGTTTCTTTCAATTTTTAAACTCCTTTTTAACTTCAGTTTAACTTTCTTTTAAGTTTGTTTAACTTTTCTTTATGTTTTGCTTTTATTGTAATGTTACAGCACAAATATATGAAAAAGCGAAACAATCTGCAAACAATCGAATTGACAATTTATAAACATTCCTTGTTTATTTTTCACTTGTGTTAATTATTGTTTTGTTGGTAGGGTTGGGATTGGGTTTTGAATGTATTAGTGATATTTGATTTATATTTATAATTTGATTGTGGTTTGATTGTGGTTTGGTTGTGCTCGTTTGTGTGGAGTTGCCGTTGTGGTGTAATTTCTCTGCTATTTTCTTTGATAATTCTCCGATAATTCTGTGATGCTCTCTGATAGTTTTATGATATTCTCCGATAGTTCTATTATATTTCTCTTATGTTTCTCCGATGATTCTATTATGGATGTGTGATAGATGTATGTTGCTCTAAGGTGGCGGAAGAAGATGAACGATATTTCTCTGATACTTCTGTGATTTTTGATTTTTATCAGGGTGACGAGGGGGGAGATTACGCTGAACTAAAGGCGCTTTTTCTGCTACCTATAGTGAATTCTTTAATCGTTATTTTTAAAATTGCATTGTTTATTGAATCTACGATTATTATAACATTCAATAGATGCACTAAAAGAATAATAATGTCAGATAATACTACTAATAATAAAAGAATTGCGAAGAATACAGCGATGTTATACTTAAGAATGATATTCCTTCTAGGAGTATCATTCTATACGACAAGGGCAGTATTGCAGGTTCTTGGCGTTGTAGATATGGGTATTTATAATGTAGTAGGAGCTGTCGTGTCTCTCGAATAGTTTGTCCATTGTTTGCAGTCTTTTTTTACAAAAAAGTGTTTTTTACAAAGAACACATACAGGAAGAAAGTGTTTTTTATATAAAACACGTAGCAAACGCGAACAAAACCCGTAGGATTTATTAGTGAGAGTATGAACTGTGTATGTGTTTATTTAATTGTTTTGCCCAACCATAGTAGCAATCTTGTAATAAGAGCATAAATAAAAAGTTGTCTTAAATATGAGACGGCCTTTTTACTTATAAGCTAAGCTTTATTTGACTCAAACAACTTTGTCAACATCCTTTATCAATGCACGATTGGCTTATTGCTTGTCAAGATTAAACTTGTTGTAAAGTTAACAAGATGCAAATAGGCATTGCAGGTTTAGGTGGATGAAGAGTATTTAAGTATTACCCCAAAAAAGACAATGTTGAATAAACGCAATTTTGCCAACTATTGCACCGCATAGCAAGAAAGAGAATGTTGTGAGTGCTATGCTTGTTACATAATTACTTATTTTTGTGGACTTTCAAACTGAAGAACAAACGCAAGTAAATGATGCTGAATGATTCGGGAAAAAATAATGTAGTAAAGAATTAAGAACGAGAGGAGAATATGTTACAAAGATTAACGATATTTCTTAACTCTGGTTCTGAGCGTTCAGCAACGGTTAAGAAGAATATTATTGCTTCTTTTGGCATAAAGGGCATTAGCATGTTTGTGTCTTTTGCGCTTGTGCCTCTTACTATTGGTTATGTTTCTTCTGAATTGTATGGTGTTTGGCTTACGCTTTCTTCAATTTTAACTTGGTTGTGCTTCCTTGATATTGGCTTCTCGCAAGGTTTGAAAAACAAGCTTACTGAAGCCATAGCACACGATGATTGGGAAAAGGGCAAAGCGCTGGTTTCTACCACATACTTTATGATGGTTTTGATTTTTGTGCCGGTTTGCTTGGTGTTGGAGGCTGTTATACCATTGGTAGATTGGTGCTCGCTTTTGAATGTTAGCACACAATGCTCTGATGACATTGTGTGCACTATGCACATTCTTATAACAATGGCATGCTTGCAGATGGTGGTTAATGTGTTGGTTTCGGTGGTGGCGGCTTTTCAAAAGGTGGCTCTATCAAATACATTTATTCCTATTGGAAACCTTATATCGTTGGTTATTATTTACATATTGACTAAAACTTGCCCCCCATCGCTTATTGCCTTGGCGTTCTCATTGGCTGCCATGCCCATTTTGGTTACAATAATTGCCTCATTTGTTTTGTTTAGTGGGAAGTTTAAGAAAGTTGCCCCAAGTTTTGCTACAATAAATAGATCATACGTAAAAGAATTGTTCGGATTAGGGTATAAATTTTTCATTATTAACATTCAAGTAGTTGTGTTATATCAAAGTACCAATATTCTTATATCTAACGTTTCTTCTCCTAATGAGGTTACTGCTTATAACATTGCGTACAAGCTACTCAGTGTAGCTATGATGATGTATAATATTATTACAGCTCCCCTTTGGCCAGCATACACTGATGCTTACGCGCGAGAAGACTATGAATGGATGAAAAATATGAGAAAGAAGATGCAGACGATTCTTCTGATATCATTATTTGGGTGTATTATTATTACCTTGTTATCTCCTTTTATATATGACTTATGGATAGGAAATAAGGTCAGTATACCATTTGCTATGACTGGTTTGGTCGCTTTATATGTTTCAGTATATTGTTGGATGAATCTTAATGGTACATTGATAGTCGGAATGGGTAAGATAAAGGTGGAGTCGTATTTAGTACTTGTTGGTTTGTTCGCTCATATACCTTTGTCTCTTTTTTTAGGTGAATATGTCGGGGCATATGGAGTATTGTTATCTCTTATAGTTATTAATGTGCTTTATGCTACTGTAATGAGTATACAAGTGAAAAAACTCTTGAATAAAACAGCAGTAGGGGTGTGGTTGGAATGAAATGAGAATAATAGCTATTAAACTTCTATTTTTTTTATAATTCAAATAAAGTTTATGTTGAGTTATTTACATATAGGTATGGATGTCTTTGTCTAACATCTAATACAAGTGATAAATAGTTAAAAATGGAATTTGTAAAAAGGTTTATTAGAAATTGTTTGCCACGTATATATCACTTCCTAGTGTATATTATTGTCAGATACAAATGGCGAGGGAAGTTGATTGTAGCATATTCATCAAAAATAGATAGTAGGTCTACTTTTGAGGGGGCTAATAAAATAGGTAAAGATTGTTGGTTTGTTGGTTCTATGGGATATGGTACATATATAGGGGATAACTGTAAGATTGAAGCGCACATTGGTAGATTTACATCAATAGCACCACATGTTGAAACAAACAAAGGTGTACATCCTTTGTATGAACCATTTGTTTCTATGTCTCCAATGTTTTATTCAACGAGAAGGCAATGTGGAGAAACTTTTGCTAAAAAAATGATGTTTCAAGAAGAAAAGGATCTTACTATAATAGGTAACGATGTATGGATAGGGCAAAATGCTTTTCTTGTAGGAGGAATTACAATTGGAGATGGAGCTGTTATATTGGCAGGGGCGGTAGTTACCAAAGATGTTGAACCGTATAGTATTGTTGGTGGTGTACCTGCAAAACATATAAAGTATAGATTTGAAGAAGAAAGAAGGAATTTATTAATTGCATCTAATTGGTGGAATTTTCCAATCTCTTGGTTTCGCCAAAATTGGGAATTAATGTGCGATATGGATGGGTTCATAGAATATTTTTCAAAAAAGGAAGATATGTAGTATTACTGATATGGTAGAATAATACAGAATATAGTCGCTATTTTATTAACGATATATTTCCTATACAATATAGTGTTATTAAAAATACACTCATTAGGAAACAAATGTGTGAGGTGATTGAAAAATTCAAAAAAGGAATATTGTGACAGCAGTATATTTAATAATAGGTATCATCGCCATTATTGCATATCAGTGTAGGAGGTTTGTTTCCTGTTTAATGTGCTTTATGGCTTTGTTTACAAACATGTTTATGTTTTTTCCATCGGAACTCGAAGGTATAAGGCCAACAGATGTGGCGCTTGTATGCACATTTGCCATATTGATGTTGAACATTAATATAATTTCTAGTATACCAAAAGATAAATATTATAAGTATAGTGTTTTAATATTGTTATATATATGTTTTCAATTTATATATACCATTGTTATTAAAGCTGAAAGTATAAGCTTTACTCTTAAGGTGTTACGCATTCCAGCATTGATATCATTTATGTTTGTGATACGAACTATTCCATTTGCGGCGATTTCTAAATTTCTTAAGGTGGCGTTTGTTATTACAGTTGTAGATGGCGTTTTTTTTTATCTTGAGTTTGTAGGAGTAGATTTTTTACCAAATGTTCATCCATTGGATAAAGAGAATGTATATTCATGTACCTTGCCTGTGTTTACCTTTGTTTTTATATTCTGTTGTTTGACAAAATATATTAACATTAGATATAAGAATATTTTTTTAGTGTTTTTTCTAGGTATTCTTATTTTATCATTTGTGCGCACATGGCTTTACGGTTTTGTTATTTGTGCTGGGCTTCTATTATTTCTCCAAAGGACAGATAGAAAACTGGTCCTAAGGTATGCGACAATTGCTATTGTAGTATTACCTATTATTTTGAATGCAATAGACAAGAAAGACTCATTTTCAAAAGCAGATAGTCATAGAGATATGGAGAATATTCTATCTGGTGATTTTCTTAATCCAAAAAGCAATATTAATGCAGAAAATGGCACTTTTGCTTATAGACTGTCTATGTTGGCAGAACGGGTAGAATATCTTTGGGATAATCCAGATAAAATAATTTTTGGTGTAGGTGCAATACATGAAGGGTCGCCTAATAATATATTCAATTTTTATCTAGGAACGAGCAATCAAATTTATGAAATGTGCATGATTGAAAGTGGCGATATTACATGGGTGCCAATCACATTACGTTATGGTTTTGTGGGTATATTATTATACTTGTATTTCTATATACTTCTCTTTGCGAATTCTGTAAAACGAAAAGATGAATATATTGTTATGGCGCCAATTGCGCTATTTTATTTTATAGCATCTTTTTCAAGCGCTTTTTTTGAGCAAGCAGATAGTTATTTTGTAATTTGTATTTTACTTGGAGTAATGTCAAAGGTAGAAGAACAAGAAACGTATTGTGTTGAATAAGAACAAGTATTCAGCTAATGTTTGAAGAAAAGCGTAGATTTTAAGTCAATGAAAAAAATCACAGTAGTAACAGTCACATATAATTGTGTTAAAGTTATAGAAGAAACCATCCTCTCGGTGATATGTCAGGATTATCCTAATATTGAATATATTATAATAGATGGAGCTAGTATCGATGGGACTATTGATGTTATTAAAAAATATGCAGAGAATATAACTTATTGGGTAAGTGAGCCAGATAATGGATTATACGATGCTATGAATAAAGCTATAATGGTTGCAACTGGCGATTATATTAACTTTATGAATGCTGGTGATAGTTTTTGTGCAAGTGATGTAATTCGACGCATAGTAGAACAAATAGAAGATGATACAATTGTAGCGCATGGTGACATAATGAAAATCGCAAAAGGTTATAGATATCGCGCTTGCCCTCCATCTATTGAAAAAGCTTCAGAGCGTATGCCTGCTTATCATCAAGCAGCTTTTACTCAATTAAGTTACCATAAGTTAAATTTATTTGATCTTCAATATAAATCTTCTGCAGATTATAATTTCTTTTATCAAGCAGTTCTAAAGAATCACGTAAAGTTCCAATACATACCTATACTCGTTGCTAATTTTGACTGTTGTGATGGTACATCAAATGTTAATTATAAGCGTTCGCAAAGAGAAAGTTTAAAGATTAGGGGGGACAATAATAATTGGAAGAAAAAACTAAGACTTGAATGGTGGTTCTTTACGGTTGATGTTAAACGTTGGGTTAAGAAACATTTGATGAGTGAAGAGAAAAGTCGCAATATAGAAGTGTCTCGTTTACGTAAGGAAGGATATGATATTCAACTAGATAAAAAATGAAAGTAGCTCATATCGTTTGGGGATTTGAAAATGGTGGAACGGAAAACATGTTAACTGATATTATCCATTACCAATCTATTTTAGGTAATACAATATCATTGCATGTTATAAACAACCTTATAAACATTGATATTCTTAATAGAATACCAAAAAATGTAGAGATCCACCTTTATAAAAGAGAATTGGGCAGTAAAAATCCATTACCCTTTTTAAAAATGAATTTTGTCCTTTTTTGTGAAAGGCCGGATATTATACATCTTCATATGCCATTATTGAAAAAATGGATTTGGGTGAAAGGGAAATTTGTGAGAACGATTCATAGTTGTATGAGTGACAATGCAGACTATTGTCAAATGGATGCTTTAATTTCAATTTCCGAATCTGTTCGTAATTACACGTTGTCACAAAATCCGAAATATTTAGTTGAAACCATTTATAATGGTATAAATGTGGATAAGGTTTTAAAAAAGAAAACCTTTCGCTTAAGAGGCGAAGCCTTAAATATTGTACAAGTTAGCCGGTTACAACATAAAGTTAAGGGGCAGGATTTGGTTATTGATGCTATTAGTAGCCTAATATCTGATAATCCTAAAATTAATATTACTTATACAATTATTGGAGGAGGAGAATCTGAGGAATATCTGACAAGTTTGATTCATGACAAACATCTGGAAGATCATGTTTTTATGATGGGTAATAAATCACGAGAATATATATATGATCATATATGTGATTATGATTTATTTATACTTGCTTCTAGAAACGAAGGCTTTGGATTGTCTATTGTTGAGGCGATGGCTGCAAAGGTTCTTGTACTCACGTCTGATCAAAAAGGGCCATTAGAGGTAATAAAAGATGGAGAGTTAGCAGATGTCTTTGTTACTGGTGATGTGTCTGATTTATGTAAAAAATTATATGACATTTATAATCGTGATACCGACATTACTAGATTGGAAAAAGCGTGTACTTATGTGTATGAGAATTTTAATGTAAGAATTACTGCCGATAAATACTTAAATATGTATAACAAAATATTGGCACATAAGTAGTTATGTTGAAAGTATCTGAAGGTCGTGTAAAGTTTTTATATAACTATTGCCAACAATGTGGGGGCTGTCTTTCTATCTGCCACAAAGAGGCAATTTCTTTTTATAATAGACAAGACGGAACAAAAAATATTATGATTGATTCTGACAAGTGTGTAGCTTGTTGTAAATGTGTTAATGTTTGTCCCGCGAATCGTTCTTTGCAAAAAGATTATCTTTTAAACTTTAAACGGGAAAAATATTTTCTTGCTTATAATGAGGATTTAACCATCCGACATAATTGTTCCTCGGGGGGAGCTTGTAAAACAATTATTATTGAGAGTTTGAAAAGTGGATTTGTTGATGGAGTTTATTCTTTGAGAAAACTTGATCAATATCCTTCTGCTATTGGTGAGTTTTATACAAAAGACAATATCCCAACTTACGATGATATTCCCAACTCTGTATATCACTCTATAATGGCATGTACAGAAATAGGGAAAGTCCAGAAGGTAAAACGATTGATGCTCGTTGGTACTAGTTGCCAGTTGTATGCACTCGAAAAGGCGCTAAAGGGTAAATATGAGGAACTAATAAAAGTATGTATCTTCTGCAAGCAACAGAAGACTCTTGGTTCTACAAAATTCCTATCCAAACTTCTTGGAACGAGTGTGGAAGCACCATACACCTTCAAATCCCAATATCGTGGAACTGGCTGGCCGGGAGTCGTGAGGATTAATGATAAGTCCATAGCATGGGAGAAGGCGGCCGGTTTGCCTTTTGGAAGAAGATTGTGGTGTGTCCCTGGTTGTGACATCTGTGGAGACCCGTTCGGTATGGAGGTGGGGGCCGACATTACCTTAATGGACCCTTGGGCTATTCGTACGCAAAATGATCTAGGAGAAACGCTGGTGACTATCCACACGTATAATGGTGCGAATCTCATTAAGAGTATTCCTAATCTTGTGGCTGAACCTAAAACTTACGAAGAGGTACGACCAGCTCTAGGAGAAGGGGACATATGGAGAAAACGTGCATTGGTGCCCTACTTCAAGGGTGATGAGGTTTCTGCTATTATTAAGGCTGCAGGTGATGCAGAGATAAAACAAAGGCGATTCATAGAAAGAATACTTGAATTAACTCCGCGAATGCCATTTATTTTTTATAGAGTATTAAATAAAGTCATTCCGAAAAAAAGAGATAAAATATTAAAGAACATAATATGAATATAAAGGTAATTACCCGTCATGGGCCGTCTAATTATGGTTCTTTGTTGCAAAGCATTGCGACTATTAAGGCGTTGGAGAACTTAGGGCATACAGCTAAGATCATAGATTACCAGCGAAAAGACGAAAGAGGTTTGTCTATGGTGCTGACTCAGTTGCAACAAAAGGCTAGATTTAGCAACCCTTTAAAGAAACTTGCATACATACTTATACGTTACCCGATAGAAAAGTATGCACAAGTAAAGTTCGACAAGATGCGTAAACGTTGGCTAAAAATGACAAAACGTATCAGTTGTTATGAATCTTTACGTGATTTGGATGCTGATTTATACATGACCGGCAGTGATCAGGTTTGGGGGCCAACTATGAATGGGCATTATGACAAAGCTTATTTCCTTGACTTTGTGAAGGACGGCAGAAAGAAAGTGTCGTATGCAGGCAGTTTTGGAAAAACCAAGTTTGATGCTGATACAGAAAAGGCATATAAAGAGATGCTTTCGAAGTATGATAAGATAGCTGTAAGAGAAGATTCTGCAGTAATGATGATGCAGGACTGGGGACTCTCAAATTGTGTTGGTCAGGTTCTTGATCCTACTCTTCTGCTGAATAAGGAGGAATGGGGAAAAATATTAATAACCAAGAACACTGACGATAAATATAGAGGTAAAAAATATATTCTGCTATACCTTATCCACAATTATCCCGAGCATTCTGCTTACGCCCTTAGATTTGCAAAGGCTCACAATATGGAGCTTATAAGAGTTAACCCTTTCCTTCATCAGGCACACAATGGTGGAAGGTTTATCTGTTGTCCAGATGTTAGTGAATTTCTTGCTCTTATCAAGAATGCTACCTATATGCTGACAGATTCTTTCCATGGTACATGTTTCGCAATCAACTTAAATGTACAGTTCGTGGAATTACTGCCATTAAATGCAACAAGTGCAAGAAATCAGAGTATCTTGGAACTTACTAATCTTAAAAACCGTATTGTTTCAGATTATGAAGATTATGAAGCCATTACAAGTCATCCTATAGAGTATGATGCTGTCAATATGATATTAAGGCAAGAGAGGAGTAAATCCACTACAATTTTGAGATCTTTAATTGAATAAACTATACTCATGAAAAATATAATTGTAATAGCCTATCTGCTGAACAATTGGAAAGGTTCTGAATTTGCGGTAGCTTGGGACTATATAACGCACATGAGCAAGAATAATCACCTTACTGTGTTATATGGTTGTTGTGATGGTTTTCACCGAATAGGCAATACTGAGCGAATGGAAGAATGGACATCGCGGAATTCCATACCGAATGTTGAGTTTGTTGCTGTAAAACCATCTTTTGTGTGCAAAAATTACGACTACTCAACTAAAGGTAATTTTCTTTTTTATAAGGAATATACTGAGTGGCATAGAGATGTTCGTAAATTCGTAGAAAAGTTGGTCACAACACAAAAGATAGATCTAACCCATTGTGCATTATTCAAAAAACTAAGGATTTTAAACTATTAATGTTTCT
>JAKSOL010000007.1 GCA_024405635.1 Salinivirgaceae bacterium | reverse complement strand
ACTTGTTCTATTTTACTGATTTGCTTATTTGCTTATATCGAACTCGCGTTAATAGAATAACCCATCCTCTTTGCATTAAAACTTCAACCGCCAACAACCAAGCAAAATGAGGTTGTTGGCGGTTTTTGTATTTGGAGGTAAAACGTTTCAATCTATTTGGCGACCCAAGTATGATTATAAAAGGATATAATATTGAAAATCTTACTTTTAAAACAGACGAGTCAATTCAAAGTAGGATATATTACAAGGTGTTGGACAAAGTAGATACAAACAACAAACAAATAGTGGTTTCTGGTAATGAATCAAATTTGACTATAATTGCAAAGAATAGTATCTCACTTAAACCAGGTTTCAAAGTGGAGAAACTCGCTCGCTTTAAAGCATCGATAGACAAAACAATTGCTAATTAATACTAGTGTTATGAAAAAAATAATTCTACTATTTTGCTTATGTATGTTGGTATTTGCTTCATGCCACAAAGATGAAGCTCCCGCAGAAATACCAGAAAAATACATGCAATTCTTCCCATATTATTATGGACAAAAATTACTATTTAAAAGAACTAATGATACTATTGAAATAGAAGCTTATATTGGAAATAATAGCGATGCTATTCATAACGACTGTCATGGTGGTGGTTGGTATGTTGGTATTCATGGAGAATTTCGTTGGAAAGATACATGTAACTATGATAGATATTCGCATGGAGTGAAATATAAAATATGTAATGTTTATTTTTCCTATCGTGACAATAAGGATGTAGGTAGTTTTAAATTACATTGGTGGGGAGGACAAGATATAAAATTACAAGATACTCTTATATTATTGCATAATAATGACATTAACGATGGATATGCTAAATTTATTAAAAACAAAGGATTAGTTGAAATGAAAATGTCTTATTACCCATACGAAACTTGGACTTTAATAGAATAATCCCACACACAACTTTACTTATACCCACTCAACCCCAGCAACCGAGCTAAATTGGTTGTTGGGGGTTTTTGTATTTGGAGGTAAAACAAAGGTTCAACCTATTTGGCGACCCATCATTTTTTGTAAGAGGGATAGCTGGAAATGAGAATCTTTTTGTAACCTTTGTAAAGGTTATTGATGGTAATAAAGCCACGTTTAATGCAAAAAGCAAAGTACAAGTAAAAGAAACAAAAGTATCTGATCAAAGTTCATTAAAAGTTAGTTCAGAAAAATCAATAATTCTAGGTAAAGGCTTTTGTGTTGAAAAAGGGTCTTCTTTTACTGCAACCATTAAAAAGTAGAACTATGAAAAAAGTAATATTGTTTGTAATAGTTGTTGGATTAACTTTCATTTCATGCCATAAAGAAGAAGATAATACTTTTCCAAGCGGCTTTTTAGATTTTTTCCCATATGAGACAAATATGGAAAAGGAATATACAGATGGCAAAGACACTATAACAATGACAATAGAAAAGTTTGAAATTCAAACCAGTGGTTGCCATCATCATTCTTATAGTGAAAGTGGTATGAGTTTAGAGTGTAGTTTTTCAAATACTTTTTTATATTGTAATGTACAATTCTTTTTTTTCTGTACAAGCAACTATAATACACATAATTCGTGTGAGGAGGATGAAATTTTTTCTTGGGTTGATGTAGATGATATTAAGAATCTATCCAAACTATCTATATATGAGATAAAAACAAAGCAAACTAACTATATACTACAAAAAGACAAAGGCATTACAGAGATACGTTTAGCGGATGGCGAAACTTGGACACTAATAGAATAACCCACCCAACATTGCATTAAAACTTAACCGCCAGCAACCAAGCAAAATTGAGGTTGTTGGCGGTTTAATATCACAACAAGTACGCACAATTATATAGACCATACTACTACAACAAAAAAAGGCCAACTCAAAACGGAGTTAGCCTTTAGTATTACCTAATTTCAAAATCCTCTATTTCAACTTTTTAAGTGCTTTTTCAAGAGCCTCGCCACGTAGGTTCACTCCAACAATTTTTCCTTCGCCATCTACCAGCACGTTGCTTGGCACGCTTTTAATTTTGTAAAGCACTGCCACATCGTTTTTCCAGCCTTTAAGGTCGCTAACGTGTGTTGACCAAACTAGTTTGTCTTCTTTAACTGCTTTTTCCCAAGCCTCGCGGTTCACATCAAGCGACACACTCAACACAACAAATCCGCGTGCATTTATCGACTTAAACTTTTTGTCTTTGTATTTGTTGTAGGTAGCAACAAGGTTTGGATTCTCGCGTCGGCATGGGCCGCACCACGATGCCCAAAAGTCGATTAATACTACTTGACCGCGAAACTGCGACAACGAAATACTTTCGCCCGATAGTGATTCTTGTGTAAAATCTGGAGCTTGTTTTCCTTGTTGTGCAAACAAGTTTATCGAAAGCATCAGCGCAAACAATAGGGTAGATAACTTTTTCATTTTCAATTCGCTTTTTAAAACACTTGAAAGATTGTAAATTATTCTATACGTCAGTTTGTTAGCAATGTTTTTTTTGACAAACCGACAAAAATAAAGCCTCGATGTTTTTCGAGGCTTTATTGCATGTTGCTGATTTATAGTTATTTGTCGATTCATTCGTTAGGTTGATCGTTGTAACCAAGAATGTTAAGCATTTCGTTAACCGACTGTTCGTTACGATAAACGTAATCAATAAAGTTTCCTTTTTCGTCGCGGTCAACAATAACGTGCTTTGGAGCAGGGATAAGGCAGTGTTTAATGCCTCCGTAACCGCTTATTGAGTCTTGATAAGCTCCTGTGTGGAAGAAACCAAGATAAAGAGGCTCTTTGTCTTTATCGTCAAAGGTTGGTAACAAAATTTCTTGGTTCAAGTCTTCGGAGTTGTAATAGTCGGAATGGTCGCAACTAATGCCACCAATGTTAACACGTGCATACTCGTTCTCCCATTTGTTTACTGGCAACAAAATAAACTTCTCGTAAATTGACCAAGCATCGGGAATGGTGTTCATCAAACTGTTGTTTATAATGTACCACAACTCTTTGTCGTTCTGTTGTTTTTGGTCAATAACCTCAAAAATAATAGCACCGCTTTCGCCCACAGTGTATTTACCAAACTCGGTAAAGATGTTTGGCTCGTCAACATTTGCGTTAACACACGCATCTTTAATGTTGCGCACAATTTCGCGAATCATGTACTCGTAATCGTACTCAAAACCCAAGTGGTTGCGAATAGGGAAACCGCCACCAAGGTTCAACGAGTCAATTGTTTCGCATTCGGCTTTAAGTTCGGTATAAATTTTAACGGCTTTGTTGAACTCGCCCCAATAGTAAAGGCTGTCTTTTATGCCCGAATCGACAAAAAAGTGAAGCATTTTAAGCTCAACATTTGGGTTGCCTTTTATTTTTTTCTTGTAATAATCCATTATCTCGGTATGACGCATACCCAAACGCGAGGTATAGTAAGCGCTTTGAGGCTCCTCGTCAATAGCCATACGCAAACCAACTTTAATTTGGCGGTCGCCCGATAGTTTTAAAATTCGGCTCAATTCACGTGGCGAATCAAGAATGATTATGCTGTTTACAAAACCAAGTTCTTGCAAGTGCATAATCTTTTTAATGTAGTCGTCGGTTTTGTATCCGTTGTGAATAATGATGCGCGATTTGTCCAACTCACCTTTGTGGTATAGTTTTTCAAGCAAATCGATGTCGAAAGCCGAACTTGTTTCAAGGTTCACATTGTGCTTAAGTGCAGCGCCAATCACATGGTGAAAGTGGCAACACTTGGTGCAATAGCAGTATTGATACTTGCCATTGTAGTGGTTTGCATTGATAGCACGATTAAACAAGTTGCGCGCCTTTTTTATCTGCTCGCCAATACGTGGCAGATAGAAAAGTTTGAAAGGTGTTCCGTATTTTTCAATTAGATATTTAAGCGACACGCCGTGAAAGCACAAGTTGCCGTCTCTGATGTCGAATCCCTCTTGTGGGAAATAATAACTCTGTTCTACCAGATTGAAATACGTGTTTTTCATCTCAAATTTTTACAACAATTCGTTTTTAATAGGAGGCGCAAAATAAGTCCAAATTTTGAGTTCAACCCCACATTTTAGAGCAAATATTTTTCGATAAAAAACAATGCCGACAATCAATTTGCAAACAGTATTACATATATCTGATAATCAGTATTATACACAAACACCAAAATCAAAAAAACAAACCTTTGTCAGCCATGGCAATTTACTACCTAACTTTGCAATCAATTTTTTTGACGCAAAACAATGTCGATAAACGTACCACAACAATATTTTAACCAATTGCCAGCTAGCGAAATTGCCAATTTGGTTAATTCAACTTTGCAACAAAACAGCACACTAATAATAACTGCGCCTCCAGGTGCTGGCAAGAGTACGCTTTTGCCGCTTACTATGCTTAACGCCGTGGCAGAAAATCAGAAAATTCTGATGCTTGAACCACGCAGGTTAGCTGCCCGACAAATAGCCGAGCGCATGAGCGAAATGATTGGCTGCGAGGTTGGGGCAGAAGTGGGATATCGCGTTAGGTTCGACAATAAAGTGTCGGCCAACACTCGCATCGAAGTGCTAACCGAGGGCATATTAACACGTATGTTGCAATCCGACAACACTTTAGACAGAGTTGGAATGGTAGTGTTTGACGAGTTCCACGAGCGCAGTTTGTTTGCCGATGTTGCGCTTGCTCTTTGTCGCGAATGCCAACAAATTTTGCGTCCCGACTTGAAGATTGTGATAATGTCGGCAACCATTGACACAACCCACCTTGCGCAAATGCTTGGCGGTGCACCAGTAATTGAAAGCAAAGGCAAAATGTTTCCGGTTGACATACGGCACTCAAACGAGTGCGATGCACAAACAGCCGCCGCCGTTGTAGCCCACGTAATACGCGAAGCTCATAAAACCGAAACGGGCGACATTTTAGCCTTTCTACCTGGCGAGGCCGAAATAAACCAATGCCGCGAATTGCTAGGTTCGTCGCTTGGACAAACGTTGGTTATGCCACTTTATGGTATGCTGCCACAAGCCAAACAACGTGCCGCCATATTGCCCGACAAACAAGGCCGCCGAAAAGTGGTTCTTTCAACTCCTATTGCCGAAACATCGCTCACTATTGAAGGTGTGCGTGTGGTTGTTGACAGCGGATTGTGTCGCCAACTACGTTTTGACCCAAACAGCGGATTATCGCGACTCGAAACCGTGCGCATATCGCTCGACATGGCAAACCAACGTGCTGGACGTGCTGGGCGCCTTTGTCATGGCGTTTGTTACAGATTATGGTCAACTGCAACCGAACACAAAATGGCAGCCAACCGCGAACCCGAAATTCTCAATGCCGACCTGTCGCAACTTGTTCTTGACCTTGCCGCTTGGGGCGAAACCGATGCCAACCGACTAGTTTGGCTTTGTCCACCTCCACGCGGACACGTTTTTCAGGCCAAAGAACTACTTGAAATGCTTGGAGCCATTAACGAAGAAAACGGAACAATAACCGACTTTGGACGACGCATAAACCAACTACCAACGCACCCTCGCATTGCAAAAATGCTACTCACCGCCGCCAACAGCGACGAACAAGCTTTGGCAACCGACATTGCCGCCTTACTTGACGAACGCGACCCTTTGCCGCGCGAAACGGGAATTGACATAACTCTGCGCATCGATGCTTTACGCCGAAATCGCGCCGACAATCGACATAACAAACCACTTGACCGCATCGAAAAAATTGCTGCTCAATACCGTTCGTTACTCAAAATTGAACCCGATAACTCGGCCGCAGACACCTATCGAGCTGGATTTTTAATAGCTGCAGCTTATCCCGAACGCATCGCCTCGGCCCATGCTGGTAACAACGCTCAGTTTATGCTATCGGGCGGCAACCTTGCTCAAACATCGCACACCGATAGTTTAGCCGACGAACCTTGGTTAGCCATTGCACACATGGATGCTCGCGATGGCAAAGGCAAGATTTTTTTAGCTGCTCCGCTTGACCCAACCGACCTTCGACAAATGATTGTGGAACGCGACAACGTGTCGTGGGACTCAAAGCGCGGACAAGTAATTATGCAACACGAAATGCGCATTGGTCGTTTAGTTTTGGCCGCAAAACCCATTCAGAACGTTAGCCGCGAAAAAATTGACGACGTTATTTTGCGAGCCATTGAGCGCGATGGCGAAAACATTCTCAACTGGACCGACGATGTTATTCAACTACAAAACAGAATACAATCGCTACGCATGTGGGCTCCTGAACTAAACTTGCCCAACGTTAGCGCCTGTGAACTATGCAAAACTGCTCGCAAATGGTTGCAACCTTATTTAGGCAAAGCATTAACCGAAAGCGATTTGGAACGAATAAACCTTGCCGATGCCATTAAATACATGCTAACATTTGAACAACAACAGCAAATTGACAGCATGGTTCCATCGCACATTGCAGTGCCAAGTGGTTCGCGCATCAAACTTGAATATCAGCCAAACGGCAGCACTCCAATTTTGGCAGTTCGCTTGCAAGAGTGTTTCGGATTAACTGAAACGCCAACAGTGTGCAACGGCAAACAAAAAGTACTAATGCACTTGCTATCGCCCGGTTTCAAACCTGTTCAAGTAACTCAAGATTTGGCTAGCTTTTGGCAAAATGCATATTTCGAAGTCCGTAAAGAATTACGAACCCGTTACCCAAAACACGTTTGGCCCGACGATCCGTTTGCCGAAAAAGCAACTCGTGGAATAAAGAAACCTAAAAGTTAGATTCTTATTGAGTAGAGAAGGAGAGTGATTTTTTCATTTTGCTTTCAAACTACTACAAAAACTGCTTGGTTTATAAAAACCGCCAAGTTGATGAAAGTTATACCAAATCAGACTATTTGAATTTGATAAAAGACTTGTAAAAAACATATTCAACAAATAACCACAATACTCTCAAGCCTATGCCACAAACATGGGCTTTTTTCATGCATTTTCGGCATTGTACAAAGTTTTAACCTCACTTTAATCACTACAAAGCAGTTGGTTCAGTATATTAATTACCTTTGCAACGATGAAATGTATTTAACTGTCTGATAATTAAAAAGAACGGTATAAAATTATGTCAAGTTTACGATTTCAAGTAATAGGCGAGGCTTTTAAAAAGCAACCGCTTGATGTGGTAATGCCAACAAAACGCCCCGAAGAATACTACGGCGTGAATGTTTTTAACAAAGCAAGCATGTTCAAATATCTTCCAGGCGATGTTTACCGAAAAATGGTGGACATTATGGAAAATGGCGCAACAATGGAGCGATCGATGGCCGATATTGTTGCCGATGGAATGAAACGCTGGGCAATGGAGTTGGGCGCAACCCACTACACACACTGGTTCCACCCATTGACCGACACCACAGCCGAAAAACACGATGCTTTTATTGAGCATAACGGCAAAGGTGGAATTATTGAAGAATTTGAAGGCAAACTGCTTGCCCAACAAGAACCCGATGCCAGTTCGTTCCCAAATGGCGGCATACGCGCAACATTTGAGGCCCGCGGCTATAGTGCATGGGACCCAACTTCGCCAGCTTTTGTTATGGACGACACTTTGTGTATTCCTACCATTTTTATTTCGTACACAGGCGAATCGCTCGACTACAAAGCGCCTTTGCTCAAAGCCATTCATGCTGTTGACAAAGCTGCTGTTGATGTTTGCCACTACTTCGATTCAGCTGTTAAAAAAGTTTACTCGTACCTTGGTTGGGAGCAAGAATACTTTTTGGTTGACGAAGGTTTGTATGCCGCTCGTCCCGACTTGCTAATGAGCGGCCGTACTCTTATGGGACACGGCTCAGCAAAAGACCAACAACTTGAAGACCACTACTTTGGCGCCATTCCAGAGCGCGTGCAAGCCTTTATGAAAGACCTTGAAGTAGAGGCAATGAAACTTGGTATTCCTGCCAAAACACGTCACAACGAGGTTGCACCAAACCAATTTGAGTTGGCTCCAATTTTTGAAGAAACCAACCTTGCTTGCGACCATAACATGTTGGTAATGACCTTGATGAAGAAAATTGCCCGCAAACACGGATTCCGTTGCTTGTTGCACGAAAAACCATTTGCAGGAGTAAATGGTAGCGGCAAACACAACAACTGGTCGTTGGGTACCGACAATGGTCACCGCCTAATGTCGCCCGGAAAAACAACCGAGGAAAACCTAATGTTTGTAACATTTGTGGTTAACACTTTGGCTGCCGTTTATCGTCACAACGGATTGCTAAAAGCCAGCATCATGAGTGCAACCAACGCACACCGTTTGGGCGGCAACGAGGCTCCACCGGCAATCATCTCAAGTTTCCTAGGCAAACAATTATCCGATTTGCTCGACTCACTTGAAAACTCATCGAGTGACGACCTTTTCAAAATTGCAGGCAAAGCAGGCAAAAAAATGCTTGACATGCCTCAAATTCCAGAATTGCTTATCGACAACACCGACCGCAACCGCACATCGCCATTTGCATTCACAGGCAACCGTTTTGAGTTCCGTGCAGTTGGTTCAGAGGCAAACTGCGCTAGCGCAATGATTGCCATTAACTCAATTGTTGCCGAACAACTTGTAATGTTCAAAAAAGAAGTTGACGCACTTATTGCAAGCGGAATGGACAAAAAAGAGGCTATCATTAAAGAAGTTCAACGCTTGATTAAATTCTGCAAACCTGTTCGCTTTGATGGCAACGGTTATTCCGAAGAGTGGAAAGCTGAAGCTGCAAAACGTGGATTAGACTGCCAAACATGCGCACCTGAAGTGTTTAAATACTACACTAAAGACGAAACTGTATCGATGTTTGAAAGCGTTGGTGTAATGACCAAAGCCGAACTTGAAGCGCGCAACGAGATTAAATGGGAGATTTACACTAAAAAAGTGCAAATTGAGGCTCGCATTTTTGGCGATATGGCAATAAATCACATTATTCCTGTTGCTACAGCTTACCAAAGCCAATTGGTTGACAATGTGTACAAAATGAAAGCTATTCTTGGCGACGAAGGCGAAAAACTTTCGGCTAGCAACATTGAGTTGATTAAGAAAATTGCCAACTGTGTTCACCAAATTGAAGTTGGTGTAACAGAACTTACCGATGCTCGAAAAGTAGCAAATCGATTAAACAGCGAGTACGAAAAAGCTTTGGCTTACTACAACACTGTAGTTCCCAAAATGGAGGCAATTCGCTATCACATTGACAAACTTGAAGAGGTGGTTGACAATGCTTTGTGGCCATTGCCAAAATATCGCGAGTTGATGTTTATCAGATAGTTGCAAGTCAATTATAACTTAAAAATAAAAGAGCAAGGAACTTGGATTCTTTGCTCTTTTTTTGATTTTATCAACTCACAAAAAAAGGCCCACACTTGTGCAAGTATGAGCCTTTTATTGCTAAAAATCAATCAATTACTTGAACAGCATTTGAGCAAACTCATGGAACGATTTTCGCCAAACTTGCCACTCATGATCGCCAGCAAATGAGTTGAAGTACACATTTACACCAGCGTTTTTCATCTTATCGGTATATTTTTTTGTGTGGCTAATGCGAAGATCTTGCTCGCCGCACGAAATGTAAAATACATCAAGTCCTTTATTAAATTTCTTTGTTGCGCTAATCATTCCCGGCACTTCTTTTTCCAAATCGAGTGGGGCTTCGGCAATTCCTCCAAAAATGCCAGAACTAAAAATACCAATGCTGCGGAACAATTCGGGGTGAACCAAACCAATGTAAAAGGTTTGACCACCACCCATGCTCAAGCCACACATAGCACGACTAGCTGCATCGTTTTTTGTGCGAAATGTTTTTTCAACAAATGGTATAACGTTATCAATCAACTCTTTAGAATAGCTTGCCATTCCTTCTTGCGAATAGCCACCTTTACTGGGCACGTTGCTATTTACGCTAACCACAATAGCTTCAGTAGCTTTACCAGCCGCAATTAGGTTGTCCATAATGTTAGCTGTGCGACCTTGCTCAACCCAACCGCGGTGATCCTCGCCACCTCCGTGATGAATGTAAATAACAGGATATGTTTTATTTCCGGTTTCGTAACTAGCTGGTGTGTAAACAAATAGTGGGCGCCACGAGTTTGTAACATTTGAAAAATAATGCAACTCGCGAACTTGTCCGTGTGGCACGTTGGCAATCTCAAAATCGTCGCAGTTAGGTTCTGGAATATCAATAGCGCTCATCATTCGGCCACAACCATAAAAACTTTCGCTTGCAGGATCGGCAACACCAACACCATCAACAACAAGGTTATAGTAATGAAAACCAGGAACTTGAGGAGCGGTTGCGCCTTTCCAAACGCCATTTTCGCCTCGTGTAAGCGCATATTTTGTTCCGCAAATGTCAATTTGAACCAAATTTGCCTCAGGTGCCTTTACCTCAAATTCTACACTCAAATCGGGCAAAATGTGAGGAAACCCTTTCTGGTTGATGTTGGTTGAAGGAATGATGTAGTTTTGGCCTGTTGCAACAAGCGATGCGCAAGCTAATCCAATGGAAAACAGTAGTTTATTCATATAAATGTGTTTTTGTGAATTTTACAAATCAATAACTAAACCATCAAAAGCAGGACGTACGTTAGACGGTAAAATACGTTCTAATTCAGAATGGCAAGGCAACCGATGGCTCATGTGAGTAAGATAAGCACAACGTGGTTGCAACTGTTGAATAATGTCCAAGGCCTCAGTTAAATTCAAATGAGCGCGGTGTTCTTCGGTTCGTAATGCGTTGATTACTAACACATCAAGGTTGTGTAATTTAAGCATCGATTCATGTGGAATTATTTTAGCATCGGTTATATAAGCAAAGTTACCAATGCGGAAGCCTGTAGTAGGTAATGAACCATGGAGGACTTCAACAGGAACAATGCTAACACCTTTAACATCAAACACTTGCGAGCCTATTGTATGCAAATCGATTTCGGGAGCACCAGGATAATGAGGTTCAGCAAAAGCGTAAGCATATTCGGTTGCAATGGTTTTGGTTACACGTTGTTGAGCGTAAAAAGGTATCTTGCTCTTCATCAAATAGTTAAACGAGCGAATATCGTCAATGCCCGCCGTATGATCTTTGTGCTCGTGAGTAACAAGCACCGCATCAACAGCCGTAATGTTGTTATGCAAAGCTTGTGTACGCAAATCGGGACCAGGGTCAATTAAAAACCGTACGCCATTGGTTTCAATAAAAACCGAACTGCGCAAACGTTTGTCGCGAGCATCAGTTGACTGACACACAGCACATTGGCAACCAATGTTGGGTATGCCATGCGAGCCTCCAGTTCCTAAAAACTTTATTTGCATATAGCTGATTGATTTTTGCCAACAAAGTAAGCAAAAAGCATTAGCTGCGAGCCGTCATTTTGCTTAACTTTACAATTAATAAACTTTAAAACAATGGCAGGAAATCTGTATTTAATACCCACAACATTGGGCGACGAAGACGCTCGCAATGTGTTGCCTGTAAAGGTTTTGGGCATAGCAAGCCAACTACGCCACTTTGTGGTTGAAAACACACGCACAGCTCGCCGCTTTTTGCGAGCAATAGACTCTAGTTTTCCAATTGATGACAGTTCGTTTGTTGAACTTAACGAGCACACCGACCTTACACAAATTGGCGATTATTTAGATGTTTGTGCAAAAGGCGAAAGTGTTGGACTAATGAGCGAGGCAGGCGTTCCTGCTGTGGCCGACCCTGGAAACGCTGTTGTTGCAATGGCGCATCGCAAAGGCATTAGGGTAGTGCCATTAGTTGGGCCATCGTCAATCATTTTAGCAATGATGGCATCAGGACTAAACGGACAAAACTTTGCTTTTAATGGTTATTTGCCAGTTAAACCAAACGAACGAGTAAAAGCAATTCGTGCACTTGAGCACCGCTCGCAAGTTGAACAGCAAACACAACTTTTTATTGAGGCACCATACCGCAACATGGCGCTGTTTGACGATTTTGTGAAAAACCTACATCCCGAAACTCGCTTGTGTATTGCAGTTGACATAACACTTGAAACCGAACAAATATTAACCCTTACCGCCAAAGAATGGTCGCGACGCAAACCCGAACTGCACAAACGACCAACAATATTTGCCATTTTGGCTAACTAAAAGTAAGTGGTTTATAATCAGCAAAAACCGATAATTTAAACATCAGCAAACGTCTTTAACAACACAAAACTTTACTACTATGATTGAACTAACTCGCGAATTTGTAAAAAGCCTTCCCAAGGCCGAACTGCATTGCCACCTCGATGGTTCGATGCGTGTTGAAACTATTATTGATCTTGCTAAGCAACAAAACGTTGAATTACCAAGTTTTGACGTAGCCGAACTTACCAAATATGTATCGGTTGGAATGAACTGCACTAGTCTTGAAGAGTATCTTAAAGCTTTTGACATAACTTGTTCAGTATTACAAACATACGAGTCGCTTGAACGAGCTACCTACGAATTGGTTGAAGACTGTGCAGCCGAAAATGTTTGGTACTTAGAAATTCGCTTTTCGCCAATTTTGCATACCAACAAAGGACTTAAATTAACCGAAGTGGTTGATGCTGTGCTTGAAGGAAAAAAACGTGCCGAAAAAGATTTTGGAACACGTGTAGGCATAATTATTTGCGGACTGCGCCACACCACACCCGAAACATCGTTACTGCTTGCCGAACTAGCTGTTGCATATAAAAACAAAGGAGTAGTTGGATTTGACCTTGCAGGCGCCGAAGACGGTTTTCCTGCAAAAGACCACCGCGACTCGTTTAATCTTATTGTAAACAACAACATTAACACCACAGCCCACGCAGGCGAAGCTTATGGTCCCGAATCGATTGCTCAAGCTCTGCACCTTATAAGCGCAAACCGCATTGGGCACGGAACCCGTTTGCGCGAAGATGGCGATTTGCTTAACTACGTAAACGATCACCGCATTCCTCTTGAAATGTGTGTAACCTCAAACCTGCAAACAAAAGCAGTCGATTCTATTGAAAAACACCCAGTTAAGTTCTACTTCGACCTTGGTTTGCGTGTAACCATCAACACCGACAACCGTTTGGTTTCGGGAACTACATTGCTCGATGAATATATGCTTGTTATTGAAAAATTTGGATTTACTGAATCGGAATTAAAATACTTGATTATCAACGGTTTCAAATCGGCATTCTTACCTCTTAAAGACAAGGTTGACATGATTAAACGTGTTACCAAAGTACTTGAGGAAAAAGGTCTTATTATTCGCCGCGATTACATTTAACAAGCTTCTTGGAAAATTTATTAGACCTAACATCGTTTTAAACATTAAACAAAAGCTAGGTTTAACAAAAAGTAAAGCAAATGAAACTTAAACAGATAATAATCAATACAATAGCAGTATTGTTCAGCCTTGGTTGCTTGGCTCAAGAACCAGTTACAACTCAATCGCGAAAGGCAAAAAAAGAATATGCCGAAGCAAACGGACTATTCAAACTTCGCAATAACGTTGCGGCTCTTGAATCGATAAATCGTGCCATTGAAGAAGATGCTGCATTTATTGAAGCTTACCTGATGAAAGCCGAAATTTGCCACGATATGGGCCGCCTAACCGACGAAATTGATGCTTTTGAAAAGGCTAAGGCTCTACATGGCCAAGTTTATTTCAAATATCTTGACTACAACTTAGCTCTCACATATCTGGGAATAGGAGAGTACGAAAAAGCACGACGCTGCTACAACAGTTTCTTGCAAATGGAAGGCACAACCAAAAGGTCGCGTGAATATGCTGCCGAAAACTTGCAAAAAATTGAATTTGCGCTAAATCAGATGCAAAATCCCGTTCCGTTTGAGCCTCAATCGCTTGGTGCCGACATTGAAATGCCATACGAGCAATATTGGCCATCGCTATCGATTGACGCTAAAACATTGGTTTTTACAATGTTACTGCCCGATAGCACACGTTTTCTCCCAAATGGAGAAATAATGATGCAAGAAGATTTTTACGTAACTCGTTTCATCGATGGTAAATGGCAACCTCCAGTACCAATCGGATCATCAATTAACACACCCGGAAACGAAGGTGCACAACAAATTTCGGCCGACGGAAAAATGTTGGTATTTACCAGCTGCAACCGTCGCGATGGAATGGGAATGTGCGACATTTATTTTGCCCGTAAAGATATAAACGGACAGTGGGGCCGCCCTTATAACGCAGGCGCTGTGATAAATACCAAATACTCAGAAAAGCAACCTTGCCTTTCGCCCGATGGAAGGCGCTTGTACTTTGCATCAGACCGCCCTGGTGGTTACGGCAAACTTGACCTTTGGGTGAGCGAACTGCAAGAAAACGGACGTTGGGGCAAACCTGTAAACCTTGGCGAGCGCATAAACACTCCTCAAGATGACATTAGTCCGTTTATTCACCCTGATAACCGCACCCTTTATTTCAGCTCCGATGGACGACTTGGCATGGGTGGAAAAGACATTTACATAACCCGATTAACCGATAGTCTTACTTGGGAAGAGCCTAAAAATCTTGGCTATCCAATAAATACTTATCGTGACGAAATTGGTTTGGTAGTTGACAATTCGGGCGAACGGGCTTTTTTCTCAACAAACTTTGCTAGCGCCACCAAAAACATTTACACGTTTACATTGCCTGCCGAAGTTCGTCCACAACCCGTTTCGTATGTTCATGGTACCATTATCGACAAGCAAACCAATAGACCATTATCGGCTACCGTTCAGTTGCTAAACGTTGAAACAGGCGACACCGTTATGCTTGTAAACGCTGACCAAGGCGAATTTCTTGTTAGTTTACCCATTGGGCAATCGTACGCAATGCATGTTAACCGAGCCGATTATCTGTTCAACTCGTTGCACTTTAACCTTGGTAGCCAACACACTGCCATTACACCTAAAGAGGTTGCTATTCAGCTTGAAAAGCCAATTGTAGGCACCAACATTATACTAAACAACATATTCTTTAAAACCAACTCAGCCGAACTGACCAACGAGTCGTTTGCCGAACTTAAACGTATGGAGCAATTCATTTTGGCAAACCCAACATTGAAGTTCGAAATAGGCGGCCACACCGATAACATTGGCACTGCCGAACATAACAAACACCTATCGCAACAACGTGCTGAATCGGTTTATAAATACTTAACCGAAAAGGGGATTGATGCCTCGCAACTGACATACAAAGGCTATGGAGCAACTATTCCTGTTGCCGATAATTCAACAGCCGAAGGCCGCTCGCAAAACCGACGTACCGAACTAAAAATTATTGCCACCGAATAGACTAACCGAAAACAAAAAACGCTGCCAGACAACTGACAGCGTTTTTTGTAGTATGGTTAGTTGTGTTACTTTCCAAAAGCTACGCTCAAGGTATCGGTAGCAATCATCAACTCCTCGTCGGTTGGGATAACACAAACAGTAACTTTTGAATCGTTGGTTGAGATGATTTTTTCCTCTCCGCGGGTCTTGTTTTTCTCTGAATCAATCTTAATTCCAAGGAATTCAAGACCCTCGCAAATTTCGGCACGGCAACCCATTTGATTTTCGCCCACGCCACCTGTAAATAGCACAATATCAACGCCTCCCATAGCAGCAGCATACGAACCAATGTATTTGCGAATACGATACAAATACATGTCGCGAGCCAACTTCGCACGTTTATCGCCCTTTTCAATAGCTGCTTCAATGTCGCGCATATCAAGCATACCAGTCATGCCAAGCAAACCCGATTTTTTATTCATTATAGTATCCATTTCGCTAGCCGAAAGGCCTTCGTGATTCATTAAAAATGGAACAATTGCAGGATCGATGTCGCCACAACGAGTACCCATCATTAAGCCCTCAAGTGGAGTAAGACCCATGCTAGTGTCAACGCATTTTCCATCTTTTACTGCTGAAATTGAGCCTCCGTTACCAACGTGGCAGGTAATGATTTTTGTGCCCTCAGGTTTAATGCCAAGAAACTCGCAAACACGTTGCGAAACATAACGATGGCTAGTTCCGTGGAAACCGTAACGACGAATGCCATATTTTTCATAATACTCGTATGGCAAAGCGTACATGTATGCATAATCGGGCATTGTTTGATGAAAAGCAGTATCGAACACACCAACTTGAGGCATGTTTGGCACAAGCTCTTTAACCGCGTTAACACCTTTAAGGTTGGCAGGGTTGTGGAGTGGGCCAAGGTCGTTGCACGAAGCAAATATCTCAAGCACTTCGTCAGTTAACATTGACGATTTGGTGATTTTAGAACCAGCATGAAGCATACGGTGACCAACAGCATCAATCTCATCAAGCGATTTGATTACACCAATTTCTGGGTCCATCAACATTTTGAAAATAAGTTTAACACCAGCAGTGTGTTCAGGAATTGGCTCGCTTATAATCTTTTTTTCGCCGTTTGGCAAAGTGATTTTCAAAAACGAATCGGCTAAACCAATTTTCTCAATTCCGCCTTGTGCTACCACTTTTTTCTCGTTCATTTCAAACAATTTGTATTTGATTGACGAGCTTCCGCAGTTCAATACTAGAATATTCATATTATTTATGTTTAAACGTTACTAAAAATCTATTTATCAATCGGTTGCAAAAGCGATGCACAACTATTGCGCTAACGGTAATGCTGTGCCTAATTTAGTGTTATTTTATACACGATGTCAGGCTAATTTCACTCTTGTATCAACTAGATATAACCATATAAAAAACGCCCAACCTTGACTTTATGCCAAAGTTGGGCGAGTGAATAATTTATTGTACTACTGCTATTTAACTACAAATGGCAAAACTTTCAAATCCTCGTTTCGCGATGAGTTGCCGTACATAATTTGATATTTGCCAGCAAACACATCAAGGTCATCTTTTTCTTCGCTATAGTACGAGAACGCATCTGGAGTCAAAGTCAAAGTAACAGTTGCGGTTTGTCCTTTGGCAATATCGACACGTTTGTATGCCTTTAGCGATTTTATTGGAGCATCAGCGTTTGTTAGGCTCTTAACATAAACTTGAACAACTTCAGCACCGTCCATTTGACCTGCATTTTTCACAGGAATGGTAATGTCAACACTCTCGCCACGTTTAATTGACTTTTTCGACAATTTGGCTTTTCCAAACTCAAATTTGCTGAAACTCAAACCATAGCCAAATGCGTATTGTGGCTCACCTTTAAAGTAACGATAGGTGCGGTTTTCCATGTTATAATCCTTAATGTCAGGCAATTGCGAAGTTGATTTATAGAAAGTGATAGGCAATTTAGCCGATGGGTTATAGTCGCCAAACAAAACGTCGGCAATTGCGGTTCCACCTTCTTGACCTGCATACCAAGCTTGCAACAAAGCGTCGCAGTTTTGGTCAACACCTTCAAATGCAATTACTGAGCCTGAGCAGTTTACATAAACCACAGGTTTGCCAGTTGAACGCATTTCAGCAAGGAATTTTTGTTGAATTTCAGGCAATTCAATGGTAGTACGCTCGTGGCCTTCGCCTTCTTGCGATGGGGTAATGCCGCCTACATAAATAATAGCCTCGGCATCTTTAATTTGATTTTTAATAGCCTCAAAATCAATTGTTTTGCGAGCATGAACATCAACCGACAATTGTGAAACTGTTCCTTCAGATGCAGAGGTGTAAAGAATTTCAATATCGTAGGTTTTGCCTTTTTCAACATCGGTTAGCACAGGTGCAGGACGACGGAAGAATTGCATACGTAGTTCGTGTTGTTGCTCTTCGGTAAGCTGCATACCTGGGGTAAAGGTAAACGATAGAGGTTTTGGATGGAATTCACCTACTTTTTCGCCATTAACTTTCACTTCAAACTCGTTACCTCGAATTTGGAAACACAACTTACCAGTAAAATCGGCTGTGTATTTTGCTGTGTAACGTGCCGAAAAATCGAATGTTGGCACACCATTACCAAATCCGTATCCACCTTCAGTTTGATAATCAATTTTTTCGGTGTTTGTTACTACAATTGGCTCACCCTCAAATTGTTTATTACCAAAATATTCGGCTTTGTAACCAAGTTTGTCTTCGGTCTTAAAGTTTTGATTTTGGTCAATTTGCAAATAGTCGAACTCTATTTCGCAACCGCGTTCAGCAATGATGTTTGCGTTTGGCAATTTGTTTTTAATGCCTTGCAAAATGGTAACACAATGTGTTGGAGTTCCGCTGTAGTTACCACGCATCATAATTGGATCGTCGATGTTTGGACCAACAACAGCAATTGTTTTAATGTTTTTGCTAAGAGGTAGGGTGTTGTTGGCATTTTTTAGAAGGACTTGACTCTCTTGTGCCATTTTTAGTGCATGGTCGCGATGTTTTTGGCAATCGACCACGCTGCCAGGAATGTTGTAGTATGGACTTACTTCATCAGGATCGAGCAAACCTAGGGTGAAACGACCATAAAGCACACGACGCAACGAGATATCAAGATCCGATTCTTTTATTTGTCCGTTTTTAACAGCATCAATCAACGAGTTGTAGCACTTGCCGCACTCAAGGTCGGTTCCATGTAAAACTGCATCGGCACTAGCTTCGGCAGCATCTTTGTGTGTTTCGTGACGACCTTTTGAATAGAAGTCGTTTATTGCATCGCAGTCGGTAAGAATAATGCCGTTATAGTTCCAGCGTTTACGCAAAATATCAATAAGCAATCGGCCACTTGAGCAGCAAGGTTCGCCGTCAAATGCTGAATATGCGCACATAACCTCTTGAACGTTGCCTTCAACCACAAGTGCTTTAAATGCAGGCAAATACGATTCCCAAAGGTCACGTTTTGAAACTACTGCGTTAAATTGGTGACGAAGAGGCTCTGGTCCGCTGTGAACAGCGTAGTGTTTTGCACAAGCATGAGTTTTAAAGTGCTCGGTGTCAGTTCCTTGCATACCAAGAACTACGTTTACACCCATACGCGAAAGCAAATATGGGTCTTCACCGTAACTCTCTTGTGCGCGTCCCCAACGTGGATCGCGAATTAGGTTTACGTTTGGAGCCCAAAAGGTAAGGTTTGGAATCCACGACACGTATGGACCAATATCGCCATCGCGCGAAATGGAATTAAATCGGCCACGAGCTTCGTCAGAAACCATTGTGTAGGTTGCAAGTTGGCCTTCGTCGTCAAATGTTGAAGCTAGCGCAATTGCTTGAGGGAAAACGGTAACATCGCTCACGCCCATTAAACCATGGCAAGCCTCGCCCCACCAGTTATAGGCTGGGATGTTGAGTCGTGGTATTGCCAACGAACGGTTCATCATCATGCTAACTTTCTCTTCAAGAGTAAGTTGCGACATCAAATCGTCAATACGCTCTTCAACCGGAAGATTGTGGTTCCAAAACGAGTACTCATTGCACTCTTCGGTTTGGGCAAATGTTTGCGACGATGCTAGCAACATTGCCACGCCACACGAAATGTGTTTTAATTTCATAATTGTTTGGTATTAGTAATTTATTAAGGGATAGTTATTTACGTGCTTTTATTTCTTTTCTTTTTCTTTATTGCTGTCTAACTCATTTTTCTTCATTTCGGCTTGCTTTGCCATATATTTATGAAGTTTTATGGCTTCCATCTTTTTTTTGTTGGCAATGGCTGCTTTTCTAGCTTCGTATGCTTCATAACGCTTTTCAAGATAATTATCGGCCATAAGTTTGCATTACATATTTAGTTATCAATTTATTTTTCTACCAAAATAATATGCCTTAACAATTCATTTTTAGCAAGTTGTGTTTTTCTTCTTAAACAATTGGTTGAGCATAAAAAACGATGCAAAACCAAGTAATACAACAACAGCACCAATAGCCGATGATGGTTTGTAGCCCAAACCTAAAGCAATGGGAACCCCACCAAAGTATGCTCCCAAAGCGTTACCAAAGTTAAACGCAATCTGTACCATTGCTCCACCCATCAGTTCGCTTCCTTTTGATTGGTGCATAATGAGCAGTTGTTGTGGCGACGACAATGTAAACAATCCTGTTGTGCAAACAAACATCATTACAGCCGAAAACCAACTTATTTGTGCAAAAAGAAATACAAGAATAAGTGCCACGCTCATTGTTAGTTGCGTAAACATTGCCACTTTGGCGTGAGCAAAACGGTCGGCTAAAACTCCGCCCAAATAATTACCAATACACATGCCGCAACCTGCAACAAACATCAATACGGGAATTGTTGCCGAGCTAAATCCCGACACTTCGGTCATAAGGGGATTGATGTAGCTTAACCAACAAAAAGTTCCGCCATTGCCAAACATTGTCCCCAAAATAACCAACCATGGTTCTGGTCGCTTTAAAAAACGGAACTGACCTTTGAAATCGGTGTGGGGCAGAGCTGCCATTTCGGGAATAAACTTAACTATACACATGAGTGTAATGAGCCCCCAAATGGTGTTAAACGAAAAAATGAATCGCCATGAAAGGTTCTGACCAATCCAACTGCCAAATGGCACTCCTAAAAGGTTTGATATGGCCATTCCCATAACCATAATTGACACTGCCACAGCACTTTTACCTTCTTCGGCCAATCGGTTTGCAACAATAACTCCTGTGCCAAAATATGCACCATGCGGCATTCCCGAAATAAAACGAGCAAGCATTCCCATTGCATAATTGGTTGACAATGCCATTATAAAGTGCCCTACAACAAAAATCGACATTATCAGTTTTAGGATGTTGTTCAATTTCCAATTTCGGGCAAATAGCACAATTAGCGGTGCTCCAACACACACGCCAAGTGCGTATGCCGAGATAAGATGGCCTGCTTGCGTTATGCTAATGCCAAAGCTGTCGGCTAAATTTGGCAACACACTCATTACACTGAACTCGGCAACGCCAAGCCCAAATGTGCCAAGCGATAGGGTTATTAAACTACGTTTCATATTGTTGAAAAAGAGCAAAACAGAGTAAACTCTATTTTGCTCTCTTAATTAAAAGTTGGTTATCGGTTAGTAAGGCAAAGAAGTTTAGAGTAGGGAATTATACCATAAAACTCAATGACTTAACCAACATTAAACGCATTAGTGTTTTTTCCAACCTGGTTTATGGCGCACCATCAATTCTTCGGCCATTTGCTCAATGCGCAAGCCTTTTGATGTAAGCAACACAATAAGGTGATAAAGCATGTCGGAACCTTCATAAATCATACGCTCGTCGGTACCATTGCAGGCCTCAATAACAAGTTCAAGTGCTTCTTCGCCAACTTTTTGTGCCATACGGTTCAAGCCATCTTTAAACAAACTTGTTGTGTACGAACCTTCGGGCATTTCTTGGTGACGTTTTTCAATAAAATCGTTTAGTTCCGAAAGGAAAAGCAGAGGATTCATTTTGTTCTCTTCGTTCCAACATGTATCGGCACCTGTGTGGCAGGTTGGTCCATCGGGATTAACTTTAATCAACAAGGTATCGTGGTCGCAATCTTCAGCCATCGACACCACATTTAAAAAGTTGCCGCTAGTTTCGCCTTTAGTCCACATGCATTTGCGTGTACGACTATAAAATGTCACTTTTCCTTCGTTAACTGTCTTGTTATAAGCCTCTTCGTTCATATAACCAAGCATCAAAACTTTGCCAGTTGTATTGTCTTGAATGATTGCCGGTACAAGTCCGTCCGGCGATTTTGTGTAATCTAACATATTGTTGTGTTTTAATTGTTATCTGACTGTTATTCCATTTTGTCGCAAATATGCTTTTAAATCTGGAATTGCTATTTCTTTATAGTGGAAAATACTTGCAGCAAGTCCTGCATCGGCTTTACCTAATGTAAACACATCTTTAAAGTGCTCCATCGATCCTGCGCCTCCCGATGCAATTACTGGAATTGAAAGCATTTCTGATAGTTGTGCAAGTGCCTCATTTGCAAAACCTTGCTTAACTCCATCATGATTCATACTTGTAAAAAGTATTTCGCCGGCTCCGCGTTCTTCTGCTTCTTTTGCCCAAGTAAATAATCGTTTTTCGGTTGGTATGCGACCACCGTTTACTGTAACAATCCACTCTCCGTTTTCGTCGCAACGAGCATCTATTGCAGCCACAACAAACTGACTGCCAAAGTTTTTTGCCATATCGTCAATAAGTTGCGGATTGCGCACAGCCGACGAGTTGATGCTTATTTTATCGGCTCCGGCGTTAAGCAACACGCCTGCATCTTTCAATTCGCTTATGCCGCCGCCAACTGTAAATGGAATGTTGATGTTTTCGGCAATACGTCCAACCAAATCAGCAAAAGTTTTGCGTCCTTCGTGACTGGCTGTAATATCAAGAAAAACCAACTCATCGGCACCTTGTTCGGCATACCAAGCACCAAGTTCAACAGGGTCGCCAACTTCTTTTATATTGACAAAATTGATGCCTTTTACTGTCTTTCCGTCGCGGATATCAAGGCAAGGAATTATTCGTTTTGCTAACATATATCGTTTGAGGTTACTCGTTTATTTGTTTTGTTATTAACCAATGAACGCTTGCAGTTCTTTCATTGTAATTCGTCCCTCGTATATTGCTTTTCCAATAATTACCGAAGAAATGCCTGCTGTATTAAGCGACTCAACATCTCCGATACAACTTACACCTCCACTAGCAACTAACCAAAGGTCTGCAATCTCACCTAACATTTGTTTGTACAGTTCAATTGCAGGTCCTTGCAGCATTCCATCGCGACCTATATCGGTGCAAATTACTTTACGTACGCCTTTTGAGTAATAGTCTTTAACGAAAGTAAGTAGCTCAGCATCAGTATCTTCAAGCCAACCTGTAACTGCAACTTTACCGTCTTTTGCATCGGCACCAAGAATAATGCGGTCGCTGCCATATTTTTCGAGCCAGCCAAGAAATTCTGTTGGATTTTTTACTGCAATGCTACCGCCTGTTATCATTTTTGCACCACACTCAAAGGCTACATTCAAGTCGTCGGTTGTTTTTAAACCGCCTCCAAAATCAACAACTAGCGATGTTTTGCTAGCAATTTGCTCTAGCGATTTATGGTTTACAATGTGTCCAGCTTTTGCGCCATCAAGGTCAACAAGATGTAGGCGAGTGATGCCGTTATCTTCAAACATCTTGGCCACTTCAAGCGGATTTTCGTTATATACTTTTTTGGTGGCATAGTCGCCTTTGCTTAAGCGTACACATTTGCCACCAATCATATCTATTGCAGGAACAATCTCAATCATATCTGTTTCAATTACTACAATTCAAGAAAGTTTTTAAGTATTTGTTCGCCAACGCTACCACTTTTTTCGGGATGAAACTGTGTTGCATAAAAATTATCGCGATGCAACGACGAGCTATAACTTATTGTATAGTTGGTTGTTGCAGCGGTATAATCGCAAAGAGGAACATAGTAGCTGTGAACAAAATAAACATACTGATTTTCGAGCTGAGCATTATAAAGTGGGCTCTTAACTGAAGTGATGGTATTCCAACCCATTTGTGGAATTTTCAGATTATCAACGTTTTGTGCTGGGAGTTGAAATCGTTTTACTGGCACATCAAAAATGCCAAGACAATCAACATTGCCTTCTTCTGAAAATTTACACATCAGTTGCATGCCTAGGCAGATGCCCAAAACGGGTTGTTTTAAACTTACAATCACTTTATCTAACCCCGATTCGCGAAGGTATTTCATTGTGGTTGAAGCCTCGCCAACGCCAGGAAAAATCACTTTGTCGGCTGCTTTAATTTTTTCAACATCGTCGGTAATTTCAGCCTCGTAGCCTAAGCGTTTAAGCGCATTGCAAACCGAGCGAATGTTGCCTGCATTGTATTTAATTACAACTATTTTCATAGCATTCCTTTTGTGCTGGGTAGTTCGTATTTATAAATATCACGTTTCACTGCCATTTTTATCGATTTGGCTAATGCTTTGAATATGCCTTCAATTTTGTGATGCTCATTTTCACCTTCAGCCTTAATATTCAAGTTCATACGTGCAGCATCGCTCAAACTTTTGAAAAAATGAAGGAACATTTCGGTTGGCATATCTCCAATTTTTTCGCGTTTAAATTCTGCATCATAAACAAGCCAAGCACGGCCACCAAAATCAAGTGCAACCTGACACAAACAATCGTCCATTGGCAAGCAAAAACCATATCGCTCAATACCTCGTTTGTCGCCAAGTGCCTTCAAAATAGCCTCGCCTAGAGCTATTGCAGTGTCTTCAATTGTGTGATGCTCATCAACATGTAAGTCTCCTTTAACTTTAATTGTTAAGTCAGAGCCTGAATGTCGTCCAATTTGCTCAAGCATGTGGTCAAAAAATCCCAATCCGGTACTTATTTCACATTTACCAGTACCGTCAAGATTAATGTTTACGTAAATATCTGTTTCTTTGGTTGTTCGCTTAACGGTTGCTGTTCGCTCACCAGCAAAAAGCAACTCCGAAATACGATTCCACGAGTCAACATAAGTAACACCATCGGCTTGTGGGCCTAGTTCGTGAACCGAAGAAAAATCGGTTTTTCCTTCAATGGTTGTAATGTCTGGATTTGAAATAATCAAAGCTTTACAGCCCAAATTTCGAGCCAACTGAGCATCAGTTTCGCGGTCACCAATCACATAACTACCTGCCAAATCATAATTAGGATTATTTATGTACTCGGAGAGCATTCCTATTCCCGGTTTGCGGTTTGGATGATTATCGGCAGGGAAGTGGTTGTCAATTTTTTCGGCTGAAAAACAAATGCCTTCGCCTTTAAGTGTTTGAATTATTAGATTATGTAAAGGTCTAAATTGACTTTCAGGATAAGCGTCGGTGCCTAAACCGTCTTGATTTGACACCATAACTAGTTCAAAGTCAAGATTTTTTGCCACAAACGACAAATTACGAAACATTTCAGGTACAAACTGCAATTTTTCAAGACTGTCAATTTGCTCGTCAGCTGGTTCTTTAATAAGAGTTCCGTCGCGGTCAATAAATAATAGTTTGCGCGCCATGTTATAGTTCTTTCAATGTTTCAACAATAATCTTGTTTTCGTCAGCCGTTCCTATAGTGATGCGCAAACAGTTGTTACACAAAACTATGTTGTGGCGGCTACGAACAACAATACCTCTGATAGCTAATTCGTTGTATATTTTGGGAGCATTGTCAACCCTGACTAGCAAGAAGTTAGCATCGCTTGCATAAACTTTTTCTACAACTGAAAGTTTTTCAAGTTCCGACACTAATTTTGGACGTTCATCTAGAATTATTTTGGTTTGTTTTTCCTTTAATTCAACATTCTGCAAGCGGCTAAGAACAAACTCTTGGGTCAACTTGTTAATGTTATACGGATACTTTACTTTGTTGAAATAGCCAATAATCTCTTCGCTAGCAAATGCCATTCCACAACGTACCGATGCCATTCCCCAAGCCTTGCTAAATGTTTGTAACACAATCAAATTAGGGTAGTTACTCAACTCACTTAACCACGACTCTTCAGATGAAAAGTCAACATAAGCTTCGTCAACAACAACAATGCCATTAAAACCAACAAGAATCTTCTTTATTTCGCTACGATTGAGCAAATTACCTGTTGGATTGTTTGGCGAACAAAGCCAAATAACTCGAGTATTAGCATCAACTGCGGCAAGTAATCTACTAGCATCAAGCGAGTAATCATCGTTTAAGTTAACCGACCTATACTCAACATTGTTAATGTCGGCACAAACACCATACATTCCGTATGTTGGAGCAATTGCAACTGCATTGTTTACTGTAGGTTCACAAAAAATGCGGTAAATCAAATCGATGGGTTCATCGCTACCATTACCAAGCATAATTTGAGTTGGACGAACTTTTTTCAGCCCTGCAATTTGCTGTTTAACAGCCATCTGCAATGGATCAGGATAGCGGTTGTATTTGTTTTCGTCAAACGGATTTTCGTTTGCATCAACAAAAACACGAGCCTCACCCTTAAACTCATCGCGAGCACACGAGTATGGTTTTAATCGTGCTATGCATGGGCGAACTAATGTGTTGATATTCAACATATTCATCTGGTTTTGAATTTATATTAACCAACTATTTATTACTCATTTTTCTCAGTGTCATTGCGTTTTTATGAGCAAACAACTCTTCGTTCTCTGCCATCGTTTCCACAATTTCGGCTATGTTTCTTATACCTTCTGAAGTTATTTCTTGGTAAGTCATTTTTTTGCGGAAACTATCAAGATTCACACCACTGTAAGCCTTTGCATAACCGCTAGTAGGCAGTGTATGGTTAGTTCCTGATGCGTAATCGCCAGCACTTTCTGGGGTTAAGTGACCAAGGAATAGTGAGCCGGCATTGCAAATACGCTCAGCAATCTCCATGTAGTTTTTGGTTTGAATAATCAAGTGCTCTGGGGCATACTCGTTTGTAATATCAATTACCTCCTCAAGATTGTGAACCACAATAATTCGGCTATGTTCAAGCGACTTTTCGGCCAAAGCTAAACGTGGAAGTGCCGCCACCTGACGCTCAACTTCTACCATTACATCGGTTGCAAGTTTTTCGCTCGATGTAATAAGAATAGCTTGACTATCAGCACCATGCTCAGCTTGCGACAATAAATCGGCTGCTACAAATGAAGCGTTTGCTGTTTCGTCGGCAATAACTTCAACTTCCGATGGTCCTGCTGGCATATCAATTGCAACATCTTTCAAACTTACAATCTGCTTTGCACATGTAACAAACTGATTACCAGGACCAAATATCTTATATACTTTGTTCACCGATTCGGTTCCATAAGCCATAGCACCAATTGCTTGAACTCCACCAATCTTAAAAATGTTGTTAACACCGGCAACTTTTGCTGCATACAATACTGCAGGGTGTATTTTTCCTTCTTTATTTGGAGGCGAACAAAGTGTAATCTCCTTACAACCTGCTATTTGTGCAGGAACTGCAAGCATCAATACGGTTGAAAAAAGTGGGGCAGTACCACCAGGAATATACAACCCAACACGCTGAATTGGCATTGCTTTTTGCCAACACTTAACGCCTTGCATTGTTTCAACACAAGGTAATGGAGTGTCTTGCGCTGCATGAAATTTGGCAATATTCTCTTTTGCTGAGCAAATTGCACTTTTTAACTCGTCTGATATCAAAGCTTCAGCTTCAACAAACTCTGCGTCCGAAACTCTAAGATCAACTAGTTGTACTTTGTCAAACTTTAGTTCGTATTCGCGCACAGCCACATCGCCACGAGTGCGAATATCATCCAAAACTCCTTTAACAGTAGCTGTAAGGCTTGAGTTATCAAACGACGGACGAGCCAATAGTTCTGCCCATTCAGCCTTATTCGGATATTTTACAATCTTCATATTAAAGAATCATTTTTTCGATAGGCATTACCAAAATGCCTTCTGCTCCAAGTCCTTTTAGCTTTCCAATAACTTCCCAAAATGTTTTTTCCTCAATAACCGATGCTAGCGACGACCAACCCTCGGTTGCAAGTGGGGTAACAGTTGGCGATTTCATTCCTGGAAGCAATTCTGTTGCGGCTTGAATCTTATTGTTTGGAATATTTAGAATGATATACTTCTTGCCTTCAGCATTTTTATATGAGTCGAAACGGAATAGCAATTCGCTCAATATCTCACGTTTTTCAGCACAAAGTTGTTTGTTTCCAATAAGAACAGCTTCCGATTTCATTACAACTTCAACTTCCTTTAAGTTATTGCTAACCAAAGTACTACCTGAACTTACAATGTCAAAAATGCAATCGGCAAGACCAATGCCAGGAGCAATTTCAACCGAACCTGTAATTACATGAATTTCAGCTTTCACTCCGTTTTTATCAAGAAAACGTTGCAAAATACCAGGGTACGAAGTGGCAATCTTTTTGCCATTTAACCATTGTGGACCATCATAGTCAATTTCTTTTGGTATAGCAATAGAAAGACGACACTTACTGAAATCTAAACGTTTAATAATTTCAGCATCCTCAGCACGCTCTTCAAATTCATTTTCGCCCACAATACCAACGTCGGCAATACCACTTGCAACTGCTTGTGGAATATCATCATCGCGCAAATAAAGAATCTCAACAGGGAAGTTCTTTGCTGGCATTAGCAATGTACGTTTACTTTGCTCAATTTTGATGCTTGATTCCGAAAGCATTGTCATAGTTTCTTCAAACAAGCGACCTTTGGCTTGTACAGCAATTCGTAGTAACATAATTCGTAATATTTTTATAGTTATTCAGTCATAAACAAAAAAGGCCCGCATTCCTGCGAGCCTTGGATTATCTTTACCTACAGCATCATCAGTTCATGCGGCATTAGCGGCTTGAATTGCAATGATGGTGATGATGATGTAGTGTGTTGTTCATAATTTTTCTATTCGGCCGCAAATGTAATAAAGAATTGAATACCACAACACTTAAAAGACCAAAAAACTCACCAATGTACGAGCAAAATACACCATATAATATTAAGTAAATCTGTTCTAACAAGAGTTAAAAATAAGAGGAGCTTTGTGCGTTTTAAAAAGACAACAAGCAGTGGAGTAGAGGCTTATATAATAAATACCATTCAATTGTAACTAATTGATTTACATTACGTTTATGTAATAAAAATAAAATTTCATTTTTATTTTTCTGAATTAAAATAATGATACATTTGTCTAAATAATTGAACCATAACAAGTTCAATTAGACCATTTTAATAACTTATTAGTATTTTTTATGAACATTTACGTTGGTAACCTAAATTACAAGGCTACAGAAGAACAGTTGAAAGAAGTTTTCAGCGCATTTGGCGAAGTTGTATCGTCAAAAATCATTGTTGACAAAGCAACAAAACGCAGCAAAGGATTCGGTTTTGTTGAAATGACCGACAATGCCGCAGCTCAAAACGCAATTGACCAACTAGCTGGCAGCGAATTTTTAGGTCGTAAATTGGTTGTTAGTCAAGCTCGCGAAAAATAATCTTTCGGTTCTTGATTGACTAATTGGCATTTGCCAAAGTTTCTAAGCACAGGTTTTTTGTTTACGTTATCACAAACCAACTTTCCGTTTTTTTGAAAATAATTAGTCAATAAAATATCTGCTTTGAAAGTCCCGACAACAATCGGGACTTATTTTTCGCATTACTATTTATTTGATAATCTGTTAATTATATGCAACATTTTTGAGAATAGGCTACATTTTTTCAAACATGCTATTTAACATAATATAAATTATAAGACAAAATGGTAATTATATTTTTTAATGGAAAAATGCCTTTAATAGTTAGGAATTTAAAGCGCCAATACATATATAATGATTACCAAAAAAAAATTTGGTAGCATTTGCAGATACAAATTGTTAAGAATGAAAATAATCTGAAATCTAACAGACAATTATAACAAACCGATACTTATATATGCGTGTCTAAAATTTATTGCTCAACAAAAAATTTGATTTAATGACAAACAACAAGAATCAAAATTTGGTTACGTAAAATAAGAATTATACTCACTAAAAATAAACCTACTATTTTGAGACGCAATGATTAATCAGAAAAAAGACACAATTGCTAACCATTACACATTTACAAAAAATAGCCCACTTTCCTATTTCTACAAGCAAAATTTAATCGCACAAATCTCACGCAATACATTATGTTAAATAGATTTATTTAACTCTACCAGCCGTGTGCCAAGTGTCTAAGAAATAAGTTTCACTCAAATCACTAACCATAACGCCTCTTGAAGAACTAGCATGAACAAACTTGCCATCTTTCAAGTAAATACCAACATGGTTTGGTTTGCGTTTCTTACCCGTATGAAAAAAAACCAAATCGCCTTCGCGCAAGCGGCTTTTCATAATCTTGCTGCAATCTACACGCAACATTTCAATTGATTCGCGACTTAACTTCTTGTTATACACCTTTTTATATACACTTTGTACAAAGCCAGAGCAATCGACACCACTACGAGAAGTTCCACCAGTCTTGTATGGAGTTCCTATCCACGATGCACATTCACTATATAATGCAATGTTATCCTTCTTTTGAGATAATTGAACTCCAAATTTGGAAGATAACACTTTAGTTTCATCTTTTGAACTTGTTGCCATTTGCGTCGAAACGCATCCGCATAGCATACAAACCAAAATAAAGCAGCGAAAAAGCCTTCTTACAATTTGTAACATTTTTCTATCAATTTGAAAGTACATATCCCCTTATTCTTAATCACCAAACGCCCGTTTATGTCAATTTACATATTTCAACGATAAATCGCTTTACGTAATTTACATTTGTATTTATGCAGTTTTGAAACATTTTTACACTTGTAAACAATAATTGACCCGCCTATTATTCAATTTATTACAACTAAACAAATCATTGAACCCACAAGCATTTGTACAAAAATAAAAACACATATCCTCCAATTTCAACATATCGACTTATGTTTACTAACAGCCACTTGTCTATTAAAAGAACAACTTTAAAACATTCGTTAAGCTGTCGCAAAACCAATCATATACTTGAATTAACCTAGTAGTATGACTACACTTCTTTTTTATTTTCGAAAAAAATCCCAGATAGTTTATTGATAAGCTATGCACAATTTGCCAAATTTGCACTTAATAAATCCAACAATTTACAATATGGACAACAAAGAGATTATTAAACGCATTGAGCAACTTAAACGCGAAAAAAACGCCGTAATTCTTGCCCACTATTATACCCGACCAGAAATTCAAGACATAGCTGATTATCTGGGCGATTCGTTAGGCTTGTCGCAAGAAGCTGGCAGAACTAATGCTAGTATTATTGTTTTTTGTGGTGTTCACTTTATGGCAGAAACTGCAGCTGTAATCTCTCCCAATAAAAAAGTGCTAATACCCGATCCTACTGCTGGTTGTTCTTTGGCCGAATCGATTACTGGATACGAACTAAAGAAATGGAAAGAAGCAAATTCTAATGGATTGGTTGTGAGCTATGTAAACACTACAGCCGAAACTAAAGCTTACACTGATGTTTGTTGCACATCGGCAAATGCACTAAACGTAGTTTCGTCGCTTCCAAAAGACAAAGAAATACTGTTTGTGCCAGACGCTAACCTTGGAGGTTGGATTCAGAAAAAAACAGGACGCAAACTAAACTTATGGAATGGAAACTGCTGCGTTCACCATAAAATATCGGCCGATATGATAAAACAAGCTGCCGAGAAGTTTCCTAATGCTGATATTTTGATTCATCCAGAAGCCTTATGCTCATGGGACGACGAAGTGCTATCGATGCAAAACGTTTATATGTACTCAACCGCTGGAATGGTTAAGCATGCAAAAAATTCAAACAAAAAACAGTTTGTGATAGCTACAGAACTAGGAACTATATATAAACTTCAGCAAGACAGCCCAGAAAAAGAGTTTATACCATTGAACGATAAGCTAATTTGTGCTCAAATGAAGAAAATAACACTAGAAAAAGTTCTTGACGTGCTTGAAAATGAAACAAATGTAGTTTCGCTAAATGCTGAATTGAGCCAAAAGGCGCAAAAATCGATTGATGCAATGCTTGAAATTAAAGGATAAACCAAGATATTACGACAACAAAAAAGGCGACCTTAATTGATCGCCTTTTTTTGTTTACTGATTGATGTATTCAGTAAACGTATGATCTTTATAAAACACCACAATGCGCTCAATTTCTCGTTCTTTATGCTCAATGGGCAACGACGGCTCCACAAATTCAGACATAACAGCCTGAGTTTGATTGCCAGAACTAACAACATTAACTCTTTTGGCCGACAAAGCATTTACTGAAGAAGACTCCTCTACCTCTGTTTTATTTACTTGTTCTGTAACTGTTAAATCGTCAACCGACTCACCTGTAGCCTCTGCTATTGCTTCGAAAATGCTTGTTTGGCGAGGTTCTTTATACATTGGTCCCTTGTCTAAAACCAGCCATTCAGCATTAAATCTAGGAAAAGCTGCTAACATTTTTTGCAACGCTTCTAGTCCCGGAGCACTGCGCCCCGACAAAATGTGCGACACATTTGAACGTGCTATGCCAGCCCTGTCAGCAAATTGCGACGATGTAAGCCCTTCGGCTGTTATCATTCGTTTTATTCGTTCACTTATTTCCATTTATAAAAACCTTTGTTGTTACTTTTTTGCAAATGTAACATTTGTAAATTTTCAAAATATCACATTTGTAAATTTTGAATTGTTACAAATGTAAATAGATAAATTTATAATTCTAGCCTTAAGGGTTAAACTTTATATTTAACTTTAATAGTATATATTATTGATTTTTAATTAGTTAGTGACTTAAAATAATCCTAAAACAATCCAAATTTTAATTAATTGCCGCAACTGCTTGTTGTTTTGTTTTAAATAAATGACGTAAATGATTGATTACGCGACTTTTACACACAACAAACTAAATTATTGATGATTGTAAAAAATAGAGATTGTACCTTATATTACAATTCGAAATACTTACAAATTGTTACTTTTCAAGAAACTTCAAAACAAGAACAATAAACGCTAACTATTCAACCAAAGCATAGAATCACATCTCAAGCTGAACCGCCTCCTACTCTACTCTTTTGTTTCAACAGGAAACTGATTGCCGAATTTCACAAACACCACTTTTCTACTTTCGAAACGCAAAAAGCCACAATAGCACTTGAAAAATCAATTATTTACGTATCACTGCAAGCTAAAAAACAAATATTGAAACGTCAGAAGGTTAAAAGCAGGTCAAATCAATAGTAATCCACTATTAATCAGCACAATAAACTTCATTACTGAGCAACAGCGAAACAACTAGAAAAAAAATGAAACAGATTAAAAGCCAACACTGAACATTCTAGTTGAAGAATAACGAACGTATATTCTTCTGTACAGAAGCAAAGTTTAACTTTCATTTGAACGCCTTGAGAGTGGCCTAGCCTACAATCCTGCTTCGGGAATTCGTAAACTCGACACACAGGTTACTGACAGCATGGGCGACGATTATTGATTGAACTCACAATGCAGGAGGATGCAAAAATTTGCGTTTTAACAACATTGATTCAAGAATGCAGATTTGATTTAACAAAAAAAAGGCTAACCAAGTTGGCCAGCCTTTAATACCATATAAGCTCAAAAGCAAATTAATTCTGATTAAGCTCACCCCAAACAAGAGCGCTTGCTCCCAATATAGCAGCATTCGATTTTAATCCTGATGGCAATATTTTTGCTTTCCCTTTAAATATACTCAGTACATTTTCGTCTAAACTTCGACGTGTAGGTTCAAATAGTAAATCGCCCGCGCCAGCTAATCCTCCAAACAAGAAAATGGCTTGTGGACTAGAAAACGCAATTGCGTCAGCCAACGCACGACCAAGAATTTCGCCAGTACGCTCAAATACTTGCTTAGCTATTGAATCGCCACGATTAGCCGCCTGTGTTACCGCAAGACTTGTAAGTTCTGAGTTTGGAATACTGCGCAACTCGCTTGGCTCCATACTTTCCGATAATAGTTCTGTTGCTGTACGCACCACTCCAGTTGCAGAAACATACGTTTCAACACAGCCACGGCGTCCGCAACCACAAATTCGCCCATTACGAATAGCATTAACATGCCCAAGTTCGCCAGCAAAACCATCGTGACCATACAGCAAACGTCCGTTAACAACAATACCGCTACCAAGCCCCGTTCCTAGCGTTATCACAATAAAATCTTTCATTCCCTTTGCCGCTCCATACACCATTTCACCTATTGCTGCAGCATTTGCATCGTTTGTAAGAAATGTAGGAACATCAATATACTGACGCATCAATTTAACAAGTTCAACTTTGCCTTTCCAATGCAGATTTGCTGCCCCTTCAATACATCCACTATAATAATTACCATTTGGAGCACCAATGCCAATACCCACAACTTCAACAGGTTCAATACTTTGCAACAATTTGCTAATAGTATCGGCAATTGTTTTAACCTCGTCATTCACATCGGCACAAGTCTTTACCGAATCTTGAGCCAAAACATTTCCATCAACATCAACCAACCCAAGCGCAGTGTTGGTTCCTCCTATGTCAATACCAACCGAAATACGTTTCATAACCATTTGATTTTTTGTAATTTATTTATCTAGCTGATGCTTGTATTTAAAAATCAGTGCAAACAACACTGCCACAACAAGTGCGTATCCTGAAAAAACATACCACGAAGTTTGCCAGCCTTGCCATATTAACATTGGCTCGGTTTGCGAATACACAAACCTATTAACAACCATTTGCGCCATTAACGTTCCAATAGTTGCACCAACGCCATTTGTCATAAGCATAAACAAACCTTGTGCCGATGCTCGTATTTCAACATTTGTTTCCTTATCAACAAATAACGACCCGCTGATATTGAAAAAATCGAAAGCAACTCCATATACAATGCACGATAGAACAAATAGCCATACGCCATTGCCTGGATTTCCTAATCCAAAGAATGCAAACCGAAACACCCATGCAAACATTGCAATTAGCATCACCCGCTTTATTCCGTATCTATGCAAACAAAAAGGTATTAATAAAATACAAAGTGTTTCAGACACTTGCGATATTGAAATAAGTGTATTTGCATGTTTCACACCAAAAGTATCGGCATATTGCGATATGTCTTCAAAACTGGCAAGAAATGGATTTGCAAAGCCATTAGTTATTTGCAACGAAACACCCAACAACATTGAAAAGATGAAAAACAACGCCATCTTTTTCTGTTTAAATAATGCAAAAGCATTTAACCCAAGCACTTCTACAAGCGATTTTTTTTCGGTTGCAGAACCAACATCACAATGTGGCAATGTAAAAGCATACACACCAAGCACTATTCCCAACACCCCACTAACAACAAACTGTGCTGCCGAATTTTGAAATCCAAACCAATCGACAAACAACATTGACACTATAAAACCAACTGTTCCAAAAATTCGTATTGGCGGATAAGTTTTAATTGTATCTAATCCAGCTCTATCAAGTGCGTTGTAAGCTACTGCATTTGAAATTGCCAGTGTTGGCATATAAAACGCCACGCCTAAAGCATACAAACCAAACAAAGGAGCAAACTGAACCGTTTCTCCCGACATAACACCATAGTAACCTGCCCCTATCATTGCCACACCAGCAACAATATGACAAATACCAAGAGTCTTTTGTGCAGGAATCCAACGATCGGCAATAACGCCCATTAATGCTGGCATAAAAATAGAAACCACACCTTGAATGGAATAAAACACTCCAATGTTGGCCGCTAAATTATGCGATGCCAAATAGGTTCCCATACAAGTTAAATATGCACCCCAAATTGCAAATTCGAGGAAATTCATCAAAATCAACCTAAATCGCAACAATCCGCTACCCATACAATTGCTTAAAAAAAGAACGGACCGAAGCCCGTTCAATGTTTGATTATATTTGAGAAACTGTTTTCCTACTAGTTTCAGTCCGAGCCTCAATCACATTTATTATGTAATCGCCTATTTTTTCGCACTCAGTGATAATATCCAAATACCACACTCCAAGCTGATAATCATAAACTTGATTGCCCACATCGGATATATTTTGAGCCTTGAGCTTAGCGCGCAAATCATTTATCTCATTTTCAAGCGCATAGGCTTTATTTATAGCTTCTGCATTTGTTCGGTCTTTTACCAAAGTAACCATGTTGTTTAATGCAAAATCAACAAGATTAAACATTTGCTTTATGTTTGCATGCTGATTATCGGTAAACTGAGCTTTTGCAGAAAATGCTGTATTGATGTGGCGCGAAAGATTGTAGCAACTATCGCCAATGCTTTCAATCTCCGACACCTCTCGATAAATGTAGATGGTTTTCTGCTTTGATGCGGCACTTAACTTACCCTCTGATATTTTGTTTATGTATCTGCCAATCTCCAACTCTAGGTTGTCACAAATCTTCTCGTACTTTTCAATTCTACCCAACAACTTGTTGTGATCTTTTTCGTTGTCGATATAAAGCAACTCTTGGTCAAAACCAAACATTTTCTGAACCCGTTCAGCAAAAAAACCAATCTCTTTAAACGTCTCAACTATCGACAATTCGGCTGTACTCATCATACCGCCAGAAATAAATTTCAAGCGGAACTCTTCGTCCTCCTCTTTATTTGATTTTACCAAAACATTTACCAACTTGATAAGTTGAGGAATAAACCCAACCAAAATCACAGTATTTGCCACATTGAATATTGTATGGAAAAGCGACAATGTCAACGGAATTGCACTTGGCTCACTGTATGGCGACATGCCTTGCACGCTCATTGATATATTGTCAAGTAGATGCATAAATGGATAAAAAACCACCAAACAAAGAATGACACCCACCAAATTAAAAATCAAGTGTGCGCGAGCGGCTTTCTTAGCTGTAACATTTGCAACCATTGCAGCCAAATTTGCTGTGATAGTTGTACCAATGTTTTGTCCCATAACCAAAGCAACAGCCATATCAAAGCCAATCCAACCTTTGTTACACATAAACAAAGTAACCGCCATAATGGCCGACGATGCTTGCGCTATCATTGTAAACACTGCACCAATCAGCGCAAATAATATAATTGACAAATATCCGTGACTTGACCAACTTGCAATAATTTTCAGTACTTCAGGAAATTGGCTAACATCTGGAATACTGTCGGTCATAAAATCGAGACCAAGAAACAACAACGAAAAGCCAATCAGGAACTCGCCCAACGACTTACGTTTAGCATCTGACGAAAAAATAAATGGTAGCGAAATGGCTACCATTGGAAGTGTTATTGCTGAAAGTGAAAATTTAAGACCAAAAATAGAGATAATCCACGATGTTACCGTTGAACCTATATTGGCTCCCATAATGATGCCTATTGCACCCGCCAACGTAATAAGGCCAGCGTTAACAAAACTAACCACCATCACCGTTGTTGCCGACGACGATTGGGTTGCTGTTGTAACTACCAATCCAGTTAGAATACCATTGAATGGTTTTGAGGTCATTCGCGACAAAATACCACGCATTCCATCGCCTGCAAGTTTTTGTACTGCCTCGCTCATTAGTTTCATTCCATAAAGGAACACACCCAAGGCACCTACAAAAACAAAAAGCCATTTAAGGACTTCGAAAAGGTCACTCATCATATTTTTGTTTTATAATGCTTGCGCACTATTATTCGTGTTGCGAAACTAATGTATTTTACCCATTGAACAAGAACAAACGACTACGTACTTTCTCTTAATTTTTCAACAAGTTTTCAAGTTAGCAACCGTTGCTTATGCATATTTATTGCTATTCGTGTTCAGCAAAACGCTTACTTGCCAGTTCTGCATACTTTGTACCCGGACGTCCGTAATTTACATAAGGATAAATACTTATACCTCCGCGCGGCGTAAAAAGACCTATAACTTCAATGTATTTTGGATCCATTAACTTAATAAGGTCTTTCATTATTATATTAACGCAATCCTCATGAAAATCGCCATGATTACGGAAACTAAATAGATATAGTTTCAAACTTTTGCTCTCAACCATCTTTTGGTCAGGTATGTACTTTATCACAATTTCAGCAAAATCGGGCTGACCGGTAATTGGACATAACGATGTGAATTCTGGACAATTAAACCGCACCCAATAATCGTTTTCGGGGTGTTTGTTCATAAATGTTTCAAGCACCTCTGGAGCGTAATCTTGTCGGTATTCGGTTTTGCGTCCAAGTTGTTGCAAGCCTTCATCTTCTCTTTTCATATTTTTCTGATTTTTAAATATTTATCCAATCCTATTTTACGTAATTTACAAGCAGGACAATTGCCACAACCATCGCCAATAACTCCATTGTAGCAAGTTATTGTTTGCGTACGAATAATATTAAAAACGCCCAACTTATCTGCCATTTCCCAAGTTTGACATTTATCAATCCACATTAGCGGTGTGTGTATAGTAAACTGGTAATCCATTGCTAGATTTATGGTTTGATTAAGACTTTTAATAAACTCGTCGCGGCAATCGGGATAACCACTGAAATCGGTTTGCGAAACCCCTGTAACAATATTTTTTATGCCATGTTCACGAGCAACTACCGCTGCAATGCTCAAAAAGAACAAATTCCGCCCAGGCACAAACGTATTTGGAGGCGAACCTGCGGGTTTTTCAGTATCCATTTGCATCGTACTGTTGGTTAACGAGTTAGATGCTAAATTTGAAATAAAACTAGCATCAATACATTGCCATTCTATACCAGCCTCGCGAGCAATAATTTCTGCTTGCTCTACTTCTTTTGCATGCTTTTGTCCGTAGGTAAACGACAAGGCCACAACCCTATTAAACTTTTGTTTTGCCCAAAACAAGCACGTGGTAGAATCTTGTCCACCACTAAAAACCACTAATGCACTATCCATGTTTTTTGGTTTTAGGTTAAAAATTTACTCGCACCTACAAATCGAACAATTTCCAAATGCTATACGAAATACCTTCATCGTAAACATCGGTTCCTTCAGCTCGCTTAACTGCACGAACTACACGAATAGTGATTGGCAAAGCAATTATTTCGTACACAGTTTTTAACCCAACTTGAAAAAGCATTAGCCATGGCATTTCGGACCAAGGTACAATGCCGCCCAAAGCCAATGGGAAAAATATAATAGAGTCAACACTTTCGCCAAAAATTGTACTTAAGATAGCTCGAAGCGAAAAACGATTCTCGCCATCGCGAAGTTTCATTCGCGACATTACATAAGCATTGATAAACGAGCCACAAACAAAAGCCACAAACGACGCGGCTGCAATGCGTGGTGCAAGTCCAAAAATTGCATGAAAACCAGCTTGATTGTCCCAATACTCGGCAGGAGGAAGCGCATCGCACAAAGCACCAACTGCTACAAAAAAGAAATTCATTAAGAATCCAAGCCAAATGAGTAAACGTGTTTTTTTGTACCCCCAAACCTCGCACACACAATCGTTTATGATGTACGAAATTGGAAACACAATTACACCTGCAGTTTGGCTGTGACTGAAAAATGCCACTTGCTTTGTTTCGAAAATGTTTGCAGCTATTAAGCAAACACAAAAGAGTACACTGAAAAGCATAAACAGCACACTCACTGTTGGTTGTTTTTTTACCATATCCTTGTTTTTTAAGAGGTTACCAAGCACTCTAGTGGATATATCTCCACCAAAATTTTAGACTGCAAGGTTAATAAAAATATGGTTGTGTACAACCAAACCTACACACCCATTGTTATTTTCATTCTTTAGTAGAAACCATTTAGAAAACAATTATGCCAAAACAAACACTTGTATTTGAAAACAAAGCCGATCTATCGTTGAAAGATGGGCAGCTTTTAATTTGTCAAGAAGATAAAGACCCAATCATGCGTTCGTTAGAGGACGTGTCGGGTATTTTAGTCGATAACCATTCGGTACGCATCACTGTGCCACTGCTTAACAAGTTGTCTCAAAACAACATAAGCATAGTTTTTTGCGACGAGCGCCACATGCCCGTAAGCATGACTTTAGACTTAGAGTCAAACGTACGGCAAACAATGACCTTTAACGCGCAGTTAGCGACAACAGAACCCGTTAGAAAACAAATCTGGAAACAGATAATAGAACATAAGATACACAACCAGTCGCTATTGCTACAAAAATTGGGCAAGGGAGAAGATGTGTTGAGCAAGTACCATAAGAATGTTAAAAGTGGCGACACAACAAATCGCGAGGCTTTGGCAGCCGCAACATATTGGAAACTTTTGCTAGGCAAAGATTTTATACGCGACCGTTACGGCAATTGTCCCAACGATATGCTAAACTACGGATATGCCATTTTGCGGTCGGTAGTATCGCGTGCGCTAATGAATTCAGGTTTATTGCCAATGATTGGTGTTTTTCATAAAAACCGATACAACTCCTTTCCGTTGAGCGACGATGTTATGGAACCATATCGACCATTTGTTGACGAAAAAGTGCTTGAACTATACACCATCGGCCAAAGATGCATTGACCACAACTTCAAAAAAGCCATTTTGGAGCTATTCTACGAGTCAATAAAACCCGACGATGTGTCACAAACAACTTATTCGCTATCGCAGATTTACTTAGGTGAGCGACGTGTAATATATTACCCTTCATTGTTTTAAGTTATGTGGATTTACGTTTTTATGAACATTTCCAACCGCACATCAACAGGCAAGGAATGTAAAAAGAATTTTTCGCGTCAACTAGAGAAGGACGGATTCAATAAGTTATACTCCAATCTATATATACGGTATTGTTACTCTATGGCCAACGCATTAGTTCATAAAAAGCGAATAATGGAAGCTATTTGCGGCAAATGCCAAATAAGTGTAGTAGTGGTAGATGACAAACACAACGAAGCTTCTTACCATTATTTTGGACGAAAACAGAAACGAAAAAATGACGAGATTTTGCTAAAAAAGCCCGATTTGATTGATTTTTTTTAACAGCAAACCAATGATAGTATACTCTTATTCAATAAATTAGCCAATAGTCTGTTTTACTTGTCTGAGTTTGAGCATTATGTAAAACACTCAAGCGAACCCCTAAATTGACCTTTCTTGTTGTTTTGAAAAATCAACACAAACGAAGTTTTGTCGTTTTGTTTGAATATTCGTCGTAAATCGTCAATATCGAGTTTCATTGTGTTTACTGAATCGAAAAACGCTACATCATAATCGTCAAAGTTATCAGGTAGCGAATCGGCTATTTTCAGGTTGTCGTCTATTGCGTTCAGGCGCATAAGTTTCTCCTGAAAGGTGTATGTAAAACTCTCTTCATTAGCAATATACAATACACGCAACTTGTGGCTGCTGGCAAGGTATTTAGCGAATTGTATAGCAAAAGTTGATTTGCCATTTCCGGGCGCTCCGTGTACCATTACCTTAAAAGGCGCGGTTGGGCGACCAAATAACAGTTTCCACTTACCACCAAAGTTCAGCGGCTCAAACTGATGAGCAAGCAGCGTTTTACTACTTACAATGCCTTTTAATTCGCTATTATCAACATTAACGCCTGATATTTTATGAATGTTATTAAGGTCGATGGCTGCAATTTGTGGTGTTGCCGTTTCTTCGTTAATATAATCGCTCAAACTTACAGCCATAGCCGCAAATTCAGCCATATAAGGGTAATTATTATCGGCTTGCTCAATAAAGCGCTCAACCGACGACAAAACGCCCATTGCGGCGGCGCGTGTTGGCTTATCGAGTAAATCCAAATATCGATTAACAATATCGGCAGGTTGATTGTTAGCACACTTGGTTGTGGCTAAACCGTCAAGCGGTTCAGCCAGTGCAAGCGCTTTCATTTTCATTAAGCGTAGGCGTTTGTCCTTATTGGTGTTTTCTACCATATAAAAATCAACTATTCTTGCTTCCATCTTTTAATTTCTTTTTATATATTGTTCTATTTTTATAAGTTTCTTTTTGCGGCTTAACTTTTATTAGTACGCAAATCATTTTACCATTATCCAACTGGCTAATAAAGTGTATTCCTGCTCCTGTATCTTGGCGTAATGTTCCTAATCTTACCAATTGCGGCGACAATAAAGTATCGACTAACAAAGGTATATCATCAAATGTTAAAGGTATTTGGTCTGTCCTTGTTTCATTTGCACCAAAATGTCTTTCTTTTGTGTGATCAAAATCGACTGCATATATTTTAACTTTTTTAATGTGGTCGTATTTTTCTCTATCTTGTATTTCGTTTAATTTATCAATTATACTATTTGCAACTTCCAGTGCTTGTATGTCAATTGCACTGGTTATATCCAGCAATCTGCTGCATTTTTCGCCGTTCCACGCCTTTTTGATATATTCTATTATTTTTTCTCGCATATCTTGTTTGTGTATATATTTTTTCCTTATACTTGCATCGGACAATCAGGGAATACGTTTCGGACGTTGTCGTTAGGCTGAAATATTGATTAACGCCCCTGCGCCATCAAGGTACTTTGCCTTGTCAAAGTAAAAAAGCCACGCCTTTAAGCGCGGCTTTTTTGTTGTTAGTTATATCTTATAATCTTGAAGGTATTAAACCTAATTTTACCCATCGTTTTGGAAATCCAAAACTAATTTGTATTTCGTCTGTTAATTCGTCTTTCTTAACTAATTTTACCTTACAATCTTCGAGCACAAAATCCCTTTCGGTTTTTCCATCGCCATTTTCTATTAAGTAACCATGGCTGTCTTTAATTAAAACCGCATAACCATCGGTTGGTTCTCCTATAAAATCTGCAAATTCTTCTTCTACAATATCCTCATAGTCGCCTACCCACATAGTTAAATCATAATCGCAAACATCATCTTCTGCCATATTTTGCAATTGCTTTTTCTTGTCATTAAAAAATGCAATAGCGGCATTGTAGTCGTTAGATTTTAGCAATGTTTCACTATCTCTGTAACCATCTTCGTACACTTCTTTTCTTGATAGAGTAACTAAATATGCAGTGCTTGCATCTTCGTCGTTATCGGCAATGCGACCTAAACCGCTTAATTCGGTTTGCAACATTTTAGGCGTTGCTGTTTTGCCCTCAATGTAGTTGTTTAAGCTTTTTTCAATTGCTTTAAGTTGTGCCATAAATTCAAAATCGGCTGGCAATACTTTGCAAAGATTTGCAATGTTGGTGCAAATGGTGTTGGCTTGCTTTTTAACGTTTTCTTTGCCGTTAATCTTAATGTAAGCACGCACAATTTTTACAAATGGGTGCAACACTTGTTTGTTAGCAATATCGTTGTATTTGTCAAAGTGCGAATCTTTAATTTCAGCGCCTTTGTTGATAAAGTCGAGCAACTTGCCTTTAATGGCGTTAATCTCGGCAGCATACTTGTCGGTTTTGCGGACTTCGCGCTCGGTAATTGCCTTTGAAAAAGCGTTAGCCGTTTTACTTGTCTGAGTTTGAGCATTATGTAAAACCGCAGGACTAAAGTAGAACGCTGCTCCCCTTAGTGGGGGGCAGTTCAACTTTTTTTTTAAAGAACAATGATAAAACTAAACGAACATGAAAGCAGTTATTGAGAGGGGCGCAGACGGAGGTTTTGCTATTTACACCAACGATGCGCAAGGCGTGTACGGCAGTGGCATGACAGAACAAGAGGCTAAAACATGCTTCGAGGAAGTTATGGTTGAGCAAGCCAAATACCACATGGAACAAACAGGGAAATACCCAGATTGGTATAGTGACAATATCGCAGTAGAATACGTGTACGACATATCTGGGTTCTTTGAGCAATTTCCATTTATCAACGCCACAGCATTCGCCAAGGAAATAGGTCTAAACGCAGCAATGATGCGCAAATACAAACGTAAACTTGTACCAGTATCGGACAAGCAGAAAGCAATAATACAGAACAAGTACAACGAACTTGTAAACCGCATGCAGGCGGTGGTCTTTTAGGACTTAATCAACATTAAGGCGGTGCTGCATTCACCGCTTTTTCTTTTGCTTTTATAAAAAATTTTGTAATTTTGTAGTGTCTTAAATGGCAGTCCCTGGGTTAGCCCCGAGATAGGGTACGTGTCGAAAGACTCGTACCACTAAAAGCCTGACAATGTTATTGTTGGGCTTTTCTATTTTATAGAAGTGATTTATTAGACAAAACAACATTCGTATTGTCCTCATAATAATACAACACTTTGATTTTATCTACTATATACAACGCTCTTAGTGCCTCCTCCGCTTTGTTTCTATTTATGTCCTTTTCCAAACAAAAAAGCACCATTTTTGCTTTCTGACTCTTCACGGCGTACCTTGCGTATTTCTCGATATTACCAGTTCCTTTGGTTTGTTTCAAATCTGCTGGAATTCCGTCAAATAACACATCATACTCCCCTTGGACATCTTCTTTGTAAACAATCTTGTGCCCAGCCTTTACGAATACATCGCACATTCTTATTTCTTTCTCATACTTCTCTATATCGTTCTTTGACGTTGAGTCGTTAGGTATTCGTGAGTTATGTTTAGCCAAGAAACCACCGCTGCCAGTGTCGAACGTAGATGTATAATCAGGATTTGTCGCATACGCCATGAACTCTGCACGATTTTCAGCCAACTCACTAATATTGCTAATATCGTGTTTTACTTGTCTGAGTTTGAGCATTATGTAAAACCAAAACAATGAAGGAAAAAGCCTTTTTTGATGTGAAGTCGGTTAAAGTATATAACATAGACGAATATGCCTTACAAGTGCAATTTTATGATGGCACAGAAAAAATATGCTATCTAAAAAACAACATACAAAAAGGCTATTTCCCAGTTTTTAAGGCCTTAATCGACAAAGAATTATTTGCCAAAGTTGGCGTAGTTGACGGCATTGTTACTTGGGACAACGGAGCAGACATAAATCCGTTAAGTATGTATAATGGCCTATTTGACAACAATATATAAATAGTAAGTCCTATGAGAAGAAGCCATAACAGCCGCAGAACCTCTGTTTATATTCATATTTTTTTTATGGCCGTAATACTTTTGGGTATAGTAGCCTTCAAGCCTATCAATCAGAAGCGAATTTTTGCTTTGAACCAAAAGATACATTTTGTCAAAATCGCCATAATTGGCCGCCCTGCTTTGAGGGTCGCCAGTTTTGCCAATCTTAAATGCTTTACAATCGGCAATAATCTTGTTAATGCACATTGTTGTGCAACGTTTAGTAGTAGTAAGCCTTTCGTGGGAATTACAAATAATCATTATAAGGAGTTTTAATTTATGCCTGTAATATACGAATATCTTGGAATAAAAATTTTGTTCTATTCTGGCGAACACAAACCCATTCACGTTCACGCTGTAAAGAACGGCAATGTAGTAAAAGTTTCTTTTTACGTAAAGAACGGCAAAATAACACGTGTTACTTACAAGGCGGAGGTGGGCAAATTCTCGCCCTCCGATTTGAAACATCTAAAAGTTTTACTTGTCTGAGTTTGAGCATTATGTAAAACAGAAAGATTACATTCATTAGCATCGTCATGGTGTTGGCGGTGATTAACACTCATGCGGCAGACGCATGGGAAGGCGCCATGGAAGAATTCACAGAAGGTGATGGCAGCAAAGAGTCGCCATATATTATTGGAACCGCTAACGAACTGGCGTTTATGTCGTATGTTGTTAGTGCCGGAACACAGGGATTTGATACTTTGCACTATAAACTTATTGCGGACATCGACCTGAACAATCAACCGTGGTTTAGCATTGGCGAGGCAAGGAATCCGTTTAAAGGTGTTTTTGACGGCAACAACCACACCATTTCGAATATGAATGTTGCTGACAGTTCGGCTGAAACACGCAGTATCGGATTATTCGGGTATTCGAGCGGTGCAACCATAAAAAACATCACTGTAAAGGGTATTGTAAGTTTTACTTGTCTGAGTTTGAGCATTATGTAAAACGGCATTCCAGCAGATTTGAAACAAACCAAAGGAACTGGTAATATTGAAAAAAAAGCACGTTATGCCATAAATCATCAAAAGGCTGAAATCGTGTTGCAATGCTTAGAAAGAGGTATTGATACAGATAAGGCTATCAACGCATTGTACAATTTGTGGCATATAGATAAAATAAAGGTATATTATTACTTTGACGACGGCTATAATGTCATCAAAACAAACTCGTCATTAACAAAAAAAGCCTAACACTGTTAGGCTTTGGTGGTATGAGCCTTTCGACACAAACCCAATCTCGGAGCGAGTCCAGGGATGCTTATAAAGCACTACAAAATTACAAAATTTTTTTTAAAAGCAAAAAAAAAGCGGTGAATGCAGCACCGCCTTAATGTTGATTAAGTCCTAAAAGACCACCGCCTGCATGCGGTTAACAAGTTCGTTGTACTTGTTCTGTATTAGTTTTACTTGTCTGAGTTTGAGCATTATGTAAAACTCAAAATGACAATAAAATATGTACTAAAATAGAGCAATCTATTGCTACTAACAATGTGTGGTATTACGATAGTCGTAAAATTAAAAATTGGCTATCCGCGATGGGAGAGCTACAATTGCTCTCGCTGTTGGAAGCCAATTCATTGTTTAGCGATAAAGACGCTGAACTCGATGCAAAAATAAACAAATAACTAACTAAACAATACATAAAAACAAGAATTATGAAACTAATAGACATTCAACGACATTTTTTTCGTATAAAAGGCGACGAAAATGTTTACTTCTGTATCGAAGCAGAAACAAGAACTGATCTTAATGTTAAGGCTGTGAACTACATTCAAGCCAACAACGACGGCACACTGCCGTTTGGTTGGGAAACTTTGCAAACACGTCGTATTACAGGCGAACAATTGAAAAATATAATAATCGACGAAGGCGATTTGGGTATGGCTTATGTTTTACTTGTCTTAGATTGAGCATTATGTAAAACTTATGTATCACGATACATAAATCTTGCTCGTATACCAGAAAGGCAGGTTATTCACCTTTTCGAACTTCCCCTAAAATCCCTAAAAACGCCCTACCTCATTTTGCTGAGAACATAGCCTAATTTTCACAATATCAGATAAATAATTAAAAATTTGCCTTTCGGAGTTTTAGCGGAATGTGCCCTTTTTAGATAGATTCCGCTAAAACTCCGATTTTTTTCTTATATCTCCTTTTCCAAAATCTCGTTTATCTTGCTCACATAGTAGAAAGGCAGGTTAATCAGTTTGAAAGTTTTGCCTTTCGGAGTTTTTATGTCATCTATTTGCATCGGGTTCGACCAAATTCTGATGGCTACATTCTGATCTGATTCTTCCATATAGATGTGAAGCGATTTTAAGTGTGCGTTGGTTCCTGCTTTTACTTCTATTGGGATCATCTTGTTGTCTTTCTGTAAGGTGAAATCCATTTCTGCGTCAGAGCCTTGTTTGTTTCTTACCCAGTAGCTTCTTCGGAAAGAGCATCTGCTGTCGGTCGATATTATTTCCTGGCCTACAATGTGTTCCGCAATCTTACCTTTGTAAACGTCGAGAATATCATTGGCGCCAAGTATCTCTTTCCTAAGGCCAGAGGCGTAGTTTACTATTCCTGTATCGAGCCACATTAGTTTGGGTCTGCGCTTCATATCTGGAGGAGCCGGTATCTCGGTTGACGTGGATGGATACACAAGTTCTGTTAGCATCGATTTTGATAGCAGCGAGAATGCCTCTCCGATTTCCCTTGACTTGTAAGCCGATCCTGCAAAGCCTCCCAATACTATTTCCTGCGACGCGTATGGGAAACCGTGTTCCATTATGTAACGCATTGCCTTGGTTATGCTCTCTCTTGGAGCGTATTTCTCTATGTCATCACGATACGCGGTCAGCAGGGTGTCGTATATCTCGTTCAGTTTCAGAATATCTTTGTATTTTATGAAGTTGGATACCACTTCTGGCATGCCGCCTATCAATGTGTATGTGTTGAATTCCTTTATCAGCTTGCTGTGATAAGCCTCTGGTATGGATACGGAGTTGATGGCGTTGTAGACATCCTCGCCTAGATTTGCCCACGCATATTCCTTGAACGAGAATGGACGCAAAGCCATATATTCCACTCTGCCCACAGGGAATGAGATATTCCTTTTTTCAAGGTTTTCCAATAGTGAGCCTGCTGATATTACATAAAGCCATGGAGCCTGCTCGTAGAAATATCTCAGCATCATAACAGCCTGTGCCGAGTTCTGTATCTCGTCGATGAAAAGTAGGCTGCTTGTCTTGTTGATCTTTTGCCCGCCAATGAAAAATATCGAGGTTATTAGCTCGTTTATGTTTTTGCTCGTATCGAATAGTTTTGCGTTTTCCTCGATTTCAAGGTTTAGGTAAACGTACGATTCAAAATCCTTTGAGAAAATATCCACGAGTGTAGTTTTCCCAACCTGACGCGGACCTCTTAATATAAGTGGTTTGCGTTCAGCCTTTTCCTTCCATTCCCTGAGGCTTTGCAATGCCTCTCTTTGATATATTTCGGCCATGATAAATAAGTATTGAGCTCAAAATGACGGTACAAATATTATGATTTAGTTTCAAAATGACGGTAAAAATATTGGAAAATCTACTCAAAATGACAGTAACTTTTTTCGAAAATTGATATCAAAATGACGGTAATGAAAACATTGGACCAAAAAATTTGTACCAGCTCAAAAAAGTAGACACAGAAAATTTTTTATTGAATTAATAATTTACCGAAGTAGACATCGGCGTTGTTTTTCTGCGTTTTAGTTTTACAAAAGTAGACATTCCACATCATTTTAGTCCATTTCCGTTGATAAGAGTAGATATGGTTTTACTTGTCTTAGATTGAGCATTATATAATACGTAACACTTTCGTTCTTGTTATTTGACTCAGCATCCTCAGCTATCTAAAAAGTCCCGCGTATTATTTTTGTGCAAGTAAGGTTTTTTATACATTTGGCACTGTTTTTCAAAAAAAGTATATACAATGAACACTACTGTTAGCACTGCAACCATATTGATGCACTGCCGCGACCAACGCGGAATTGTAGCCAAGGTTACAGAGTTTATTCAAAATAACCACGGAAACATACTTCAGCTTGACCAGCACGTTGACCACGAAGATGGGCAGTTTTTTATGCGCATTCAGTGGGATTTAAGCGAATTTATTATTCCTAAAAACAAGATTCAAGACTATTTCCAAACTCTTATCGCATCATCGTACGATATGGAGTTTAAAATATACCTATCGGAAGACAAACCTCGCATGGCGTTGTTTGTATCAAAAATGGACCACTGCTTGTTCGATATTTTGGCTCGATACCAATCAAAAGAATGGGAAGTTGAAATTCCATTGGTTATAAGCAATCACGAAGACATGCGTAAAGTTGTTGAGCAATTTGGCATACCTTACTATTGTTTTCCTATCACTAAAGAAAATAAAGCAGAACAAGAAGCAAAAGAGCTTAAATTATTGGAAGACAACGACATATCATTTGTTGTTTTAGCTCGTTACATGCAAGTAGTGTCAGAAGATTTTATAAACCACTACCCAAACAAAATCATCAATATACACCACTCGTTTTTGCCAGCATTCACTGGCGCAAAACCATACCATGCAGCATTTAAACGCGGTGTAAAAATTATTGGTGCAACTTCGCATTACGTAACCACCGACCTTGACGAAGGTCCAATAATTGAACAAGATGTTACTCGCATTACACACCGCGACACAATTGACTCGCTAGTGTTGAAAGGTCGAGACCTTGAAAAAATTGTGCTATCGCGAGCCATTCGCTATCACATTCAACGCCGCATATTGGTATACAACAACAAGACTATTGTATTTGGATAAAACATAAACCTTTAAAACCATTAGTATTATGAAAAATTTATTCACCTTGGCGCTTTTGGCCTTCGCAATGACAGTGCAAGCGCAAGATTTTGATGTAGTTGAAGCAACAAACAGCGGCAACGAAGCTTATCGCAACAAAGACTACAAAAAAGCATACGAACTTTACACTCAAGTACTTGCCGATAACGAAAAAAATGGCAAAGAACTTGACAAAAACATTAACTACAACGCGGCTTACTGCGCTGCTAAAGCAAAAATGAACGACGAAGCTATAGCTTTGTTCCGCAAATCGATTGAGGCCGATTATAAGGTTGACAAATCGTACCAACAACTTGGCAAAATTCAAATGGACACCAAAGATGTTGATGGTGCAATTGAAACCCTTAATGCAGGTTTGGGCAAATTCCCTGACGATGCTTCAATGAAAAAACTTATTGGTAGTTGCTATCAAAAGAAAGCTATGCCATTGTACAACGAAGCAAATAGCATTAAAAAAGCAGCTAACGAAAGTGGCATGAACACTAGCGACCCTGATAAATTTAAAGCAGAATATGCTAAAGCTGATGCTAAATTCCAAGAAGCTTTGCCTTTGTTTGAAAAAGCATACGAGTACGACCCAACAAACAAAAACGTTGTTAAAGGTCTTCAAAACATTTACACAACACTTGATATGCCTGAAAAAGCAGCAAGTTTGAACGTTGCTGAATAAGCAAAATAAACTATCAATAAAAAAGGGAGTTCACATTGTGAATTCCCTTTTTGTTTTCAACTGGTTGCAATAAATAAGCAAATGACGCTACTCCTTAACTTTCAGAATGTAGCCACTACCGTGTACGTTTGATATTTCAATATTCTCGTCGGCTTTTAGCAACTTACGCAAACGAGTAATAAAAACATCCATACTGCGAGCTGTAAAATATCCAGTTTCGCCCCATATTTTTTCAAGCGTGTAATTGCGATCAAGAACATTATTTACATTTTGGTGCAAAAAGAAGAGCAAATCAGCCTCTTTGGGCGACAATTTGCTTTGTGTGCCATCTTCAAATGTAAGCGAGCGATCGCGAAAGTTAAACACAAACCTACCAATATTCACAGTGGTATCGTTACGTTCGGCCTCGGCTGGCGAAAACGGATTACGTTTTAAAATGGCTTTTATTTTATATATAAGAACCTCAGAGTCAAATGGTTTAGTAATATAATCGTCAGCACCAATCTTAAAACCTTTAATAATATCCTCTTTCATGTTTTTAGCCGTAAGATAAATGATAGGCATAGCTGGTTTCGTTTGCTTAATCTGCGTACCAATGGTAAAACCATCAACATGTGGCAACATTACATCAAGTATGCAAAGATCATAGAAACCTTTTTTAAACGTATCAATAGCGTTTTGGCCATCATCAACCCAATCGACATATAAATCGTTCATTTCAAGAAACGATTTCATTACTGAACCAAAGTTCAAATCATCTTCAACTAAAAGGATATGTTTTTTTGTCATATTGCAACTAATTAATTTTCAACTTCATACGATTCAATTGTAGGCAAGCATATTTCAAATGTACTACCCTCGCCTTTTTGGCTCGATACGCGTATTTCGCCTTTACACGACATTACAATTATCTTGGCATAACTCAAGCCCAACCCAAAACCTTTTACAGTATGTACGTCGCCAGTTGGATGGCGATAAAATTTCTCAAAAATCTTTTCTTGAGTTTCTCTATCCATTCCTATTCCATTGTCTTTCACCTCAATAAACAAGTGCTTTCCCACATTGCGCATTAGCACTTCAATATGCGGTTCAGTATCAATAGTGTACTTGTTTGCATTGTCAATAAGGTTATAAATCACATTTGCAAAGTGATTCACATCTATGCGCGAACAATCGTTTTCGGCCATATTGGTAAATGTTATGGTGCCATTTCGTTTTTCAATCTGAAGGCCAAAGTTATTTACTGCCTTTGCCACAATTGGTTCTATATGAGCAGGTTGCAAGTTAAGATTAAAATCTTTTTTGTCAAGTAACGACATTTGCAACACGCTCTCAACTTGGCGATTCATTCTTCGGTTTTCTTCCTTTATAATTTGTATAAAACGTTGAATTTTTTCAGGTTCGGTTATCACACCTGGCGACGATATTGAATCGGCTGCTAATTGAATAGTAGCCAATGGTGTTTTAAATTCATGCGTCATGTTGTTCATAAAGTCAGTTTTGACCTCGGTAGTTCGTTTTTGGTTAATCATCATTCGCAACGTAACGCCAAATGTTATAAGTATTATTAGTGCAAATAGTACCGATGCTGCTATTGGCAACAATATTTTACGAAGTATTGATTGTAATCGATTAGGGAAAAAGACAACCAATTGGTTTGAATGCGCAAAAATCTCGTTTGGGAACAAATTGGTGCGATATGCGTGTTTTAGATACGAATTTCGAAAACCTTTGCTTGATAGGTTTTGCATAGGTTTTCCATCGCTAGTAACCGCAAACTCAAACGGAGCATCAAGTCCAACATTTCGTAGTTCGTATGCCAATGCCGATTTTACAACTGATAGTTCCAAATAATTAGCAGGATTCTGCCCCATTTCCATTTCATAGGCCATTTGGTTCATCAGTTTTTCAATATCTACTCTATTATCGTCAATTTCATCGTCGACACCTTGAGTAACTGATGTGTATGTTTTTATGTTTTGCGAGTAATTTCCATTGTTTATCACGGTGTCGAACTGCATTGTTACGGTATTTAGCCCATTTTTATGGTGCGTAACATGCATTTTTTTGTCGTTTATTGTTAGTTCAATAGGTTGACTATTATCGGCAAAATCATTTAACGTCATAATTAAAGACTCCTCGCGATTATGAGGATGACTAACTGCATGACGCGCTATATGATTTATATACAACAAGTTTTGGTTTCGTTCAATGCGATAAGATGCTCGAGACAATGCCCAATTTACATGTTGAGCAAACTGCTCGTCACGAACACTCATTGCTTGTTTTATCCAAAAAACTTGCACCATTATAATCCCCACTAGCGAAAGAATCATAAGTACAATCAATCCCGAAAAATGTTGACGTTTCAATTCTGTTGTGTATTTATTAGCATTGACCAAAAGTAGTTAAAGTTAAATGGCCGTTAACGCGTTTTAACCAAATCTTAACAGTTTTTAACCACACCTTAACTCTTTGCTGTTTTTTACCGCCGTATCTTTGTCTTGTTCAAATGAAGAAATAATACAATCTGCTTCATAAGTTTTTTTCATAAATAGGTTTTTGTAAAGTTGCTAAAAGCCGTCTCAATTGCGAGGCGGCTTTTTTGCTAAAGAGAACCCTACTAAAACAAAAAAAGCGAACATTTCTGCTCGCTTTTTATATAAAAACAAAACCTAATTAAATTGACTCAACAAGCATTTTTAATGCAGTTTCAAGACCTGATGCATTTTTACCGCCCGCAGTCGCAAAGAAAGGTTGACCACCGCCACCACCTTGAATTTCTTTGGCAACGCTACGAATCATATTTGTTGCATTTTTACCAGCAACAACAAGATCGTCGCTCAAAGCAACAGTAATTAATGGTTTTTCTGTATCAACGGTTGCAGCAATAAATGCTGTTGCGTTTTTCTCTTGTCCGCGAATTTGGAATGCAACATTTTTAACAAAATCGGCAGGATAAATGCCTTTAAGCACTACCAATTTCACTCCATTTTTAATTTCAGCTTTAGCAAGAATCTCGTCTTTTACTGCTTTAGCTTTTTCGGCCATAAATTCCTCAATCTGCTTTTTCAATTCAACGTTTTCGTCAAGAGCTTTGCGTATTGTTTGCTCAAGATTTGGTGTGTTATTGAACAAAGCTTTAATGTTGCGGTGAATATCTTGAGATGCGTAAAAAACTTCGTCAGCTTTGGCAGCTGTAACAGCCTCAATACGGCGAACACCTGCAGCAACAGAACTTTCGGCCAAAATACGAATTGAACCTATGTGACCAGTTGATGCTACGTGAGTACCACCGCAAAGTTCAACCGATGGGCCATATTTTATAACTCGAACCGAATCGCCATATTTTTCACCAAACAATGCCATTGCTCCCATTGCCTTTGCTTGGTCAATTGGCATATTACGAGCCTCGTCAAGTGGCAAATCTTCGCGAACTAGTTTGTTTGCAATAATCTCAACTTGGCGCAACTCTTCGTCTGTTACTTTTTGGAAATGCGAGAAATCGAAACGCAAACTATTAGGCGATACCAAAGATCCTTTTTGCTCAACATGAGTACCTAGCACTTGACGCAATGCATAGTGCAACAAGTGAGTTGCAGTATGGTTGCAAGTTGTTTGTTCACGTTTTTCGGTATCAACCACTGCGCGGAACGAAACAGTTGGATCTGCTGGCATTTTTTCAGCATAATGCACACTCAAGTTGTTTTCTTTCTTGGTGTCAATAATGTCAATACGACCATCTTCGCTCTCAAGATAACCAGTATCGCCCAACTGACCACCCATTTCAGCATAGAAAGGAGTACGATTAAGTACTATTTGGAACAACTCTTTGTTCTTTTGTTTGATTTTGCGGTAACGAAGTACCTCAACATCAACATCAAGTACATCATAGCCAACAAACTCACTCTCGCCCTCTTTCAGTTCAACCCAATCGCCAGTTTCAATTGATGCAGCATTTCGAGCACGGTCTTTTTGCTTTTGCATTTCAGCATCAAATTCTTCTTGATTAACGGTCAATCCATTTTCGCGAAGAATCAGTTCTGTTAAATCGAGAGGAAAACCGAAGGTATCGTACAATGTAAATGCCTCTACACCTGTAATTTGTGTTTTACCAGCAGCTTTAGTTTCTGCCATCACCTTGTCAAGCAATTTAATACCAGTTTCGAGTGTACGAAGAAATGCATCTTCCTCCTCTTTCATCACTTTTTCAACCAAGTTTTTTTGCAATCCAAGTTCAGGATAAGCATCGCCCATATTATCAATCAAAGCAGGCAATAACTTATACATAAACGAGTTACGTTGGCCCAAGAATGTGTATCCATAACGAACAGCACGACGCAAAATTCGGCGAATAACGTAACCAGCTTTAGCGTTTGAAGGCAACTGGCCATCGGTAATTGAGAATGCAATGGTACGCAAGTGGTCAGCAACCACACGCATTGCAACGTCAACTTGTTCCGATTTTCCATACTCACAACCGCAAAGTTTACCAATAGCTTTAATTATAGGCTGAAAAACATCGGTATCGTAGTTTGATTTTTTGCCTTGCAAAGCCATGCACAAGCGTTCAAAACCCATACCGGTATCAACATGTTTGTGAGGTAGCAATTCAAGCGAGCCGTCGGCCTTGCGGTTATATTGCATAAACACAAGGTTCCAAATTTCAATCACTTGAGGGTTGCTTTGGTTAACCAACTCACGGCCTGGAATTTTTTCGCGTTCCGAATCGTCGCGCAAGTCAATATGAATTTCAGAGCAAGGACCGCAAGGACCTGTAGCGCCCATCTCCCAAAAGTTATCATGTTTGTTGCCATGAATAACACGTTCGCGAGGAAGATATTTTAACCAAAAGTTTTCAGCCTCAGTATCAAGCGCAAGGTTTTCAGACTCATCGCCCTCAAACACAGTAGCATACAAGCGATCGACAGGAAGTTTATACACTTCGGTTAACAACTCCCATGCCCAAGCAATTGCCTCCTCTTTAAAGTAATCGCCAAACGACCAGTTTCCAAGCATTTCAAACATTGTATGGTGGTAGGTGTCGTGACCAACCTCCTCCAAGTCGTTATGCTTACCTGAAACGCGCAAACATTTTTGGCTGTTTGCAACACGAGGCCATTTACGAGGCGATATGCCCAAAAAGATGTCTTTAAATTGGTTCATACCTGCGTTGGTGAACATCAACGTAGGGTCACCTTTCACAACCATTGGAGCACTGCTCACAATTTGGTGTTGTTTTGATGCGAAAAACTCCTTAAAGGTGTTACGTATCTCTTTAGAATTCATAAAGTTACAATTATCGTTGTTATGTATTTTACTTTCTCAAAAAGATTGCAAAAATATCTTTTTTCATTAGTTTTGCCTGTCAAACGTTAAGAAAATGTCAAAAATCAAGTACAAATTCAACCCCGATAACCTTAGCTACGAAGAAATTGTAGTTACAGGCAAGCAACGTGTACTCCGATTTTTCAAAAATGTGCTGATACTTTTTTCTATTTCATGCCTCATAGTATTTGTTTTCTCATTCTTTTTTGACACACCTGCAGAGAAATATCAAAAACGCGAGAATAAAGAGCTTTTGGCCCAATACAACATTTTGAACCAAAAATTAAAGACCTTAGAGCAAAGCATGGACGAGATTCAAAAGCACGACAACAATATTTATCGCTTAATATTTGGTATTGACCCCATGACAGACGACCAAAAACAAGGAGGACATGGAGGCGTTGATCCTTACAAAGACTTATCAGAACTTTCGAATTCAGAACTATTGGTTGAAACAGCCAGCAAAATTGACGGATTAACGCACAAAATTGTAACTCAAACCGAATCGTATAGCGAGGTTATGAAAATGATACAAGAAAAAGAACAGTATTTAAAATCAATACCTGCTATATCTCCCATTTCAGACAAAAACCTAACTCGATTTGCATCGGGTTTTGGATACAGAATACACCCAATATACCGCACACTAAAAATGCACAACGGCATTGACCTTACAGCACCAGTTGGCACACAAGTTCACGCTACAGGCGATGGTGTTGTTGTTAGTGCAGGATTTTCAAGCGGTGGCTATGGTAAAAAAGTAATAATAGACCACGGTTTTGGATACAAAACATTATACGCACATCTTAACGATACATATGTTAAAGTGGGCAAAAAAGTTAAGCGCGGCGATATAATTGGCGAAGTTGGCAACACTGGACGTTCAACAGCACCACACTTACACTACGAAGTACGAAAAAATGACAAAACCGAAAACCCAGTAAACTACTACTATGCAGACCTCACACCAGAGGAATACGACGAGATGATAAACGCATCAAGCCAAATGACAATGAGTTTTGACTAATACCTATTTATTATGCCATATAAAGAACAACCCACAGAAAAGCTATTCTTCACCATTGGTGAAATAGCCGACATGTTTAACGTAAATGCCTCGCTAATAAGATATTGGGAGCGCGAATTTGATGTCATTAAACCACAAAGAAACAAAAAAGGCAACCGCATGTTTACTCAAAACGATGTAAACAACTTTGGCATTATTTACCACCTTGTAAAAGAACGCGGGCTCACACTTGACGGTGCTAAGAAAAAGCTAAAAGACAACAAAGAGGACACCATAAATAACTTTGAAGTCATTCGCTCGCTTGAATCGATTCGCGACATGCTAAAAGAAGTTAAAGACATGTTGTAATTAAGCAATATAAAACACACACAACACCTCATAAAAACCATATTTACGCAATAATATATAAGGCAAAAACGCATCCATTTAATAGTGAAAATTTTAAGATTTTTTTTTTGAGTTTTTGTTTTGAGTTCATTATTCAATCTCTATATTTGCGGTCTCATTTGAGGAAAACTTAAATTATTGATTATAAAAAGATTTAGCTATGACAAAAGCAGACATCGTTAACGAAATCTCGAGACACACAGGCATCGAGAAAGTAACAGTACAAAAATCAGTAGAGGCTTTCATGAACTCAATCAAAGCTTCGTTGGAAAAAGGAGAAAACGTATACTTAAGAGGTTTTGGTAGTTTTGTTGTAAAAACAAGAGCTCAAAAAACAGCACGCAATATTTCAAAGAACACAACTTTGATTATCCCTGAGCACTCAATTCCATCATTTAAGCCAGCTAAAACTTTCTCAGTTAAAGTAAAAAGCGTAAAAAAATAATCATTTAAAAATATACAACTATGCCAAACGGTAAAAAACACAAAAGACATAAAATGGCTACTCACAAACGTAAAAAACGTTTGCGCAAGAATCGCCACAAAAAAAGCTAATTAGTTAATTAACTTTTCAAGCAATAAACCTTCGGAGCTAGGCCTCTCAAGGTTTATTGTTTTTTTATGCAACAAACAAAAACTCTAACTTTCTATCAATTTAGCAATCAGCATTTTTTGATAGAAACGTAACCATCAATAATCAACATTGTGAATAAAGAACTAGTGATCAATTCAACTCCAAGCGAGGTTGTAATTGCACTTATGGAAGACAAACGACTGGTAGAACTTAACCGCGAAAAAACTAACTTCAATTACGCGGTTGGTGATATCTATTTAGCTAAGGTAAAAAAGGTTATGCCTGGGCTGAATGCAGCGTTTGTAAATGTTGGTTATGAAAAAGATGCTTTTCTACACTACCTTGACCTTGGTCCCCAATTCAAATCGTTGAACGACCACCTTCAGAACGTTATATCGCGCAAGAATTGGCCTGTATCAATCAACAATCTCGAATTGGCTCCAGACATCGACAAGCACGGGAAAATAAATCAAGTACTTAAAGAAGGTCAACTAATCCTAGTGCAGATAGCAAAAGAACCCATTTCAACCAAAGGCCCAAGACTAACTTCTGAAATATCAATAGCTGGGCGAAATTTGGTACTAATTCCATTTTCAAACAGAGTTTCTATTTCACAAAAAATAAAAAGCGACGAGGTTAAGAAACACTTACACCAAATGATTGAAAGTGTTAAACCTAAAAACTATGGTGTAATTGTACGTACAGTTGCTGAAAATTGTCGAATTTCAGACCTTGACGCAGAATTACGCGAATTGGTTGAAAAATGGGAAAATGCCTTTAACATTATTAGAAAATCGACCCCACCAAAATTGGTGATTGGCGAACTTGATCGTACAACATCAATGCTACGAGACTCATTCAGCCCCGACTTTAATAGCATTTACACAAACGACAAGAAGATTTTTGAGGAAGCCTATAACTACATCCACGCTATTGCTCCTGAGCAAGAAAAAATTGTAAAGTTCTACGATAAAGGACAACCAATTTTTGACCATTTTGGCCTTGAAAAACAGATTAAAACACTATTTGGCAAGGTTGTAGTAATGCAAAAAGGTGCATACTTGGTAATTGAGCACACTGAGGCACTGCACGTAATTGATGTAAACTCTGGCAACCGGACACAAAACAATATCAATCAAGAAGATAATGCAATTGATGTTAACATGATTGCTGCAGCTGAGATTGCTCGCCAACTTAGGTTGCGCGATATGGGCGGCATCATTGTTATTGACTTTATTGATATGCACACTGCTGAAAACAAGCAGAAACTATACGAATACATGAAAGAATGTATGGCAGGCGACCGCGCACGTCATCACGTTCTGCCATTGAGTAAATTTGGACTAATACAAATAACTCGCCAACGTGTGCGCCCTGAAACAAAGGTACACACTACCGAAAAATGCCCTTCGTGCAACGGAACTGGCGAAGTTACTCCCCCATTCCTTATTGTTGACGAATTGGAAAATATTATTCGATGGGGCTTAACAAACTATAAAAACAAACGAGTGAACCTTGTTGTTCACCCATTTATTGCAGCTTATCTAAACAAAGGTTTGTTTTCAATAAAGATGCGTTGGAAAATGCGATACTTACATCGCTTACGAGTTATCCCTTCAATAGCAAATACTTTCCTAGAGTTCAATTTCTTGGATAAAAAGAACGAAAAAATATACTTGTAACGCAGCATTTACCGTTGCGTTTTTTTATGCCCCAAAATCAACGCGTTTAGCAAGCTATTTACTATATTTCGGAACAAAGATTTTGAAATATAGATATATGAGAACATATATAAAGCAAATAGCACTTGTAACATTGGTACTATTGCTATCGATTGCAGCCAAAGCACAACTAATTGAGCCCGTTAAATGGCAAAAAAGCTGCAAACAGACATCCGATTCAACTTATGAATTAAAATTGACTGCTAACATTGACAAAGGTTGGCACATTTATGCTCAATCGTTGCCAGAAGGCAATTATGTTCTACCTACGCAATTTGAATTTTCAGTTGGTAATGGAGTTGAACTTATTGATTCGGTGATAGAAGTTAGCAAAGCTATTGCCGAAATGGACAAAATAGCCAATGTAATGACCTACTACTTTTCACAAACAGCAGTGTTTGTACAACAAATAAAGGTTAGTACAAAAAATCCTACAGCAACTGTAACAGTAAATTATCAAGCATGCAACGACGAACTATGCACAAATGGTGAAAAAGTTTTCAGCATTTTTCAAGCAGAAGACATAAGCGAACAAACTACTGAAAAAGAGATAGAAGCGGCAACAACGCGCAGCTTGTCAACTTTATGGAAAATAATACTTGAAGCTATTCTTTGGGGATTTGCAGCACTGTTAACACCTTGCGTATTTCCAATGATACCAATGACAGTTTCGTTTTTTATACGAAATAGCAAAAGCAAATCACAGAGCAGATTAAATGCATCGGCATACGGTTTGTCAATCGTAGCATTATACACCTTACCCATAGCAATTATAATACTTGCAACATATTTTATTGGAGGTCAATCTATTACTGCTGATATTTTTAATTGGATATCAACCCATTGGCTACCAAATGTGTTGTTTTTTGTAATTTTTATGGTGTTTGCTGCATCATTTTTAGGTGCATTTGAAATTACATTACCAAGTTGGTTAGTTAACAAAGCCGACCAAAACGCAGATAAAGGCGGATTGCTTGGTGTATTTTTTATGGCAGCAACTTTAGTATTGGTTTCGTTCTCGTGCACAGGACCAATTGTTGGAACAATTATAGTTGAATCGACTCGTGGCGACATTTGGGAACCAATAATTACAATGATTGCCTTTTCTGTAGCATTTGCACTACCATTTACTTTGTTTGCTTTTTTTCCTAGTTGGTTAAATAAACTACCAAAATCAGGAAGTTGGTTAAACACTATTAAAGTAGTGCTTGGGTTTATTGAATTGGCACTTGGTTTAAAATTTTTAAGCGTAGCCGACCAAACATACCATTGGGGCATTCTTGACCGCGAAGTTTACATTGCTTTATGGATTGTAATTTTCTCGTTATTAGGACTTTATCTAATTGGAAAGATAAAACTACCAAACGATGATGAATCAATTGAGAAGCTATCGGTTGGCCGATTATTTACATCAATTGTCACATTTGCATTTGTGGTTTACTTAATTCCTGGCATGTGGGGCGCTCCATTAAAAGCACTAGCTGGATATTTACCTCCAATGTCAACAATGGACTTTGTACAACAAACTACACTACAAAGCAATGGTAAAACATTTGATTTGTGCGAAAATCCAAAATATGCCAACATATTGCATTTACCACATGGTTTACAAGGATATTTTGACTATGAGCAAGCACTAAATTGTGCACGCAAACAAAACAAACCTTTGTTTGTAAGTTTTACAGGTCACGGATGCGTAAACTGTCGCGAGATGGAAGCTCGTGTATGGTCAGACAGCCGAGTACTTAAAACATTGACAGACAACTACATAATAGTTGAACTATACGTTGACGACAAAACCGAACTTGATGAACAAGATTGGAAAAAATCTGACTACGATGGAAAAATGAAAACCACAATAGGCAAAGTCAATTCCGATATTCAAGTGAGCAAATTCAACATAAATGCTCAACCATACTACTGCCTGCTTGACGCTGACGAAAACCTATTGGCAGAACCACGCGGATATAACTTAAATGTTGATGCATTTATAGAATATTTAAATAGTGGAATAACAGCCTATAAAAACCGATAAAAGAGATGCAACTAATAGAAAAACTAAAACAAATAGCCATCAAAAGCCTTTTATTAGGCATATTTATTTGTTCGGCACTAGTAGGCCGATGCGACATTGTAATAGATTCACTTTACTATTTTGATGGTAATTTGAGTTTAGAAGAGGAAGCATTTTTGTTTTACGACCCTACCGACACAATGACCTTTCAACAGGTTATAGCCGATAGCAATTTAAGGAACTGCACATTGTTAAGCGAACCAATGTTTACTGTTCAAAACAACAAAACATATTGGGTTTTTGTAACCATTCGCAACGAATCGAATGTTGCCCAATCGTTGGTTTGGCGTTTAAAAAATAGTTTTTTGAGTAATGTTGAATTTTACTCAACTAAATTTCATGGCGTTATAAAAACTGGTTGCACAAAACCATTTATAACTCGCCCTATTCCATCAGATTACTTTGATGTAAATTTTAGCATTGAATCAAAAACAGAATATACATACGCTGCTCGCATTTCAAATCTACCATACTCACAAACAACTAAAATAAGCCTTACATCGTTTAAGGAATATTTACACAAGACCAATAAACATGAATTACTGATAGGTGGATTGTTTTGGATATTGTTTGTTGAGTTATGGCTATCGATAAACATGCTTTGGGCTGAACGAACAGCAAGCACTTCGGGATTTGTTGCTTTGGTTTTAGGTTCGTTAACCATGCTTTTAAGCCAGCACCCGTGCATAATAAGCAACATAATAACCTCGCCCACAGCAACATTAACTATTATACGCACATTCTTATTCATGCTCAGTTTGTTGCTAATCAACTACTTTATTACAATGTGCATGGTTGACCCAGACCAAAAGTTTTCACGTAAAGTTGGATATACTACCATTACATTAGGATTGATTGTGTCGTTGGTGTCGTTGGTGTTGCCCTATAGAGTTATGATACATCCTACTCTATTACTTGAATTGTTATCGCTTTTCCTATTAACAGTTGCAGCATACAATTACAAACAAAAAAATCCTGACTACTATATTAAACTTGGAGTTTTAATAACCATACACATATTGATTTTGTGGCCATTGATTTGCGAAACATTTGGTACTCCAGTAGAAGGCACAGAACACACAACAATAGCAACTGTACTAGTAATGATATTTATTGTATATGTGTATTTTGACAACTTTCATGCATCGCGCCAAAAAGTGCTAAACATGAACAAAACCGTTGCTCAAAACACAAAAGAGCGCACCGATACTATTAACCGCCAAAAAGAAGAAATTCGTCTACAACACGATTTGGTTACCAAACAACGCAACGACCTGCTTGACCAACGAGAGTTGCTTAGAGCGCAAAAAGAGATACTTGAGCAACGAACAATAGCCCTTGAGCAAGTAACTCAAGTAACCGACAAAACACAAAATAGTATAGCCATTTTTAAAACCGACGGAACCATAACATGGTTTAACTCGCAATTCTCACGCCACATGAATATGAGTTTGGAAACCTACAAATCAGGACATCCAATGAATATTCTTGATGTGATAAAAAACAAAGAACTTCAATTGGTATTACCTACATGTATTCGCGAAAAAATGCACCAAGATTATGAAACCGAATACAAAGACCCAAATGGTAATGAATCTAAATGGACACAAACAACATTAACCCCTGTAATGGACAAAAACAACCGGGTTAAGATTATTATTTCAATTGAAACTGACATAACATCGCTAAAAACTTACGAAACCCGAATTGAAGTTCAAAAACGCGAATCAGAAAAACAACGTAACAATGCTTTGCGACAAAAAGAAGAACTTGAATTAAAACAAGAAGAGATTTTTGGAAGTATAAAGTATGCAAAACGCATACAAACAGCCCTAATGCCCAAAATTTCGCATCTACAGCGCGAATTCCCCGAAAGTTTTGTTCTATTTATGCCCAAAGACATTGTTAGTGGCGATTTTTATTGGTACCACCGCATTAACAACAAATACTTTATTGCAGCTGTTGATTGTACTGGTCATGGAGTACCGGGTGCCTTTATGTCAATTGTGGGCAACTACCTACTCAACTCTATTATAATTCACAACGGCATATACGAGCCTGCAACAATTCTTAAACACTTAAACCGAAAAATCAAAATATCGTTAAAAGGCGGTAGCGTGCACGAAAACCACAACGATGGTATGGATATTGCCCTTGCAGTAATTGATGCTGATACTGAAACCTTAGAATTTGCTGGAGCAATGCGACCAATGTTTTTGTTCCAGAACAAAGAGCTGATTGAACTTAAAGGAAACAAAATTCCTATCACTTGCAACATCACAAACACTTCAACCGAAGAATACACAAACCATACATATCCTTTTAAGGATGGCGACACGTTCTACATATTCTCCGATGGCTACCAAGACCAATTTGGTGGCGACAACGGTATGAAATTTATGGCAAAAAGGCTAAAACAACTGATTGTTGACAACTACGATTTATCTATGAATGAGCAACGCGACCTACTCAAAAACACCTTTGAAGAATGGAAAGGCAGTCGTGAACAAATTGACGATGTGCTTGTGATTGGTGTTCGTAATATTGTTCGGAACAAAGAAGAAAAGGAGCAAATGCGAGGTGGTACTATTCTAATTTAAACTCGCCTTCCTCATATTCTTTAAACCGAAGCGATAGTGTTCCAATCCATTTGGAAAGTTGTGTAATAGCCGACAAGGTTTCTGCTGACACTGTTTTGTTTTGCATTTTGAGCAACACAATGCCATAAATGGCGTTTAGCGCCACCATAAGGTCGGTTTGCTCACTTGTTTGCTTAGCTTGCAATTCACACAAAATCGGACAAACTTGCTCAAATTCAAGCTGATACGCACCTTCTTTTTTATTGGTTAGCAAATACTGGTGAAAATCAAAAACCTCGTCAATCTTGTTGCGAATGGTTAGCAAATGGCCAGATTGTTCAATATGCTCCTCTATCATCATTGCTGCCAAATCGAAATACCACTGACCTATTTGCGAACGCGTTGCTGGATCAGACGGATAACGAGGAAGTATATATTGCTCAATAAGTTGAGAATCGAACTTACAAGCTCGTATCATATCTTCAATTTGAAACATGTACAAGAAGTATTCGCCAATATTGGTTCTCTTTTTTTCGCGAGCTATAAACATTTCAAATTTTAGTTTTTTCGATTGTGAATTAATAAAGCCATGCAACTACTTTGAAAAAAATGCTAACGGCTACACACCGTTAGCGCTTTTATTTTATTGTAAATGAACTACTTACAAACACGTTCAAGCCATTTAACCATACCAAACATAACACCCATTGATATTATGCAAACAACTAGGAAAACTATCCAACACATTGATTGGTGTTCAAAATTGTTATACATAAGCGGACCTATCCATATTAGCAAGTTACCTACTGCTGTAGCACCAAGCCACAAACCTTGGCAAAGCCCTTGCAAGTTTTTAGGCGCCACTTTTGACACAAACGACAAACCAAGAGGCGAAATGAACAACTCGGCAACTGTAAGGAAAAAGTAAGTAACTATAAGTACCCAAGGTCCTGCTTTCATTGGGTCTTGTGCTGCCACATCCATTGCACGAAAAGCGTTTCCCGAAGGATATGACTGAACAGCTGCATACACAGCCAAAAACAGGTATGCAAGAGCTGCAATGCCCATACCAATAGCTATTTTCTTTGGTGTTGATATTTCTTTACCTTTTCGACTTAACGAACCGAATATCAACATGATAATTGGAGTAAGTACTATTACAAAAAACGGATTAACAGCTTGCCAAATCTCAGGAGGAATAGAAGATGTGACCACAAAATCGCGAGCAAAAACTGACAACGATTGCCCATTTTGATGGAACGAGAACCAAAAGAAAATGGCAATGCCAAGCACTGCAAACAACGCATATAATCGCTGTTTTATTTCGGCAGCCATTGCAGCTTTTTCGTCAGCGGTGTACTCCACTGCCACTGTTGCTGTTTTTTTGGCAGGCGTTGGAAACAAATTCTTTGTGCAAATGAAAATAACAAGTGAAATAAGCATGGCTACTACCGATGCAACAAACGAATAATGCACTCCGGTGTTAAATACATTCAGGTACTGCATACAAAAATCAGTCATGTTGTTCACCGAGCCACCAACTTGTTCAATAAGTGTTGTAAGATTCGACAATTCAAGTTGATTCATTGTTGCCGCATCGTTTATATACTTATGGCAAAGTGCAGGCAAACTTGCATTGTAAGCCAATCCGTTTTGACTAAGCCACCAACCGCGTAGCAAAGGCGCTACAAATGGAGCAACCAAACCACCAATGTTTATAAACACATAGAATATTTGAAAACCCGAATCGCGTTTACTTTTTGCTATGCGCAAAGCCTCTTCGCCTTGCTTTGCTGCTTCAGCTTCGTAGTTGTCGTACATTTGACCAACAATAGCTTGCAAATTACCTTTAAACATACCATTGCCAAAAGCTATCATAAGCAAAGCTGCACACGTAAATGGTAGTAGCCAAACCATATTTGACGATGTTGCCATTATTGGAACCGACAACAACACATACCCTACAGCCATTACAATAAGTCCCGACATAATGGTTCCCTTGTAGTTTTGTTTTCGGTCGGCAATAATGCCACCTACAAGACTCAAAACATAAATAAGCGCATAAAAAACCGAATAGATTATTCCGCTTGTTTGGTCGCTCAAGCCAAACTTTGAGCAAAGAAATAGCAGCAATACGGCATTCATGATATAGTAACCGAAACGCTCGCCCATGTTAGCTAAAGCGGCTGCTATTAGTCCTTTTGGATGATTGTTGTTCATTTTTGATTGTTGTTTAATGATATGCCGCTAAAATAACACCTATAACCAACATACACTATTATTTTGGCAAAAAGGCATCAACCAATAATCAACCAAAAGCCCCAGCATACTAACCAATTGTTTTTGGCACAAACTATCAATAAATAGACAATAAAAAAGCCGCTCTGCAATTGCACAAGCGGCTTTAGTAACAACCTAAAAACGAACTCTATTTCTGCATTTTTTCGCGACAATTCAACTCCCACTGCCAAGCCGAGCGAGTCATATCGTCGATTGTAAGTTGTGCTTTCCAACCTAACTCGTTGTTTGCAATAGTAGTATCGGCCCAAATTTGCTCAATATCGCCAGCTCTACGGCCTACTACTTTGTAATTCAGTTTTTTGCCTGAGGTACGCTCAAACGATTTAATAATATCGAATACCGAATAGCCATTGCCGGTACCAATGTTAAACATCTCAAAATCGGCTTTGTTTTTACCTGAAATCATACGATTGATGGCCACAATATGCGCCTTTGCAAGGTCAACAACGTGAATATAGTCGCGAATGCAACTACCATCGGGAGTATTATAATCGTCACCAAACACGCTCAATTGCTCGCGAATACCGTAACCTGTTTGGGTGATGTATGGCATAAGGTTATTTGGCACACCGCGAGGCAACTCGCCAATTAAACCAGAAGGATGCGCACCAATTGGGTTGAAGTAACGCAACGCAATACCATGAACCGATCCTGCAAATGCACGAATTGAATCGCGCAAAATATTCTCGCACACTTGTTTTGTGTAGCCATAAGGCGACTCGGCTGGCTTTATTGGAGCCGACTCGTCAACAGGCAACTTGTCGGGCTGGCCATATACTGTACACGATGACGAGAATACAATGTTTGGCACGTTATATTTTTGCATTGCTTCCAATAAATTTACAAGCGATACCAGGTTGTTGCGATAATAAACCAATGGCATTTGTACCGATTCGCCAACAGCTTTTGATGCTGCAAAATGTATAATACCATTTATGCCTGTTTCGGTTGCAAACAATTGGTCAACCTTTAGCTGATCTTTTAAATCGAACTCGTAAAACTTTGGCTTAACACCAGTAATCTTTTCAATGCGGTCAACTACCTCACGCTCTGAGTTCGACAGATTGTCCACAATCACAACCTCGTAACCTTGCTCAATAAGTTCAACCACTGTATGCGAACCTATGTAGCCCGTACCTCCTGTTACTAAAATTTTACCTTTCATATTATATTGATTTTTAATTATATAACCAAGATTATCTACATTTTTTGTTTATAATGCACTTCTGACAAATCTTTCAACCTAGCAGCTGCTTGTTCGGCAGTTAAATCACGTTGAGCATTTGCCATCATCTCATATCCTACCATAAATTTTTTAACGGTAGCCGATCGCAACAATGGTGGATAAAAATGCATGTGCAAATGCCACTCTGGATGATTAGCGCCATCGGTTGGAGCTTGATGCACACCTGCCGAATACGGGAACGAGACCTCAAAAAGGTTATCGTATTTTACGGTCAAGCGTTTGTAACAATCGGCAAAATCAACTTGTTCTTTATCAGTTAGTTGAGTAATATTTTGCACTGCTCGCTTTGGAAGAATCATTGTTTCGAATGGCCAAGTTGCCCAAAAAGGTACTAAAGCAACAAAAGTGTCGTTTTCAACCACAATGCGCTCGCGTTTTTCAAGTTCAAGTGCCACATAATCTTCGAGCAAAGTGCGGCCATTTGCATCAAAATAAGCCTGTTGGTGTGCTTGCTCTTTGCTAACTTCAACTGGCACAGTTGATTGCGCCCAAATTTGGCCATGTGGATGCGGGTTGCTGCACCCCATTATGCTGCCTTTGTTTTCAAAAATTTGAATGTGATTGATAAAATTCATCGAGCCCAGTTCCTTAAATTGCTCAATCCACACTTGAATAACATGCGCAATGGCTTCAACTGTCATTTCGGGAACAGTAAGGCTATGATTGGGCGAGAAGCAAATAACCTTGCAAATGCCACGTTCAGCTTCGGCCAACAACAAATTGTCTTTGTAAACGCCCGTTTCAGAATTTGGCAACAAAGCACTAAAATCGTTAGTAAAAACGTATGTACTAGTATAATTGTCGTTAACTGCACCTTCTGAGCGAGTGTTACCTGGGCACAAATAGCATTTAGGATCGTACGACGGACGATTATCGGGTGTAGTTTTTTCAACTTGCCCCAGCCATGGTCGTTTTGCACGATGTGGCGACACTAATACCCATTCGCCGTTTAGCTGATTGAATCGACGGTGTGTTGTTTCGGTAAAATCCATTTCAAAATGTTATAAAATGCTAATTAACAATTAAATAAGATGTGCACCATCAGCAATCACAACTTCAAAAATATCAGGTTGTTTGCCATCGGGAGTTTGATACTGCGAACGAACTGTGGCTTCAAATTCAGCAACATTTTTCTTGTTAATCAGTGTAATGGTGCAACCACCAAAGCCTCCGCCCATCATGCGCGAACCAAGTACACCTGCCGATTTGCTTGCAATTTCAACCAACGTGTCAAGTTCAGAGCAACTAACCTCGTATTTATCGCGTAAACCCGCATGCGAACCAAACATACAGCGACCAAATTCTTCAAAATTTCCTCTACTCAAAGCTTCACAACCGGCCTCAAGTCTTGCATTTTCCTCAACAATATACGAGCAACGTTTGTAAACCACATCGCCCATTTCGGCTTTATGGTCATTAAGCATATCAAGTGTAACATCGCGTAGCGACTTAATATTAGCATAATGCTTTGCAATAACCGACACGCCAGTTTCGCACTCGTCTCGGCGTTTATTGTACTCGCTCGAAGCAAGCGAATGCTTTACACCTGTGTTTACCAACACTAGCATATATTTCGACATATCGAGAGGGAAATGGCGATATTCAAGGCTTCGGCAATCAAGTTTTATTACGTGTCCTGCTTTGCCAAACATTGATGCAAATTGATCCATGATACCGCAATTAACACCAGCATACTCATGCTCAGCCTCTTGGGCGAATTTTACAAGTTGTAAACGGTTGTATCCAAAACCAAAAGTAACATCAATGGCAAACGCCATACCAACCTCAATGGCTGCCGACGATGACATGCCTGCTCCCAATGGTACGTTGCCTCCAAACACGCAATCAAATGCGGGAACCATGTTTCCATCTTTTTCAAATTGAGCAATAACACCAAGTAAATAATTTGCCCACGCAGTATTACTTTTATGTATTTGGTTATCAGCCGTTTCAAACGACTCATTTAAATCAAAAGCATAAAAGCGATATTTACCTACAGAGTTTGGTTTTATTGCAAACTTTATAGCCTTGTCAACTGCCGCAGGAAGAACAAAACCCTCGTTATAATCAGTATGCTCGCCTATAAGATTAACACGACCAGGAGCCTCAAACATTACTGGTTCTGAACCAAATAACTCAACAAATTTCTGTTGTATGCCCATATTTATGCAGATTTATAGTTTTATTATGTTTCCAGATAATTCAGGAATAATGTTATTGTTGAAACAATAGTAATAAGCGCCTTTACGCGACTCGCTATTATCTTTTGTATCAAGACGTTGCAACACACCAAGCGACAAAACTTTTTTACGAAAATTGCCCGGATCGAAAGTTCTATTGAAAATAGAATCGTAAAGACTGCGCAACTGAGTTATAGTAAAGTTTTGAGGCAACAATTCGCGACCAATTAGCGAGTAACTTGCCTTTTGCTGCAATTTAGCCAATGCTTGGTCAACCATTTGGTTATGGTCAAAAATAAGTTGTGGCAAATCGTTTACCGAACACCATTGAGCATTAAACTCGTTTGACAAAGCCATTGTTTGCTCGTTTAGCACAATAAGCGAGTAAAACAACACGCTTATTACGCGGCCACCCGAATCGCGCTGTGGATCAGAAAAAACCGACACTTGCTCCATAAATATGTGGTTAAGGCCTGTTATGCGTTGCAAAACACGTTGCGCAGCATCGTCAACCGACTCGTTGCCATTAACCCAGCCACCAACCAACGACCAATGCCCAATCATAGGTTCCTTTTCGCGATGAAAAAGCAATAGTTTAAGTTCGCCCTCGTGATAGCCGAATATTGCGCAGTCAATTGACACCAACTGACGTTCTTGCATTTCGTATTCTTCTGATGTTCTCATTATGTAAATGGGCCTTTTATTTTTACCCTATTTATTTAATTATCAATCGTTTATATTTATAGCCACACATCTTTAATGTGCTACTACAAATATAAAAGTACATTTTACTTTTATGCAACTTTTTCAATAAAATCCAACAATATTTTACCAATATCAATTATTTAGTTGCAAGGTTACATTATTCTAAACCCATTCAAAAACTTTAGTTTTGGAACAAAGCAACATTAAAAATGTGCAACACATTCAGCCATTTTATAGTTCAATTTTGCCCAAACTTCTATATTTTTAGGACAACTAATAGCAAACCAATACATTCGTACGTTTGTTATAATAAGAAATATGAATAAACCAGGAACTCCAACCATTATTATTAGCCACTTGCTAGTGTGGATTGCAATGTTAGGCATACCAGCAATGTTTATGTTAGGCGGCGCACAACCTTTTAGGTGGCGAGCTTTAATTGAACACTCGTGGATTAACACTGCTTTTTATGCCGTAGTGTTTTATGTCAACTACTTCTACTTCATCAAAAAGTTTTTCTTTAACAACAAGAAGATATTATTTGTAATAATAAACATTGCCGCATTGTTTGCATGCTCGTACTTAATGAGCATTCTGCGCCACTACATTTTCCATCCAGGAATGGACAGGCCAATGTTTAACTCGTACATGTTCTACTTTAACGCAATATCGTTGCTTATGCCATTGTTTATAGCTTTAGCTATACGCACTTACTCGCGGCTACAGAACATGGAACAAATACAGCGCGACAACGACAACAAACGTCTTATGTCAGAACTGCAACACCTTAAATACCAACTACAACCCCACTTTTTCTTCAATTCGCTCAACAACATTTACTCGTTAGTTGACCGTTCGCCCGAAAAGGCCAAAGAAACCCTAATTAGTTTGAGTAAACTGATGCGCTATTTGCTTTACGAAACCAACTCAGAACGCGTTGAGTTTAGCAAAGAAATTGACTTTATGAGCAAATACATCGACTTAATGAAACTGCGTACAGCTGCCCACACCGAAGTTGAAGTAAACTTTCCATCTTCGACCAACGGCATTACAGTTGCACCGCTTATGTTTATTTCGCTTATTGAGAACTCGTTTAAACATGGAATATTGCCTCAAGGCAAATCGCAACTCATATTTAACATTAGCATTGAAGGAACAAGAATAACCTTTACATCAAAAAACCCATACGTTAAACAAGAGAGTGCCGACCTTACCGAAAAGGCATCGATAGGAATTGAAAACCTTAGCAAACAACTTTTGTTGCTTTATCCAAACAAGCACGAGTTTAAGACTTATATTGAAAACGATTGCTACCACGCATATTTATCAATTGAAACAGTGTAGATTATGAACATTACTTGCATCATTGCCGACGACGAGCCAATGGCGCTCGACTTGATTGAAGACTATGTTAACAAAACTGCGTTTTTGGAACTAAAAGGCAAATTCAGCAACGGTTTGGATGCGCTTAACTTTGTTAACCAAAACCAAGTTGATTTGCTTTTTCTTGACATTCAAATGCCTGGTTTAACTGGTATGGAAATGTCGAAAATGCTAATTAACAAAAACTGCCGCATCATTTTTACTACTGCTTACGACAAATATGCCGTTGACGGGTTTAAGGTTGATGCTCTTGACTACCTTCTTAAGCCGTTTGACTACAACGAGTTTCTTACCGCAGCAAACAAAGCTCTTGAATGGTTTAAATTAGTAAAACAAGCCGACGAAAAACCTCAAGTTGCAGCCGACTACATTTTTATAAAATCGGACTACAAACAAATTCGCATCGACTTTGACGATGTGTATTACTTTGAGGGTTTGAAAGATTATGTTAAGGTTTGGACCAAATCGCGCCAACGCCCGTTGCTTACGCTTATGAGCCTTAAAACGCTTGAGGAGAATTTACCTGCCGACCGTTTTATGCGCATTCACCGCTCGTTTATCATTGCGCTTAATGCCATTGAAGCCATTGAACGCAACCACGTGGTTATTAACGGTGAAATGATTATTGTTGCCGACAAGTACAAAGACATTTTTAACGAATTTGTTGAAAAGCGCTCTATTTAACACTTGATAGCCGAATCACTTCATAAATGTTTATTAGTTGAAAAAGCCGACACTTTTAAGTTGCCGGCTTTTTTTTGTGTATAAACCAAAATACAAAGACTCAAGGTTTTGAGCCAACAAGCAAAAACTACTTCAAGAATTCGACAATAAAGCCACCTCGCATTTCAACAAGGCAAGCTTGAGGGAACTTAGCTTTTATTTCAGCCAAATCGTCGGAAGCTTTGTTTTGCTTTTTGTAGTTGCCATACAAATAGTGATAAGTGCCGTTTGTAGCATAACGAACCACATTGTAACCAGCAAAAACCTTGTCGGTAGTTTGCAATTCGGTGCGCGATGACATTAAGCAAATTCGATAATAAGAGTTGCCCTCAATAGGCGTTTGGTCGGGAGCGACAACGGTGCTTTTGCTTTTACCAATCATCGACACATTGATGTATTTGCCCGGATTAGCATAAAGGTCGTCGGTAAGATTGTTTAAGCTAGCACAAAGGTTCTGAATGTTGTAGTAAAGTGTATCGTTGGCCATAAGTTTACCAACAGTGCCCTGCCCTTGCTCAACAGTAGCAAGCACCGTTTTAAGCGACTGAGCAACAGTGTCGATTGACAATAACAAACCTTGCAAATCGGCGTTGTTTAAATCGGAAGTGATGCCTGCAATGTTTTGCAACGATTGGTTGATATTGTCCGATTGGTTGCCCAAAGTTTGCGCAAGTTGCTCAACGTTTGACATAATGCGATTGATGCGACGTTGCTGACCCGAAACGATGGTATCGAGAGCAATTGACGACATTTCGAGATGAGCAATTGTAGCTCTAATGTGACTAAAGCTTTCGGTAATGTTTTGTCGAGTTTCGGAATTAAAAATGTACGAAATGATAGCCATTACCTCTTGCATTTCTTTAATCAAATCTTCGGCTTTGTTTTTAAGTGGAAGCATTTGCACGCTAACCATTTCGGTAAGGCTGCCTTCAAAGTCGGCACGTAAGGTGTCGCCGTTTTGCATCATTGCAGTGTCGGTGCTATAAATAATCTCAATAGCTTTGGTGCCCATAAGGTCGCTACTGTAGATTTTTGCAGTTGACGCTTTAGGAATGGTGTATTGTTGATTTACAGTAAGTTCAACAGTAATGTTGCCCGAATGGTCGGGATCGAGATAAACGTTGCTTACGTTACCAATTTGAAAACCATTGACCACCACATGAGCCGATTTTTGCAAACCGTCGATGCGCGAGTACGATACAACATAAGTGTTTGCATGACTAAACACACTTAAACCTTTCAAGTAATTAATGCCTACGTAGGCTCCTACAATTGCAACAAACGCAAGTAGGCCAGTTATTGTTAAAATGCGACTTTTCACGTCAGTTTATTTTTCAAGTTTTTGTGCTTCAGACACCGATATTTTCTTATCACCATCAAAAGCAACGACAAAAGCATCGGGATATTTTGCGCGAACCTGTTGCTGATACTTTTTAGCCTCGGCAATGGTTGCGAATTTACCAACCGTGTATTTATACTTACCTCCTTCGCAAAACTCGTAAACATTGCTAAAACCCGCAAACTGCTTAGCTTTAGCGTCGAGTTTTGAGTTTGAAGTAGCAACTTGCACACGGTAGCAAATGTTGTGAGCCTCGGCTACTGTTTTTGGCGCTTGAGGTTGCGTTTTTTGAGCCGAAGGAGCGGTTGTTTGTTCAGTTTTTGGCTGAGGTTTAGGTTCAACTTTAGGTTCAGGTTTTGCCTCAGATTTAGGTTGCTCGTTTGCTGGTTTTTTGTCGGTCTTTTTATCCTCTTTTTTAGTTTCAGAAGCTTGCGGTTTGGTTTGGCGCATCAAATCTTCGTCCTTGTCAATTTCGGCAAAGTAGTTTTTAATAGCACGATAAATAGCCGATGCAAGCAAATCTTGTCCGTTAGTTGAACTAATGAACTTTTCCTCTTCGGGATTAGAAATAAAACCAGTTTCGATGAGTATGCTAGGCATTTTGGTGTGCCAAAGCACCAAGAAACCTGCTTGTTTTACACCTCGGTCGGTACGACGGGCGCGGTCGCGAAACTCGTCTTGCACCTGTTTAGCAAGCGACAAACTTTTATCAAGAAACACGTTTTGCATTAGCGAAAAGATGATGTACGATTCGGCCGACGATGGGTCAAAACCCTCGTACTTAGTGTTGTAATCGTCCTCCATTACAATAACCGAGTTCTCTTTTTGAGCCACATCGAGGTTGCCTTGCGACTTATGCAAACCCATTGCAAAAGTTTCGGTACCAAAAGGTTTGTTGCTTTTGTTTGAGTTGGCGTGAATAGACACAAACAAGTCAGCATTGTTACGATTGGCAATGTTAGCACGCTCATCAAGAGCAATAAACTCGTCGGTTTTGCGAGTGTACATAACCTTAACGTTAGGTACGTTTTGGGTAATGTACTCGCCCACTTTAAGCGTAATGGCAAGAACAATATCTTTTTCGCGGCTGTTTTTACCAATAGCACCAGTGTCGTGGCCACCATGGCCAGCATCGAGCACCACCAAATGTTGTGCCGACGCATTTTGCTGAGCCGAAACACAGTTGCCAAAAGTGGCTATATTAAAGAATATCAGCAAAGTTGCTATTTTTTTATTCATGCTTTAATGGCTCTTTAATTTTGATTAGTTTTGACGGCAATTTTTTTGCCATTTTTTGGTTAACAAAAGTAGTACAATCTATTTGATTTGAAAGCAAAAGGAATATTCTCAGCGGTGTTGGTTTTACTGATGTGCGCAACAAGTGCATCGGGACAAACTGCTGAAAATAACAATAATAAACCGGCAACAGACACTACAACTGCAAAAGCCGACACTGCATCGCACATAGCAACGACAGAAACTCGCAGCGAGTTTCAATCAAAACCAGCTAATGATGCGAGCAAATCTGCTATTGCAGCCAACGATTCTGCTCAAAAAAATAAAAAGCCGCTATTCAAATCAACCATTTCAACCTCAGCCAAAGACTCTACCATTTTTTCGCTCGATGGTGGCAAGGTTTACCTTTATGGCGATGCCGAAATTCAGTTTGACGACATTAACCTTACCGCCGCATACATTGAGGCCGATATGGACCAAGGCATTGTGTATGCCGAAGGAGTTGCCGATAGCACTGGCAACGTTACTGGCGCTCCTGTATTTAAACAAGGAAATGAAGAAATGAAAGCTAAAACGCTGACCTACAACGTAAACACACAGCGCGGCTACATTGAAAACCTATATAGCGAACAACAAGATGGCTATTTGCACAGCCAACTCACAAAAAAAGAAGCCGACAACTCAATTAACATTCTGCACGGAAAATACACTACTTGCGAGTTGGAAGACCCACACTTTTACCTGATGCTAACAAAAGGAAAAGTTATACCCGACAAAGCCATAGTGTCGGGACCCGCATATATGGTTATGGCCGACATACCGCTTCCATTGGCATTGCCGTTTGGTTACTTCCCCATTACCAAAAAACGAACATCGGGCTTTATAATGCCACGTGTAGGCGAAGAGCGCAACCGTGGTTTCTACCTATCAGACGGTGGTTATTATTTGGCCATTAACGATTACTTTGATTTTACTGTTCGTGGTAGCGTTTACTCAAAAGGCTCGTGGAACGCAACTTCAACAACCCGATACAAAGTGAGATACAAATTCTCGGGCAACATGTCGTTTACATACGCCAAAACCGTAACAGGCGAAAAAGGCTTAAGCGACTACAGCGAAGGAACATCGTACAAACTAACTTGGACACACACACAAGACCCAAAATTCCGACCAAACACAACCTTTAGCGCCAACGTAAACTTTTCGAGCAGCGAGTACAACAAAAAGGTTTCAACATCGTCGTCCGATTACTTAACCAACACCACATCGTCGAGCATATCGTACCAAATGAATAGTATTTGGAACTCGCCGTTTAATGCATCAATAAACGTGTTGCACACACAAAACACACGCGACTCAAGTTTGAGCCTAACACTGCCTAATTTGTCGCTATCGATGCGCCGCATTCAACCATTTAAACGTAAAAATGCAGTTGGCAAACAACGTTGGTACGAAGACATTGGCATATCGTACTCAGGATCGTTCAAAAATTCGGTAAAAACACACATCGATAGTTTGTTTGCGCCATCAACCAAAGACAAGTTTATATACGGAGCACAACACAAACCAACCATAAGCAAATCGTTTAAGGTGCTTAAATACCTAAGTGTGTCGCCTGGTGTGAACTACACAGGCCGATGGTATTGGAAATACACCGAAAAAGTATTTGTCGATTCAACACTCAACGAGGCAAGATCGAGCGCAAACAAAAAAGTATACGACTACCATTACAAAGAAGTAGAACACAATCAGTTTAAATGGTTGCACGAGTATGGCGTATCGTTAGGCGTAAATACCACATTGTATGGCATGTACCAATACAAAATTGGACCGATATTGGCATTGCGCCACGTAATGACTCCAAGCATATCGTATAGTTACAAACCCGATTTTAGCACCAATCAATTTGGATACTACCGCAGCGACCCTTGCCCTGCTTATGCAAACGACATTAGCAAGCGTTATTCGATATTTAAGAACGCTGTTTACGGAGTACCGGGCAAAGGAAAAACAAGTTCGTTCTCGTTCTCGTTAGGCAACCGAGTTGAAATGAAAGTGCGCGACTTAAAAGACACAATAACACAAACTCGCAAAGTGGTAATTTTTGATGCGTTGAATTTTTCAACCTCTTACAATATGCTAGCCGAGCAATTCAAATGGAGCAACATATCGATGACAGGCCGCACAAAATTGTTTAAAACACTGAACGTAAACTTTAATGCAACAGGCGACCTTTATGCACTTGACGACTTGGGCAAGCGCATCGATAAATTTGAATACGACGTTACTGGCAAACCTTTCCGCATAACACGAGCTTCGCTATCAACCAGTTATCAATTCAATTCGAAAGACATAGCGAAAAAACGAGCAGAAAAGAACAAAGACGAAGAAACCAAAAACATTGATGCAGACCACAGCGATGGCGTGAGCGACGAATTGCGCGAGTACGACTACTTTAATGTGCCTTGGAGCTTGTCGTTAAACTATAGCCTGACATACACCAACCAAGGTTTGTCGCAAAAAATTAGCCAAACATTAAGTTTTAACGGCGACTTAAGCCTAACTCCAAAATGGAAAATTGGTTTGAATTCAGGTTTCGATTTCGACACAAAACAATTCACACATACAAGTATGTCAATATCGCGCGACTTGCACTGCTGGGTTGCTTCGGTTCGATTGGTTCCATTTGGAGCCCGCCAAAGCTATAGTTTCAGCATTAACGTAAAATCGGCCGTTTTGCAAGACTTGAAATACAACAAGAGCCGTAGCTGGTACGACAACTTTTAGTTAAACGGTAACACATTGCTAAACCTTGACGACAACATAACGTACCTAAAAGGTGTTGGAACCGAACGAGCCAACATTTTAGCAACCGAACTGAACATAAAAACAGTTCGCGACATGTTGTATTACTTTCCGTACCGACATCTTGACCGCACTCGATACTACCCCATTAACCAATTAAACGAGCAACTTGGTTGGGTTCAGATTAAAGGCCGAATTACCAAAGTTGATGTTATTGGCGAAGGCCGTCAACAGCGAATGATAGCCTATTTTGCCGACGAAACAGGACTGATTCAGTTGGTATGGTTTCGCGGAATTAAATGGATACGCTCGTCGCTAAAACTGAACGAGGAATATGTGGTGTTTGGTAAGCCTAGCGAATTTAACCGCAACTTGAACATTGTTCACCCCGAAATGGAGACAATGGACAAGCACAAACAAAACCTATCGGCAGCGCTATTGCCACTATATAACACTACCGAAAAAATGAAAACGCGCAATGTAACATCGCGCACCATTCACAACATTCAAATAGCTCTACACCAACAAATAAAAGGCTCGATACACGAAACTTTACCCGCCTACATTATTGAGCAACTAAATCTTATGAAACTTGGCGATGCGCTAATGAACATACACATTCCACAAAGCCAAGCAGAACTTGAAAGGGCTCGTTTTCGATTAAAATTTGAAGAGTTGTTTTACATACAACTTAAAATGCTACGAATAAAAGGACATAGAGCCAAAGCCTTTGGCGGGCATAGGTTTACCACTGTAGGCGAATATTTTAACACCTTTTACTCAAAGCACCTTCCGTTTGAACTAACTGGAGCACAAAAACGAGTGCTACACGAGATTAGACACGACACCAACACTGGTTACCAAATGAACCGTTTGCTGCAAGGCGATGTTGGTAGCGGAAAAACACTTGTAGCACTTATGAGCATATTGTTGGCCATTGACAACGGTTTTCAAGCTTGCATTATGGCACCAACCGAAATATTGGCCACACAGCACTACAAGTCGTTTTGCGATTTGCTGCAACCAATGGGACTGCCTGTAGCATTACTCACAGGATCAACCAAACAATCGGTGCGAAAAAAATTGCTTGACGATTTAGCTTCAGGACAACTAAAAATTGTGGTTGGAACTCACGCACTTATTGAAGACAACGTGGTGTTTAACAACATTGGCATGGTAGTGATTGACGAACAACACCGTTTTGGAGTAGCACAACGCGCCAAATTGTGGAAGAAAAACAACACACCACCACACGTGCTTATAATGACCGCCACACCCATTCCTCGCACCTTGGCAATGACTCTGTATGGCGACCTCGACGTGTCGGTAATTGACGAACTGCCACCAGGCCGAAAACCAATTAAAACCTACCATTTCTTCGACACAAAAAGGCTGCAAGTATTTCAATTTATGCGCGACCAAATAAAACTTGGCCGACAGATTTACATTGTGTATCCAATGATAAAGGAATCGGAGTCGAGCGACTACAAGTACCTTGAAGATGGAGTTGAAAGCATATTGCGCGCTTTTCCGCCACCGCAATACTCAATAAGCGTGGTACACGGACAAATGAAACCAGCCGACAAAGACATATCGATGAACTACTTCATAAACCATCAGGCCGATATACTGATAGCAACCACAGTGATTGAAGTAGGTGTAAACGTGCCAAATGCCTCGGTAATGGTTATTGAAAGCGCTGAACGATTTGGTTTGAGCCAACTGCACCAATTACGCGGACGTGTAGGCCGTGGAGCTGACCAGTCGTACTGCATACTCATGTCGGGCAATAAACTTACCACCGATGCTCGCCAACGCTTGCAAACCATGGTGCAAACAAGCGACGGTTTTGCCATTGCCGAAGCCGACCTTAAACTGCGCGGACCTGGCGACCTTGAAGGAACACAACAAAGCGGACTAGACATTAACCTGAAAATTGCCAACCTTAGCACCGACAACCAAATTTTGATTATTGCCCGAAATGCTGCCGAGCAAGTACTAGACAACGACCCTACCCTTGCCAATAACAACAACTCTATTCTGCTAAGCGAATTAACCCGCCGTTGGCGATATGAGTTTGATTGGGGCCGCATTTCGTAGCACAAACAACAACATAAAGAATGGACGCAAACAACAACAAACTTATTGGCCACGCTGCAGCCTTTACGGCATACGCCATTTTTGGATTCAACATTATTGTGTGCAAAGGTATTGCCAACTCGCACATAATTTCGCCCATAGGGTTGTTTACCTTGCGTGCACTTGGCGCTAGTGCGCTACTTTGGTTAGCTTCGGTTTTTATGCCAAAAGAAAAAATTGACCGTGCCGACTTTTGCAAAATATTCATAGCATCAATGTTAGGTTTGTTTCTTACCCAAATGACTTTTTTGGTTGGCATAACCATAACCACATCACTTGATGCTGCAATTATTTCGCCTCTTGTGCCCATTTTTACAATGATTGTGGCCGCCATAGCTCTTAAAGAACCAATTACATGGAAAAAAGCAGGCGGCGTGATTATTGGTTTTGCTGGTGTGGTGATGCTTATACTCAACAGCGTAAGCCTAGGCTCAAATGGTGTATCGGAAACCAAACCGATGGGCGTGGTGCTTTTAATTTTCAACAACGTATTTTTTGCCATGTACCTTGGCATTTTCCGCCCACTAATTGCCAAATACAGTGTAGTTACGTTTATGAAGTGGATGTTTTTGTTTTCGCTTTTAGTGTCGTTGCCCTTCAGTGTAACCGACCTTGCAAGCGTTAATTACTCAACCATTCCTACAAACTACTACCTTGAACTATCCTACTTGATTATTATGGCAACCTTTGTGGCCTATTTTCTTATTCCCGTGGGACAAAAAAGTCTGCGGCCAACCGTTGTAAGCCTTTACACTTATTTGCAACCACTAATTGCTGCTGTAATGAGCATTTATCTTGGAATGGACTCGCTCAACTGGCAAAAAATGGTAGCCGCCATTTTGGTTGTTGTTGGTGTTATAATGGTAAACAAAAGCAAGGCCAAGAGCGATTTGATAAAAACCGAATAGCAAGTCATTTTTACTATCAATACAAAAAAATCCCCAAGCCAAAACTTGGGGATTTTTTGTTTTAATAAACTTAAAATAAGGCTATCGTTTCTTTCGGTTTTCAAGCGATTTTGCAACAAATTTCACAAAAATAGGTTGTGGGTTCTCTGGTGTACTCTTAAGTTCGGGATGGAACTGAACACCAATGAAGAACGGATGCGTTGGCAATTCAACAATCTCGGCAAGGTTGCTCACCGGATTGGTTCCGCTAATAACCAAACCTGCTTTTTCTAAATCGGCAGCAAAGTTGTTGTTCAACTCGTAACGATGACGATGGCGCTCGGTAATTTCGGTTTTGCCATAAATATGCTGAGCCAAACTACCATCTTTCAGCTTGCAAGGATAAGCGCCCAAACGCATTGTTCCACCTTTTAGGGTTATGCGTTTCTGCTCCTCCATCATATCAATAACAGCGTGTTTGGTGTCGGCAGTAACCTCGGCGCTGTTTGCATCGGCCCAGCCCACAACATTGCGAGCATACTCAATAACCGCCATTTGCATACCCAAACAAATTCCGAAAAACGGCACATTGTTTTCGCGAGCATAACGAATAGCCTCAATTTTGCCCTCTAAACCACGGCTGCCAAAACCGGGAGCCACAAGCACGCCATCCATATCTTTAAGTTGTTGAGCCACATTGTCGGCTGTAATATGTTCGCTGTGCACAGTGTGAACATGAACCTTGCAACTATTGGCAGCTCCTGCGTGAATAAACGATTCAAGAATTGACTTGTAAGCATCTTGCAACTCAACATACTTGCCAACAAGCGCAATATCAACCTCGTGTTTAGGATTGAACAAGCGTTGCAGGTAGTTGTTCCATTGAGTTAAATTGGCAGGAGGCAAAGGAATTTTAAAGTGAACAGCAATAATGCTATCGAGTCCTTGCTGGTGCATCAAAATAGGAACTTGGTAAATGCTTTTGGCATCGGGCGAAATAACAACCGCCTCGGGGCGAACGTTGCAAAACATTGCAATTTTGCGGCGCATATCGTCGGGAACAGGACGTTCGCTACGGCAAACAATTACATCGGGATGAACGCCATTTTGTTGCAAAGCGCGTACCGAGTGCTGAGTTGGTTTGGTTTTAAGCTCGCCAGCAGCGCTCAAGTAAGGAATAAGGGTAAGATGCACCACCATGCAATCAGATTCGGGCAACTCCCATTGCAACTGACGCACAGCCTCTACGTATGGCAACGATTCAATGTCGCCCACTGTTCCGCCAATTTCGGTGATTATAACATCGTATTGTCCGGTTTTGCCAAGCAGACGCATACGGTTTTTAATCTCGTCGGTAATGTGAGGCACAATTTGCACCGTTTTGCCCAAATAAGCGCCCTCGCGTTCCTTTTCAATAACTGTTTTGTAAATGCGGCCAGTTGTAACGTTATTGGCTTGCGATGTAAACACATTCAAAAAACGCTCGTAGTGGCCCAAATCAAGGTCGGTTTCGGCACCATCTTCGGTAACATAACACTCGCCGTGCTCGTATGGATTAAGTGTTCCTGGATCGACGTTAATGTAAGGGTCGAACTTTTGAATGGTTACTCGTAAACCGCGGCATTGCAGCAACTTAGCCATTGATGCGGCTATAATTCCTTTTCCGAGCGACGATGTAACACCGCCTGTAACAAAGATGTATTTCGATTCCATTTATTTATTCGTTTTTCGTTTCTCGTTTTTTTTTGGGGGAATGGCTATTTAACCATTAACATTGGTTGGATATTTTCCGTTAAAACAAGCAAAACACATGTCGTTGCGGTTTGCACTAGCTTTCATTGCATCTTCTGAAAGAAAAGCGAGCGAGTCGGCTCCAATTTTTTTGCAAACCTCGTCAACCGAAAAGCGAGCGCTAATAAGTTCATCTTCGTTACTTATATCGACGCCATAGAAACAAGGTTTGCGCAATGGTGCGCTAGCAATGCGCACATGAACCTCGGTAGCACCAGCCTCGCGAAGCATGTTTACAATACGCAACGATGTAGTACCTCGCACAATTGAATCATCGATTAGCACTACCCTTTTTCCGTTAACCACCGACTTTACAGCCGAGAGTTTCATGCGAACACCTTTTTCGCGCAACGCTTGCGATGGTTGAATAAAGGTTCGGGCAATGTATTTGTTTTTAATCAACCCCATTTCGTAGGGCAAACCGCTAGCCTCGGCGTAACCCATAGCAGCGCTCAAACTACTGTCGGGCACACCAACCACCATATCGGCATTGGCAGGAGCCTCGGCAAACAAACGTCGGCCCGACTCTTTGCGAAACGTGTGAACATTGCAGCCGTCAATATCGCTATCGGGGCGAGCAAAGTATATGAACTCCATGGCACACATGGCATGACGTGTGTTTTGGGTGAAGAAATTGCTTCGCAAACCGTGATTGTCGATTGACACTATTTCGCCAGGTTCAACATCGCGCAAAAAAGTGGCACCAATGGTGTCGAATGCACATGTTTCGCTAGCAACAACATAGCCGCCGTTGGGCAAAGTGCCAATAGCAAGCGGGCGTAAACCGTTGCGGTCGCGGCAAGCATAAATGCGGTTGGCGGTCATTATTAAGAATGCAAAGGCGCCCTCAATTACGTTAAGAGCATCAATAAGAGCATAGATGCGAGGTTGGTCTTTGCCTGTGGTTGTTTTCTTAATAAGATGAGCTAGAATTTCGCTATCGCTTGACGAGCGGAACAAACTACCAGTCTCTTCCATTTGCTCGCGCAGATGCTTGTAGTTAACAAGATTGCCATTATGAGCTAAGGCAAAATCGCCTGTACTGTGTATGTACATAAACGGCTGCACATTTTCGATGCCACCGCCACCTGTGGTTGAGTAACGCACGTGGCCAATGGCCATATTGCCAGTCAGATTAGCAATTTTATCCTCGTTAAACACCTCGTGAACAAGCCCTTCGCCTTTAATGCGTTTAAGTTGTCCGTTAGAATCGACAGCAACAATGCCGCAACCCTCTTGACCACGATGTTGCAACGCATGAAGTCCATAGTAGGCCATTTCGGCTGCATTTTCGACGCCAAAGATGCCAAAAACGCCACATTCTTCGTGCAAAGAATCCATACTCAGTTTCTTGTTAAACGTTTCACCTTTTTGTGTTAGTTATTCGTTATAAACCGATTAACTGAAATTAATAAGCACTTTCGTGAACACCTTTTACAGCGCGGCCGCTAGGGTCGTTAAGGTTTTTGAAAGCCTCGTCCCACTCAAGAGCGATGGCAGTAGAGCAAGCCACACTTTTTTCGCTAGGCACACTACGCGCAGCCGAATCGCTTGGGAAGTGTTGCTCAAAGATGCTGCGATAGTAGTACTCTTCTTTGTTCATTGGTGGGTTTATTGGGAAACGCTCGGCAGCATGAGCCATTTGCTCGTCGGTTACTTGGCTTGCTGTTAGTTCTTTCAAGCTATCAATCCAGCTGTAGCCTACGCCGTCGGAGAATTGCTCTTTTTGACGCCATGCAACGCTCTCGGGCAACATATCGGCAAATGCCTCGCGCACAATTTTCTTTTCGATGGTTGAACCAGGGCACATTTTAACTTCAGGATTTAGGCGCATTGCAACATCAAGAAATTCTTTGTCGAGGAAAGGCACGCGACCTTCGATGCCCCAAGCGCTCAGCGATTTGTTGGCACGTAGGCAGTCGTACATATATAGTTTACCAAGTTTGCGCACAGTTTCTTTGTGGAACTCTTCGGCACTTGGAGCTTTGTGGAAGTAAAGGTAACCGCCAAAAATCTCGTCGGCACCCTCGCCACTCAATACCATTTTTATACCCATGCTGCGAATTACACGGGCAAGCAAATACATTGGAGTGCTGGCACGAATGGTTGTAACATCGTATGTTTCAATAAAATAAATCACATCGCGAATGGCGTCTAAGCCCTCTTGCACGGTGTAGTTTATCTCGTGATGAACGGTTCCAATGTGTTTAGCAACCTCGCGGGCTTTGGCCAAATCGGGAGCACCTTTTAGGCCCACAGCAAACGAGTGAAGTTGAGGCCACCAAGCTTCGGTTTTGTCGCCACTCTCAATACGTTTACTAGCAAATTTTTTAGCAATAGCCGAAGTTACCGAACTATCTAAACCGCCCGATAGCAATACACCGTAAGGCACATCGCTCATAAGTTGGCGCTTAACTGCAGCCTCAAGAGCATCGTGCAATTCGGCAACACTTGCTGGGTTGTTTTTTACTGCATTATACTCAAACCAGTCGCGAGTCCACCAGCGTTTAAGTTCACCTTCGGCACTGTGATAGTAATGGCCCGGAAGGAAAGGTTCGTAGCTATCGCAAAAGCCCTCAAGAGCTTTTAACTCGCTGGCAACATACACTTTGCCATCGGCATCTTTGCCAATGTAAAGAGGAATAACGCCAATTGGGTCGCGTGCAATAAGAAATTCGTCGCGCTCCTCGTCGTAAAGAGCAAAAGCAAAAATGCCATTCAAATCTTCAAGAAAATTGATGCCTTTTTCGCGGTAAAGAGCAAGAATAACTTCGCAGTCGGAGCCAGTTTGAAACTCGTATTTGCCAGCATATTGAGCACGAATAGCTTGATGGTTGTAAATTTCGCCATTAACCGCCAAAACTTGTTTGCGGTCGGGCGAGTACAAAGGTTGGCGACCACTTTGAGGATCGACAATTGAAAGGCGCTCGTGAGCCAAGATGCAACGTTGACCGCAGTAAATACCACTCCAATCGGGACCACGGTGACGAATTTTTGCCGACATGGCTAACGCCTTGTTACGCAGCTCGGTTGATTGCTGCTCAATATTGAAAATACCTACAATTCCACACATCGTTCGTTAAATTTTTAGTTAGTTAAATTGATGTCTGTTCAGCAAAGACATCGGTTTGTTTAATTATCAGTTTTTATAATGGAGCATCAGTTAAATTAAAATAGAGACGGCCCTAAGGCCGCCCCCATAAAAACTGATACTCAACAAATCTGTTATTAGTTGTTGTAAGCTGACTCGCCGTGTTCGTAAACATCAAGACCTTCTTCCTCGATGCGACGATCGCAACGCAAGCCGTGGGTCTTTTTAATGATGGTGAACAATACCATGCCAACTACAAAGGCAAACACTGCAACTGCAACAGCGCCAAGAGTTTGAACGCCAATGCTAGCCTCTACTCCGTAAGCCTCAGTGTTGCAGAATACGCCAGTAAGAATGGTACCAAGCAAACCGCCCACGCCGTGAACTGAAACAGCACCAACAGGGTCGTCAACTTTTAGCACCTTATCGATAAAGCTTACCGACATACACATTACCAATGACACAACGCCACCAATAATTGCAGCTGCCCAAATGTCAACGCAATCGCAACCTGCAGTTATACCAACCAAACCGGCCAACACACCGTTGCAAACCATTGACAAACCTGGTTTTCCCTCTACAATCCAAGTGTAGAACAAAGCAACCAAACCGCCCACTGCAGCAGCCATGTTGGTAGTTACAAACACGTGCGACATTGACACTGCATTTGCGTAGCCAGTTGCAGCAACAGTTGAACATGGGTTGAAACCAAACCAACCAATCCACAAGCAGAACACGCCCAAAGCGCAAAGCACTAGGTTGTGACCTGGAATAGCGCGTGAGTTGCCGTTTTTGTCGTATTTGCCAATACGTGGACCAAGTACAATGGCACCAGCCAAAGCCAAGGCTCCACCGCAAAGGTGAACTACAGTTGAACCTGCAAAGTCGTGGAAACCAAGTTCGCTCATCCAACCGCCACCCCATGACCAGTGACCCTCAATTGGGTAAATAAAGGCAGAGATGAGCATTGAGTAGATTACATACATTGAGAATTTGGTACGCTCAGCCATAGCACCCGAAACAATGGTTGCTGTGGTTGCTGCAAACACAGTTTGGAAAATGAAAGTAGCCTCAGCAGGAACGTTGCTGTCTTCGCCAATGAAGAAGAAACCGCTCCAACCAAACAATGCGTTGCCTGCACCATACATGATTGAAAAACCAAGAATCCAATAAAGAACAGTACCGGCCATAAAGTCCATAAAGTTCTTCATAAGAATGTTGGCGGTGTTTTTGGCTTGAGTTAAACCAGCCTCAACCAACGCAAAACCTGGCTGCATCCAAAACACGAGCATAGCGCCCAACAGTACCCAAAGGGTATCCAAACCGTTTACAAAGTCCTTTGCTTCTTCAACCATAGCACTTTCGGCTACGGCCTGTAATATAGTTGCTAACATAATTTCAAAACATTTAAATGATTAATAAACAAATGGTTATTTCTTGTCTTTTAGTACTGTGTCGCCATTGTCGCCTGTACGAATTGACCAGCAGTCAAGTACTTCGGAGATAAAGATTCGGCCGTCACCTACATTTCCAGTGTGTGCAGTTTCGCGAATAACTTTAACTGTTGCATCAACCAACACGTCGCGGCAAACAATGGTAATTTTCATACGCTCAATCATATCGGTGCTGTAAACCACACCACGATAGATGCGTTCTTGTCGGCTTTGACCAATACCATGTACTGGGCAGTACTCAAACCAGTCGATGTTCGAATTGAGGAGGGCATCTTTTACTTCCTCAAATTTCGTCTTACGAATAATTGCCTCAATTTTCTTCATAATTCTGAATTTTTATTAGTTAAACATCTGTCAATTAATTCTTTCTGGCTTTTAGTTTTTACCACTTCGTTTATTTCATCGTTCTGTTTTTAATTAGTTGCTTGCTTTTATTGTTTCAAGAAATTGTCGATTTCTTTGGCAACCTTTCGGCCCGAAGCCAAAGCGCGAACAACCAAACTAGCACCGCTTGCAGCATCACCAACTAGGAACACATTTGGTGCATATTGTGGGTGCTCGGGTTTGATAAATCCCATGGCTAGCAAAACCATATCGCACTCAATAATTTCTTTTTTGCCATCGAGTTTCATAATTGGGCGGCCACCATTTGGATTTGGCTCCCAAATAACGCCTTCAACCTCAACACCTGTAAGCTTTCCGTTTGAGCCTATAAACTTGTTTGAGTTTAGCAACCAGCGGCGTTCGCAGCCCTCTTTGTGGCTCGATGTGGTCTTTTTAATGTTGGGCCACATTGGCCAAGGTGTAGCAGGATTGCTACCTACAGGAGGCTCGGGCATAATTTCGATTTGTGTAACACTTACAGCACCTTGACGGTTAGCAGTGCCAATGCAATCGGAACCAGTGTCGCCACCGCCAATCACAAGCACTTTTTTGCCTTTTGCGTTAACCAATTCGCTGTCTTTAAACTTTTGACCAGCCAAAACTCGGTTTTGTTGGCTCAACATTTCAAGAGCCAAGTAGATGCCTTTAAGTTCGCGGCCCTCAATGTTCAAGTCGCGAGCTGTTGGAGTGCCTGTGCAAATGGCGTATGCATCAAATCCCTCTGGCAACTTTTGCAAGTCGATATTTTGGTTATAAAGGAAGGTAATACCTTCAGCCTCAAGCAATTCAACGCGGCGGTCGATTACACTTTTGTTTAGTTTGAAGTTTGGAATACCAAATCGGAGCAAACCGCCAGCCGACTCATTTTTTTCAAACACGGTAACTGTGTAGCCCATTTTGTTTAGTTGGCAGCTAACCGACAAACCAGCAGGACCAGCACCAATAACAGCTACTTTTTTACCGTTGCGAGCGTAGTTTTTTGGAACAACATAGCCCTCAAGAAAAGCGTGTTCAATAATTGCGCACTCGTTTTCGCGGCAAGTAGTAGGCTCGCCCATTGTAAGGTTAAGCACGCAACTTTTTTCGCACAAAGCTGGGCAAATGCGACCTGTAAATTCAGGAAAGTCGTTTGTTTCCGACAAAAGTTTGTAGGCCTCTTCCCAGTTGCCTTTGTAAAGAGCATCGTTCCACTCAGGTTGTTTGTTGCCAAGCGGACAAGCCCAGTGGCAAAATGGCACACCGCAGTCCATGCAGCGCGATGCTTGCAATTGGCGATCTTTTGAGTTTAGAGTCTGCTCCACTTCGCCAAAATCGTGGATGCGGTCTTGTATTGGGCGATAACCGGCCTCCTTGCGAGGAACGGTCATAAATGCTTTTGGATTTCCCATAATTGTATCAGTTTTAGTAGTTCGTTTGCTATTGTTGGCTCAATGCAATTATTTGTGGTTCAGTTTAATATGAACATTGCATGCAACGAACTAACAATTATTAATTATTCACTTTTCACTATCGGTCAAAATCACTCTTCAGATTTAATGTCGGCAATTTTGCTTTGCAACTTGCGTAGTTGCTCTTCTTGAAGCACTCGTTTGTACTCAATTGGCACTACTTGAATAAATTCTTCAACGTAGTGGTTCCAATCGTCGAGCATAGTGCGAGCAAGACTTGAACCTGTGTATTGCCAGTGTTTGGTAATAAGTTCGTGCAACTCTTTGCGGTAGCTCGACTCTTCGATAAGGCTCAACTCAACCATGTCCATGTTGCAGAAGAAATCGAAGTTGCGATTTTTGTCCCACACGTAAGCCACACCGCCACTCATACCAGCGGCAAAATTTCGACCAGTTTGACCAAGCACAACCACACGACCGCCAGTCATGTACTCGCAGCAGTGGTCGCCAGCGCCCTCAACAACTGCAATGGCACCCGAGTTACGAACTGCAAAACGTTCGCCCACACGACCATTTACAAACACCTCGCCGGTGGTGGCTCCATACAAACCAGTGTTGCCGGCAATAATGTTGTCTTCGGCTACAAAGTTGCTCTTAATTGGAGGCATAATGGCAATGCGACCGCCCGAAAGGCCTTTACCAAAGTAGTCGTTGGTTTCGCCTTCAAGTTTAAACTCAACACCTTTGGTTAAGAATGCGCCAAACGATTGACCAGCCGAGCCTTTGAACTTAATGTTGATAGTTCCATCGGGCAAACCAGCCTCGCCATACTTTTTGGCAATGGCACCCGATAGCATTGTACCGCAAGCACGATCGGTGTTTTTAATTGCATATTCAAGGTCAACAGTTTGTTTGTTTTCAATAGCTGGTTGGCATTGAGCAATTATATCCATATCCTTTACGCCAACAACCTTGGTGTAAGGTCGTTTGTCCCAACAAATGCTCTCTTTGCTGTTGATGCGGGTAAGTAAACGAGCAAAATCAAGAGTTGCAGGTTTGCTAGCTTGGTCGGCAATTGGTTTAACCTGAATCAAATCGGTGCGACCAATAATGTCGTCAAGTTTAGTGAATCCCATTTCGGCCAAATACTCGCGAACTTCTTGTGCAAGGAAAGTGAAGAAGTTAACCACATACTCGCTACGGCCACGGAAACGAGCACGAAGTGCTGGGTCTTGAGTAGCCACACCAACAGGGCATGTGTTTGAGCTACACTTGCGCATCATTACGCAACCCAATACAATAAGTGGCAAAGTACCAAAGCTAAACTCGTCGGCACCAAGTATTGCGGTTAGTATAACGTCGCGGCCATCTTTAAGTTGACCGTCGGTTTGCAAACGAACACGACCACGCAAACCGTTCAAAACCAAAGTTTGTTGAGTTTCGGCAAGACCAATCTCTGGCGACACTCCAGCAAAACGCATCGACGATACTGGCGATGCACCGGTTCCACCCTCAGCTCCCGAAATAACAATTAAATCGGCATTGGCTTTTGCCACACCTGCAGCAATGGTGCCTACTCCACTTTCGGCTACCAACTTAACGCTCACTGCAGCTGTTGGGTTTACGTTTTTAAGGTCGAAAATCAATTGAGCAAGATCCTCAATTGAGTAAATATCGTGATGAGGCGGAGGCGAGATAAGCGAAATGCCAGGAATTGAGTTACGAGTCTTGGCAATAATCTCGTTTACCTTGTAGCCAGGAAGTTGACCACCCTCGCCCGGTTTTGCACCTTGAGCAACTTTAATTTGAATCTCTTCGGCATTAACCAAATACTCGGCAGTAACACCAAAACGGCCCGATGCAATTTGTTTTGTTTTTGACGATAGCGAAACTCCATCAACTTGCGAATAGTAGCGTGTGTTGTCCTCGCCGCCCTCGCCAGTGTTGCTACGAGCGCCAAGTTTGTTCATTGCAAGAGCCAAAGCCTCGTGAGCCTCAATTGACAATGCTCCAAACGACATTGCACCTGTAACAAAGTGTTTTACAATGCTCTCAACAGGCTCAACCTCGTCAATCGAAATTGGTTTTGCAGCACGCTTAAAGTCCAAAAAGTCGCGAATAAAAATAGGTTGCTCTTTGTTGTCAACGTAGTTTGTGTACTCTTTGTACTTTTTGTAACTGCCAGTGTGAGTAGCAATTTGCAAAGTCGAAATGGTTTCAGGGTTCCAAGCGTGAGCAATGCCGTCTTTGCGATACGAGAACAAGCCAGTGTCTTGAAGTTCCATATCGTCGGTGGCAGCCATAGCCTCTTTGTGAAGGCGAATGGCATCGGCAGCAATGTGTTTTAGGCCAATACCGCCAATGGTTGATATTTCGGTACCGAAATAAGTACGCAACAAGCTCTCGCTCAAGCCGATGCTCTCAAAAATCTTGGCACCGCGGTACGAGCGAATGGTTGAAATACCCATTTTCGACATAATCTTGTACAAACCTTTGCAAACTGCTTTAATGTAGTTATGCTCAGCAGTTTCGTAGTCTTCTTGAATCTCGTGATTTGCAACCAATTTATCGAGCACAGCAAAGGTCATGTAAGGGTTCAAAGCAGAAGCGCCGTAGCCTAACAAAAGTGCAGCGTGCATCACCTCGCGAATTTCGCCACTCTCAACCACCAAGGCAGTTTGTACGCGCTTGCCAACCGAGATAAGGTAATGGTGAACAGCCGAAACAGCCAACAACGATGGAATAACAGCGTGAGCATCGTCAACATCGCGGTCGCTCAAAATAATGTAGTTAACGCCTTTGTCAACGCAAGCCTCAGCCTCTTTGCAAAGCTTGTCAAGGGCATCTTTTAGTCCGTCTTCGCCGCGGCTTACCTCAAACAACATTGGCAATTTTGTGGTGAAAAAACCTTTGTAGCGAATGTTGCAAAGAATATCGAGTTGCGAGTTTGTTAAAATTGGGTGAGGCAAACGCACCATTTTGCAGTTGCTCTCGTCAGGAGTAAGAATTCCGTGTCCCACACAACCAATGTACTCGGTAAGCGACATTACCAACTCCTCGCGAATTGGGTCGATAGCAGGGTTGGTTACTTGCGCAAATTGTTGGCGGAAGTAGTTGAAAAATATTTGTGGACGATCGGAAATAACAGCCAACGGAGTGTCGTTACCCATTGAAGCAACAGGCTCCGATCCGTTAATGGCCATAGGTATAATAGTTTTCTGAATATCTTCTTTAGCAAAACCAAAGTTGAGCAACTTGCTGTTGTAGTTTGCAACCGAGTTGCTAACGTGGCGGCCGCTTTTCAGTTTTTCAAGTTCGATGCGGTTGGTCGATAGCCATTGTTGGTAAGGGTGCTCGGTGGCAAGTTGTTTTTTAAGTTCGCCATCGTAGTAAATGCGACCCTCTTCGGTATCAACCATAAGAATTTTGCCAGGTTCAAGACGACCTTTTTGGCGTATTTGGCTTGGGTTAAAGTCGAGCACGCCAACCTCGCTGGCTACTACCATCATGTCGTTGTTGGTAATAAGGTAACGCGAAGGGCGCAAACCGTTGCGATCCAACATACCGCCAACATAACGGCCATCGGAGAACAACAAAGCAGCAGGACCGTCCCATGGTTCCATCAAAATTGAGTGGTACTCATAAAAGGCCTTCAAGTCTTCGGTAATTGGGTTTTTGTCGTTAAACGATTCTGGCACCAACAACGCCATTGCGTGAGGCAAGCTCAAGCCCGACATTACAAAGAATTCGAGCACGTTGTCGAGCGATGCCGAGTCGCTCATGTTTGGTTGAACAATTGGACGAATGTCGCTAATGTTGCCAAGCATGCCAGAGTTTAGCACGCTCTCGCGGGCTTTCATCCAGTTGCGGTTGCCGCGCACTGTGTTTATCTCGCCGTTGTGGCAAAGCAAACGGAAAGGTTGTGCAAGCGACCAAGTTGGGAATGTGTTGGTTGAAAAACGAGAGTGAACCAAAGCCATTCCCGAAGTAAAGTAGCTGTCGCGAAGGTCGTCAAAGTACTCGCGAACCTGTTGGCTGGCAAGCATACCTTTGTAAACAATGCTTTTGCTTGAAAGGGAAACAATGTAAAAATCCTTGTTTGTTACTTGATTTTCAATCTTGCGACGAATAACGTAAAGTTTGCGGTCGAGATTTGGAGCTTCCTCGTTTGAAATGCCAGTGATGAAAACTTGCTTAACATCGGGTTCTGATTGCAAAGCAACCTCGCCCAAGCATGAAGGATTGGTAGGCACATCGCGTAGTTTCATCAATGTAAGACCTTCGCTCTCAATCACTTCAATCATTATTTTCAAAATACGATCTTGCTCTGTTTTGTCTTTTGGCAAAAACACAAGTCCGGTTCCGTATTTTCCTTTTTCAGGCACAGGAATACCTTTCAAAAGGATAAACTCGTGAGGAATTTGCACCATAATGCCAGCGCCGTCGCCCGACTTTCCGTCAGAACCTTCGGCACCACGGTGGCGCATGTTTTCAAGTACTTTTAGAGCCGAATCGACTAGTTCGTGGCTCTTGTTGCCGTGAATGTTCACAACCATTCCAACGCCGCAAGCATCGTGCTCATTTTCTGGCGAATACAAACCTACAGTTTGTTGTACTCTTTGTTGGATTTCTGTTTCCATTTCAGTATCAGTTTTTTATTTCTAAATCGTTCGTTTTGCGAATAACAAGGGCCTTTCACCCTGTTTGGGCAAATGCTTTTTGTTGTTTTTTAAAGAACCAAAGACCATCCGTTTCCTTGGTCTTTGGTTCTTAAAATCAGTAAGTTATCGAATGAACAACAACTCGCGATATTTTGGCAATGGCCAAAGAGTGTTGTCAATCACTTCCTCTAGTTTGTCAATGTGATAGCGAATGGCATCCATTTTTGGAACTACAGTTTCGTAGTAAGCCATAGCTTTTTCAAACTCGCTTGTAAGTTTGTTAGCAACCTTGCGAGCGTTGGTCAAAGCGGTTACGCCCTCTTCAATTTCGCGAACGTGACCAGCAATTTTCTTAATCAACTCAATGTTGCTAGCCGAAAGTTTTTCGCCTTCGTCGCCAAGAATACCTTTCATTTTGTACACATTGTCGATAAGTTGGCTTTGGTAAGCTGTAGCAACTGGAATAATGTGGTTAATAGCCATATCGCCAAAGATGCGAGCCTCAATTTGCACTTTCTTGGTGTAGGTTTCCCATTTAATTTCGTTGCGAGCCTCAAGTTCGGCTTTGGTCATTACACCAACTTTTTCATACATCTTAACGCTGTGTTCGCAAGTGTAGTGTTGGAAAATTTTTGGAGGGCAAGTTTCGCAGTCCAAACCACGTTTAGCAGCCTCAGCTTTCCACTCGTCAGAGTAGCCGTTGCCGTCAAAGCGAACAGGTTTGCAGAACTTAATCAAGCGTTGAACTTCTTTAATAATAGCCTCTTTCTTGTCCATTCCGCCTGCAATAAGAGCATCAACAGCGGCCTTAAAGTCAACCAATTGCTCAGCAACTGCGGTGTTAAGTGCAATCATTGCGCTAGCGCAGTTTGCCTCTGAACCAACTGCACGGAACTCAAAACGGTTGCCTGTGAATGCAAATGGCGATGTGCGGTTGCGGTCGGTGTTGTCGATAAGCAATTCTGGAATTTGAGGCATGTCAAGCATTTTTTTGCCTGCTTTGCCTGCAATTTTGAAAAGGTCGTCACTCGATGAGTTTTCAAGTGAGTCGAGCAAATCGGATAATTGTTTGCCTAGGAAACTTGAGATGATTGCCGGTGGAGCCTCGTTGCCGCCCAAACGGTGTGCGTTGGTTGCACTCATGATGCTGGCTTTTAGCAATCCGTTGTGACGATAAACGGCAGCCAAAGTGTTAACCACAAATGTTACAAACATTAGGTTTTCCTCGGTTGTTTTTCCGGGCGACATTAGGCGGTGACCATTGTCGGTACCCAACGACCAGTTGTTGTGTTTGCCGCTACCATTTACTCCTGCAAATGGTTTTTCGTGCAACAAGCAACGGAATCCGTGTTTGCGGGCAATTTTCTTCATCAAGGTCATTACCAACATGTTATGGTCGCAAGCAAGGTTGGTTTCTTCAAAAATTGGAGCCAACTCAAATTGGTTTGGTGCAACCTCGTTGTGACGTGTTTTGGCAGGAATACCAAGTTTCATTGCCTCTACTTCAAGGTCTTTCATAAAGGCTTGCACGCGCTCTGGAATGGCGCCAAAGTAGTGGTCTTCAAGTTGTTGGTCTTTTGCTGAGCCGTGTCCCATAAGAGTACGGCCGCTCATTAGCAAGTCGGGACGAGCGGCATACAAACCTTCGTCAACCAAAAAGTATTCTTGCTCCCAACCAAGGTACGAGTACACTTTTTTAACAGCTGAATCGAAGTAGTGGCAAACGTCAACAGCAGCTTTATCAACAGCATGAAGAGCTTTGATAAGTGGAGCTTTATAGTCAAGCGATTCGCCAGTATATGATACAAAGATTGTTGGGATGCAAAGGGTGTCGTCCATAACAAAAGCAGGCGAAGTTGGATCCCATGCACTGTAACCGCGAGCCTCAAAAGTTGCACGGATACCGCCACTAGGGAACGAGCTAGCATCGGGTTCTTGTTGGGCTAGAAGTTTGCCTTCAAATTCTTCAAGAACACCACCTTTGCCATTGTGCTCAATAAAAGCATCGTGTTTTTCGGCTGTGGTGTCGGTCAATGGGTGGAACCAGTGTGTGTAGTGAGTTGCTCCCAAATCCATGGCCCATTTTTTCATACCAATGGCCACTTTGTCGGCCAACGAGCGCTCCATTGTTGCGCCGTTTTCCATAACATCTACCATTTTTGCATAAACATCACCAGGCAGATATTTGAACATGTTTGCTTTGTTAAACACGTTTACTCCAAAATACTCCTCAGGTCGTTTTGTTGGCATTTCCACTTCAAGTGGTTGCTTTTTAAAAGCTTCGCCAATCACTTGGAATCGTAAGGTTGACATAATAGTAAAATTTTATGGTTAAACTTTTATAATTCAATTTGTTGCAGACGGCTAACCGCCTCAATGTAGTTTTCTTTTTCGCCAAAGGCTGTAAATCTGATATAACCTTCGCCACTTGGGCCAAAACCAACGCCCGGAGTTCCAACCAAATGTGCTTTGTTAAGCAGCAGGTCGAAAAAATCCCACGATTTCATTCCGTTTGGAGTTTTAACCCACAAATAAGGAGCGTTGTCGCCACCATAAACGGTGTAGCCCATTTTTTGCAATTCGGTTTTTAAATACATGGCGTTTGCCAAGTAGTAGTCAATTGTGGCACGAGTTTGAGCCTTGCCTTCTGGTGTGTAAATGGCCTCAGCACCACGTTGCGATATGTAAGATGCTCCGTTGAATTTGGTGCATTGGCGACGGTTCCACAATTTGTTTAGTTGAACACGTTCGCCGTTTTCGGCAATCACTGTAAGTTCTTCGGGTACAACTGTGTAGCCGCAACGAACGCCTGTAAAACCTGCAGTTTTTGAGTAGCTGCGGAATTCAATTGCCACCTTTTTAGCACCCTCTATTTCGTAAATGCTATGTGCTACTTCTTCGTCGCGAATAAATGCCTCGTATGCAGCATCGTACATAATAATCACTTGGTTTGCAATGGCGTAGTCAACCCATTTTTTTAGTTCGGTTTTCTTCATCACCGTTCCGCTTGGGTTGTTTGGGTAGCATAGGTAAACAATGTCAACTGGCACGTGAGGCAACTTTGGAAGGAAGTTGTTTTCTTCGGTGCAAGGCAAGTAAACAATGTTTGTCCACAAACCGCCTACGTTAATACCAGTGCGGCCTGCCATTGCGTTGGTGTCGATGTAAACAGGATAAACAGGGTCGGTAACGGCAATTTTGTTGTCGGTGCCAAAAATGTCGCCAATGTTGCCGGTGTCGCTTTTAGCACCGTCGCTTACAAACACTTCGGTTGTTTTTAGTTGAACACCACGTGGTTCGTAGTCGTTTTTTATAATTGCCTCAATTAAAAAATCGTAGCCTTGTTCTGGTCCGTAACCACGAAACGATTGCTTTTGAGCTAAATCGTCAACTGCCTTGTGCATAGCTGCAAGCGATGCGTCGCAAATTGGTTGTGTAACGTCGCCAATGCCAAGCGATATAACTTTTGCATCGGGATTTTGCGCCTTAAATGCTTTTACTCGCTTTGCAATGTCGGCAAACAAGTAGTTGCTCTGTAGTTTCAAAAAGTTTTCGTTTAGTGTAGCCATTTTGCTTTTAGTTTTATTTATTCATCAATTGTTCCGGTAAATACTTCGGTGGCAGGACCGGTCATGGTTAGTTCGTCGCCGCCCCAATCAATAGTAACATCGCCGCCGTCCATTTTAATCACTTGGCGGCTAGCGCGTTGCATCAACACTATTGATGCAGTTGCTGTGGCGCAAGCTCCAGTTCCGCAAGCCCATGTAATGCCACTTCCACGTTCCCACACTCGCATGCGTATGGTTTGGTCGTCAATCACTTGTGCAAACTCCACATTCACTTTTTGAGGAAACACGCTGTTGGTTTCAATCATTGGGCCGTAGTGGCTAATGTCAAGTGTAGCAATGTCGTCAACAAAAATCACAAAGTGTGGGTTGCCCATTGATACAAACCTGCCGTTGAAGGTGCGGCCATCAACTGTAACTGGATAAGTGGCAAGCGAGTTTGCTGCAATTTGCTCAGCTGTTTCGCCTGCAAATTGTTGAGCGCTGTGCAACATTGGTTTGCCCATGTTCACACTCACGCTGTCAACCTTGCCGTTGCTAAGGTTTAGTTTTATGGTTTTAATGCCTGCTCCTGTTTGTAGTGTAAACTCTGTTTTGGTTGTTAAACCATGCTCGTAAACATATCGGCCAATGCATCGGCTTGCGTTTCCGCACATTTGAGCTTCTGAGCCATCGGCATTAAAAATGCGCATGCTAAAATCGGCAACATCAGACTTACCAATCAGCACAAGACCATCGCCGCCAATGCCTTTGTGTCGATCGCTCCACACAATTGATGTTGCGCTTGGGTTGGCTATTGCAAAACGGGTGGTGTCAACGTAAATGTAATCGTTGCCTGCTCCGTGCATTTTGGTGAATTCAATTGTTGCCATACTTGTTTTATGTTTTTAACGAGAACAAATGTAGAGGGGTACCTATTTATAGTGATATACGTGTATTTCGCATTGGCCGCTATTTGCAGCAAACTACGTGTTTCTTGTAGGAGCAAAAACGTTGATTTTGGTCTCTGAAATTTGGCTAACACTGAGCAATAACGCCACTTTGAAGGTAGTTTGCACTACTCTGCTCCTTTACAAGCCTATTTTGGTTGGCAGTACGTTTTACTCGTATAAAAATGCCGTCGAACGCACAACTGCCAACGATTTACGGCAATAAAAATGTACGTGTTTTACTAATTGACAAAAGTCCAAAACGCGCAAATTGTTGGTAACACTCAAAAAATCGATTTTGGGAAGTGACTTTTGCACCTACACAAATCATAATAATTAATACCCGCGATGCATTAATCGAAAACAAGAGATTTTAAATTGCTGATGTTTCTGCCAAGCTAGAAGTTGATGTATTGTAAACAAGTAAAAAACAAAATTTTGGATACTACTTTTATCCTAAATCCAACAATGGCTTCAACCTCGGTGAGTTGCTCTTTGCTGTTGTAGCGGTAGCGGTTGTTGGTGGTTTTCATGGCGGGGTTGGGGACTAATTTTAATGGGTGAGTATTATAATTAGTTCGTTAGCAAAATATTCGCACCTTGGAAAAGGTATTTTTCGTCTATATCAACTCTTAAATATTTTTTAATTTCTTTTTTTCTCATGACCACTATCCTTTCACTATACATTTCCAATTCAGCATTTCTCATTGTTACGAGATATGAAAACTTTTCTCCAGATTTAAGTTGTTTTACAAAAGTTGTTCCTATGCATAATGGTAATGTATCAAGAATTCCTTCAAACATTAAATTAATATAACTATAATCACCTTTTGCCTTTTTAAAATAATCATATACCAAATCCTTGTTGGACTTCCCACTTTTAGGGTCGAGTGATACCCATGTTAAGTAATCATCGTTAGTCCCATTTGTTAATTGGTAATTGCAAATGGTTTCTTCCTTTTCTGTGAATACGTTATAATATTTAACGATTATCGTATCTATTTGTATTTGACCATAAAGGGGAGCAATGTCAAAAGTTAGAATTAGAAATAGAATTACATGTTTAATTTTCATTTCTCTTGCATGTTAAATATTGTTTCTTGTTTTGATTGCAGTATCATTTCTTTTAGACGAACATTCAATTCTGTTAAACCACATTTTTGCGTTTGATGACTTGCTCCATTATGATCTCCACCATTTAGTATATACAATAAGGCATGTCCATTAGCTTCATGGCTATATATTTCAGCGGCAGCTTTTGCTGACAAGTTTTTATTTACAATAACTACAATATTATTGCTAATAGAATTTTGTAGTCCTTCATTGTCGGGAAATAACGTTTTGCCCAAGAATCCACTTTCTCCTGTAGAAGTGCCAGCCATTGTTTGTCCATATATGTCTTTATCATCTTCTGTATCCCATTGTGGATCAAAATAAGAATGTTGCATCGTTTCAGTTCCACACACTCCGTCTTTCCCAATGTATTTGAATTTGTCATCAAGCACAACTTCTACGACTCTATTTGAATTAACCAAAGATTTAAGGTTGTTATAATTTTGACTTACACTAGTATGTGAATTTATTAAACCTTTATCAATTAACCCTTTGTTGTCTAATGCAACATATTTTCGGGCTTCTTTAGGTAAGGTATTTTGAATCATTACTAATTCTGCAACACTTGTAGGTTTAACTTCTCTTCCATCCACATCCACAAACTTCAAAGGGTTATTGGCGCAGAAGTTATAGCTGCTAAGGCTTTTGTATTTCTCTGCCAAAGGGTCCACTTGTAGCCAGCGGCAAAGTTCGGTGCTGTATTGGCGGGCACCGTAGTCAATGGCTTCAACCTCGGTGAGTTGCTCTTTGCTGTTGTAGCGGTAGCGGTTGGTGGTGGTTTTCATGGCGGGGTTTGGGTGGCGTTGAATATGAAAAATGGTGATGTGGTAAACTTAAATAACCGATAAAATTAAAATAGTATGTTGTTTGGTTATTTTTTCAATACTCCTTCTTGCCATTTTATTTTCTTCCCATCAAGATACATTTTTTTCCCATCTATTGCGTAACCGTCATGTAAGTATTTAAATGATTTCGGATCGGCACTTTTCACAGTATATTCTTCAAAGTAACATCCTCCATGTGTCGTTGCATCAATACACGTAATTTTAATAGGGTAAAAAACTCGTTTCTTGTCCCTAGCATAGCCGCTTCCCACACAAACTTCAAACGTTTGTACATCCACTTTTGACATTGAAGGGTAATAAACAAGTGAATCTAAATAGCCTCCAAAAATTAAATTGCCACTACGTGTATATCCGTCAATACTCTCTCCTTCTTTCAGTTTTACCCAACATCCATTATCTTCTACTTTAGATTCATCAATCAATAAATGACACGATAATAAGGTCATAATGAAAAGAAAAAATAAAGTTCTATATGATATTTTCATTTTGCTAATACTTTTTTGAAATATGGATAAACCATTGGCATCGTAAATTTTGTTCCTGGAACAAACCCTAATCTTAAACTATGTGATATCGGCGAATGTTGATTTAGAGAACCTGCGTCATAGCTTTTAACAATTGAATTAAACTGTGATTGTTCTATATTTTTGGCAGTGTTTATGTCTTTAACTCCTAAAGATTGAATCTTTGCAGTTTGTGTCATCAAATTATTCGACAAATTCACATTTAACGAATTGTTCAAATTAGCATCGTACAAACCTCCTGTGTGCCCTAACTCGTGAGAAACAGTTCGGGTATTAGCCCCTGACAGTACATCATTGACAAGATTTGAACCCAACCTGATATTTAATCCATTCAGAGTAGCATTCGCAAGAACATTTTTACCCAAAGAACTTTGGTCTACAACTTGAAAAACATGGTCTGATTTGCTAATATCATCTACGGACGTAACGACTCTAATATCGGCGTTCATCTTAATATTAAAATTTTTGTCTGAAAAACTGTATGTGTCATTTATCTGTTTGGTAATTTCTGCATTCAGTTTTTTCATATCAATTGTACTGTTGGAAGAGTTATTATACAAGACACCTGTAACTGTAATATTAACATGTGTTACACCATATTCATCAGTACTTGATGATATCTTCCAATCCCTTCCGTCAGGGTCTATCCTGCTAATGGGATTATTCTCTACGTAAGCAAACGGGGATTCATGGTAATAGCTCTCTGCGTGTGGATCTATTTGTAGCCAGTGGCAAAGTTCGGCGCTGTATTGGCGGGCACCGTAGTCAATGGCTTCAACCTCGGTGAGTTGCTCTTTGCTGTTGTAGCGGTAGCGGTTGGTGGTGGTTTTCATGGCGGGGTTTGGGTGGCGTTGGCCAAACGGATAGTAGTCGTTTTGTTCTAGTATGGTCATTGAGTTGTTAAGCACGGTGCGCACGTTGCCTAAGTGGTCGGTTATGTGGTATTGCACTGCGTAGTTGCCAGTTATGCGCCCGCCTGCAAAGTCGGTACTCTCAAACGAAAATTGTCCTTGGTACATGTTGTAAACTATGCTACCGTGGTAGGCTCGGCCTGCGGCGTTGTTTTTATCATTAATGTATTCAGTTTTACGACCATCGGCTAGGTAGTTGTATTGGTATTTAAGTGTGCTACCACTTTTGGCTTGATATGGCAAGTTTAGTATGTTGTAAGTTAAGGTTAGTCCGTTTGTTGTGTTTAGTGCGTTGCCGTTTTGGTCGTAACTAAATGTGTAGGTTTTTCCTTTGGTGTTTGTTGCTTTGGTTAGTTGATTGCAGGTGTTGTATGTCAGTGTGTAAGTGTTGGCTGCTTCGTAAACATCGTAGCGGGTAAATTTGGTAATGTTACCCATTACATCGTAGGTAAAGCCGGTCTCGGTAAGTTTGTTGCGCGAGTTTGGTGTGGTTGAAGAGCTAGCCTCGTGCTTCATGTTGCTTGTCAATCGGTTTAGGTTGTCGTATCCAAAGGTAAAACACACTACTCTTCTATATCCACATATTTCTCTATAAAATCAATTAATGATTTGGGGGTATCATAAAATTTTAAATTATAATCCAAAATAAGACTACCAATACATATTGTATTTGTGTCATTTTTGGAAATGAGTTTTATTCTTGCACGAGTATCTATATCAAAATTAATAGGTTCAATTTGGTGCATATTAGACAATATATCTATAAGTTCATTGATTACTATTGTATCTGTAATTGATTGATATTGGCCAAATGCTTCGTCTTCGAACTTGTCACATAAAATAGATATACAGGTAACAGTTTCAAAGTCCATTGCCTTAATCCATATTTCTTCTAATTTTTTATTTGTGTCTTTTTGAACTTTACTTTGTAAAGATTGACATGAGATAAATGTAAAAGATATTGCAAATAGAAGCAAAGCCATTGTGCTAGTAGTATTATTCATATTATTCTCTTATGGGTTAACAATAATTTCATATTTCCAATCTGTTGAAATTGGACTCTTGGTTTCATATAATGTTCCTCTGTGATCTTCTCGTGTAACTTCTCCCTCCTTTATTTCTCCAAGTTTTTTTGCGGTTTCTTGTTCCGAACCTGTTATAACACGTTTTTCTTCCTTGTTTTCATATTGTTCGTCTTTTGTTTTGGTGTCAATCCTAAATTGTTTAGGATTTTTATCATATTGTAATGCATGATCAATTTCATGGTTTAAGATAGTTGTTGGTGACAATTCCTGTCCTTTTGTTGTCAAAATGGCTTTTGTTGGGTTCCAATAAATAGTTTTTTCTTTAACATTGAAGCGATCACCACGACCATCATCAATCGACAAATAATAAGTCTTATCTGATTTTTCTAATTTGGCCATCATTCCACCCGCACCATGACTATTTAAATATTGCACAGCCTTTGCAAATGCCGCTTTAAACTCATTAGAGGAACTACTTGCGAAAACAATTTTCCTTCCATCCACATCCACAAACTTCAAAGGGTTATTGGCGCAGAAGTTATAGCTGCTAAGGCTTTTGTATTTCTCTGCCAAAGGGTCCACTTGTAGCCAGCGGCAAAGTTCGGTGCTGTATTGGCGGGCACCGTAGTCAATGGCTTCAACCTCGGTGAGTTGCTCTTTGCTGTTGTAGCGGTAGCGGTTGGTGGTGGTTTTCATGGCGGGGTTGGGGTTATTCTGCTTTCTTTTTCTTGCCTTTGTAATATGGAATAAACTCGCGAGTGTAGCAAGGCTGTTCGGTTTTAAAGATGCCTTTTTCGTAAGCTTGTTTGTGCAATTTGGGCAATTGCTTGAATCTTTTCATTCGAAGACGATCGACTTTTTTCAACGATATGAAATCGTAGGTATAATCACCCAGCATTACAATTTCAAGATTGTTGCAACTGTTCTTAATAATAGCATCTTCAAGTCCTAAATCACCAATAGTCAGTTCATTTGGAATAAAAGGTATTTCAAACTCTCCTTTTAAATTAGTTTGCCCTATAATAGAGTCATTAACTTGAATTCTCACACCGGGTAGGGCTTCAAGCTCTTCTTCATCAATAATTTTCACTTTTACAGTTTCGTTTTGAGAATAAAGATTTGTGTTAAGAATAAGTAATACTATTATGCTAATAATAAATCTATTCATGTTAGGGTCTATATTCGTGTGTGTAATCATAAATATCTATTTTCCCATCGTTTCTATAAATGATAAAAAAATTTGCATTAGGAAAACCTCCTTTTCTACGATTAAGTTCTTCAACATCTTTTGATAGTTGTGGGTTAGTATATGTTAGTCCAAGCTTTCCATCGGGATGGGTATGGAACATATTCATTACAAAAGAATAATTTGTGGAATTATCAATTGAAAATAAAGTTCTTAATAATGTTGTTCCTTTTGATGTATTATATGTATTACCCGAATAATGACCAATTATCATATGAGAAACATTCGCAACTCCATCAGCGGAATACGATAGACCTCTTATCTCTTTCCCCAAATACTCTGACATTTGCAATACAAAGTTTTTTACTCCATTTTCAGTTGGTTGGTTTTCGGCGCCTACTTCTATAATTTGGTCTTGGGTTTTAAAGTTTTGGCCTTCCTTCAATATGCCTTTCTCTATTCCGTCAATATCCACTTTGGCTTCGCCATTTCTTTTGTACTTAATTTCACCTTGTTTGTTTGTTCGTAGCACTCTATCTAGTTCATTATTAGCCATGCCAACTTGGTGTACTTCGCCTGTTATTTTGTTAAAAGTGTAGTCTGTCATTCCATTATTATCCACTCTAACAATTGGATTTGCGTGGCAGAAATGGTACGGTGTAAAATTGTGGTTTTTCTCCGCCAAAGGGTCCACTTGTAGCCAGCGGCAAAGTTCGGCGCTGTAGAGGCGGGCACCGTAGTCAATGACTTCAACCTCGGTGAGTTGCTCTTTGCTGTTGTAGCGGTAGCGGTTGGTGGTGGTTTTCATGGCGGGGTTTGGGTGGCGTTGGCCAAACGGATAGTAGTCGTTTTGTTCTAGTATGGTCATTGAGTTGTTTAGCACGGTGCGCACATTGCCTAGGTGGTCGGTTATGTGGTATTTAGGTGATTATTAGATAATTACATTAATCTTTATAACTAAAGAGAATATAATTCTTTATTTATTTGAGTAGTAACAAATAAATGTAGCCTATTTTTCCCAACATTCACCATGCCACAATAATTGTTTATCATTTTTAATGTATATCAGTTCCTTATAGTATGGCTCAAATTCAATAAAACAACGGTCAAAGTATGGTAATTCTATAGTATAAAAATTGTATTTCTCCGTTTCAAAGTTTTCTTCAAATATTGTATAAGATAGTCTGCTTTTATGATTTACCATACCTGGTATAGAGTACAAACGTAAATCTATATGATTACGATTACTTATTTTGAATATGTATTTAGATTTTGGCAATGCTATAATAGTGTCTTCAAATTCAGCATAATTGGAATAATTGAAACAAAGTTCCATTTTAAATGGATGATAGTCTGAAGGAAATTTAATTATGAAATATAAACTATCTTTCGATAATTTATTTTCTTGTATTATTTCATATTCAAATCCTTTTTGTTTTAGTTCAAAATTCTCACTTGTAATTTCGAGTACATTATTTGAAACATACGACCATTTTCCTGATGAAGCAATATCACATTGCTCTATTACTGGTGTAAAAGACACTTTAGCCTTGTTTAAAGTATATGTTCCGTTACTATTAAGTTCCAAACTAGAATAATTATTTTCAGATAATGCTTGATATAGTAGATTGCTATTCAAAAAATATTCGCCTGCTAAATTCTTATTACCAGAATTAATCTTAATTATAGTGCAACCAACTAAAGTTGCCGCTAGTATCGCCATCAATAGTCTTCTCATTTCATATTATGTTTAATAACCTATAATACTTTTATAAACAGATGTGCCATTACTAAATTTAATATTCATCAGAGATTTCTCATTAATATCATTCAATGAAGAAGCAGTTCCTGGAAATGAGCCATCGTAAGAATATTGAACTTGATATGCTTCTATTTCGTTAAATATTTGTTGGGTTTGGTTTTTTCCTGAATTAAGCAATCTACCATCAGAATTAAACCTCAATCCTCTCGATTTAATAGATTGCCCTACATGTCTAATTTCGTGTATATGAAGTCCTACAGTGCTTCCCTCTATTTTAATAACACCTTCCGAACCTCGAACAACGCCATGAGTTCCATCACTTTCACTTGGTCCTGCGAGTTTAAATGTTTCAGTGGAATTTCCAATTATTTCAATGTCTTCCAGAGATTGATTAAGCAAATCTAGTTTGTTATTATTCTCACTAATTCGCATTTCTATCTTAGCTAACTTTTTGTCACTCAATCCTCCTTCATTAATTATAGCTTCATATTTTTGGTTATTAATTTTTATTGCCTTTATCCTATCATTTATTCTGCTTGTTAACACATTTGCCTCTTGGGGATCTTTCCAAATCATTCCTGTTGGGTCTATATATCTAATAGGGCTATTAGCAGAAAAAGCATATGGTGAAAAACTAATCTGCTTTGAACAATCTGCCAAAGGGTCCACTTGTAGCCAGCGGCAAAGTTCGGCGCTGTAGAGGCGGGCACCGTAGTCAATGACTTCAACCTCGGTGAGTTGCTCTTTGCTGTTGTAGCGGTAGCGGTTGGTGGTGGTTTTCATGGCGGGGTTTGGGTGGCGTTGGCCAAACGGATAGTAGTCGTTTTGTTCTAGTATGGTCATTGAGTTGTTAAGCACGGTGCGCACGTTGCCTAAGTGGTCGGTTATGTGGTATTGCACTGCGTAGTTGCCAGTTATGCGCCCGCCTGCAAAGTCGGTACTCTCAAACGAAAATTGTCCTTGGTACATGTTGTAAACTATGCTACCGTGGTAGGCTCGGCCTGCGGCGTTGTTTTTATCATTAATGTATTCAGTTTTACGACCATCGGCTAGGTAGTTGTATTGGTATTTAAGTGTGCTACCACTTTTGGCTTGATATGGCAAGTTTAGTATGTTGTAAGTTAAGGTTAGTCCGTTTGTTGTGTTTAGTGCGTTGCCGTTTTGGTCGTAACTAAATGTGTAGGTTTTTCCTTTGGTGTTTGTTGCTTTGGTTAGTTGATTGCAGGTGTTGTATGTCAGTGTGTAAGTGTTGGCTGCTTCGTAAACATCGTAGCGGGTAAATTTGGTAATGTTACCCATTACATCGTAGGTAAAGCCGGTCTCGGTAAGTTTGTTGCGCGAGTTTGGTGTGGTTGAAGAGCTAGCCTCGTGCTTCATGTTGCTTGTCAATCGGTTTAGGTTGTCGTATCCAAAGGTAAAACAATTTGACGATTGACCACTATGTTGGTACTGTATTGACGATATGTTGCCGTTGTAGTATTTGGTAGCGTATGCGTAGGTGTTGTATCGCAACTCCTGCGAAAAAGGTGTACTTTTTATTGTAAGTAGCTGTCCCTGTGTGTTATAAGTGTAGTTAACTGCAATTTTGTTTGTTGTGCCTAGTGTTTTGCTAGCCAATCGGCCTACGTTATTGTATGAGTATGATACTTGCGCAGTGGCTTTGGTTGTGTTGTTTTGTTTTAGGGTTGTGTATTCGTTGGTTATACGGCCAAGGTTATTGTATGAGTATGTGGTAGTTTTACTTATTGTACGCGAAGTATGATCTTCTAATACTTTTGTTGGTTGGTCGGCAAAATTATACGTCGTGGTATATGTTCTCATGTTACCATACTTGTCCTTTTCAGCTGTTTTTATCAATCGACCTCGGTAATCGTAATAGTAAACTTCATATTGCCATTTACCTGTTTCGAGCTCACAAATTTTCTTTCCTAACATTAAGCCTTGAGTATTAACTGACGATGAATTTGAGAAACTTCTGAATTCAGTTTCAGCAAGGAACTGGTATGTGTCGTAATATGTTTTAATCATGAGTTTTGCATTTGCACGCGAAGTACTAGTACATTCGCCTTGTTCAATAACACGATTAAATTTATCGTAAACGTAATATGTATAAACTCCCCTTTTTCGTTGGTTACCATCTTGAGAGTAGGTCAACAAATCGCTACTATTATAAACATACGAAATATAGTCAGCCCCAGGAACCTTTTTATAAGTACAACGGTTTCTTTTGTCATATTTGTAAATATAAGCTGTAGTAGCTTGATTGCTTACATTACTATTTGGTGGCAATACAACGCATAAATTGCTTTTTATGTCATATACATAATAAGTATCAAGTTTTTGATTGCCATTTATTTGACGCTCCAACACAACTTGCCCCATCAAATCGGTAAATATGTATTTTGAATTGCCATCTTCGTCTTTTATTAATTTCACTTCAAGTACACCATTGTCGTAATAACCATCTTGAGAAACTGTTGATGTTGAATTTAACTTGTACTTAATTACGTTCATTTCATTGTTGGCTACATAGTCGATACTTGATGGGTTCGATGCCATTTCAGTCCCCGGTAAATAATCTTTTATAGGTCGTGCTAATGGTGAATTTTCATATTCGTGACGCGTAGATGGTTGTGAGTTAGAGTATGCTGAGATTGCACGAGTATTGAAGCCTGAACAATAAGCCCCAGAACAAGTAGATGAAGGAGTTGGTAACCATTCAGTAGATACTTGCCCAAACTTGTTGTAAACAATTGTTGAAACCAAATCAGCAGTTGTTGAAGAACCCGCAACTAACACAGTTTGTTTAGGTCGACCTAATCCATCGTAATAATCAACAGATATGGTTGAATTTTGCGATGTAGCACTATTAACTGTAGACATTTGAACTCTTGGAACAACTTTAACAATATAATTCAAACTCGTTGTTGGTGCTAATGTGCTATAACTTTGAGCATTGGCAAAAAACGCCAATGCAACAATTATTGTTGTAAGGATTTGTTTCATGCCATTATTTGTTTGAATAGTTGTAATCAAAATGCTGCAATAGGTATTTATTTGAACCATTATGCTCAAAAATATTTACCAATCTTCCTCCCGAATCGTATTCATACGTCTGTTTTGCTCCTCTGCAATCAATATGCGTTGTTATTCCCACTAAAGGTGCGTATGTGTAAGTATCAACCATTGCTGATAAAGCTAAACCAGATCGTAATTTTGCTCCTATATTCTCAATTGTGGTGGCGGTTGGATATGATGCCCCCAGATTTTCTACAGACGAATATCCATTTTGAGATATTATTTTTTCAACTTGGGCTAATGTTGCTCCTTCAATTTTAAAAACTGGGTAGGAATAATTGTAGCTATATATACAAACAATATGTTGCGCTCCATCTTTTATTGCGTAAATCAAATTGCCTCTACTATCGTAATTTTTACAATCAATACGTTTATCTCCATTTTGAGATATACTAATAGGAGCATAAAAACTATTATTAAACTTTTGAAATGAATAATCGGTGTATTCTTTTATCATGCCATCTACTTTTCTTTGAATTGTAACTGGATACTCATACATCATGTTTTTACACATTTCATTATAAACAGACTGACTCTTATACGAATAGTAACAAGGCAATAATACTTCGTCTTCGTATTTTGACCCATTGCTATTTGTAACACTAGTACGCAAAGGGTTATTAACTGCTAACAATCCTGTAATAGAAGAAGTTAAAGAACCGTTAGATTTTAAGCAATATGCATATTCTGTTGTCTTAATTGTGGTATAACCTTTGTCGTCATACCATTTCTCAACCATTTTAATAGGTTGTTTTACAGTTTGATAGGCAAATGTTTGTTTACCAATGATATTTTGCAAAACGTAACTCTTATAATAAGATCCTCCTCCATATACGCCTATGGCAAAGTAAGGATCTGTATCTTCGTTGTTGCTTTCAAGTTTACTATCCAATTCTACATACAACCCTAATCTTAGTCCTGTTTTTATTGTATTGGTGAAGGTTGAGTAGTTCATTTCCTTTGAATACTTTCTGTTCCCTGACGCGTCAAGTACTATTTCTGATATTAATTGTCCTTTGTCATACCCATAATCACAGTCAATAGATGCAATGAAAGATTGCGGCATGTGTGAACCTTCCCATGTATATTCACTACCACGTTCTTCTCTATTAAACCCATAGTTATATTCAATAGAACCGTTGTTTGATGTTGATGTTCCAAAGTATTCAGTCACTGTTTGATAAAACACTGGTGTTCCTCCTAAACCAGACAAAGGGCAAAATGGAGAACTATAAAAATTATACACATCTAACAATTGGTGGCGTTTTCCTATTATACCACATATACAGGCATCATTTATCCCCAATTCTGTGTAGATGTCGAACAATTGAGTTTGGTTGTGAAAATAATCTTCAAAGTAGAGTGCGTTTTCAGAAAAGATTGTTCTACCATCAGAATAGCTATATGTTTTGCACTCCTTTTCAAGATTATTTTCGTCATAATTCTTTACTGATACTACTCGCAACCCTCCTAATTTATTGTTAGGATTTGAAATATTTGATGGAGAAAACGAACCCTCGTTTAGGCTATATTCAAAATGTGTTTTACCTTTTGTTGGATACTTTATATCAGTAAGTATACATGCCTTTGTATGACTTTCACTTGATAGACGACTTGTCGTTTTTTTACTAATATCTGAACCATTTACATATCTTTTTATAATGTTTTCATATTTTTTAATAACTCCATTATGAAACACATACTCTGACGAAGTTCCATTCCAATATCCCCAAAAATCTTCAGTACAATTGACGTGAGACATATAATAATAGTACTGTGGTAATTGAGCATTTAATGATTCATTATAGGTAAACGTATATTTTCCTCCTTCTTTAACAAAGTCAATTCCTGTTAACTTTAATCTATAGTTTTCCTTTTGTGTTCCAAAGTATGCATTGTTATTAAATTTTATTTCTTCAATAGTTTCCTGTTTGTTTGATACAACAACACTTGTCAATCTGTCAAGCTGTTCTGAAACATTTTTGCGTTGAGCATCTTTCCTATCCTTGCTATAGTTAAACCTTACTGAGACATCCTTAAATTTAATCTCTTTTAATAATTTTGGTTTGCACGATATTAGGTTATACACATATTGATTGTATGCTTTAGGTTCTTCATATGTTTCTTCAACTCCAACATACAGAGGCGCTTTACATATTCTTTCCTGCGTTTCTCCCCACAGAACAGATGCCCCCCCTACACATCTAATTACTTGTTCCACTGTTCTAACCTGGTACATAGTACCTTCTTCGTACGTAAAAGTAACTTCGTCTGGAATCCCAGGAAACACAATTTTTGTCAAATACCAGCTTCCAACAACTTTACCCTTATTAGTTGTTTTATTCAAATTATATTCTGTGTCTTGAAATGTGTACTTCACACCTTTGGTATCGGTAACAACAAAATATACATTATAGCCATTTTTTATGCTTTCAAATTTTAAAGGCTCGTATGGTATTGTTTGCAATCCCTCACCAACATTTTTGTTATTGTATTGAGCATTTCCTACATGGCCAATGAATGAATAAAAGTACTTGTCTGAACGCTCATCACAATTAGGATTATCACCCGTATTGAAGAATAAATAGTTTAGTTCCTCAGCATTTTGGGAATTGCTCAAGTCAACACCACTTATTAATTTCTCTCCATTTTTAACTTTATTTAATTCTTCTTCTGTTGTTATTGTATTGACATTGCCTAAAGAATATATAGCTTGCTCATCAACTGCCCCCATTACTGTTCTGCTAATCATTCCTCCTGCATTTAATACCCATCCCAAACCTGCTGGAGATGCAACATCATTTACACGAAATCCAGAAGCATGATAAGTAAGAGTTATTGGAATATCAACCACTCCAGTTTTAATGGTATATAATGGTACTTCTATTTGGGGTATTCCTGTGGTATGCCCAACAGGAATTTCTCCATAACGCATAAATTGAGCTGCATATGGCGACGGTACGTCTGTAACGGGGATTTTTATAAGGTTTTGTTGTGCTTCGTTACTAAAAGGAAGTATTCCAAAAATAACAACTATAATTATTGCTCTAATTTGCATCATTATCCTCATCCTTTATTATTGTTTAATAATCATTGTCTTGAAATCTTTTACCTCTATTATATATCCTCCTTGAGGGTAATTTGACAAATCAATTTCTATATTGTCAGTTGACTGCAAAATCATTGTCATTATTAACTCTCCATTTGTGTTATAAACACTAATAGCATCACCTTGCTGTAATTCAGAGTCATAGTACTTTACTTTGCTTATTGTTGGGTTTGGTGACGCGGTTACCGTTCTATACGTGTTTTTCTCTAGAACTTGTTTAGGTACTGAATGTGTTTGTTCTACTCTTTTGGCGCTTTGATAAGTCTGCCCATTGCGCTTACTTTCTTGCGTGTATATTTCTCTATTATTATTTATTTCCCATATCGCATAAAAATTAGCTCCATCAACATTTGCTATTCTGCCAAACTGAGAAATCACAGTATCGCTACGATTAGCTGACCATCCTATAAAATTGAACCCATTGTATTTGGGTGTACTTTTGGGCGCTAATATTTCTTCATCATAATACAGGCTATCTATTTGAAATACTTCATCTGTGCCATCATTACAATACCATGTGACACTATATTTCTCTTTTATCCAAACAGCGTAATATTTTTTATTGAGAGTATCGTTTCCTGTCATCAAACCTAAAGATACTTTGGCTATTGTGTCAGATGGATTTGTGGACCAACCCATAAATGAGTATCCCTTACGATTAGGTAAAGTGTATGGTGTTTTAATCTCTGTATCATAATCTACTTTTGACGTAGTAAAAATTGAATCAGTACCATCATTCAACATCCATTCCACTTCGTATTGCTTTGTTTTCCATAGTGCCTCAAAATGAGAACTTTTCGTTAAGGTTTTAGGTACTTCAATATTCCATGTATAAGTATATCCTGGTTTTTCGAGAATAGGGGTATTAATATTAGTTCCATGTTTTTGCCAACCAGAATAGTAGCTAGAAATAGCCGTACCGCCATTAAATTCCCACATAAGCATATACGACTTTCTTTGATAGTATAAATCCACATGTGTAGAATCGTTATCAACTATTATTTCTTGCATTATTGTTGGAGATATAAAACCTTCTAATTCTATGGTATTAGCTTGTGTACAAGAGTCTATATATCCTTGTTTTACTTCCCGTCTTATAAGGGAGTATTCTCCCTCATATACAGTATCTTCAACTAATAAATTCTCAATAAAATGGTTAACTGTATAATTTCTAAGACGTCCCTCATTAAAATGTTCTAATGGAAGATAAACTAAAGGGGTATCAATTTGAGCATTAACAACCGCTGAAATATTCATCAATATAACTGTATCTACAAAGAGTTCATCCGAATATGAAGTATCTGTAACAAACTTATAGTCAGTTTTATCCTTCTTATTTTGCTTGCTGTTATCCTTATTTTTTTGCTCTTTTTTATTTTTAAAGTTTTGTTTCTCATGAGCATATAATGTATTTGCTGAGAATATTGCAATACTTATTAGCAATACCTTTATCCATCTTTTGTATTTTCCCATAATGTTGGTATAGTTTGTTTTTGTTGCTTGTCATACAATTAAATTATAAGGAATGCTTATAAATTCTGTAGACAAGCTCATTTTGTGCTAAGCACCCAACAGCTATTTTAAAATAAAAAGTCAAGAGGTATAAAAACAAAAAAACGTGGGTGTCATTACTTTGCTCATTCCACGCCCTGAGGCCTTCGCATTGCCCTGTAAAGAAGAACGAGCAATGCAGAACCCACGTGTATATGGTACGCACAGAAGGTGAATACGTACACAACGCGAGCATCAACCATTGCTTTGTTCTTGACTTTACAATGAAGTTTGCGAAGTTTCAGAGCATCAAGACCAAGCGTAGTAAACGCTTTCAGTATTTTATATCTATCTCACAATACTCATACTTAATTTTGGTTATTGTTAAAATGAGTATGATAAAATGAGATACGCAAATGTAAAGTTTTTTATATAGAGCAAAGTATTTTTATCGTTTAGTAATGTTATTTCTCCTTAATTAACTTTTAATAAATAATTAAATAAGTAATCTAACCATTTAATTGATTGTCATTTAGGCAATTTTAAGAAGTGTGTGGTTATGCTATAAACTGCAAAAAGTAACTAATCCTCCCCACCCCGTTTTGCATTAATCAAAAACAAGAGATTTTAGATTGTTGATGTTTCTGCCAAGCTAGAAGTTGATGATTGAAAATCATTCTATCTCTTCCCCCAACGATTTGCGGCAATAAAAATGTACGTGTTTTACTAATTGGCAAAAGTCCAAAACACGTAAAAATGAACTGACCGCTACAAAATTCAACCATTCTACGCTCTATGATGGGATTCCGCATCATGTGCGGAATGACTAGAAACGAATCACCTGAGCGGAATGTCATCGGTTTAAGAACGTATAACCGTTACCTCTTCTTGTCATTGCGGGCTTGACCCGCAATCTCATAGAATAATCATTATTATTGCAAAACCATAATATTTGTACAAATGAAAATGTTTGCAGGTTTTGTTTATTTGCTTAGTAATCAAACAAATACTGTATTGTATATAGGAGTCACAAATGATTTGATGCGCAGAGTGGCAGAACACAAACTAAAGATTAATAAAGGGGTTACTTTCAAGTATAATTGTCATAAACTTGTTTATTATGAGCGTTTTGAGCGTTTTGCTGATGCTATTAATCGTGAGAAACAACTCAAGAATTGGAAAAGAAAATGGAAAGAAGAATTAATAGAGAATACTAATCCTTCTTGGCGTGATTTATCCGATTCTATTGGTTTGACAGTGGAATTTATGGATGCCGTGGCGGCTAATTATAACCGAGAAAAAAACGTTTGATAGACGTATAGCATTCTGTTACCAAGCAAAGCGTTATATCCATTTTTAATGGGATTCCGCATCATGTGCGGAATGAGTAGAAACGAATCTCCTAAGCGGAACGATGTTGGGTAAAGGATTATTGGATGCATTATCGGCAACAAGAATTTTTTTCTAAAAACACAGTAATTCGTTTAATAATTAAGAATAATTCACTACTGGACTATTATGGTGTATTTTCTACTTTTGCAGCCAAATTAAAGCACTTCACAATGAAGATTTCAGAAATATTAAAAAGCGGCAAACCAAGTTTCTCATTTGAGGTATTTCCTCCAAAAGCTGGAATGCCAATAGAGCCAACACTTGATGCTGTGGCCAAAATTGCAACTCTTAAACCCGATTTTATTAGTGTTACATACGGAGCTGGCGGTAGCAATTCAAAAAACACCATTGAGGTGGCAAAAGCCATTCAAGACCTTAACCAATCGACTGCACTAGCCCACTTAACTTGCATTGCATCAACCAAGCAACAAGTTGTGTCGCAACTGAACGAGTTGAAAAATGCGGGCATTGAAAACATTCTTGCCTTGCGTGGCGATATGCCTAAAGACGGAACACAAACCGCAATGGACTACAAACACGCATCAGACTTGATTTTAGACATTAAAAAGAACGGAAATTTTTGCATTGGCGCTGCTTGCTATCCCGAGTGCCACCAAGAGTGCGAACACCAAGACAAAGACCTTGAATTCCTTAAAATGAAAGTTGACAACGGTTGCGACTTTTTAACTACTCAAATGTTTTTCGACAACACCGTTCTTTATAGCTTTTTGTACCGAATGATGGCCAAAAACATTGATGTTCCGGTTATTGCCGGTGTGATGCCTGTAACCAATGGCAAACAAATTGCCCGCTCGTGCGCACTATCAGGTGCCACATTGCCAAACCGTTTCCGCCGCATTGCCGACAAGTATGGCGACGACCCTGCTTCGATGAAACAAGCTGGCATTGCCTACGCTACCGAACAAATTATCGACTTGCTTGCCAATGGCGTTCGTGGCATTCACGTTTACACCATGAACAAGCCCGATGTTGCACAACAAATTTTGAATAACATATCGTCAATTTTAGGCCGATAATGCAGGCTCCTTATGCCGAAATATCGCGTTACTTGGGTTACAAAGGCTCAGCGCCCGACCAACAAACCAAGCTCTTAATTGACGAGTGCTATGCCGAACTGATGCAAGTTGCCACACCTCGTGCTGTGAGCAAACAACTACCTGCTCAAACTGCCAACAACAAGGTTATTATTTGCAACCACACCATTGACAGCCCCAAGTTTGCAAAACATTTGGGCAATATTGAAAGTGTTTATCTGCTTTGCATCACATTGGGAATTGGAGTTGACAAACTGCTGCTCACCTACAGCAAAACGCATGTAACCAAACAAGTAATTATGCAAGCTTGCGCCGCAGCCGCCATTGAGGAATTTGCCGACCAACAAGAAGACGAAATAACCAAAAAAGTTGAAAGCCAAGGACTTTTCACCCGAAAACGATTCAGTCCCGGTTATGGCGACGTGAGCCTTGAACACCAACCTTGGATGCTCAACCAAACACAAGCCACCAAACTAATTGGCATTGAACTAACCGACTCGCTGATGCTACGCCCATCAAAATCGGTAACTGCAATTATTGGCGTTAGTAAAACCAAATCGTGCGTGGTTCACAAGTGCGACATTTGCACTCAAACAAACTGCGCCTACAAACAAAACAACTAAAATTATGTCGTTTATAGCCGAATTAAAAAGCCGCCGTTTGTTTTTCGATGGTGCAATGGGTACAATGCTCTTTAACGCCGGACTACAACAAGGCGAACTACCCGAAGCTTGGAACATTGACCACCCCGACGTTGTGCAAAACATTCACAAACAATACGTTGACGCCGGTTGCGACATAATAAAAAGTAACACCTTTGGCGCAAACTCAATGAAGTTTGCCAACCCACCATACACTGTCGAAAACATTTTTGCAGCCGCCATTGCCAACATTCGCAAAGCTGCCCAAGGCGCTAACCATACAGTGTTTGCCGCTGCCGACATTGGTCCTTTAGGCAAACTACTAAAACCTCTTGGCGAATTGGATTTTGAAGACGCCTACCAATACTTTAAACAAATGTGCGTGGCTGGCGAAAAAGCTGGTGCCGACCTTATTCTTTTCGAAACATTTAGCGACACATACGAACTAAAGGCCGCAATTTTAGCCGCCAAAGAAAACACCAATCTGCCAGTTGTTGTAACTGTTATGATTGACGAAACCGGCCACCTGCTAACCGGCGGCGACGTGGCTGCCATTGCATGCTTAGTTGAAGGACTAAACGTTGACGCCTTTGGTTTTAACTGCGGTGTAGGCCCCGACCAAATGGAACCTTTTGCCCGCCAACTAACCGAAGTATGCTCGCTTCCTTTGGTATTTAACCCAAATGCAGGCTTACCAAAAGGCACTCCCGACGGCCGCACAGTTTACGACCTGCAACCCGACGGTTTTGCTGCCAGCACAAACCATTTTGCTTCAATAGCTCACATAATGGGCGGTTGCTGCGGAACAACTCCACAACACATTGCTGCCGAAATTGCCGCGTGCAAAGATTTGCCACTACCTCAACCTCGACAAATTGACTGCCCTATGGTTTCGTCAGGAATGAAAGCCGTAGTGGTTGGAAAAGGTTCGGTAGTTATTGGCGAACGCATAAACCCAACTGGTAAACCTAAATTTAAACAAGCCTTGCGCGATGGCGACATTGCCTACATTCTTCGCGAAGGAATAAACGAGCAAGCCGATGGCGCCCACATTCTTGACGTTAACGTAGGTTTGCCCGAAATTGACGAACCTGTGGTGATGGAAAACGTAGTAAAAGAATTGCAAAGCGTTGTCAATCTGCCACTTCAAATCGACACATCAGACCCCATTGCGCTTGAACGTGCACTACGCATTGTTAACGGCATTGCAATGATAAACTCGGTAAACGGAAAAGACGAATCGCTAAAAACCGTTCTTCCGCTTGTAAAAAAATATGGCGGCATGGTTGTTGGCCTCACTCTTGACGAAAACGGAATACCCGAAACAGTTGAAGGCCGCGTAGCCATTGCCAAACACATTATTGCCGAAGCCGAAAAACTTGGAATAAACCGAAACCGAATACTAATTGATGTGCTTACCATGAGCATAAGCACCGGACAATCGTATTTAGTTACCATCGACTCGTTGCGTGAAGTGAAAAAACTAGGCGTGCAAACCGTTTTGGGTGTATCAAACATTTCGTTTGGTTTGCCCGAACGCGAAAACATCAACGCCGCATTTTTTGCCGAAGCTTTATTCAGCGGACTCGACGCTGCCATCATCAATCCTCACTCCGACAAGATGATGTCAACCTTTTACTCGGTTAAAGCACTTAAAGGCGAAGACCCAAACTTTGTAAACTACATTGCCAAATACTCAAATTCGGGCGAAAAGAAACCAGCCCCCGAAGCCGCAGCAATGACCTTGAACGACGCTGTTAAACTTGGTTTGAAAGATGTGGCTAACAAACTAACCAAAACCGAGTTGCAGCAACACGAACCAATGGACATAATTAAAAACATGCTTATACCCGCTCTTGACGAGGTGGGCAAAAAGTTTGAAAAAGGTATTATGTTCTTGCCTCAACTTTTAATGAGCGCCGAGGCTGCTGAGTCGGCTTTTGCTGCCATAAAAGACCACATTGCAGCTACTGGCGGTAGCACTGTTAAAACTCACAAAATTGTTATTGCAACCGTTAAGGGCGACATTCACGACATTGGCAAAAACATTGTACGCGTTTTGCTCGACAATTACGGCTACGAGGTTATTGATCTTGGTAAAGATGTGGCTCCTGAACTTATTGTTGAAACTGCCATGCGCGAGCAAGTAAAACTTGTTGGTTTGAGCGCTCTAATGACAACCACCGTTCCAAGCATGAAGGAAACCATTGACCAACTGCGTGCCAATTATCCCGAATGTAAAGTTGTTGTTGGTGGTGCCGTTCTTACTCAAGAGTATGCCGACCAAATTGGTGCCGATGCCTACGCTCCCGATGCCATGGCAACTGTAAACTATGCACGAAAAGTTTTTGGCGAATAGCTTTAACTAGCTATTTGCTACTCGTTGTGCATTTTTACCTATTGTTTGCCTTCGGTATAGTTACACTCTAACACCAAATATCAAAATATCGTCGGTTTGCATGTGCGAACCGTGGTGTTGCATGTGAATTTGCTGCAAAATGCGCTGCTGATGAGCAAGAGGTTTGTCGGCGATTTCAACCACAAGTTGCTTAAAGTTCTTCATCATGAACTTGCGGTTTCTTTGACCGCCAAATTGGTCATTGTAACCATCGGTAAACGCATAAATCATGTCGTTGGGTTCAATGTGCATGCTTTGGCAGTTAAATAAACTATCCTCGTGCTGATACGCTCCAATGCTTTTCTTATCGGGATTCAGAATAATAAGTTCGCCATTGCGCACTACAAACAGCGGCATTGATGCTCCAGCGTATTCAAGTGTGTTGGTTTCGGTATTTATTGAATAAATGACCACGTCCATTCCGTCAATATTGTATGCCTTTTCTTTTTGATGCAAGCTTTGAACTATCTCATTCTGCAAATGATTCAAAATATCGCTAGGCTTTTCAACTTGCGAAACTATGTGACTAATGAACGAAATGCCCATCATGCTCAAAAAGCCGCTTGGCACTCCGTGACCAGTACAGTCGGCCACAACGCAAATTTTGCGCGACCCAAACTCTCCTACCCAATAAAAGTCGCCGCTTACAATTTCGCAAGGCATGTATAGTATAAAGTAATTTGGGAACACACTTTGTATTTTGTACTTGGGCGTAAGCATTGCCGCCTGAATTTGACCAGCATATTCAACTCCGCAAACAATCTCAGCATCGCGGCGCTCAATTTCAAGTTTCTGCTCGTTTAAAATGGCATACTGCTTTTCAATTTTCACATTGCTTGCTGCAAGTTCTTCTTTTTGCTTTTGCAATTCGTGGGTACGCACAGCCACAATGCGCTCAAGTTTTTCGTTGCGTATGCGCAAGTTGTGCGAGTACAATTGCGAACTTATAACCAACAATGCTGCGCCCATTATCACATACAAAACATAGGCCCACCATGTACGATACCATGGCGGTAGCACAACAAACGTGTATCGGGCTACAGTGCTTTCGGTTTGATAAATGTTACGAGCCTTTACACAGAAAGTGTATTCACCTTCAAACAAGTTGGTGTAGTTTATTTCATTGTCGACGCTCCATTCGCTCCAATTATCGTTGTAGTTTTCAAGTATATACGAGTATTCTATTCGGTCGGCACATTCAAAATAAACTGCCGAATAGTTGAATTTAATGTTATTGTGTTTGTATTCAATAACAGGAATTTGTTCGGTTGGCTGAGCTGTAAGCACCAATCCGTCTTCGTCGGAATGTGTTCCCATAAAAATCACCGAATCGTTAACTTGAACCTTGCGTATCAGGGTGTTATAAGGTCGTTCGGCGTATTTTTGGTCAATAGTCAAATTGTCGTAAGTGTCTAAATCGCAGCGATACGATACTAAGTTTTTTTCGGTTGCAAACCACAATGTTGAGTCGGAAGACACAAACAAAGGCATGGCAGAGTTGGTTAGGTTAAGTCGGCGAAACAATTTGTTGTAGCAACGGAATCGGCCTGCCTTGTCGGGTACAACTACCGAAATGAATCCATTTTTATCGCACATAGCATAGCCGTCGCCATATTGGCATAGAATTTTAATAGGCACCGAGTCGGTAAATTGCATCACCACATCGGCATTGGCTTTGCTAAAGGTGTGTGTGTGTCGGTTAAATTTAAAAATGCCTTGTTGAGTGGCAAAAACTACACCTTCGCGCAGGTTTGCTATATAGTCCACATTAGGTATTTCGTCTTCTTCAAACAGTTCAATGTCGTAGTTGTCGAAAATGCGAAACAAACCTTGCCCCATGCCAACAAACCAAATATCGCCATGCTTGTCTTGTTGTATCGAATCGGTTATGTAACTGTTAATCAACTCAAACGACTCTGGTGTTTCGGCTTGTTTAATTTTTGATGATTTTTCAACTTTAAACTGCGAAAAGCTAAAACTTGATGCCAATATGCTGCTCATGTCGTTGCGAGGCTGAATAATACGGTCGCATGCTGCATACTCCAACGCTACAACAGACAGTTTACCATTCATTATTTGAAAAATTCCATCATCGGAAGCGGCAAGCAAACCGCGTTGTTTTGTGTTTGGATTGGTGTAATGACTTAACGAGTATATGCAAATTGAACTGGGGGTTAGTTTTTGCATTGTGTAAACATGATGCTCGTTTGGCGACAAACAATAAATGCCTAGTGTTGTTGAAATGTATATATCGCCATTAAGTTCTTTAATATCGGTTATAATTCCCTCGTAGTCAACACCTTCGGTAAAACCACGAAATGGCGAACCGTACTCCATAGACGAGATTCCCCAATGTGTGCACCAAAGAAGGCTGTCGGTTGTTTTTAGCAAATTGGTTATTGCTTGGCGAGGGCCGCCATTGTGCGAGTTTACTATTTCGCTTACATTGTATCGAGCATCAAAAAAAGCCACCGAGATATTCTCGTTTTGTGTGCGCATCGAAATGGCATATTGGCGGTTGCCAAGTGGCTCTATTTTGTCAAAACCACTTTTAGCATTTTCAATGTACCCCGAAACGTCGTTAAACTTATGAGTTTTAATTGTTCGATTGTAAGGGTCGTACAAGGCAAAATGGTCGTTCAGCGATATTAGAATTTCGGTGTTTTTAATCTTCTCAATATCAGCCACTCCGTACATAATATCGTGGCGAATAAATGGACGTTCACCTTTTTGGTCAACTGTAGCAATGTGGTCAATGTCGCCTGTTGTTTTGGTCAGTTTTAGTCCGCCATTTATCACCACTCGCGAGTAGTCACTCACTGGCCACATATCGGCATAATTGTACCTGCGGTTATACATAACCATACAACCCATGCCTACAAAGAAAACCGTGTCGCCCGAAAAGGTTATGTTGTCGTCAATGGTTGGTATTTCAACATTTTTTGAAATAAGATTCCGCAACGAGCAATACTTAAGCTGGCCAGTTGAATCGGGTTTCAGATAACCAAAATCGTTATATCCACCTACGTATATTGTTCCGTTTTCGTCGGCGGCCACACAACTAACATCGTCGCATGCCGAAATGCCTCTCCACTGCTTGCCATCAAACTCCAATATTCCTTCGCCCGATGCAAAATACAGCACTCCCCGGTTGTCTTGTGCAACCGACCAAACTTGTCGGTTGTTTGGGTAAACACTTGGCGAATAATTAGTTACAAAAGGAACACCGTAACGATTTATCTGCGCTTGGCTAATAACTGCCCATAGAACAAACAGAGTTGCAATGTATAGTCGGCGCATCATTTATTGTTTTTTCAAAGGTTGTTTTGTTTGTTATTCAATTGATATTCAAGCACATAATACCAAAGTATCAATCATTACAAATTTTAACAATTACCGCGAGAATAAAAAGCCTGATACAATTAAGATTGATAATCAAATAACTAAGATTGATAACCGGGCATAAAAAGCACACGAAAAATGTTTGTGTATATAGTAATTGTACTTTAACCATAAGTCGAAAAACAAACGTCACACTTTTAACAACACAATGTTGCTAACTTATTTGCGAATGGCAGTGTTTGGGGATTTCTTTAAGTAAATTCGCGTTGCTAAAAAACAATAAACAAATGAACAAAATACGACTAATAGCATTAAGTATAATTGCTCTGTTTCAGATAAATACAGCAACCGCACAACTTCGTTTCGATACTTTGGGCTGGATTTGTCCGCTAAAAATTCCTATTTACTTGTCGGGAAATTTTGCCGAACTGCGCAGCGGCCATTTTCACGCCGGATTGGACATGAAAACACAAGGAAAAGTTGGTTTTCGCATCTATGCAGTACAAAAAGGATACGTGTCGCGCATCAAAGTTTCGCCAACAGGCTACGGCCATTCGGTTTACATTACCCACCCCGATGGCTACACTTCGGTTTACGCTCACATGTTAGAGTTCAACATTCAAATTGGCCGATATGTGCGCGCCCAACAATATAAAAAGCACTCGTTTCCTGTCGATTTGTTCTTAAAGCCTGGCGAGATTCCAATTAACCAAGGCGATGTTATTGGATTGAGCGGAAACTCGGGCTCATCGGGTGGACCACATTTGCACTTTGAGATTCGCAAAACCAGCAACTCAAATGCCATGAATGGTTTGTTTCTTGGCTATCCTATTGCCGACAAAACACCTCCTCGCATGACTTTGTTCACATTGTTCCCAATGGACAATCAATCGCAAATTGAGGGCGAATTTAGCCGCCTAACTTTTAATCTTGTAAAAACCACAGGCAACTTACACGTTACCGAAAGCTACGACACCATTGGCGTTTGCGGAACAATTGGCGTTGGCATAAAGAGCGACGATTTTCTCGACGGGTCAAGCAACCGTTGCGGCGTTTATCGCTTCGACCTTCGTGTTGACGATGCCGTTGTTTTTTCAATGACTTTTGATGGCGTTTCGTTTAGCGAAACTCACTACATAAGCAGTGTGCTCGACTACGAAGCTTACATTGCCAGCAAAACAATTGCATACAAATTGTTTGTTGAACCAAATAATAAATTGGCAGTATATAGTAATCTGGTTAACAACGGTTTAATTCATGTTAAAGAAGGGGAAATAAAAAAGATAACCGTTATTGCAACCGACTCGTACGGCAACACATCGAAAGCACAAACTTGGGTTAAAGGTTTGCCTCTTAACACCGAGGCGCAAAAGCCCGAACCTGAAAAAATGCTGAAATGGCAAGACTCGTACAACCTCGACACTACCGACTTTAAACTAGCAATAAAAGCCAAATCGTTCTTTACCGATGTTCCGTTTGCCTTTAGCATCGACAGCACAATTGCACCTGGCACTTTCTCATACAACTTTGCTGTGGGCAATCGCCTTATTCCTGTCGATAAATCGTTTAACGTGCAAATACGTTGCCACGGCACCGACTCGGTCGATACTTCAAAACTGACTATTGTTAAGCAAATTGACGACAAACACGAATCGGCGCTAGCAAGCAAATACTCAAATGGTTGGATTAGCGCTAACTCTGGCGAATTTGGCAAATTTGTAGTTAAAATTGACACAGTAAAGCCAACCATAAAACCAATAAAAATTGTACCGGGCTCGCAATCAATATCGTTCAAAATTGAAGACAACCTATCGGGCATTAGCACATACGAGGGCAAGATAAACGACAATTGGGTTCTGTTTATTTATGACCCAAAAACCAAAAGTCTGACCTACACCGCCGACGAGTATTTGGAACCAGCCAAACAATACAAACTTGAGCTTACCGTGTCTGATGTTTGTGGTAACAAAGAAACTTTCCGCCGCACATATCAACCAAATACGTTTGAAAATGAACAACATTAAAGCCATAGGCATAATGTCGGGCACCTCACTCGATGGCGTTGACATTGTTGCTTGCGAATTTTTAAAAGTTGGCGAAACGTGGCGCTATAACACCATTGAAGGCTCCACAATAAAGTACACACCACAAATGTACCAGCGCTTGCTCAATAGCCACACTCTTTGTGGCCGCGACCTTGCTCTGCTCCACTCCGACTATGGCACCTACATTGGCAACCTTGTGCGCAACTTTGTGCAAGACATCAACTTTACCCCCGATATTGTTGCCTCGCACGGCTACACCGTTTTTCACGAGCCTCAATTGGGCATGACTTTACAAATTGGTAGCGGCGCCCACATTGCAACTGCCTGCGGAATAAACTGCGTTTGCGATTTCCGCACTACCGATGTTGCTCTTGGCGGCAACGGTGCTCCACTTGTGCCTATTGGCGACCAACTTTTGTTTGGTAACTATGCAGGTTGCCTTAACATTGGCGGTTTTGCTAATCTGTCGTTTACAAACAACAACCAACGCATTGCTTACGACATTTGCCCTGCAAATTTTGTTTTTAATCTTTTGGCCCGAAAAATGGACCTTGAATACGATGTAAGCGGCAACACTGGTCGCAAAGGTAAATGCGATAGCCAACTACTTGATTTGCTGAATAGTAACAACTACTACAATACTCCAGCTCCAAAATCGTTAGGTCGCGAGTTTGTTGAACAGCAAGTATTACCATTATTTGGCAACCGCACCGACTACGATAACCTACTTTGCACATACTACCACCATGCTGCACAACAAATTGCAGCAAACATTGATCTTGCACAAGGTCAAGTTTTGGTAACTGGCGGAGGCGCTTACAACACATTTTTAATGGAACTAATTGCACAAAACTGCAAGATTAGCACCCCAATAATTGGCAAAAAAACCGATGTAGAACTTAAAGAGGCTATCATATTCGCCTTTTTGGGAGCACTACGCATCAGCAACCAAACAAACTGCCTAAAAAGTGTAACTGGCGCCAAATTCGACAACATTGGCGGCTGCGTTTACTTGGGCAATACGCTATAAAACTCAACAAACAATTTGTAATTAAACCACTGAATATGAAAATCCGATTGCTTTTTTCAGCCATGTTACTTGCTGCAACTCAACAAGTTATGGCATGCACCAACTTTTTAGTAACCAAAGGAGCTTCAGCCGACGGATCGTGCATGGTTAGCTATGCCGCCGATTCGCACACACTTTATGGCGAGTTATACCATTGGGCAGCAGCCACTTATGCCACCGGCACCATGCTCGATATTTACGATTGGGACACTGGCAGGTTTATGGGACAAATTGACCAAGCCGAAAAAACCTACAACGTGGTTGGCAACATGAACGAAAACCAAGTTGTGATTGGCGAAACAACCTTTGGCGGACGTGAGGAACTTTGGGGCGACTCTACTGCAATAATGGACTATGGCAGTTTGATTTACGTAACCTTGCAACGCGCTACATCGGCACGCGAAGCCATAAAGATAATGGTGGAATTGGTTGCCAAATATGGTTATGCTAGCGAGGGCGAATCGTTCTCAATTGCCGATGCTAACGAAGTTTGGATTTTGGAAATGATAGGCAAAGGCATCGACTTGCAAAAAACAAAAAAAGGCATCGTAAACCGCAATAAAGGCGCCGTGTGGGTAGCTCGCCAAATTCCCGACGGCTACGTATGCGCTCACGCAAATCAAGCCCGAATCACAACCTTCCCTTGGAACGACAACCCTACTTCAATTGCGTTCTCGCAAATCGACAAGATATTCGACCCCAACATTACCACCGTTTATGCCGACGATGTAATGGATTTTGCGCGTGCTAAAAAATACATCAACAACAACGTAACCAAAGAAAACTTCAGTTTTTCAGACACATACGCACCTGTTGACTTTACCGGTGCCCGCGCTTGCGAAATACGCGTTTGGGCCTTTTTTGATGGTGTGGCAAAAGGTATGAACCAGTATTGGGAATATGCCAAAGGCACAAACATTAGCCACGATGCCGCAACTGGCTACGCCAACAACCGTATGCCTCTTTGGATTAAACCCGACGAAAAAGTGAGCCTAAACAAAGTGATGAACAGCATGCGCAACCACCTTGAAGGAACTGAACTCGACATGCGCAACGACATTGGTGCTGGACCTTGGCACTGCCCCTATCGTTGGCGACCAATGAATTGGACAGTTGACAGCGTTGAATATATAAACGAACGTGCCACAGCAACCCAACAAACTGGCTTTTCGTTTGTTGCACAATGCCGCAACTGGCTACCAAACGGCATTGGCGGCATCATTTGGTTTGGCGTTGACGACTGCGCTAGCACTGTTTACTGCCCAATGTATAGCAGCATTACTGCCGTTCCTCACGCTTTTGAAGTTGGCAACGGTAGCATAATGGAATTTTCTGACAATGCCGCATTTTGGATTTTCAATCAAGTAACAAACCTTGCCTACACTCGCTACAGCCTTATTCATCCCGAAATTGAGCAAAAGCAAGCCGAACTTGAACAAATGTACCAAGACTATGTTCCTGCTATGGACAAAGCCGCCCTTGAACTAATTGGCAAAAACCCTAAACTAGCACTGAACTTACTCACCGATTTTTCTGTAAATGCAGGCAACGATTTGGCAAAAACTTGGAGCGATTTTTACAAACAATTGTTTATCAAATACATGGACGGCAATGTTAAAACGCCAACTCAAAAACCTGATAACTACAAATACTTTGCTCCAAAAGTTGAATGGCCCGGTTACGACGAACGTTGGTATCGCGACGTTGTAAACGAAACTGGCGACAAACTAAAAGTAACTGAATAACAACTCGTTAGCTGTATAAATTTTACATCGAAAAAGAAATGAAAAAGACATCCATCATTTTGTTTGTGATGTTTTTGGTAGCCGTAGCTGCTCAAAATGTTATAGTTCACAACCTAAACCAACGTCAACACTCACCAACAAACTACACCATCGTTCTGTCAATTGACGGATTTCGCGCCGACTACCCTACACTTGCCGTAACTCCAGCCCTCGACAGCATTGAGCATCAAGGTGTTAAAGCCAAGTCGTTTGCGCCATCGTTTCCAACCGTAACTTTTACCAATCACTACGGAATGGCAACCGGACTTTATGCCGAAAAACATGGCATTGTGGCAAACAAGTTTATGCACCGCGGATTAAAACAGTTTTACAACTACACCGATACAAACTCTGTTCTAAACTCAAAATTTTACAAAGGCGAACCTATTTGGGTAACTGCCGAGGCTCAAAAAGTACACACCGCTTCGTATTTTTGGGTTGGTAGCGAGGTCTCGGTTAAAGGCTACAAACCATCTATAACCAAAAAATTTGATGGCTCAGTGCCTTACGTCAACCGCATCGATAGCATTACTGCATGGTTGCAACTTCCTGTAAAACAACGACCTCGGTTAGTTATGTGCTATATTGAAGATGTTGACAACATTGGCCATACTTACGGCACATCGGGCCCCGAAATTGTTTCGGCCATTAGCCGTGCCGATAGCCTTATCAATCGCTTGCGAAACAACATTGCCGCGCTCAGTTTTAGCGACTCGGTTAACTTAATTATTGTTTCGGACCACGGAATGGCAAACCTCGACACCGTTTCGCGCATTGTAAATCTGAACCAATACTTGCCAGCTCATTTAGTTGATACAGTGTCGTATAGCGATGCTTTCAGCATGGTTTACTGCAAAAAAAATTGCACCGACTCGGTTGTGGCAGCGTTTAACGGAGTTGAAGGCATTAAAGCTATAGCTCGAAACAACATGCCAGCCAACTATCATTTTTCGGCAAACGAGCATTGCATTGGCGATGTTATTTTGCTAGCCGACAGTGCTTGGTGCATGAGCTACAACAATTTGCCAATGCGCGCTGGTGCTCATGGTTTTGCGCCCGAAAACAATTTAATGAATGGTATTTTTTACGCCGTTGGTCCCGACTTTAAACAAGGTTACGAGGCTCCACAATTGCAAAACATTGACTTGTATGCTCTGCTTTGCCGATTGCTACACATTAGTCCTGCGCAAACCGATAGCGACCTTTCGCGCATAAACTGCGTACTAAAACAATAACCTATCACTTTTCAATAAACAAAAGCCCGAACAACCTTGTGTGCTGTTCGGGCTTGTTTTTTTATGTGAGTTCAAATTTACAGCGTTACTCCAGTTTTGAAAATGGCTATTTCGCGATAGCCTTTCTTCTCGTTGTTTACTTGCAAACCACTAGCAACGCTTACTATGTAATCGACAAAACGAGTTTTTACAC
>JAKSOL010000006.1 GCA_024405635.1 Salinivirgaceae bacterium | reverse complement strand
CCCAACAAGACATGGCAAAGGTACAAATAAAATCTGAGAAACTCACACCTTTTGGCGGAATTTTTTCAATTATGGAGCAATTTGACTCCATGCTTTCACCAGTAATCGACTCTACATTGGGGCAGAGATGCAGCAGTATCATCGGATATCTGTTCAGTGAGATTGTACGCTCGCTGATGAGCGTGTGTTTCTGTGGCGGTTCATGCGTGGAGGATGTGACATCACATCTTATGCGCCATCTCTCGTATCATCCCACCCTGCGTACATGCAGCTCTGATACCATCCTCAGAGCCATCAAGGAACTGACACAGGAAAACATCTCCTATACTTCCGACCAAGGCAAGACCTATGATTTCAATACTGCAGACAAACTCAACACATTGCTTATAAACGCTTTGGTTTCTACAGGCGAGTTGAAGGAAATTGAGGAATACGATGTTGACTTTGACCATCAGTTCCTTGAAACGGAGAAGTATGATGCAAAACCGACCTACAAAAAGTTCCTCGGCTACAGGCCTGGCGTATATGTTATCGGTGACAAGATAGTCTATATCGAGAACAGCGATGGTAACACGAATGTGCGTTTTCATCAGGCAGACACCCATAAGAGATTCTTCGCTCTTCTGGAATCCCAGAACATCCGTGTAAATCGCTTCAGGGCAGACTGCGGTTCCTGCTCGAAGGAAATCGTCAGTGAGATAGAGAAGCATTGCAAACATTTCTACATCCGTGCCAACCGATGCAGTTCGCTCTACAATGACATCTTTGCTCTGAGAGGATGGAAGACGGAGGAGATTAACGGCATCCAGTTCGAACTCAATTCCATTCTCGTTGAGAAATGGGAAGGCAAGTGCTATCGTCTTGTCATCCAGAGACAAAGACGCAACAGTGGCGACCTTGACCTGTGGGAAGGCGAATACACTTACCGTTGTATTCTGACCAACGATTACAAGTCATCGACAAGGGACATTGTTGAATTCTACAATCTGCGTGGCGGCAAGGAACGTATCTTTGACGACATGAACAACGGATTCGGCTGGAACAGGCTCCCCAAGTCGTTCATGTCAGAGAACACTGTATTCCTTCTGCTTACGGCATTGATACACAATTTCTACAAGACCATCATGAGCAGGCTTGACACCAAGGCTTTTGGGCTCAAGAAAACGAGTCGCATAAAGGCTTTTGTCTTCAGATTCATCTCCGTACCTGCCAAGTGGATCATGACAGCAAGGCAATACGTGCTGAATATCTACACAGAGAAGCATGCTTATGCCAAGCCATTCAAAACGGATTTCGGATAAGAATCCTTTTTTTCGGCTATAGTATGCGTATTACCTCAAGTCGCATTGTGGGGTAAGGGGAAGATTTACATAATACAGACAGAATCCATGTCTCAGACAGCATGATGGATGTTTTTAGGCACTTTATGGTCGCTGGAATTATATTTGGAGTTTACTTGCGGATTTGAGGTTTAATTGTTATTTATTATAGCTTTGAAAATAGCTCCTTTTTCAACTTTAAAACCAGAAGTTAAAACTATATTTTACCTGAAGTTAAGGTTACATCACTACCAGATTTTACCGTAAAACTAGTTTGATTTTCAATTTTGTTGTTGGCTTTGTATTCAATTTTTGAATTGGCGCAAAATACCTCTTTTTGCTTAAATCTTATACTGCTTAGTTTGTCTATACCACGAACGTACATTGAGGGGTCTCCAAATAAGTTGAACCTTTGTTTTACCTCCAAATACAAAAACCCCAGCAACTGAATTAGCTCGGTTGCTGGGGTTGGTTGTGTTAAACAACGTTGTGTGGGATTACTCTATTAGAGTCCAAATATCTCCACATTCAAACTCAATTTTTGATATTCCTACTCCTTCGGTTATTGTCATTGATTGTACGGCAGATTTGTTTTCTATATCATTTTGATGATATAATATATTGTCCCATTTATGATTAAAAATATTATCATCTAATACTTCCCATACATTAGAAGGTATGTCTGTTTCACTATCTAAACTAGATGTATTTAAGTTAAATTTGGAACAAATCCCATACTCATTTGAAAGAGAATTATTATAAATACAAAATACCTGATTGTGTCCGCTCATTGGTAAATATGAGGCTATGAACGCTAATTCAATGGAATCGTTTGATAGTATCGTGTATGAAATACATTTAGAGTCACAAGGTAAACACTTTCCACAATCGGAATGATTAACAGTATAATTTTGTGATAACATAATTCTTGCGACAAAGGATAATGTATCTAAGCCATTTGTGTATTTAACAATATTGCCATCACGTTGTGTAATATACGCATTGCTTAGCGTATTATCACAAATACAGTTATATATTTTATCTGTATTTTTTGAACAAGAATATGTCATTATGATTAGAGAACATATAAAAAAGTACTTCTTCATAATTCTTATTGTTTAATTGTTGCTTTGAATTTTGCTCCTTTTTCAACTTTAAAGCCAGAACCTAAAACTATATTTTTACCTGAAGTTAAGGTTACATCACTACCAGATTTTACTGTAAAACTATTTTGGTTTTCTATTTTATTGCTGGCTTTGTATTCAATTTTTGAATTGGCACAAAATACCTCTTTTTGTTTAAATGTTATACTGCTTAGTTTGTCTATACCACGAACGTACATTGAGGGGTCTCCAAATAAGTTGAACCTTTGTTTTACCTCCAAATACAAAAAACCCAACAACTGAATTAGCTCGGTTGCTGGGGTTGGTTGTGTTAAACAACGTTGTGTGGGGTTATTATTCTATTAGGGTCCAGGTTACACCATTGTCTTCAAACTCTATGATACCCTTGTATTTAACAATTTTTGCACATTCATTAGATTGATAATCATAAATGATTATAGTGTCTTCTTTGAATGAAACATTTTCTCCATAATAATGATAAAACATCAAATTGCCATAATCATGTTCATTTGACACTTTAAGAATCCCGCTCTGCCTATTGCCATTAAAGTATTCACTCTCAAAAGTGATTTCAATATGTGCTTCCCATGATGAGCCATAACAAGCATTATCCATTACTTCATTATAACCAACTATTTCCATTGATATGGTTTCATTTGATGAACTAAAAACTAATTTTTGACCTAAATGGTATGGGAAAATATCAATATACTTTTGTGGAACTTCATCAGGTCCATTGTACTTGTGGCAAGAAGCAAAAAATAATGCAATGATTATTAATAGTAATAATTTTAGTCTTTTCATGTCAATTTGTTTTAGTATATCTTATTTATTGATTCAATATTTGCTTTAAATGTCGCATCATTTAATACTTTAAAACCAGGCTTTAAACTTATCTTTTCCCCTGCTATAAGAATTAGTTCAGAATTCGCTCCATCAACAATTATACTACTATTATTTGTGTCAATTGTATCCAATACTTTGTAGTATATTTTATTATTGTTTATGTACTCATCAACAAATGTAAGATTCACAATGTTATATCCTTTTATAATCATACTTGGATCGCCAAATAAGTTGAACCTTTGTTTTACCTCCAAATACAAAAACCGCCAACAACCTCATTTTGCTCGGTTGCTGGCGGTTTAAGTTTTATTTAATTACTCATGTACTTGCTATTGAACTATAGTCCAAACTTCGCCACATTCAAACTCAATTCTTGATATTCCTACTCCTTCGGTTATCGTCATTGATTGTACGACAGATTTTGAATCAATCCAATTCTTATCACCAAAATCCAATTTTGTAAGAATTTCATCTTTATTTATGCAAAAAAACTTTGAAACAGAAAAAATTGGAGAATGTGTCCAATACTTGTCCTCTATAATATCTATGCTATTATTTGAAGCAAAACACACGTTGCTTTGGTAGAATGTTGAATCTGATGTTTTTTTAACAAAAACATTGTATTTATCACTATATAAATTAGAGAATGTACAAACAACACTAGAAAATATTTTCATAGTAAAAGAAAGTATCATTTCTATTGAGTCATTTTGGATTAACATATAAGAGTTGCAAGGATTTCCGCAAACTTCTTGCTTACAATCATAACAAATTGTGTCTTTATAATTTTGAGCTTTTTCGATTTTTACAATAAATGATATTGTCTCTTTATCATTAGCATAAACTATTGTATCTCCATTTTTATACGGCATATACTTATCACTCAATGTATTGTCACAAATACAATTATATATTTTATCTGTATTTTTTGAACAAGAATATGTCATTACGATTAGAGAACATATAAAAAAGTACTTCTTCATAATTCTTATTGTTTTATTGTTGCTTTAAATTTTGCTCCTTTTTCAACTTTAAAGCCAGAACCTAAAACTATATTTTTACCTGAAGTTAAGGTTACATCACTACCAAATTTTACCGTAAAACTAGTTTGATTTTCAATTTTGTTGTTGGCTTTGTATTCAATTTTTGAATTGGCGCAAAATACCTCTTTTTGCTTAAATCTTATACTGCTTAGTTTGTCTATACCACGAACGTACATTGAGGGATCACCAAATAAGTTGTAACGGCGAGCTACATTGTCTCCATAACTTTCAGGTCTCTTTTTTTTGTTACGCCTTGTATTAAGATCTTTTCTAGCTTTTTCAATACCATAATCAAATATTTCTCCAAGTCTATTGATATTAGTAAAAGCAGATATGTCAACATCTTTTTTCTGTTGTGTACTAACTATAAGATTAATGAAATCGCCAAACCAATATCTCATTAATACATTATCTGATCTCACTGTCGAATTTGTAGAAGCTCCTATATAAGCACTACACCTATTTCTGCCTCCAACAAACAACTTTCCTCCAATAAAATATGAATTATTATATGCACCTGTCAAGCAAGCGAGGCCAAACATTATTGGATAATTAGCAAAGCATTTATCAAAACTATTTTCAGCCAATCTTCTAGAATCGAATTTATCCATTATTGAAAAATATTCAATATTTCCATGTCCATTATAAAGAATAAGATTTGTGCTGTTGTGAGTTGATAAATAACTCTCAACGTCTTCCATATAAGGTTTTTCTAACAGATCTTTTTTATAACCCATCATTCCAAAATGATATATTTCTCTATTCTTATTTAAGAAATCAGAGTAAAGATTATCTCCGCTAATATTACCAGTAAGTATTAACATTTCTTTATTCTTGTCTTTTAACTCTCTTTCCATAAAAATAATCTTATTGAAAGCATTACACGCTTCAATAGATGTCTCAGCAGGAATTCTTCCTAAATGAATATCTCTATGCTTGCCGCTATCACTCATTCTTGCGTAATAAAGGTCAGTAGGTGGATTTTCTTTATCTAGTGCTTTACCTCCTGAAATAGGAATCTTTTGAGCGTCGCCTACTAAAAGAACATAATCGGGACGAGTTGATTTATTAGAATATTTGTTCTTAATGAAGTTTTTTATTTCATCGGCTGTTTTCCCAGTTTCAGCAGTTGTTACTACTGTTACGTCATATCCAATATTGCGCTTGTAGTTTGCAAAATAGTCTATTGTGTTGTTTTTGGCTATTTCGTCGTCTGCAATTATCAAGTAGTTACCTTTTGAGGAAACAGACCCATCTGCTGCATAAAGTGCTGTTGGTAATCCACTTTTAGAGGTAGAAATAGGCGTGTAATTGAAAATGCTATTTATGTAGTTAATGGATGTTTCGCTTATTTCATCGTTTTGTATAGTAGATTGGCTTGAACTGCTTGCTGCCATAAGTCGCATTCCAGTTTTTGGTGTAGATGAGTTTGAGGGGCCATAACTAAATGTCAATTTGGTTTTTTTTACTGCTGTTAAGCCTTTAATGGAAATTTTATATATAAACGGGCAAAATGTTATGTTAACACCTCGCTGACCCATTATTGAAAATGTGTCGGTAACCATTGGGTTAAAATATATAAATCCGTTGGAGGACTGGTATTCTGCATTTTTTATGGTGAATGTTGGAGTCTCATTTAACGCATAGTCTTTTTGCAGAGGCACTGGTACATAACTCAATTTTTTGAAATCTTCATCATCTAACATTGCTGCATATCGACTCATATCGTATGTGGCCGAAATACTGAAATTTTGAGCATTTTCTGGTATAGGCAACGAAATTGTAAAGGCTGCAAATGTTGGTGCGCCAAAGTCGTTTGCAAACTCATGGAAGTCTTGATGTTGCACTTCAATATTCGTGTAGTTTATGTTTTTGCTGTATTCCTCAGCCATATTGATAGTTGAAGTGGTGTATTCTGGCATTTGAAAATCTATTTCATATCCATTAGTTACGGCAGTTACTGTTATTGCTTCTTGCGCTATGGTTGGCTTTGCAACCAAAGCCACCATTGCAACAAGGCACATTTTTAAAATATTTCTCATATCACTCACAATATTAGAAAGTTAGCACCATGCGTTTTGTGTCAATCAGTTGGTCGTCAACTAATAGCGAGTAAAGGTACATGCCAGCTTTTAGGTCGTTGCCTTCAATGGTTATTACGCCGCTGCTTTCAATGTTTAGTGGGAAACAACGCAATTGTTCTCCGTTCATGTTGTAAATGCAAATCATTGCATTTTGGGCATCGTTGGCAAGTGTGTACTCAATTTGAGTCTCTTGGCTAAATGGATTTGGTGTGTTTTGGAACAATGCGTTTTCGGTTTCGGTTTCTTGCAATTCAGCTGGTTTGGTAGCTTTTAAGGCTATTTGGGCATTGCTATTAGAGTTTTTGGCTTTTCCATTTCCATTATTTCCGTTGTTTTTATTGTTGCCATTACCATTGTCTTGTCCATTATGGTTGCCGTTGTTGGTTTTTATTTCGGCATTTGCCAACAAGTATTCAATGTGCGTTTGCTGTTCTTGAATAGCTTGTATTAAAATTGGAATTAACGAAATGTAATCAATTGATTTTAAGCCAACTGAATCGGTGTAAACCAGTTCTGGGAATACTTTTTCAAAATCTTGTGCAAGAAAACCGTATTGGTCGCGGTTGGTGTTAAAGTATTTTACTTGCGCTGTGTCGCCATTCACTGATTGATAAAGAGTTAGCAACTCGTCTTGGCTTTTGTATTGGTAGGTTTTGCTTTCAATTTGTTTCAACTTTGATACTACTTCGGTTGGCAAGTTTTTAATGTTTTTCTTGAAGCGCTTGTCGGATGCTTTCGAGCATGACATAGTATATTGAATTTCCTTTGCCTTGAGTAATCCTTGTGGAATGTATGCGTTACCATTAAAATATGAATTGGAAAGAACCCATAATCCGTAACTTGTACTTGCCGATGCACCAATTCCAACATTACCCTTAAAATAACTCTTTCCTGACAATACATTTTGTGTTTCAGTAACTTCAATTCCTTGCGCAAACGATGCGCTTGCAATAGCCACTGCAACTATTGCCATAAATATTTTTTTCATAATTGTTTTAAGAAGTATTTAGTTTTCTGAGCAACTTAAGGCTTGCTCATTTACCTTTAATTGTTTGGCTTTTCTTTGCCAATTTCTCCAACCTTGTTGGTCAATGGCTCTACATAGTTGTGTTGTCTGTTTTGTGCAAAAAAGGTTTGCGCCACACACCCAGCAGCTTGTAAACAATAAAATATCAAGAGGTATAAAAACAAAAAACGTGGGTGTAGTTGCTCTTCTTGGCACAAAACCAGTAAAACAAAACGTTTTCTGCGTTTAACTTCTATCACTTTAGTTCATAAACAACTTGGTGTGGTTGGTTTTGGGTTGAGTATGAAGAATGGTGATGCGGTAAACTTATATAAATGATTTAAATTATTTAGCTGTAATCATATATTTTTATGGCATATATTTTTATGGCATATATTTTTATGGCATATATTTTTATGATAAATATTATGTGTTTTAAAAATTTCAAGTAAGTTTTTTGTGTTTGGTCCAATGTTTGAATATGATAAACGATTAATACTAAAAAAGGCTGGCAGTTAAACTGTCAGCCTTTTTTAATGAGTTGTAAATAACCGTTGTTTAGTAAATTGCAACGTTGTTGCGAACTTTTAACATAAGATTTTGAACGCGAGCCGAAATTTTGAAAGTGGCCAATTCACGAACATGTGCACTTGCATTTGGGCACATAACATCAATCAAATCGTTAGCATCAACATATTTTTCGCCGTTGTATGAGTAGTAAACATCACCATTGTCGTCGGAACATACAGTAGCTTGCGAAATGTCGCATGATTCTTCTTTGCTTTCGCCTTCAGCTGCTGCAAACTTTTGTGGTTCTTTTGTTTTGTTTACTAAAGTAACATTGTCAGCAGATTCGCAACCTGTATCTACTTCTGGATCGTCGCCACAACTTGGAAGGCACAATGCTGCTGCAACAAATGCAGCTAGAAAAAATCGTTTGTTCATAGTTCTGTGTTTTTTAAAGATTTGTATTAATTATCTGTTCAAAATATTTCAGTTTTCGGTAGCCTTTATACACTTTGTTGCCAATAACAAAAGCAGGTGTTCCTTTCAGGCCCAAAGTATTAAATTCTTTGTTGTTTAGTTCAACATAGTTGCAATTATTATTAACGCACTCGCCCACTATTTGATTGTTTTCGGCCAAATCGGTTAAAAAGTCGGCAAATTCGTTGGTGTAAATTGAATGAGGTTCAAGTAACAAAATGTCGTGATAGTCGGTCAACTCGCCAATTTGGTTTAGGCAGATGGCCATTTGTAATGCCATAATTGATTGTTTGTTGCCAGTTAAGTCAATGGGTTTCAAAACAAACTTAACAAGTCCGTTGTCAACATATTTTTCTTTCAAATACTTGTAGTCGATGTTTAAAAATCGATGGCAGTATGTGCAGTTGTAGTTCACATACATTATAATAGTCAGTTGTGCCGAATCGTTGCCAAGCACAATGTCCCAATCGTTTTGGGTAATGTCAACTTTGGTTTTTACGTAGCGTAATTCAAAGTTAGTGCGTTTATAATGGCGCAAAGCCGCAATTGCTACTATTGCAACAATTGCGGCTAAGGCTAATATTATAAAGGCTTTGCGTTTGTTCATTTTTTAGTGGTGTCGAACTTGGTGTTGGTGTTGTATTTAACCAAACGAGGATGGAACAGCAACTCAAGCATTTTTTGTTGCATTTTTATTTTGGTGGTCATCGACTTGTGCATCGATTTGGTGTCGAATCCGTATTTTGAATTGCCTTTCAAGTCGTAAGCAACAAGGTTCATTGATGGCAAGCCTTTTTCTTCGGCAAGGTTGTCTTTCATTTTTGCTTGGGCTTTTATCACTTTTTTCGATTTGCCTCGCAAAATTTCGCCAGGGAAAATCTTTATATGATAGCCAAAGTCGCCGCTTGTCATTTCTTGCATTCCAAAAGCCGATACGTTCATAGTGGTACTTTTAATGTCGGTTTGAGGCAAGTAAACGGCATCGTGGTACATAAATACGCTGGTTTTTAATGTTTGGAACTGAATGTTGTTCAAGTCGCGTAGGTTGGTGAATTTGGCAATTCCTTTAAGCATTTCAAGGTCTTTAATGTTACCATCGTCAAGACGGAAATCGCCCATAAAGCGAATTTTGTCCATTGGTATTGAGTCGCCCATGTCGAGCAAGTAAACGTAGCCGTTGATGTCGGTGGAGAGTAAACCCGATAGGTTTTCGTTTGTGATGTCGGTTTGGTCAAAGTTGTCAAATTCGACAAGTATTTGGTTTAGGTCCATTGAATCGACTTTGGCTTTAAAGTAGGTTTCAATTTTGTCGTCGGGTAACATTTTGGCGCGAACCGATGCGTTTATTTTGCCGTTGAATGCGTTAAGTTTCAGTTGGTCAACTATATACACAGTGTCGCTCACGTTAAACAAACCATTAATATCGGTAAAGGTTGATTTGCCATAAATCAATTTGCCGAGCGAGAATTTACCTTTTGCCACGTACGATGGAATTGGAGTTTCGTCTTCGGCAATTGTTTCGGTTTCAGCAAGTTGTTCGGGTTCTTCAACTGCAGTGGTGTCGGTTGGGAAAAGTTCGTCAATCAAGGCGTAGTCAAATTCGTCAACATCAAATTTGCCTTCAACCAAAATTTTTTCGCCGGCTTTTTCTTCAACAAAAATCTTAACTAGATTTTCAACTGTTAGCGAATCGACACTTAAGTTGATGCCTTTCCAGTTGATGCCCATTTTGTTAACTTGTAGCAAATCGGTTGCAAAGTCGATTTTACCGTTAAGGTTGCTAAACGACAAGAATGGGTCGAACATGTCGGCGGTAAGGTTGTTTAGGTTTACGTTTACCGATGTGTTGCCTATTATGCTGTTTATTTCGGCGTCAGACATTGTTTCGAGGTTAATGGTGCCGAAGGTTGAAACGTTGGCGGATACTCCACCGTTGATTGAGTTTATAAGGCTGTCGGGTATAAATGCCCAAAAATCGTTTATGTCAACATTGGCGCCTAGGGTGGCTTTGAATGTTGGAATGTTGCAGTTTATTAGGTTTGCGGTTACATCGAACTTGCTGTTGCCTATTTCGGTGTGCATTTTGCTTAGGTCGATGCCCAATTTGTCCATATCGAAAATGTCGCCTAAAATTTGCATTGCTAATGCGGTGTTGCTGAGTTTTATTTGATATTCGGGTAGCGACATGCCAAGTTCGTCAATTGTAACGTTGTAGTTGGTGTAGTTTATTTTACCGTTCAAAGTGTCGAGTACAATTACGCTGTCCATGGTTACACCAAAGTCAATAATATTAACATCGGCGGAGGTGTTGTGTAGTGCGCGTTCAATAAATTTGTTGTCAACATCGCCATAAAAAGTACCGCGAGTTGCAAGTTTTAGTTTAACATCGCCATAAATTTTTGAGATGCCTAAATCGTTAGGAATGAACGATTTAATATCTTCAATTGATAGCGCAATGTTGCCGTTTGCTTTGTATCCTATTTGGTTCAGGTTTTTAACCGAAGCTGTAAAGTCAATAGCGCTATGAGGAAGATTGAGGTGTAGTTTGGTAATGTCAACCGCAATGGTTTCGTCGGTGTTTTTGTCGCCAGTGGTAATGTTAGCGGCAAGATTAAGGTTGCTTACAAGCGGAACATCAACCACGTCGGCTAAACCGTTGCTAAACGATACGGTTGCTTCTACATGTGGATATTGTGTAGTGTCGAGCAAGTTGCCTTTTGCGGTTGCATTAAAAGCCAACGCGCCGCTCACGCGGTTTACTCCAAATTCTGATAGCATGCCGTCTGGCAAGAATTTCATCAGGCTATCAATTATTATTTCGTTGCTTTCAATAGTAAGGTCGGCCATCATTAGGCTGTCGAGGTTTACGGTACCAGTTGCGTTTATTAAAATGTCGTCAATGGCAAGAGCTATGTTGTTGAGTTCTACTCCGTTGTTGGCATAATCTACATCAATGTTTAGTTCGCCTTTGCGCAAGCGGTTTACGTTAGTCGAGTCATAGTCAACGCTTTTAAGTACCACGTTGCCTTTAACTGCGGCTTGTATCACGCTGTCGTTCATTCTACCTTTTGCAATAATTTTTGGAATGTTTACAACGGCTTTTGCGCCCAGCGAGCGGTCGTCGTAAATGGCGGTTATGTTTTCGATTGTTATTTTGCGCAAGTCGATGTTGAGCGAAGTTGTTGTTGTGTCAACGGGTTCTTCTTCAACTGTATCGGTTGGCATAAGAAAATCGAAACAGGTTGATCCGTCTTTTTCAACCAAATATTTAATGGTAGCGTTGCTGAATTCAACTTCGGTAACGTTAATTATACCGTCGAGCAATGGTTCAGTTTCAACCGATATGTAGAGGTTGCTAACTTTTACAAGCGAGTCGGTTTTTGTGTTGTTTTTTGAACTGCCGAGGTACACATCTTCAATTTTGAGAGTGGTGTACGGAAAGCTGTGAATGAACGATAACGACACTTTTCCAATTTTAATTGGAGCGTTAATGGTTTCTTCAACACTTGGCATAACTAATTGAACCACATCGTCTTCGGCATACTCGGCAATGAGTACAAGCGACACTAAAATGGTTAAAAGTAACCCAATTATCCAAGCAAAAGTTTTAAGCAAAAACTTAGGCCAGCGACGTTTTTTCACTACAATTGGTGTTTGATTTTCTTGTTCCATATACATTGAATACTTAACGAACAAAAATAACCAAATGAGTGGTTTTTTGGGCCCTCTATTGCGTAATAAATGAGCGCGTTATGTACAAGAAATTAACAAAGAATCATTGTGTTTTTCATTCGTTTTCTTGATGCTTTGCTTTATTGTTTTGGTCGCACATAGAGCAATTGCCGTTGCAGTGGCTGCACGAGTTTTTGCCATTAATAGTGCGTAGCAATTTTCGGCCTGCTACACCTATGGCAACAACACAAATTAGTGCTACAATTATGGTTTGTATGGTTGAGTTCATATAAACAAGCTGCCAATTTGATAGATGGCAAATGAGAAAATCCAAGCTACTGCAGTTGAATAAAAGACAACAAACAAAGCCCACCACCAATTTGACTCTTTTGCAATGGCCGAAGTGGCTGCTATGCAAGGGAAATAAAGCAGAATGAAAATCATAAAGCTATATGCCACTAGCGGAGTAATTGGGTAAGTGTCGGGACCGGCTTTGTGGTTTATAATGGCGTTTTTTAGAGCATCTGATTCTTCGTCGGCGTTACTATCGGCTTGGTATAAAATGCCCATTGACGACACTACAATTTCCTTAGCTGCAGCTCCAGTGAGTAAACTCACACCCATTTCCCAACCAAAACCAAGTGGTTTTACAATCGGAGCAATAGCATGCCCAATTCGTCCAATGTACGAGTTTTCGGTGTGTGCTGATGCTTTTGTAATTTGCAGACTATCAATAATCTGTGCTTTTTGTTCTGTAGTATAGGTTGAAGTGTTTTGCACAAGTTCAATCTGTGAGTTTATGGCCTCAATTTTCTCACTTGAACGTGGGAAATAGTTCAGCATCCAAATAATAATAGATGCAAGTAGAATAACTGTTCCCATTTTTTGCAAATAGTGAACCGATTTTTCCCACATGTGAATCAGAGTGTTGCGTAATGTTGGTATTCGGTAAGGTGGCAACTCCATTACAAACTGTTCTGATTTGCCTTTGAATTTTGTTCGGTTTAAAAGCATTGCAGTAAGTGCAGCCATAACAATACCAATAAGGTAAATTGACATGAGCACTAGTCCGCGATTGCTATCAAAAAAAGCCGAAACAAACAATAAGTAAACAGGCAGGCGTGCCGAACACGACATGAAAGGCACTGAAACCATTGTTATTATGCGGTCTTTAGGATTTTCGAGTGTGCGTGTGGCCATTATGCCAGGAACTCCGCAGCCAAAACCGGAAATGAGCGGAATGAACGATTTTCCGTGCAAACCCATACGATGCATTATTTTGTCCATAATGAAGGCCGCGCGAGCCATGTAACCAGTGTCTTCAAACAACGATAGAAAGAAAAATAGGATTAAAATGTTTGGCAAAAAGACTATCACACCGCCAACTCCAGCAATTATGCCGTCAACAACAAGGTCTCGTAGCATGCCATCGCCCAAAAGTTGACCAACAAACGAGCCAAACCATGCTACCCCAGTCTCAATCCAATTCATTGGGTATTCGCCAAGTGTGAAAGTTGCTTGAAACATTATCCACATGAAGAGTATTAGCACAGGAAACCCTAGCCAGCGATTGGTAAGCACAACATCAACAGCATAGGCAAGTTCTTTTTTCTCGTCGTTTATTTTGGTTTTTGTTAGTGTTTCTTTAAGCGCACCTCTAATAAAACCATATTTGCTATTGGCAATAACACTTGAGGCATCTTCGGCAAACTCTGTTTCAATATATTCGCGTTGATGTTTGACTTCGTTCATCAGTTGAGTGCTATTATCAATGGCCTGACTTATGTAATTTGTTGTTACCGAATCGTTTTCAAGCAACTTAATTGCAATGTATCTATAAGGGAAATCGACTGCAATTTGTTGGTTGCCAACTATTTGTGCTTTTATTTTGTTTATAGCTTGCTCAAGTTCGGCGCCGTAGTTAATGTGTATGTGTTTGGTAACTACTTCCGATTCGTTGTAAACAGTTATTATATGTTGCAGCACATGGTCAATACCCTTTCCTGCCCTTGCATCGGTTGGAACACAAGGAAAGCCAAGCATATTTTCAAGTTGAGTGCAATCGAGTGCCGAGCCGCTACGTTCAAACTCGTCGAACATGTTAAGTGCCATAACCAAACGTAGGTTCATGTCAATTAACTGTGTGGTTAAGAATAGGTTGCGCTCCAGATTGGTTGAGTCAACAACGTTTAGCACCACATCGGGATGATGTTCTGTAAGGTAGTCGCGAACATATAATTCTTCTGGTGAATATTCTGTCATTGAGTATGTTCCTGGCAAATCGACCATGTTTATCGTGTAACCATTGTGGTAAAAAGTGCCAATTTTTGACGATACAGTTACTCCACTGTAGTTGCCAACGCGTTCGCGTAGTCCAGTGGCATGGTTAAAAAGCGAGGTTTTTCCGCAGTTTGGATTGCCAACCAAAGCAACGGTTATTGTGTTTGTTTTTTCGGTAATGGTTTTTTGTATTTCTTCCGAAAAGGTTTTGGTTGAACTATATCGACTATTGTCAAGCATTTCGTCAACTTGAACAATTTCAATGTGGTGAGCTTCATTTCGACGTAACGAAATGTGACTGTCCATTATTCGGTATTCAATAGGATCTTGCAACGGGGCATTTTTTACTACCGACACTTTTTCGCCTCTAACAAATCCCATTTCCATTATTCGATGTCTGAAACCGCCATGACCGTTTACTTTAACAATAATGCCTTGTGAACCACTTTTCATGTCGGCTAGTGTGGTTACATTATCGTCGGCTAGGTTAGTTTTATTTTCGTTAGTCATATTTAATTGCTTTATTATCAGAGTGTTGAGCAGCGCTAATTTAGTTTGGTTTATTGCTGTTTTTTTTGTGCTAAAATACTGGCTACGTACAATTTAACAATCGTCATTTTTAGTGATTTTGCTATGGGGTTGCATATATGCTTCAATCAGTTTGCATTAATATCGTCGTTAACCAAACCAAGTTTTTTGCGTGTTTCCCAATCTTTGGGATTATTGGTTCGCCGAATCATAAATATGTATAGCAACGGAGTTATTAGCATTACCCCACTTAAGCGGAACAGCATACATTCAAAAGCAAGATTGACAGCAACTACCACAATCACAATTAAGTACAAGTATTTGCGACGTTTTATTGCGTAAGCAATAGGAATTCCAATAATGAACATAAGCAATAGCAAGCCTACTACTCCTGTTTCGGTTGCAGTTTGTAGGTATTGGTTGTGTGGATTGTATTGGCGTTGCTTAGGGTTGTTTTGTATAAGTTGTTTAATCATTTCTTTTTCAGAGTCGCCAATACCAGCACCTAGCAATGGATGTTGTTGCACAATATTTAATGCGTTTGACCATAAGTAGAATCGAGTGTTAACATTTTGTAATTCATTGCGATTTACTTTCACTTCTTTAATTGAAATGTTTACGCAGTTTTTTGCATGCTGAACCAAAAGGGTAAAGCGTTCGCTGCGTAGCATTAGTAAAAAACATAATGTTAAAACTCCGATAATGGTGAGTGTTTTGGTCACTTTGCGTTGTTTTATTGCCACAACAACTGCAAATGTTAAAAATGCAGTAAACAATGCCAGATAGTTAGCTCTACTTTGCGTAAAGAACAGAAACAGAGTAAAATACAATACGAGAAGTAGATAAATTAAATTAAGCAATGCGTTGTGTTTCACAAAAATCAGTACATAAAGCAAAATCACAATAACAAAAACAACACATAAACCAATGTATGCTGGATGCATTGGTTTGCAAAGGTCGGTGTAGGTAAAGTGAGTGTTTTTGCGGGCCATGACACGCACTATACCTTGTTTGTTTGATTTATTATCCCAAAACTCTCGTTTTATCGGTTCAAATATGTATCTGGTTTTACCATTAAACCGATGTTTCAATTGGTTGTTTAGGTTATGGTTGTGAGCCTCGTTTTGAAAGATATTAGGTAGCCACTCAATAAAGGAGCCATAATTAACCATCGGTTCGGTGAAACGAAAAGCACAACCATTGTCGGCTGTTAGTTTTAGCGATATGCGATAGAATTTTATAGTGTTACGTGTAGTATTTGTAAATGTGTTGGTGTGTAGAGTCCACTCTCCAATTGAGTCAGAGCATATATCTAAATCAGTTATGAATGTTTGATTTTGCGCCCTAACTGTAATGCCTGCCTTTGCTTTGCCTGATTTTTCAATTAATTGAGTTTTAAAACTTGAAGTTATTGATTGTTTAGGTAACAGTTCAATTGTATCAAGCCAAAAACGTTGCATGTATCGGGTTTCGGGCAAAATAGTAATTGTGTCAAATTCGGCACATACAAAGTTGTATAAACTTGAGTCGGTTGCATTTGTTGCGTTATGTATTTGGTGCGCGTATTTTTGGTCATCGATGAAATAGATGCTCTTCTTTACAGCGCTAACAAAGCACCAAAGTGTTGCTATTGTTGTACCAACTACCAAAGCGGCAATGAGTAAATTTTTATACTTAATAACACCATTTTTGCGTGCTACATACATAAAATAAGGTACCAAACCAATGGATATGTAGCGCAAAAAGAGTTGTATTCCCCGTGATTTATCAGTGCTCCATAAAATGCTTAATCCTTCAATTGTAATGTAAAGCAAAAGACTGATAATGAACCACTTTTCGTATTTTCTATCGGTGTTTATGAGAAAGGTTTTTAAGTCGGTTATGCAAGGTAGCATAAACAAAATAAAACCACCTAAGCAATAGTTCATGCGTTGGTTACCAAATGGTAACATAAACACAAACATTACTAAAAATGCAAAAGAGATATGGCTAAACGCTTTTCGCATTTAAGCTTGCGCATTAAACTGTTTGTTAGCTATTTTGATAGTATAATAGACTTAAGTGCGCCAGTTTCTGTGTCAAACACAATTGAGTATTTGTGATTGAAATAATCGGCAGGCAACGACAAAACCGAGCCTTTTTGAGCAATGGTTGTTTGTGTTCTAAAACGTAAAACGTTTGGGCAGTCAATTGATAGAACTGCAATTGCAGGCTCACGGTAATAAAGTCCATAGCGTATTGCCGACGACGATTTTGACGATGCATCTGTAGTTTGGCGTTCAACATCGGTTTTGCTCGATAATGTTGTTATTTTGAGTTGAATGTCAACTGCATCGCTTTTTCGTGCATTTACAGTAAATCCTTGCGATGGAGAGAACCAAACTATATGACGTTGTTCAACCTCAGTGCTACTAGTAGGAGCAATAGTAAAAGTTTCGGTGTAGTGGCTTTCTATTACTCGGCCCACAAATAGTTCGATATATGATTTTTCGAGTTTGTCAATTTCGGCCAACATAGTTTGCATTGCCAAACCGTCGTAACTATTCACTTCTCCACTCATTCCAACGGCCAATTTTAAGCGGCGTTTGCGCAACTTGCGAATAAACGAAGCTGCATCTTCAGCATTTTGTTCGTCGGTTTTTGGAATAATGGTAGTTGGCTTTTTGTTTTCAAGCGAATCGGCTTCATTTTCTTCATCACCACCCTCTTCGCACATAAACGATTTTACTCCTAAATCAAAAAATCGTGCTTCTATGTTGTTGTTTTCCAGTTGGTTAACTGTAATAATATCTGGCTCGTTTACAGTTATGTCAGCATGGGCGTTGCAAGTAGCTATCATGCCGTTTGATGCTAATGTTATGGCGGGCGCTAAGTCTTGGTTGCTATAACTTATGGCATATCTATTGCTTGAATCGGGAACACTGAATCTGTTAATTTTAACATCTTCAATGGCATAATTGGTTTCGTTTGAAGTTATTACATCGCTTGTAATGTTCAGATATTTTTCAGCCCAATTTGCGTATGGTCCAGCTACTTTTACAACCTTTTTAACGTTAAAAGTTATAGAAAAGTAGTTCTGAGGTAACGAGTAAACAATTTGACGGCCATTAGAAGAAAATGAGTTGCCTTTTATGCTATTCACTTGAATAAACGATTCAGCATCTTTTTGAGCCATTGCTACTGTTTGTAATGTAGCAAGTGCAATAGTAATTATATGTTTTGCTGTCATATTGTTCGTGTGTTAATAGTGATGTACTAGTGTGACATTAGGTAATTAGTAACTTGTTGGTTGTAACCGTCCATTATGGTTTTAACAAGTTTGTTGTCGGTTTGATATTTTACTTTGTCAATTGAGTGTATTGGTATAACTCCTGGCGATGTTCCGCACATAAATGCTGCATCAAATGTGTTAATGCGCGAGTATCGAATAGGTTGACGAACTATGTTAATGTCGTTAAAATCAATAACTTGAAGAACATGCTTGCGAGTTATTCCAGATAGTACCATGTTGTCTGGTGCGGTAACAATTGAATCGTCTTTTACAAAAAACAAGTTTGAGCGACTACCTTCGGTAACCAAGCCTTGTTGGTTTATCAAAACCATTTCGTATGCTCCTGTTTCGGCAATGCGTTTATTGGCTCGTTGGCGTGTTAGTGTGTTCTTAACCTTTGCTTGAGGGTTGTCGCGCTCTGAGTGAAGTCCCGCTAAATCAACTCCGTCAATGTATAGTTGTGGTTCTGGGTAATGGTGTTGAATAAAGCCCATATATGTCACTACCCTGCCATCGGCTTTTTTTACAAGCAGATATTCAACGTTGCCATTGGTTACATTGTTTATTTGGCAAAGGCGTTGAATTTGGTTGCGGAATACTCCGGCATCTATAGGATAATAGATGTTTGTTAAGTTGAGCGAACCTAACATGCGCACCAAATGGTCTTCGGCAAAAAGTGGTTTAGTGTCAATTATGCGTACCACTTCATAAACCGTAACGCCCGATGGATATGTAAGCGATTCGGTTATTGGTGTTTCAACATTATCGCAAAAACAAAATTTATGTATGAAACTCAATATGTTCATTATGCTATATAAGTTTTGGCTACATCTACCAAATAATCAATGTTTTGTGTTAATGTTGCCCAGTCTGTTTTATGTTTTTTGCTCATTTGATTGATGCGAGCACGTGCTATTGTTTTCCTGTACCAAACATAAATTCTAAAAGCAGCCAAACCTAATGGCATGATGCTTAAAAATGCTAATAGTGCAATCCAAATTTTAGGAGCAAAACACAATAACAAAATAAGATATAATAGATAGAATACTGTGAACGTTACAACTCCTATTACAAAATGGAACGAACTTAAAAACTGACGGTCTTTAATGTTTCGTGCAAAGTGAACTGGTAAACCAAATGGAGCTATGTTAAGTGCAAATCCCAACACAAATACAGGAAGAAGAAATAGTTGAAATATTAAACTAACAATTATGCCAAACCACGAGTAATGACGTTTTGCTATAGCCCACATACGCAAATTGTGGCGTGATACTATTGATTTTATGCTCTCTACAGCAGTTTTTACTTTGCTATATGTTTGCTCGTCTTCTTTAACCAAACGAAGAGCATTGCTTGTGAACTGTTGTGCTTCTGACAAGATTTGTCTATGGTCAATTTTGCTTAATTTTCCGTTGTGCAAAATCTGCATATAAATATCCTTAAAGGCTTCAAGTACATAGTATTCTTGCTCATTATCAATGTTAATCATCAGAGGAACAAGACCTTCGCGAATGTCTTCCATTAGTTTTGCCATTGCACGTTGGTCGTTCTCTTTGTACAAGTCTTTGTACTTAGCCACTGGAATTGGATGTCCAATGTTTACCATTAGTCTTGAACCAAAGTTTGTGTAGTTTGAATAATCCAATCCTACTGGGATAATTACAGTGCCAAGTTCAAAGTTGTTGCGTTCTTCGGCCATAAAGGCAATGCGTGCAATACCTTTTTTTAGTAGTCGCAAACGGCGTTGACCTAAATGCGATCCTTCTGGCAATACTACTAGTCGCTTTTTATTTTCAAGTACATCAGCTGCTTCTTCAAATACAGCGTCGTTGTTTTGCAAGTTTTTTACACCGTCACGAATACGGTAGATTGGTAGAATTTTAAATGCACGCAATATTTTAGCAACTGCTTTTGCTCGAAAAATATCGCTACGAGCCATAAATACAGGTTGTCCTTTAATAGTATATAGCACCGACAAGGCATCCATCAATGTGTTTTGGTGGTTTGGTGCAAATATTATTGGAACTCCTTGTGGAATATTTTCAAGGCCAACAATAGTTCTAGTTTTGTAAAAGATGCTCATATAAAAGTCGGAATACGAGCGTAATAGCTTGTGGCCCAGTGAAAAAGCGTGTATTGGTTTTTGCATAGTTACATTACATATTAACGGGTAAATTTAGTAATTATTGCCATACAAACCGATGAGTAAATTGTTGCTGGTTTTGTTGCGTAAAAACAAAAAAACCGTCAAAAAACTCGTTGGTTTCTGACGGCTTTATAGTTGTTATTCTCTCAATCTATCGGTTATCGAGTGGAACGTAGTGGTATTCGTTTGGAATAACGTTTTTGTATGCTGGACGAATTATTCGGCGCGATTCGAAGGTTATTTCCTCCAAACGGTGAGCCGCCCAACCAGCCATACGAGCTATTGCAAACATTGGAGTAAATAGTTCGCGAGGAATGTCAATTGCTTCATAAACAAAGCCTGAATAAAAATCGACATTAGCGCACACTGGTTTAACTTTTCCACCTTTGAACTCTGCAAGTACTTTTGGTGCAAGCTCTTCAATGTTTAAATACAAATTTAATTCACGTTCAAGGCCTTTCTCTTTTGCAAGTTCAATGGCTTTTTCTTTAAGCAATTCGCATCTAGGGTCCGATAATGTGTAAACAGCGTGACCAATACCATAAATCTTGCCCGACTTGTCGTATGCTTCTTTATTCAATATCTTAAGCAAATATTGGCGAATTTCTTCTTTATTCTCCCAGTCGCGTACATTTGCTTTTATATTGTTCATCATGTCAAGCACTTTAAGGTTTGCACCTCCATGTAAGCGTCCTTTTAACGAGCCAATGGCTGCTGCTGTTGCTGAATATGTATCTGTCATTGCCGACGATACAAGTCGCATTGTAAAGGTTGAGTTGTTTCCACCTCCATGTTCTGCATGCAATATCATCATCAAGTCTAATATTTCAGCTTCAAGTGGAGTGTATTTTTCACCTTTTAGCATGTAAAGAAAGTTCTCTGCTGTTGACAAGTTTGCTTGTGGGTGACGAATTATCATTGACTTACGATAGTAAGCATGACGCATTCCGTGGTACGAATAAGCTACAATTACTGGTAGTTTAGCAATCAAGTTTATCGATTGTTTAACCAAACTTGGCAATGAATAATCTTCAGCATTGTCGTCAAGTGTATAAAGAATTAGTACCGAACGCGAAAGCATGTTCATCAAATCGCGACCACGTAGCGACAAAATCATGTTGGTAAACACATCGTCAAGGTCGCGTTTGCTGGCCAAGTTGTTGCGCAATTCTTCAAGTTGTAGTTTGGTTGGCAAATGTCCAGTAAGTAACAAGAATGTTGTTTCCTCAAATCCGTGACGTTTTTCAGCTTGAAAGCCTTTAACCAACTCGCGAATTGGGAATCCACGATAGCGCAAATCGCCCTTTACTGGCACTATAGTATCGCCCTCGCGGCGATAACCTACAACATCACCGATGTTGGTTAGTCCAACCAAAACACCTGAACCGTCAGCATTTCGTAAGCCTCGTTTAACATTAAACTTGTCAAACAATTCTTTGTCGATTTGGCAAGATTGATGAACGATGCGCGAAATATCTGTTATAAAATTTTCCATTATTAAAATCAATTAAAGGTTTTTAACCAATGCATCGGCAAACTCTGATGTTGAGAGTTTTGTTGCACCTTCCATAAAGCGTTCAAAATCGTATGTAACGGTTTTTTGCGAAATGGTTTTGCTCATTGATGCACGAATACCGTCTGCAGCTTCGGTCCAGCCCATGTAGTCAAGCATCATTGCGCCTGAAAGCAACAACGAACCTGGGTTTGAAACGTTTTTGCCTGTATATTTTGGAGCTGTTCCATGGGTTGCTTCAAAAATTGCATAACCGCTCATGTAGTTAATGTTTGCTCCTGGTGCTATGCCAATGCCACCAACACATGCTGCAAGTGCGTCTGAAATATAGTCGCCGTTTAGGTTCAATGTAGCAATTACTGAATATTCGGCAGGACGGGTAAGTATTTGTTGAAGGAATGCGTCTGCAATGCAGTCTTTAATGATGATTTTGCCTGCTTTTACAGCGGCTTCCATTTCTGCATTTGCAGCTTCCTCGCCTTTTGCTTCTTTGGTTTTACCCCATGTGTTCCAAGTGTAAACCACATCGCCAAATTCGCGTTCTGTCAAATCGTATCCCCAAATTTTGAATGCACCCTCGGTAAATTTCATAATGTTGCCTTTGTGTACAAAGGTTACCGATGGTTTTTTGTGGTCAATTGCATATTGAATGGCTGCACGAACTAAACGCTCTGTACCTTCTTGGCTTACTGGTTTAATGCCAATTGAAGACGATTCGGGGAAACGGATTTTTGAAACGCCCATTTCTTCAATCAAAAATTTCTTAATCTTTTGATTTTCAGGTGTTCCGTTCATGTATTCAATACCAGCATAAATATCTTCGGTGTTCTCGCGGAAAATGCACATGTCAACCAACTCTGGTTTTTTTACAGGTGAAGGTGTTCCTTCGTAGTATTGAACTGGACGAAGGCAAACATACAAGTCAAGTTGTTGACGCAAAGCAACGTTCAATGAACGAATGCCACCACCAATTGGTGTAGTCAATGGGCCTTTTATACCAACTAGGTAGTCGCGAAAAGCTTGCAATGTTTCGTCAGGCAACCAACTACCTGTGTTTTTGAAGGCTTTTTCGCCTGCAAGCACTTCTTTCCACTCAATTTTACGCTCGCCTTTGTAAAATTTCTCAACTGCTGCGTCAATTACTTTTTGTGTTGCTGGCCAAATATCAATGCCAATGCCGTCGCCCTCAATAAATGGGATGATTGGGTTGTTAGGTACATTTAGTTTACCGTTAGCGATTGTAATTTTTTCTGCTGCCATAGTATTATTTTTTTGATTGTTTACGAATTAAGTTTAATGCGCCACCTAGTTTAAACCACTCTATTTGAGCATTGTTATATGTGTGGTTCAAGGTGATTTGGTCTTGTGAACCATCGGCATGTTTAATCACCATTTGTAAAGGTGTATTTTCTGCAAATGTTGTTAAACCAATAATATCAAAGGTGTCGTTTTCTTTAATCTTGTTGTAGTCGTCTTTGTTAGCAAATGTTAATGCCAACATACCTTGTTTTTTAAGGTTTGTTTCGTGAATACGGGCAAACGATTTTGCTAGTACAGCGTATGCGCCTAAATGACGAGGCTCCATTGCTGCATGTTCGCGGCTTGAACCTTCACCATAGTTTTCGTCACCAATAATTATTGATTTAATGCCTGCTGCTTTGTATGTACGAGCCAAATCTGGAACTGGAATGTAATTTCCATCCATTGGGTTTAGAACGCTATTGGCTGTTTCGTTAAATGCGTTAATGGCGCCAATTAGCAAGTTGTTGCTAATGTTGTCTAGGTGACCACGATAACGTAACCATTTACCAGCCATACTAATGTGGTCGGTTGTACATTTGCCTTTTGCTTTAATAAGCAGATGAACATTAGTAAAATCAGCGCCATCCCATGGTTTAAATGGCTCCAATAGTTGTAAACGTTCGCTATTTGGATCAACTTTTATTTCGATGCTTGAACCATCAACTGGAGGTTCTTGATATCCGTTAGGGTCAGTTAGGAAACCTTCGGTTGGAAGTTCGTTACCATTTGGCGCTTGTAGCATAATCTCGCGACCGTCTTCGGTTTTAAGCTTGTCAGTCAATGGGTTGAACAACATTGAACCAGAAATAGCCATTGCTGTAACCATTTCAGGAGAAGCAACAAAACCGCATGTGTTTGGGTTACCATCGGTACGTTTTGCAAAGTTGCGGTTAAACGAGTGTATGATGCTGTTTTTTGCGGTTGGATTGTCGGTGTGGCGGTTCCATTGACCGATGCAAGGTCCGCATGCGTTAGTCATCATAACGCCGCCAATTGCTTTAAATGCATCAAGTTGGCCGTCGCGCTCGGTTGTTTTACGCACTTGCTCTGAACCTGGCGATACAATAAATTCTGCTTTTACTTTGATATTGTTTGCTACGGCAAATTTAGCAACTGAAGCAGCGCGGTCAAGGTCTTCGTATGATGAGTTGGTACACGATCCAATTAAACCAACTTCAAGAGTTTCAGGATAATTGTTCTTTTTAATGTAATCGGCAAATTGAGAAATTGGAGTTGCTGCATCTGGTGTAAATGGACCATTAATGTAAGGTTCAACAGTTGCAAGGTCAATCTCAATTAGTTGGTCGTAGTATTTTTCAGGATTTGCATAAACCTCTGCATCGCTAGCAAGGTTTTCTTTGTTGGCCATGGCCATTTTAGCAATCTGCTCGCGACCTGTAGCAACTAAATAATCATACATTTTTTTGTCGAATGCAAAGATTGATGTAGTAGCACCAATTTCGGCACCCATGTTACAAATAGTTCCTTTACCTGTGCATGATAGGCTATCGGCACCCTCGCCAAAGTATTCAACAATGCAACCTGTACCACCTTTTACGGTAAGCATACCAGCAACTTTAAGAATAATGTCTTTTGGTGACGCCCAACCGTTTAATTTGCCAGTTAGTTTAATACCAATCAACTTAGGCATTTTAAGCTCCCAAGGTAGGCCAACCATAACGTCAACAGCGTCGGCGCCGCCAACACCAATTGCAACCATGCCCAAGCCTCCTGCGTTTACAGTGTGCGAGTCGGTTCCAACCATCATTCCGCCAGGGAATGCATAGTTTTCAAGCAATACTTGATGAATAATACCTGCTCCTGGTTTCCAAAAGCCGATTCCGTATTTTGCTGCAACATTCTTCAAGAAACCATAAACCTCTTCGTTTTGCTTTAATGCAACTTCAAGGTCAGCTTTTGCGCCAACATTTGCTTGAATAAGGTGGTCGCAGTGTACAGTTGAAGGAACTGCGGCTTTGTCTTTTCCTGCGTTAATAAATTGCAATAGCGCCATTTGTGCTGTTGCGTCTTGCATTGCAACGCGGTTTGGAGCAAACAACGCATAACTTGCACCTCGTTCGTAATTTTTGCGTTCTGCCTCGTTTGACAAATGTGCATAAAGTATTTTTTCGCTCAAAGTCATTGGTCGGCCCAACATCTTTTTAGCTTCAGAGATTTTTGCTGGCAGTTCGTTATAAAACTGCTCAATCATTGGTAAATCGAATAGCATTTGGTGTTTATTTAGTTTGTTATTTTTATTCAATTTCAAGGTGTTAGCTGAATTTGTAACCCTATCTTATCTTTTTCGCAAAGGTAATAATAAAATGCACATTTTGTGTATCAATTTTTTTGCCTTGAGATGTTAATTTTTCCTTATTAAAATTCACTGCTTAACTGATTTTTGCGCTTTTTTTAATTGATACTTTTTGCATATTTTTTGTATATTTTTGCAGAAAAATATGAATATATGCATCAAATTGTGAATAATTGAACAGTTTGCATCATTCAATCTCTATCACTGTTCCTGCTGTTGCATATTCAATGCGGTTTCCCATTATGGCTTTTAATTGGGCATATTGTTCGTTGCCTGTACAATGGCATGTGTAGTATTTGCAATTTATTTGCAAAAGTTGATTGGCCATTTTGCTTATAAACTCTTTATTATCAACACCTTTAATGTGAAACCCTGAAAGTACGTGTGTGATTTGCCTTTGTGTAATTTGCTGAGCTTTGTTTATAATGTTCAGTATGCCTGAATGGGCGCAACCTGCTAGCAAAATTGTGTTGTTACCGTCTGAAATAATTAGGCTTTGCTCGTGAGTAAAGTTGTCGTTTATGTAACACTCTCCTACCTTTTTAAATATCAGGTTATTGGCTGGCGATATGCAATTGTTATTTTGGATTCCGCTAAAAAGTGTTAGTCCGTTTGCTAATTGCAACACACCATTTGTTAACTCTATTCTTTTGTGGTTAACTAGTGTTTGGTCAAGCCCAATATATTTATAAAAGTTGTTGTCTTTCAGCGAGTAATGCATGCCAAAGCCGTCGCTGTGCAGATAAACCTTGGCTGTTTTGTTAAGTTGCATAAAGTTAGCAATGCCTCCTCCATGGTCGTAGTGTCCATGCGACACTATTGCAAATTCAGCATCGGCAACATTTATGCCCATTGATACTGCGTTTTGAGCAAATAAATGGCCTTGTCCTAAGTCAAAGAAAAATTGATGCCCACAAGCCTCAATATACAAACTAAGACCATGCTCAGCAATAATGTTGGGCTTTGTGCTATTGTTTTCTACTATTACACTTATTCTTACCAATATGCTTTTAACTCTTAATTATACATGTAGTTAGTCGTTTGCTGTAATTTTCTCAATTTCAACCACGTAGATACGATGGTATCCATTGTTAGGGCCATACCAACGATCAACAAGACTTTTGTCAATAAAGTTTGATTCGTTCATGTCGGTAACAAATAATTTGCGGCAGTTTAATGTTAATCGAGCTTCGGCATAAGCCACACTATTATTTTCGGTTGCAATTGGTGATAGTCCTTCAATGTGCATTTTATCAATATCACGACCTGATTTTGAACCAAGCAAATTGTATATGTCGCGAGCCTGCTTGCTATTGCCTAAAAAACTTAGCGTTAAAGAGTTTGCTTCTTCAATAAACCCAATTGTGTGGCGTTCGGGGCGAATAAAGATAAACGCAACTGGTTTGTTCCAAAGCCAACCCAAACCGCCCCACGAGGCTGTCATGTTGTTGTATTTGTTAATTGTACCTGCGGTAACAATCATCCATTCTTTGCCAATTGTTTCAAATACATTGTCGTTGAGTTGTTCAACAGTAAGCTCTTTCATATTCAATATTTTTAGTATTTCGTAAAACTTTATTGTGCGACAAACGCAATTGCAAAGAAAAAATATAGTTTAGAGCCACAAAAATTTAATTCAAACAAAATCATACAATGAAAAAACGACTCTTTACCTTTTTGGCCATTGCGGTTGCGTGTGTTATTACTGCATCGGCTCAGAATCCTTATTTGCCTTTGTGGGAGTTTATACCCGATGGCGAACCTTATGTATTTGAAGATCCTGATTGTCCTGGCAAATACCGAGTTTATGTTTACGGATCGCACGACATGCTTAAAAACTTGTACTGTGGTCGCGACCAAGTGGTGTGGTCGGCTCCTGTTGACGATTTGAGCAACTGGCGTTACGATGGTTTAATTTTTAAGGTTGATAAAACCGTTGATGGACAGCAACTTAATGCTAATGGCGAGGCCGACATTCTTTATGCTCCTGATGTTACCGAAGCCATTGATGCTAATGGTGTAAAGACTTACTATTTGTATCCAAACAATCAAGGAGGTGGCCGAAATTCAATGATAGCCAAATCAGCGCGTCCCGATGGCCCATTTGAGGTTTGCAACTGGGACGAAAACGATAAGTTTAAATGTTACGGCACATTGGGTTTTGACCCTGCTGTGCTTATTGACGACGATGGCCGAGTTTACGGTTACTGGGGATTTAATCGCTCGTATGCTGCAGAGCTTGATCCTGCCACAATGTGTACCGTTAAGGCTGGAACAAGTGTTGTTGAAGACATGGTAAACGGCCACGAACAAGAGGGCATTTCCCGTTTTTTTGAGGCTTCGTCAATCCGCAAAATCGAAGACAAATACGTGTTCATTTACAGCCGTTACACCGAACCCGGTGAATTTGGTTTGCCAAACAAATGCAACTATACTCTAGCCTACGCATATAGCGACAATCCAATGGGCCCATTTACCTATGGTGGAACAATTATCGACTGCCGCGCACGCGAAACTGACGAAAATGGAAATGTTATTGTAACTGCTATGCCAGGCGGAAATACACATGGCAGTATTTGTAAAATTGGCAACCAATGGTGGGTTTTTTACCATCGCCAAATTGGCACCGACTGCTATGCACGCCAAGCTATGGTAGCGCCAATCAGTGTAAAGGTTGAAAAAGGTAAAGGCGGCAAAGTAACCATAAGCGAGGGCGAATACAACTCTCAAGGTTTTGCAACAGCAGGACTCGATCCTACTATTCGACAATGGGCAGGTTTGGCTTGCTGGCATACACATCCCGATGGAGCAAAAGAGGTTTATCCTAACTATGTTTACGCGGGCTCGTACATTAAACCAGTTTATTTTGATGCATCGTCATATCAAGCCCCAATGGCTCACAAAACAGTTTATTCGCCTGTGGTAAATAACACTAACGGGTCAATTGTTGGATACAAATATTTCAACTTTGCTAAACTGAATTCGGCCAAAAAGACTGAACTAAAAGTGCGATTGATGCCTCAAGGTGTTGATGGCGAGTTAACTTTTATGGTTGGTAGTCCATGGAAAAGTCGAGGAGGAATGGAGATTGGTAAAATGCAACTAAAAGCCGATATGCCACAAGTCGAAACCGAACTCACCGCCTTGCTAAATACTAGCAAAGTGACTGGCAAACAAGCTTTTTTCATTGTGTTTAGTTCAAAATCGAACACATCAATTTGCGAGTTGTACGATTTTATATTTAAAGTACTTGACAAGTAAATTATTAGCCTAACGTTTCAAAAGCGCCTTTGCTTATTTTGCATTGGCGCTTTTTTTATAAACGTATTTGCAGAAAAACTAAAACATTTAAAATTGCAACCATTGTTAGTATTCACTTTTATTATGCAACAACTTAAACAAATACTGATTGAAAGCGGCTGCTCGTTGGTAATTCGTAATCAACAAGCTCAAATTAGCCAATATACGCAACGTGGAGTTAAAGATTTGCTGCATTTGCTTGAAAATCAACCTGATATTCTTGTGGGCGCGCAAATAGCCGACAAAGTTGTGGGCAAAGGTGCAGCCGCTTTAATGGTTATTGGTAAAGTAAAGCAACTGCATGCAATAACAATAAGTCAACCTGCTGTTGATTTGTTATTAAACTATTCGGTTCAATTAACCTTCGACAACTTAGTTCCATCTATTCAAAACCGAGCAAAAAACGGACTTTGCCCTATTGAAACAGCTTGCATTGGTTGTCAAACCGCACAAGAGTGCCTCCCAATTATTAAGCAAACTTTAGCCAATCTAAATGGTTGATTTTAACCTAAATAAGGTTGTTAGTTGTAGTTAACAGAAAAAAACTTGGGTCGTATAAAAAAGAGAAGGCCTCCGCACTTTCGTTTGGAGACCTATAACCCAATTAACCAACCTAAAAACCTTATGAAAAACAACAATCATTTTCTGTTTTCTGGTCCTTATAACGCAAAAGTAAGCATTAGGGTTACATCTTTTTTGAAATATTTTTTAAAAATTTTTTTTTCTGCTGAATTTTAATCCAATAACTACCCTTTTTTACCTATAAACTTACAGTTTTTTGGGCGAAGTTATTTTGTTCATAATTGTGCAACTTATTTGCTTTTCAATGTTAGGTGTAAACGTACTTTTGTGGGCAAAAACAAGTATCTACAATGCATTTACAACAACATATTCAGCACAATAAACCCAAAGCACAAAAAGGCAGTTTGCGCTTTGCAAGAATAAAGCGCGGTATTTTTTTGACAGGATTGGCAGTCTTTGCGCAACTATATATTTTTCAGCCAATGTTGCCGCATTTGTGCAAAGATTTTGGAATTGCACCAGCTACAAGTAGTTGGTCGGTATCGATGGCAACAGCAGGAATGGCTTTTGGTTTGTTTTTCTTTTCGTTAAAAGCCGATAGTTGGTCGCGGAAAAAGTTGATGACTTTTGCGTTGTTCAGTTCGTCGATTTTAACGCTTATTTCGGCATTCGTGCCATGGTTTGCAACCTTGTCGGCTGTGAGTTTTGTTCGTGGAGCGCTTTTGTCGGGCGTTTCGGCAGTGGCTTTAACTTACCTTAACGAAGAGGTTGACGAAAAGATAATTGGATTGGCAATAAGTCTTTACTTGTCGGGCAACGCAGTTGGTGGCATGTCGGGCCGAATTGTGTCAGCTTTTCTTTCGGGGTTAATAGGTTGGCGAGCTACATTGTTTGTTGTTGGTTTAATTACGTTTAGCATTGCAATTGTGTTTTATCGCATTTTTCCAAGTTCGCAACACTTTACGCCTAGCAAATTCAGCATCGGCACAAAATTTAAACAGATGCGTGGTTATTTGCGCACTCCGTTGATGATTCAAATGTACTTGTGTGCGTTTTTGCTTATGGGAGGATTTGTGAGCATTTACAACTACACTGGTTTTCATTTAGAGGCGCCGCCCTATTCGTTGCCGCATACCATTATTGCCAGCATTTTCTTTATGTACATTTTGGGCATTTTGGGGTCACTTTATGCAGGCCGATTGTCTGACAAACATAGTACCCGTGTGCTTATACGTTATTTTGTTGCTGGCAGCATTATTGGTCAGCTAATGATGTTGAGCCAACAACTATGGTTGCTTGTTTTAGGTTTGTGTGTGTTTACTTTCAACTTTTTTGCAACACATGCAATGGCTAGTCGCACGGTGTCGCAAAATGCAGGAGAAGGACGCAGTTCAGCCACTTCGCTGTATTGGTTATTCTATTATTTGGGGTCGTCGATACTTGGCACGTCAACCGGCTCGTTGCTTTCAACTGGAGGTTGGTGCTGTTTTATGCTAACGTTGATTACCATTTCGGCAGGTTGCTTTTTGTGGCTTATGGGCACAAAATACAAGGGAATGGGTATGAAAGTTTATGAATAAGATTGAAAACAAATCACAAGGCTATATTGATGCTTACAAAGAATCAATAAAAAGTTGGTTAGCCTACCAAAACTACACAGGCGACCAACGCAAAAGCCTATACAAAGCAATAAAAAGTAAAGCCGAAAGTGCGGTAGAGTTTATTTGGACTACACCAAACGGACTACCAAATTTTGTAACAATCAACAAATGGTACTACGACGAAAATATAACCGACTACAATACAATTATTGAACGTGCATTTAGCAGCATAGCAGCATAAAAAAAAGCCGAAAGTAAAGGAACTAACGGCTTTGATTTAGAAATAATTATTTCTAAAAACTCCCTATCTCGGACTTCCGTCCTACCGACAGCAACGCAATTAAGTGGCGTTTTATCAAAGGCAGCGAGGGCATTTCGTCATATTTCAACTACTGCAACATCGCTGGGAGAGTTGACTGCAAATATAGAAAATATAAATAAAACAATAAAAATTTTCGAGCGCAAAATTGCAAATTGGGAAAAAGAACCAATAGCAGACCATTTAGTGTTTATACTATATGTTTTAAGCAAATTACCACCATTAGAAACTTCAAAAAATAATTCGCATTATGCTGTTGACGAACTTAACGGCAGTTACAGGATAAGAATTTCCGACCATAATGCTAAATCAAAGAATTTTATAGGTAAAATAGGCAAATGCAAGGTAGGCATAACCTTTAAGAGTAAAGACGAAGAAAGTTCATTTATTGAACACGAAAAAGTTTTCTACAAAGAACACGTTTATTATACAGAATATCTTGCAAGCGAAGTTCCGAAAAAGAGTAATTAGTTCAAGAGAAGTATATCAATATTGTATTTTGGGTGAAATCTTGACAAGTCCACAAATTTTGGAATGCCATTTATTCTTCCACGGTCGGAATATTGCCAAATAGAATAATTTGCAGTCGGAGGTTGTTTTCCTTTATTATATCTGCCTATCATTGAATGATATGTGTTAAAATCTTGCGCCAAATACTTGTTGAAGTGAGAATTCACACTATAAAAAATAGGGTCTTTTCCATAGTGCTTTTTAATTATATCGATAAATACGTTTAAGCTATCACGTATTTGTTTTTTGCTCCATTTACCTCTGTTGTTTTCAAAATCAATCATAGGGATAAGGTCTTGATCTTTAACAGGTGCGTTTGAAATGAAATTTTCTGCTTGTTTTCTTGCGCTACTTGTTGTTGTAAAGAAATGGTAGGCACCTACTTTCATGCCCATTTCACGAGCCTCTCTATTGTTTTTCTTGTATTTATGATCAACCTTAGTAGAACCCTCGGTTGCCTTAATATACACATATTGAATATTAGGGTTTTGTGAAACTAATTTCCAGTCAATGTTACCTTGATAATGTGACACATCAATGCCGTTGAAATTTCCGTTGTTTTTTGAATTATTGTTCTTTGAGACTATTCCAATATGGTTTTTCCTTTGAAAATGTTTTTTCCAGTAGTGGTAAGTTGGTTTGCATAAGAATACCGCTGCACACAACAATACAGCTATGCTTGCAAAAATCCACAACGATTTTTTACTCTTTTGTTTCGTTTCTTTTACTACAGTTCCAAAGGTGCGTTCGCCAGCATCAGTACACAACGATTTTTTACTCTCTTGTTTCGATTCTTTTACTACAGTTCCAAAGGTGCGGTCGCCAGCATCGCCAAGACCAGGAACAATGTATCCGTGTTCGTTCAAATGGTCATCGAGTCCAGCACAGAAAATATCGACATCGGGGTGCGCATTTTTCAAAGCCTCAAGACCTTCGGGAGCCGCTATTATGCAAAGGAATTTTATGCTGCGAGGATTGCGTTTTTTAATTTGGCCAATAGCGTCAATGGCCGAACCTCCAGTTGCTAGCATGGGGTCGAGCACAAACACATCGCGTTGGTCAATATCTTGGGGCAATTTGCAGTAATATTCAACGGGCAATAGGGTTTGCTCGTCGCGGCTCAATCCAATGTGTCCAACACGTGCGGTTGGTACAACTTGCAAAGCGCCTTCAACCATGCCTAAACCTGCTCGCAAAATGGGCACAAACACCAGCTTTTTGCCTGCAATTTGTTTGCAGTGTGCTGTTCCGCATGGTGTTTCAACGTTAACATTTTCAAGTGGCAAGTTTTTGGTTGCGTCAAACATCATTAGCGCTGCAATTTCAGTAATCAGTTCACGAAATTGCTTTGAGTCTGTTTTGGTGCTGCGTAATACCGATAGTTTATGATGAATGAGCGGATGGTTGAATATTACAACTGAGCGTTCCATAGTATTATTTTTTTCCTAATATAGTTTTTTTTTGGCTTGCGTGAGCAACTTATTTTATCATATCGCTCAAAGCTAAGCGGTCGAGTTTGCCGTTTTTATTGCGAGGTAGTTGGTTAATCCAAATAACTTCTTTTGGCACGCTGTAGCGACTTACTTTTTGTTCCAATATGTTGAGTTGTGTGGTAATGTTGGTTTTTTCACCTTCAACCACAAGCACAATGCGGTTACCCAGTTTTTCATCGGGCTTTGATGTGATACATAACTGCTTGCCAATCAACGGTTCAAGTATTTGTTCAATGCTTTCGGGCGATGTTTTTATGCCTCCGCTGTTTATTACAAAATCGGTGCGACCAAGCCATTCAAATTCGGTTGCGGATATTATTCGCACAATGTCGTTTGTTTGCATTTGGCTGATGTTCAAACTGTTATCGGAAATGACGAGATTGTTGTTGTTTGTTGCCGAAACCAAAACTCCATCAAAGGCTACAAAATTAGGCTGAACATTTGGCCAAATTTTTCGCACCGCAATGTGCGATAGCGTTTCGGTCATTCCGAAAGTTTCGTAGCAAGTTGTGGTTATTTCAGATAGCTGATTTACAATGTTATACCCTACTTTACCACCACCAATTATTAATGTTTTTATTTGGTTGAATTTTTGTGCTGAAGTCAAGTTTTTTAGCACTTGATTTGGCACCATTGCAGCAAAATCAATGGGTTGATTTATTTGATCAACAATGTTTCCGCGAGGTGAAACTACAAGCAAATTGGCGCCCGAAACCATTGCGCGCACAATCATCATTTGTCCAGCTATGTAAGTAGCAGGCAAGCATAGTAGCATAATCGATTTTGGTTCTAAACCAAAGAAACTGCAAGTGCGTTTTGCAGATGCTAGCATGTGCGTTTTTTGAGCCTCAATTACCTTTGGCGTTCCCGTTGAGCCCGATGTTTTAAGTGTTATGGTTGCACTTTTGTTGCACCAACGTTCTAAAAAGTCAACAATTTCGTTGTTTCCTTCGGTGTTGCCCAAAGCTTGCCGTACATTTTCTGCCGAAAAGTTTTCGGTATCAATCAGTGTATCGTTTAGCTTAAACGTCATTGTTGAAGTTTTTTGGTGGTTAAATTTTTGTTTCGTCCCATTTTTCGGTTGCCAAATGCCACAAATGAGCATTGTGCATATCGAGTGGCGAAGGAATGTTGTTTGAGTATATTTTTCCAGTTCCAAGCCCTTGCGGCATATTAAATCCGTGATTATAAACCCATTGCGCAATGGCATTAAGTCCAAAGTTGCTTTCTAAAGCCGAAGTTGCCCACCATCCTATTCCACGATTTTCGGCTGCTTTAATCCAACGCTCGCTTTGTTTAAGTCCGCCAATAAGCGATGGTTTTAATATTATAAATTGAGGCATAATGGCATCAAGCATAGCGTCAATATTGTCCTCAATACCAATCAGTTCCTCATCGAGAGCAATGCGTATTGGCGACTGTTTGCAAAGTTGAGCCATTTGCTGCCACTGCCCTGCACGAATAGGCTGTTCAATTGAATGTATGGGAAATTTGCTTATTGTGTTCAACTTTTGCAGCGCATCATTTGGATTAAATGCGCCGTTGGCATCAAGGCGAATTTCAATTTCGGGAAAGTTATTTGCAATGAATTCTATTAGGCGTAATTCTTGCTGAAAATCAATAGCTCCAATTTTAAGTTTAATGCAACGAAAACCCTCATCAATCTTTTGCTGAACACGGCGACCCATTGTTTCAAAATCGCCCATCCAAACCAAGCCATTGATTGGAATGCCCGTTTTTCCACTTGTAAAATCTGATTGATAAAGAATGTGTTTGCCTCCATTTTGTAAATCAAGCAAAGCTGTTTCAAAACCAAATCTTAAGGCTGGCAAATTGCGCCATTGTTCATCATCGGACACATTAACAGCATTAAGGTTGCGCAGTTTTTGTTCAAGTTGATGTTCTACTACTTTATCGGTTTCAGGCGATAGTTTTGGTATGGTTGATATTTCGCCAATGCCAACAATTTCTGGATTTTCAGAGTCCCAAATGCGCAGAAACCATGATGGTTTTTCGGTTAAAATGCCGCGCGATGTTCCGCTAGGTTCGTTGAATTTTAATATGTGTTTTGTAACCGATGCTTGCAGCATAGTATTTTAGTTGCGTGTTGTTATTGGTTAATAATCAGCAAATTATGACGTAACGCTTAAATCAGCGCGCACCACATTAGTATAGCCATCAGCAAAGTGCTTAGTGATAGTTTTTTTAGCTCAGGATCAATAGCTTTAATCTCTTTTGCATTGAATATGCGAAGTGCGTGTTTGAGAATAATAAACGAAGGAACGGCTATCCATGCTAAGCCCCAAAATTGCTGAATAGCAACAAAATAAACTGCCATGCTTGCAATTCCGCCAACGCAAAGAAACAAGTGGTAACGCTGTCCATAAGAAACACCATGTTTTACTATTTGCGTGTTTTTGCCTGTTTTTTTGTCGCTCTCGTTATCGCGTAAGTTGTTGACGTTCAGCACGCCCATACTAAACAATCCAATGCTGATGGCGGGGAACAAAGCTGGTAAAAGGTTTAAACTGGCAGAGTGTATTATGTACGATCCTGCAACGGTTGCTAACCCAAAGAAAATGAACACCATAAGGTCGCCTTTGCCGCTGTATCCGTAGGGATTTTTGCCCATTGTATATTTTAGTGCAGCAATAATTGTAAGAATGCCAAAAGCAACAAAGCAACCGAAGAAAATCCACTCGTTTTTAGGAATAAATGCGGCAGCAAGCATTGCAACGCCAACCAAAAACGACACAATTGCACAAACTATAACGCCGATGCGCATCTCTTTTTCGCTCAATACTCCTCCTTGCAAACCTCGTTGTGGGCCAACACGTTCTTCGGTATCGGCACCATGTTGATAGTCGCCAAGGTCATTTGCCATATTTGAAAGAACTTGCAACGCAATTGTTGTAAGTAACAAAAGCACAAACACGCTTATGCTCATCAAATTATGATGCCAAGCAACGGCGCTACCTGCTAAAATACCCGAAATGGATAGCGGCAATGTTCGCAAACGAGCAGCCTCAATCCACGCTTTAGTTTTTTTCTTATTCATGTTCTGTTTGTTTGCAACAAAAACCACACATTGGCCTGTTTTTATGGCAAGCGTTTGTATTTGCTAAAATCGGGTTTACGTTTTTCAAGAAACGCATTTTTTCCTTCTTGCGCCTCATCGGTTTGGTAGAACAACAAGGTGCAATCGCCTGCAAGTTGTTGAATACCAACTTGTCCGTCGAGTTCGGCATTCAAACCTGCTTTAATCATACGCAAAGCCATTGGCGAACGCTCTAACATTATTTGGCACCATTCCACCACTTCGTCTTCAAGTTTGTCAAAAGGCACAACCTTGTTAACCAAACCCATATCTAAAGCCTCGGCAGCTGAATATTGGCGACAAAGGAACCAAATTTCGCGAGCCTTTTTTTGTCCCACAATTCGAGCTAAATATGATGAGCCAAAACCTCCGTCAAAACTGCCAACTTTAGGTCCCGTTTGACCAAAAAAAGCATTGTCGGATGCAATTGAAAGGTCGCAAACCAAGTGCAACACATGACCACCGCCAATGGCGTAACCATTAACCATAGCCACAACAGGTTTTGGTAAATAACGTATAAGTTTCTGTAATTCAAGCACATTCAGACGAGGAATTCCATCGTTGCCAACATAGCCAGCACGGCCTTTCACACGTTGGTCACCACCGCTGCAAAATGCTTTGTCGCCCGCACCGGTAAGCACCACACAACCAATGTTTTCGTCGTTGCGACAAATTTCCATTGCCTCGCACATTTCCATAACAGTTTGTGGACGAAAAGCGTTGCGAACCTCTGGTCGGTTGATTGTTATTTTTGCAATTCCCTCAAAATATTCAAATAGAATATCTTCATACTCTTTGATAGTCTGCCATTTACGTTCCATTTTCGTGTTTATTTAGTTTGAGGCGAATTTAGCGAAAGTTTGCCGATAGTTTTTGTTATTCGTTGTTTATAGCACTTTCATTAGTTTTTAATATCAATCACATAGCTTTGGGATACTCTTTTTTACCACCTACCAATCTTTTAAATAGTGTGCATTTTATTGATAGATTTTCATAAAAAAGCCTCAATTTTGCACCCCCAAAAAATGGAATTCTAAATAATAAATAACAATGAGAAAATTGATTATGGCAGTGGCTTTGATGGTTGCTGCAATGTGCGCAAACGCACAAGTAAAAGTTAAGTCAGATGCTGGCGACATTACAATTCGCTTTGCTGGACGTACCCACATTGATGCTGGAACATTTTTAAACGACACAACAACTTTGGGCGACACTCGCCGAGGTGTTGGTGTTAACGACACTCGTTTTGGTTTTACCGCATCGTTTGACGAAAAATGGACAACTAAAGTTGAACTTCAATTTGCTAAAAATTCAACAATCAGTTTCCGCGATGTAACAATGGGTTACAAGATTAATGATGCACACTCAATAAGCGTTGGTAACCAATTCCAACCTTTTGGTTTGAAGATTGCTGGCACAGCTTACAAATTCATTGAAGATGCTTCAATTGATAATGTTCTTTGCCCTGCACGTAAATTAGGTGCATTATACACCTACTCAAGCGACTTATTGTTGTTGCGTGCTGGTTTGTTCTCTGACGCAAGTGCTGATCAAGATGGAATGAACAAAGGTGTATCATTAAGTGCTAAAGCTATTGTTCGTCCTATTTTGAGCGACGACCAAGTTCTTCAATTTGGTGTAGCTCCAATGTACACTCGCAACAAATACAACGCAGTTTCAATGGCGTCAAAGTTCCCAAGCACATTGGGTAGCAGCTCTTTAATTTCAATTACTGCTGCAGATGCTTCAAATGTTAACCGTATTGAGGCTGAGGCTTTGTTTATCAGCGGTAAACTTTACACCGAGGCTCGTTTCCAAAGCGCATTTGTAAACGTTGCAGGTTCTGAAAACAACACAACCTTGTCGGGTGCTTTTGCTCAAGCATCGTACATTTTGATTGGCGAAAAACAAAACTATAACAAGAGCACCGCATTGGCTGCAAACTCTGGAGCTAAAACTCTTGAGGTTCTTGCTCGTGTTGATTTTGTAAGCTTAAAAGAATATGAAAGCGCTCTTGAAGATGCTAAAGAAATTAAAGCAAGCCAATTCGATATCACCTTGGGGGTTAACTACTTCTTTAACAAATTCATCAACGCTCGCTTGAACTACATTTATGCTAAAGCTAACGACGACCATGCTACTGTAGTTAATCCTGTTGCTTGCGACAAAGGTTTACACATGATTCAAGGCCGTTTGCAATTCTACTTCTAAACAACTGATTTATAAACCAATATAAAAGCGGAGTTCAATATCGAATTCCGCTTTTTTTGTGCAATAAACCAACCTTTTACACTCTTTATTGGTAATAATTGAGCAGACTTGCCTACATTTGCGTTATTAAAAACAAAAACCAACATGTCAATTTTAATAAAGAATGCCGAACAGATTGAAGGCATCAGAAAAAGCGCAAAACTGGCAGCTTCGTGCCTCGATATTATTGAACCATACGTAAAACCAGGTGTAAATACCGAATATCTTGACAATATAATTGCTGAATATATTGCTGATAATCACGCAATTTCAGCTTGTTTAGGATATAGCGGTTATCCAAAATACACTTGCATTTCGCCAAACGAAGTTGTTTGTCACGGAATACCCTCGCCCAACACTATTTTGAAAGAAGGTGACGTGATTAACATTGATGTTACCACCATTTTGAATGGTTATTATGGCGACACTAGTAGAATGTATGCAGTTGGTGAAATTTCGGAAAAAGCTCGCAAGCAAATTGAGGCAACAAAACACTGTTTAGATTTGGGCATTGAGCAAGTTAGACCCGACAATATGACCGGCAACATTGGCTTTTTTATAGCCCGATATGCTCAAGCTAAAGGTTATAGTGTAGTTTGGGAATTTTGTGGACATGGTGTTGGAGTTGAATTTCACGAGGAACCTCAAATTGACCACATTGCACGCAAAAACAGCGGCTACAAAATGCGTCCAGGCATGATTTTTACCATTGAGCCAATGATTAACGCCGGCAAATCGCGCGTTGTGATTGACTCAAACGACGGTTGGACCGCTCGCTCAATTGATGGAAAACTTTCAACTCAATTTGAGCATACCATTCTTGTTACCGAAACCGGTTACGAGGTTTTGTCCGACATTCACGACGAATACCCTATTACTTAATAAATCACCTATTTTATAGGACAAAAAAATAAGCGTGCATTTCAAAAAGAGATGCACGCTTATTTATTATAAAGCTACGTGAATATTACTTCCAAGCCTCGATGATTGGCATAAATGTGTCAGCTTTAAGAGCAGCACCACCAATCAAACCACCGTCGATGTCAGGTTGAGCAAACAACTCAGGAGCGTTGCTACCTTTGCATGAACCACCGTAAAGGATTGAAGTGTTGTCAGCTGTTGCAGCATCGTATTTAGCAGCAATTGAAGCACGAATGAAAGCGTGAACCTCTTGTGCTTGCTCGCTAGTAGCGGTCAAACCGGTACCGATAGCCCAAACTGGCTCGTAAGCGATAACGCATTTTGCAAAATCAGCAGCTGAAAGAGTGTAGATTGCAGCCATTTGACCTTCGATAACTGATTTGAAGGTGTTAGACTCGCGCTCCTCTTTAACCTCACCTACGCAGAAGATTGGAGTTAAGCCGTTTGCAATTGCTTGGTTAAGTTTTTTGATAAGAATCTCGTTGTTCTCACCATGATATTGACGACGCTCAGAGTGTCCCAAGATTACATATTTTGCACCAGTTGATGCAACCATGCTTGCTGAAACTTCACCAGTGTAAGCACCTTTGTCGTTTGCTGAGCAATCTTCAGCACCAACACCAATTACTGAACCTTTTACAGTTTCAGCAACTGCAGCTACTGAAATGTAAGGAGTGCATACTACAACATCGCAGTTTACTGTTTTACCAGCCAATGCATTTTTCAAGTCGTTTGCCAAAGCAACACCTTCTTGCAGGGTGGTATTCATTTTCCAGTTGCCTGCAACAATTTTTTTTCTCATAACGTGTTTTATTAAATATTGATTTATAAGTAGTTAAACTATTATTTATCTTTTTTATTATTTGCCGCAAGTAAGCAAATGCAAGCGATAAAAGCAAACAATAAGATTAGCGCCCAAGTGTAAAAATTAGCAGCCTTTTGGCGTTGCTGTTCCATACTATTTGCAAGAATATTGCCCTCAAAGAATTTGGTTTGTGGCACATCGCGCCAATTCCATTTTCCAACTATAACGCCGTCGCGAAGAATCATTAGTCCTGGATTTGAACGAACAATGGTTTTTAGCATTGTTTCGTCGGCAACACAGATGCCAAAATTGGGGTTGGCAGCTTCAACAAAACGCTCAATTGCCTCGTCGGTTGATGCGGTTAACATTATAAATGTATAGCCTTGCGATTGTGCTACAGACGATATTTGGTTCATGCGATTGTAGCACGATAATTCGGTTTTGTCCAAATTATAAGCCACCAATAAGAATGTGTAGTTTGAACTTTGCAGAATATTGTCGGTTATGTCGTCGCCCTCAAGTGTTGTTATTGTAAAATCGGTAATTGGAGGCTCGTAGCCTTTGCTTATAAGTTTGTGTTTGGCTTCAACAAATTCCCATGTGCTATCGGGCAAATTTGTAAGCAAAAACTCTTGTTTCTTGCCATCTTTTTGATAAACAAACGAACTTTCCCAAACATCGGTTGGCGCATCAGATGGAATGCTCATTTTGTCGGGAATTGACGAACCAACTTTAAATGCACGAAAATCGAGCACTTGAGTGTGATGGTACGAGTGAACCTCAAAAATCGAAATGGCAAATGTGGCTATAATGCAAAACGCTGACTGCCAAACGTTTGAGTATTTATTATCGGTTTTGTTCCTATACAGATAAATGATTATTGCAGCTGCAAGCAGAACTATGTTTTTGAAAAAAGTGTGCCAGTTGGTTATAACCAAAGCTTCGCCAAAGCAACCGCAATCGTGAACGGGATTAAAAATGGCAATGTAAAGCGTGAGTGGTGTAAAAATTACCATAAAAGCCAACGCAATTACCGAACTATAGCGCATGAGCAGATTGAACAAAATTGCCACTCCAACAACAAATTCGGCAGCCGACTGCAAAAACGACAATGTTAAAGCCAAACCGCTTGCCCAACCAATGTTGAAAGCGTTGAAGTAATCGACAAATTTGTATGTACTACCAAGCGGATCGACAGCTTTTACAAATCCCGAAAAGATGAAAGTTACGCCAAGAACGATGCGGCAAACTAGTAGAATATTCCTTGTTATTGGTTTCATATTCAATTATTTACAAATGTTATATGATGTTAGTTTATCAACAATTTTGTCGAAAATAGTGTCTGGAGTCAACATGTTGTTGTTGTCATCAAAGCACTCAATCAACTCAAACTTGTTTTCGGTGCGAATTAGGTCCAAGTATTCTTGACGCACAGTTTCTTGAAAGTTAAGATCTGCCTCGTGAATGTCTTGTTTACCAGCAAGATAAGCTCTATCGTCGCCAGTACGAACCGATTCTAAACTGCGTCGGGTGAATGAAAATGGCACATCGAGGAATAAACTCAAATCGGGTTGCGGAATGTTGTAGTAACCATACTCAAGGTTGTTTATCCATTGGCGAAGTTGTTGCTTCTCCTCTACTGTTTTCAGTTTTGCACCCTGATAAGCCATGTTTGAATATATGTAACGGTCAATAATTACCAGTTTTCCTTCGTTTTGCCATTGTCTGATTGTTGATTGAGCATCGTTACGATCGCCTGCGTATATTAAGCCTACAAGGTAAGGGTTAACTTGGTTGTTTGCGCCCAAATCGCCACGTAGAAAACGAGAAACAAGGTCGCCAAAAATTCCGTTATCAACACGAGGAAAGTGAAGATATTCAAATGGTTGTCCTTTTTCGTCAAGATATTGGCGAAGTAGTTTTAATTGTGTTGATTTTCCTGCGCCATCAAGGCCTTCAATTACTATTAAACTCATATTGGGTTTATTGTTTTGGTTATTCGTTGTTTTGATTTGGCGGTGTACTAATTTCCGCAAAGTCCTTCTATCAATATTTTAATGCCTAAACCAATAAGTATTATTCCGCCCGCCAATTCGGCTTTGCTTTTGTAGCGTACTCCAAAGCGGTTTCCTATGGCTACACCAACTATTGAAAAGGCGAAAGTGGTGATTGCAATTAACCCAGATGCTCCAAGAACTCGTATTGTGGGCATGTTTGACGTAAAAGCAAAAGTTATACCAACAGCCAAAGCATCGATACTTGTAGCAATGGCTAGCACAAATAGTTCTTTGTAATCTAGTTTTAGAATGTTGCAATTTGTTTGGCTACACACTGCGCAGTTGTGGTCGCAGTGCTTTTCTTCATCAGATTTAAACGATTCAAAAGCCATTTTTCCACCAATGTAAGTTAAAAGCACAAAGGCAATCCAATGGTCAACCAACGTAACATATTCGGCAAAACTAACGGCTAACAACCAGCCAATTATTGGCATAACGCCTTGAAAAATTCCAAAGAAAAGAGCAATAACCAAACCATGACGCATATTCAGTTTGGGCATTTTAAGCCCTTTGCATAGCGATACCGAAAAGGCGTCCATTGAAAGTCCTACGGCCAAAAAAAGTATTTCAACAATTCCCATTGGCTTATAGGTTTTCAATTTCGCTCATCCACATTTGTGCAGTTGTGTCGCTAGGCATGCGCCAATCTCCACGAGGCGAAAGACTAACCGAACCAACTTTTGGTCCATCGGGTAAAGCCGAGCGTTTAAATTGTTGGTTGAAGAATCGACGGAGGAAAGTTAGCAACCATTTTTTTACAACAACGGCAGTGTACTTGCCATCAAAAGCTACCAAAGCCATTGAGTATAAGCGTTTTGGTGAGTATCCGAAACGTAGAAAATTGTATAAGAAAAAGTCGTGCAGTTCATAGGGGCCAACCAAATCTTCGGTTTTTTGTGCAATTTTTCCTTCGTTATCGGCTGGCAACAATTCTGGGCTGATAGGTGTGTCAATAATGTCTAGCAGAGTTTCGCGAGCTGCTGCATATTGTGGTTCGTTTGCGGCCCACTCAACAAGGTGCTTTACAAGGGTTTTGGGCACACTAGCATTTACACCATACATGCTCATGTGGTCGCCGTTGTAGGTTGCCCAACCAAGTGCAAGTTCGCTCAAATCGCCAGTGCCAACCACCATTCCACCCTCTTTGTTAGCCACATCCATCAGTATTTGAGTACGTTCGCGAGCTTGGCTATTTTCATAAGTTACACTTCGGTCCGATGGGTCAAGGTTAATGTCTTTAAAATGCTGATTGCAAGCGTCGGCTATGCTAATTTCACGAATAGTAACACCCAAAAAGCGCATCATATTTATAGCGTTGTTGTATGTTCGTCCGGTAGTACCAAATCCAGGCATTGTGATGCCTACAATGTTGGTGCGTGGCAAATTTAGGTGGTCAATTGCTCCAACAGCAACAAGCAAAGCCAAGGTTGAGTCTAATCCGCCTGAAATGCCAACTACTGCGCATTTTGAATGGCTTGCCACAAAACGTTGAGCAAGGCCACATATTTGAATGTTGAAAATTTCGCTGCAGCGTTCGTTCAAACTGCGAGCATCGTTTGGAATAAATGGATGCGGATTGAATTTGCGCGTTAGTTTTTCAACTTGAGTATTTAATGTTTGAACTTGAACAAGGCGGAATGTTGGTGTTTGTATTTGAGTGGTGAATGTGCTAGTCTTTAGTCGTTGTGATTGAAGTTTATCCAAATCAATTTCGCTAACAATCATGCAACCGTCGTGGGTAAAACGTTCACCTTCGGCTAATATTGAACCATTTTCGGCAATGAAAGTTGCGCCACCAAAAACCAAGTCGGTTGTTGACTCGCCTTGACCCGACGAAGCATAAACGTATGCTGCAATGTTGCGAGCGCTTTGTTGCATTATTAATTGTCGGCGATACTCGTTTTTGCCAACCATTTCGTTGCTGGCCGATAGGTTTATCAAAACATTAGCACCTGCAAGTGCCATAAACGACGATGGTGGAATTGGTACCCACATGTCTTCGCAAATTTCGGCACCTATCACCACGTTTCCTGTTTCAAATAGCAAATCGGTACCAATTGGCACGGTTTGTCCGCACAATTCAATTTCAGAGCGTTGCAAATTTGGACCAGCAGTGAACCAACGTTGCTCGTAAAACTCGTTGTAGTTTGGCAGATATGTTTTGGGAACCAATCCGTAAATGGTGCCTTTGCCAATTATAGCGGCACAGTTGTATAAACGACCGTCAACAGCTACGGGCAAACCTATAGCCGAAAGCAAATTGAATGATTTTGTTTTTTCAACTATTATACCAAGAGCTTCAGCGCATTTGTTTACAAAGAAAGGTTGGCTCAACAAATCGGCGCAAGTGTAGCCACAAACGCACAATTCGGGCAAAACAGCAATTTGTACACCTTGTTGGTCGGCTTTAGAAAGGCTATTGATAATAGAATTGGTGTTGTATTGGCAGTCGGCCACTTTGATGGTTGGCGAAACGGCTGCAATTTTCAAAAACGAGTTCATAATGAGTAGTCGTTATTATAAACGAAAAGGCCGCCCGCAAAGCAAGCAGCCTTTTGTTTTTGCTTTTGGTTGTTTATTTATAAAGAATCCAAAGTTGCTCAGCAAACTGGTTGCGTTGTTCGCGCATCATTGAAACGGCTTCTGGGCGAGTTTCAAATGCACCAAGTGTAACATAGTTGAAACCGCTGCGACCTACAACTACACGAGTTGTAAAGCCTTCAGAAGATAATTTTTGGCTATAAGCCTCGGCATATTTAGCCTCCATAAAACTACCAGCAACTACATAGAACATGCGAGCATTTGGGTCGATTTGTGTAGGTTCTTCAACTGCCACTTCCTCTTCAACATCAACAACTTCAACCGAATCAACAGCAACAGTGTCAATTGCTGGCATTGTATCAACCACAACTTCTTGAACTGGAGCTGGTTCAGTTTTTGATTTGAAAAGATTGTTTAGCAATCCGAAACTGTAAACAGCCCATGCAGTTGCTACAAGAATTACTACTATGGCAACAATAACCGCTATTTTGCCAACGTTTGATTTTGTTTTAATTTCCATTTTCTGATAGTTATTTGTAATTGTTGTTGTTTCTTTTTTTGTGGTAGAAGTTGTTTCTGCTGGCTCCGATTTTTGTTCGGTTGTCTCTTCTGGCTCGGGTTCAAGCATAGGCTCTATTTCAATTTGTTGCTCTGCTTGTTCTGAGTCTTCTGCTTGTAATGGTTGCTCAGTTTTGGGTGTTTCTTCAGCAACATTTTCGGTTGCATTGTTTTTTGGCATTTCGCCAACTACAAACACCAAATCTTGCTGATTGCGTGTAAAATAGCCCAAATCGGCAATTGGATAAGCTTCACCTTTATTGGTTGTTTGTTTTACTTCTTCAATAAATTTATTGATAATGGTTTGGCCTTCTGAACTTTGTTTTACATCACCGTTCTTAATCATTTCGTTAACAATGACGCCATCGGGCCATTTTAGATATGAATTAAAGCGAATATCTTTAATTCCATTAGTATCACCATCGACCAAAAGTGCACCAAATGTTGGGATAATAACTCGAACTTTATTGTTGTCTTTAAGTTCGGTCTCAATAATCCGTTTAATGTATTTGCTAATCATTGTGTTTCAGACTTTTAATGCGGTGTAAAATTAGGCAAAAAAACGTGCCATTTTTGGTGTGTTCATAAAGTGTTGTGGGTTGAGCACTACCCTATTGAATAATGTTTTGAATTACAATTATTTAGCTTCGATTTTTGCAAAAAATTGGCGTAAAAAGTTTTTAACTTTTTGGTATGCCATACCCGACTCGGAATTGGTGCGTTTATAACTAAATACATAACCGTAAATATCACTATATGAAATATTTGCATCGGCTAAGCATGTAATTAAATAAGCCAAAAACTCGTCGGAAATGGCTTTTTGCATTTGGTGGTACAAATTAGGTAGATTTGGGTTGTTTGTGAGTTTAATTCGCATTGCTTTTGCAAATTTTTCAAACGTTGGGTCTCCCCAATTTTCGGCATCAAGCAATTGTGGTGCAATTTGGCTTGCAAAGTTGCTATTTGCGGTAATGGTTTCAATTTGGTTGCGCAGTTCGTCAATGTTGGTGTGCGACTCGGTATAGCGTGGAGTTATTTTGGTCTTAGGTTCGGGTTGCTCTTTTGTTTCGGCCTTGGTTTTTGCCTTTGATTTGGCTTTAGTTTTTGGTTCAGTTTGCGCTTTGGTTTTTTGATTGTTGGGTTGGTTTTTCTTTTTTTTGTTGGTTGATGTTTTTTCAACAGACTCGCCTACTTCTTTTTCGGCTTTTTGCACAAGTTGTTCGGCTTTATTTGTTGAATTTTTAGGGCAATGAGCAACAAGTATTGGTTTTAGGGTTGTGTGCAATACCTTCATTTTTTCAGGGTCGCGCAAATAGCGTGTAAGCATCAGGTTAATTTCTTGACGACCAAGTTTTTGCTCAATGCAGTCGAGAATCATGCAAGCCATTGCGCGGTTGTTTGTTATGGCGTAAATTTCGTCAAACAAGGCTAAATCAACGTTTGCTGCGAGTTTAGTTTTGGGCAACACATGGCCACCGCTTTGCAGTTTCAGCAACAAAGGTTTAAGTTGATTAAACAAGCTTTGCACTTTTTCGTTAGAGTGCATTGTTTTGGCTAAATACTTGTTAGTTGCACCAAGAATTGTGTCGCTATGTTCAACCAATAGTAATTCCACAATGCGATAGGCTATCACTTTATCGGCAACAACATCAAACACCATTGATTGTATGTTGCGTATTGTTGCAATGGCTTGCTCGGCATTTTCTGGCAAAAGCAAACCTGAACTTTCTGAATTTGGGTCAACAACTTTTAATATCGATGTAACGCGTTCGGCCGATACGCTTCGCTCTTTCCAAAACGAGCAAACAAAGTCAAAACCAGTGTCGCGCGATACAACGTACACTTGTGGATTTGAACGTTTTACTGCCATAGAACCCAGGTAGGTTGCAAGTTGAAAATCAAGAGCTTGGCTAGCGTATGTGTTGCCTGTTCCTATGGTTTTTACCAAAATTGACTCAATGGCTGCTTTGGTGTCAATCATAGGCAAGCTTTGTTTCGATTTTTCGCTATAAAATATGCAAACGGTATCGGTTTTTTCTAGTTGGTTTATTCCAACTATTCCGCCCGGAACATTCTCATAATCAACAAGAAAGTATCGTCTCATAAGAAATATATCAAAAAGTGAAGCAAGGTTGATGTAACCTTAAATTTTGGGCGTAAAAATAATAAAAACGGACATGCACTAAGTATAATGCTGTCCGTTGGTGAGTTTAAACAAAAAAGGGCCGACGTTTTGTCAACCCTTTATTTTGTTAGTCAATGAATATCACTTTGCTTTCGTCGCGAGGTTTAGCTCCGGGATTTTCGTCGGGATAACCAAACGCTAAAACTAGCACCAATTGGTAGTCGGCACTAAAGTTGAGTTTGTTGATAAAGAATTTGGCATCAGGATTATCGTTAAGGAAATAAACCGGGCCGCCCAAGCAACATGTGCCAATGCCCATTGATTGTGCAGCTAGCATCATGTTTTCGGCCATAAGACCAATGTTTATTACCTCCATAAAATTTGGGTTTGCAGGTGCGGCTAAAAATGCAACAGTAGGTGCATTGCGAAACATGTTGCGGAAAGTTGATTCGGCAGCATAACGAGGATTGGCTGCCAAATAAATTTTACTGATGCTATCAATATCGGCCTTGTTATCTAACACGCGCACTTCCCAAGCCTGCTTGTTCATAGCATTTGGAGCGTTAATGCCACATTTTACTATTGTTTCCATTTGCTCGCGCTTAACTGGCTCTTGTTTGTATTGTCGAACACTGCGGCGAGCCATAATATTGTCAACCACAACTTGTTCGGTTGTTGGTTGCTCGTTAGTTTTACTTTGGCAACTAGTAATCATTACCGATGCAATTGCCATTAAAAAGAATAGCTGTTTTTTCATATTCAATTGATAATTTGATTGATACATTGTTGGCAAAAATAATGTTTTTACAAACGTCATAAGGTGGAAAATGCGCCCTAAACACGGTCAAAAAATAGTAGATTTGCGGTTTGTTAAAAGCTGAACTATGAAAAAGACTACACTTGTTTGCATTGCCATTTTTACTACGGTTGTTTTAATTGCTCAACCAAGCCGATGGAAATCGAAACGATACTTTACTGTTGCAAGTTATAATGTTGAAAATCTGTTTGATACGATTGACGTTGCAGGAAAACAAGATTCGGATTTTACACCAAATGGAAAGTACAAATGGACAACCGAGCGTTACAATAAAAAATTGGCCGATGTAGCAAAAGTTATCAGCAGCATCTGCCCCAAAAGTTTACCCGATGTGGTTGGCATTATTGAGGCCGAAAACATTAACGTACTAAACGACCTTGCAGCCCAATCTGCATTGGCAAAAGCTGGTTACAAAGCCATTCTTGACGAAGGGCCCGATCCGCGTGGCATTGATTGCGGTTTGCTTTACAATCCAAAAACATTCAATTACATCAGCCACAAATCGATTCGTGTTGTGCTCAAATCGGGCAAACCTACACGCAACATTTTGTATGTTAAAGGATTATGTGGAACCGATACTTTGCATCTTTTTGTAAACCATTGGTCGTCGCGCATTGGAGGAATGCTTGAATCGCAACCCAAACGCGAACGCTGTGCCGCTACTCTACGCCATTCGGTTGACTCGCTTTTTGCTATAAACAAAGATGCAAATGTGCTTATTATGGGCGACTTTAACGATGAACCAGCAAACGACAGTCCGTACAAAATACTTGGCGCTAAAGAGATAAGTGCTCAAAGCGATTTGGTAAACATTATGTATCAGTTTGAAGTTAACGACTGGGGAACATATTTCTACCAAAACGATTTTTCGATGCTCGACAATTTGATTGTTAGCCGCAACCTTACAACATGCAAAAGTGGTTTCAGGCTTTATGGCGACGAAGGATTTATACATACTCCTGAATGGATTTGCTTTGCCGACAAAAGCGGAGCAAATGTTCCTTCACGAACATACGTTGGCAATAGCTACAAAGGCGGTGTTAGCGATCATTTTCCCGTTTATATGATATTCTGCAAATGAACCTAAAATTAGTATCGCCATATAAACCCACAGGCGACCAGCCTCACGCAATTGACGAACTGGCACAAGGCATACTTGATGGCGTTCAGCATCAAACTTTGCTTGGTGTAACTGGCTCTGGAAAAACGTTTACCATTGCCAATATGCTTGAGCGTGTGCAACGCCCTGCTCTTATTTTGAGTCACAACAAAACGTTGGCGGCTCAACTTTATCAAGAGTTCAAATCGTTTTTTCCCGATAACGCAGTTGAGTACTTTGTTTCGTACTACGATTACTATCAGCCCGAAGCCTATTTGCCAGTAACCGACACATACATTGAAAAAGATTTGGCAATAAACGACGAGATTGAAAAACTGCGATTAAGTGCCACCTCGGCATTATTGTCGGGCCGCCGCGATGTTATTGTTATTTCGTCGGTATCGTGCTTGTATGGCATTGGCAATCCCGAGGATTTTTATAGCAACAGCATAGCTTTAAAGGTTGGCGATTCCATTGGTCGCAACAACTTTTTGCGCCGTTTAGTCGATGCGCTCTATTTTCGAAACGAAGTGGCTTTTGAGCGTGGTACATTCCGTGTTCGGGGCGATTCGGTTGATGTGTTTATGGCTTACGGCGACACAGCTTGCCGCGTATCGTTTTGGGGCGACGACATTGACGAACTAATGATGATTGACCCTGTGAGTGGCAACATTCTTGACCGAATAGACCAAATTAACATCTATCCAGCCAACATGTTTGTAACCACACAAGAACGCATTCACAAGGCAATTAGCCAAATACAAGACGACCTTACTTTGCGACTAAACGATTTGCGTGAATGTAGCCGTACGCTTGAAGCAAAACGCCTTGAAGAACGCGTAAACTACGACATGGAAATGATTAAAGAGATTGGCTATTGTCCTGGTGTTGAAAACTATTCGCGCTACTTTGATGGCCGAGCGGCAGGTTCGCGCCCTTTCTGCCTACTCGACTATTTCCCAAAAGATTTTGTAACTGTAATTGATGAAAGTCACGTAACCGTTCCGCAAATACGTGCAATGTTTGGAGGCGATAGAGCACGCAAAGAGAACTTGGTTGAATATGGTTTCCGTTTACCTGCTGCGCTTGATAACCGTCCGCTAAAATTCGACGAGTTTGAAGCATTAACCGACCAAATGGTTTACGTTAGCGCCACTCCTGCCGAATATGAACTTGTTAAAAGCGGAGGCATTGTAGTCGATCAGGTTATACGTCCAACAGGTTTGCTAGATCCTAAAATTGATGTACGCCCAAGTTTGAACCAAATTGACGATTTAATAGCCGAAATAAACATTCGCGCCGCCAAAGACGAACGAATTTTGGTTACTACCCTAACCAAACGCATGGCAGAAGAGCTTCAGAAATATCTTACAAAAATGGGCATACGTTCAAACTACATTCACAGCGATGTTTCGACACTTGACCGTGTGCAAATACTAGAGGACTTGCGAAATGGGCTGTTTGATGTGCTTGTTGGAGTTAACCTTTTGCGCGAAGGTTTGGACCTTCCCGAAGTTTCGTTAGTTGCTATTCTTGATGCCGATAAAGAAGGTTTTTTGCGCGATACACGTTCGCTTACCCAAACTGCAGGACGTGCTGCTCGTAACGTAAACGGAATGGTGATTATGTATGCCGATACTATTACCGACTCGATGCAAAGAACTATTGACGAAACCAACCGTCGACGCGAAAAACAAATTCGTTATAACGAAGAAAATGGAATAACTCCAACCCAAATTGTTAAAAACAAGCACAATACGCTCAATGCCGAGCCTAACAAACAATATTACGAAGAGCCTGAAAGTCCAAGTATAGCTGCCGACCCAGTTGTGGGCTACATGACCAAAGACCAACTGCATAAAGCCATTGAAAAAACAAAACGACAAATGGAAAAAGCTGCTGAAAAAATGGAATTTGCAGAGGCTGCGCGTTTACGCGACGAGATGTTTGAACTCCAAAAAATATTGGCAAGTAAGTAAGTTAATTAAAAAACAACCATGATTCAGATTTCAATTATAGTCCCACTTTACAACAGACCGCAAGAAATTGACGAATTGCTACAAAGTCTTGTTAATCAAACAAATAAGAATTTTGAGGTGATTGTAGTTGAAGATGGGTCAACCAACAAAAGCGAAGACATTGTAAATGGTTATGCTAACAAATTGAACGTTAAATACTTTTACAAAGACAATTCAGGACCAGGCCAAACCCGTAATTATGGAGCAGAACGCGCAAGCGGCAATTATCTCATCTTTTTCGACTCCGACTGCATTATTCCCCAAAACTACATCGAGATAGTGTTGCAATCGCTTGAAAAAGAATATGTTGATGCTTTTGGTGGCCCCGATGCCACTCTTCCCAACTTTACCGTTACACAAAAAGCCATAGGGTACGCAATGACATCGTTTTTAACCACTGGCGGAATTAGAGGTGGTAGCGAAAAAGCAGGAAAATTTCACCCTCGCAGTTTCAATATGGGAATTGCCAAAGATGCGTTTGCAAAAACTGGCGGCTACTCTACCATGCGTTTTGGCGAAGACATTGACCTCACACTTCGAATATTGGAAGCTGGTTTGTCAACCAAGTTGATTAAAGATGCTTTTGTTTACCATAAACGCCGCACCGATTTGCGCAAATTCTATCGCCAGGTATTTAATTCGGGTTGCGCCCGCATCAACTTAAATGTGCGCCACAAAGGGTCGTTAAAACTTGTTCATACTTTGCCTGCAGCTTTCTTTTTAGGCAATGTGTTTCTAATAGTTTGTTTGGCTGTTTCAATAACCTTTAAAAGCTTAATGTTCAGCTTGTTGTGCATCGTTCCACAGTTGTTGTTTTCATTACTGATTCTTGCCGACTCAACCGCACGCAATGGTTTTTTGGTTGGCATAAAATCCGTTCCTGCGGCTTGGGTGCAATTGTGTGGATACGGAATGGGATTTGTTAAAGCAGTTTGGTGCCGACTGATTTTAAAACAACAATTTGATACTACTGGATTTGTAAAGAACTTTTATAAATAAACCAAAAACCACTATAAGTATCTAAAAATCAACATTTAATGTAAATAACTAAAACAATATACCATGTCAAATTTTGAATACGTAATTGACCGATTTGCCGACATAAAAATTATGCGCTATCAAATTCCTGAATTTGAAACACTTACTGCGCAACAACGCAAATTGCTATACTGCTTAAGTCAAGCAGCAAACTGTGGTCGCGACATTTTGTTTGACCAGTTTTTTGAGCACAATCTCAGCATTAGAAAAACTATTGATGCTGTTGTTGAAACATGCACAGCCGACCGTTCAAGCAATCAGTATCAAGGATTTTTGACCTATGCCAAGCGAGTTTGGTTCAGCAACGGAATACATCACCATTACAGTACCGACAAATTTTTCCCCGATATTGAGCAATCGGAGTTCAAAGAACTGATTGTTTGTTCTGATTTTAGCAAAATGCCTGCTCAAAAGGGTGAAAATGCAATTCAGTTTGCTCAACGCATAACCGATATAATTTATGACCATACAACCAATCAAAAACGCGTAAACCTAAGTGGTGATGCCGATTTGGTTAGCACTTCGGCTTGCAATTTTTACAAAGGAGTGTCGCAAACCGAAGTTGAACAATACAATGCAGCACAACCACAACCCGATGCTGAACGTCCTCTTTCAATAGGACTAAATAGCCGTTTAGTTAAGATTGATGGTAAAATTTGCGAAGAAGTTTATTGTGTAGGTGGCAAATATAGTGCAGCTATTGAGCAGATTATCAAATGGTTAACTGAAGCAGAACAATTTGCCGAAAACGAACATCAACGCAAAACAATTGAAAAACTAATTGAGTATTATAAAACTGGTAGTCTTGTTGCTTGGGACGAATACAATATATTGTGGGTCAAAGATTTAGATTCGCGCGTTGATTTTGTAAACGGCTTTATTGAAGTTTATGGCGACCCACTTGGAACTAAAGCAACATGGGAATCGGTAGTGAATTTTAAAGACCTTAAAGCCACCCACCGAACCGAAGTAATAAGCCAAAATGCACAGTGGTTTGAAGACAATGCACCCATAAACCAAAACTTTAAGAAAGCACAGGTTAAAGGCGTGACAGCCAAGGTTATAACAATGGTTCAACTTGGTGGCGACTGTTATCCATCAACACCAATTGGCATAAACTTGCCAAACGCCGATTGGATTCGCAAAGAGCATGGTTCAAAATCGGTTACAATTGAAAACATAACCTACGCATACGACCGCGCAAGCCTTGGTAGCGGCTCGCTTGCTGAATTTTGCTGCGATGATGAAGTTATTGCTCGCACTCGCAAGTATGGATACCAAGCAAGCAACCTTCACACCGATTTGCACGAATGTCTTGGTCATGGTTCTGGTCAACTGCTACCTGGAGTGAGTGGCGAGGCGCTTAAAAACTATAGTTCAACTCTTGAAGAGGCTCGTGCCGATTTGTTCGCTCTGTACTATATTGCTGATAACAAAATAGTTGAACTTGGTTTGCTACCCGACTCTGAAGCTTACAAAGCAGAATACGACAGCTATATCCGCAACGGACTTATGGGGCAGTTGGTTCGCATTGAATTGGGAAAAGATCTTGAAGAATCGCACATGCGCAACCGCCAACTCATTGCCAAATGGTGCTTTGAACATGGCCAAGCCGATAACGTAATTGAACTGAAAAAGGTTAACGGCAAAACTTACACAGCAATTAACGATTACACTAAACTACGCTCGTTGTTTGGTAAATTACTTGCTGAAATTCAGCGCATTAAGTCCGAAGGTGATTATGATGCTGGAAAAAATTTGGTTGAAACATACGCAGTTAAAATTGACCAACAACTACATGCCGAAGTGTTGGAGCGCTATCGTAAACTAAACCTTGCACCTTACGGAGGATTTGTAAATCCAGTGCTTTCAAAAGTAATGGAAGGCAATAATTGGGTTGATGTGGCCGTTGATTACACCGAAAACTATACCGATCAAATGATGCGTTTAGGTCGTGAGTTTAGCTTTTTGTAACAAACACAAACAACTGAAAAACAATACTATGTTGCAATCACTTAATAAAATACTTTACGTATCAATTGCTTTGCTGATGTACTTTGGAGCTTCGGCACAAAACGCAACCGAACAACAATACAAAGCCGCCATGCAAAACGCAAAAACAGCATTTGAGGCTCAGCATTATTCGGAGGCTGTGTTCTTTTATCGCGAAGCTTTGCGTGTAAAACCCGATGCCAAACTACCACAATACAAAATTGAGGACATACGCACCATTTACATCGACCGCAATATGGAGCAAAATCAATCGCGCATCATTGCCGAGCAAAGTGCCGATGCTCAAATTGAACAAGATGTAATTAAAACGCAAAACGAAATTGAAAGCATCAGAGTTGCAACATCAATCGATATTAACGAAGATGTTTCTTTTGACGATGATGCAGTAATTGCCGACATTGCAGAAACTAAGCAAGCCATTGAACAACTAAACATTACCGAAGATGCTATAAGCATAGACGATGAACCTGTAGCCGATGTGGTTGCTAGTAAAACAGCAATTGAACGCATCGAGATTGACGAGGAACCAATTGAAGTTGAAGAAACCAAAGTTGACGATGTGGTTGGCAATAGGCAAGTTGTTTCGCCAGAAGCTAAAAGAAAACAAGCAAAAGCTATTCCGCAAAAACCTATTCCCGCCCCAATAGTGACGCCTCCAATGCCTAAAAAAACAGTTGAAGAACCTAAAAAAACAGAACCAACGCCTACCCCCGCAAAACCTCAGCCAAAACCTTTGCCTGTGACTCAAAAAACACAGCAAACTCCCGAGCAACATGCCGAATTTGTGCGTCAAGAACAAGAACGACTACGCAAACAATACCCAAACCAAAAAACAGTTGAAGAACTTGATCAACCTGGCAAACACATCACTAGAGTTATTATGAACATAAACGACAATGTGTGCATTTATCTTAAAGTGAAACATAGTTGGGGCGCAACTTTCTTCTTTATCGACAATCCTGGCGAAGAACTTAAAAGCACCAACGAACAGATATTCAACCAAAAAACTAATTTGTTGAACTATGAACCTTAAATTTTACCAATACATTGAAGGCACTCCCGAGGAGATTTACATTGCGCTAACAAACCCATTCACCATTTTGCTTTGGAGCGGACAACCCGCTGAAATGAACGACCAAGAAGGTTTTGAATTTTCAATTTTCGACGGCGATATATGTGGCAAAAACCTACGTATGGTGCCAAACCAAATGATTGAGCAAGAATGGTACTTTGGCGACGACAATGCTCAACCTTCAATTGCCACAATTAAACTCCATCAGCACAAAAGTGGCACTAACGTTGAAGTTTGTCACACCAACATTCCCGACGATGCCTTTGAAAACATTGAAGAAGGCTGGCACGAGTATTACATTGGTGCTGTGAAACATTTTTTTGAAGATGACGGAGAATAGACAACTCAACTTTTAACTTATGAAAAATAGCTGCCTTGTAAGCACCGCATATTGGGGCCCCATACAATATTTTGCAAAATTTGTTGAGTATGAGCAAGTTTTGATTGAGCAATGGGAAACTTATCCCAAACAAACATACCGAAACCGATGCGTGCTTTATGGTCCAAACTGCATTCAATCGTTGCAAGTACCAGTTGAAAAAGGTCGAGTAAACCAATTGGTTAAAGACATACGCATAGCATACAACTCGCTTTGGCAAAAAAATCACTTTGCAACCATCGAGTCGCTATACCATTCATCACCGTTTTACGATTACTACATCGACGACATTGAACTTTTTTACCGAAACAAGTACAACTATTTAATCGAATACAACAATTCAATTACCGAACTATGCCTTAAATGGCTAAAGTTGCCTGCAAAATTGAACTTTACCACCGATTTTGAAAAACAGCCAACCCTACCCGATTTTCGCAACACAATAACCCCAAAACACTCAATTCCCGACCCAAATTTTGTTGCGGCACATTACCAACAAGTCTTTGCCGAACGTTTAGGATTTGCTCCAAATCTATCAATACTCGATTTAGTTATGAATTGCGGTCCCGAATCTGCACAAATCATAAAAGCATCAATTATACCATAGTTGCAAAACATTTTTTACTAATTTGGACACCCAAACCATAAAAAAACATATTATGAAAATTAAAACAAGTGCATTGCTAATTGCATTGGCAACATTGGCATCATGTGCACAAAATCAACAATCAACCAAGCAGTGTACGCTTAAAACAGAAGCAAGCGATTCTATTTTAACAAAGTACACAAAACTCACCTACACCAACCACATTTATTACGACACAGCCGTTATGATTTGCAACGAAATTGACAACGGCGTTTTCGATTATCCAACACTTACCGCAGCCCCAAAAGGCTACAAACCATTCTACATTAGTCACTATGGACGCCACGGGTCGCGCTATCACTGGGGACAACGCGAGTACCAATGGTGGGCAGCCACTCTCGATTCGGCTAAAAACGAAGGTATGCTAAACGAGCAAGGTCTAAAAATTGCCAACGAACTAGCACTAATCAATGCTGATGCTAAACTACGAGCAGGCGACCTTTCTGCAGCTGGCCGCACTCAACATCAAGGCATTGCACAACGAATGATGAAAAATTTCCCTCAAGTTTTTGAAGGTCCAAACGCTTATATCGATGCAAAATCAACCGTAGTTACTCGCTGTATTTTGAGTATGGACGCTTTTTGTCAAGAACTTAAAGCCAAATATCCTACTCTAACCATTAGCAACGACTGCGGACTTTGTTTTCAATACTACTTATTGCACGAACCCGATCGCAATCCATACCGCGATAGTGCCGAATGGCGCGCACAATCGTTTAAGTTTTATGGCAGTTTGAGCCGCGAATTGCCAGCTAAACGTTTGTTTATTGATGCCGAAGCTGCCGCAAAACGCTTTAACCTTCATCGTATAGCTTCTGGCATTTACAACGCTGCCGGAATTGGTCAAGGTGTGTTTGTTGATGGAGTTAGCGAAATTTTCAACTTCTTTACTCCTGCCGAATTGATTGATCAATATAAAAGCAGCAACTTTTATTGGTACACAAACTATAGTTGCGCTCCACAATTGGGCGGACTTAAAAACGTTAAAAACGCACAATACTTGGCAAACAAAATTATTGAAGAAGCCGACGCTGTGATAAATGGAACTAGCAACCTTCGTGCAAACCTTCGTTTTGGTCACGACAATGGCCTTATGCCATTACTTGCACTTCTTGGTGTAAATAAAGCTGGCGAACAAATTGACGACCTGTCGCAACTTGCAAATAAATGGACTACAGCACGTTACGTTCCAATGGCTGCTAACATGCAAATTATATTCTATCGTTCGTCAAATGCGAACGACGACATTCTTGTAAAAATTCTGCAAAACGAAAACGAGGCCCAATTGCCTATCGATGGCAATTTCCCTTACTACAAATGGAATGACGTTAAAGCATTTTGGTTGCAACAAATTGAAACTGCCAACAAATAAAACTTTAACCATACACAACAAAAAAGCCTCGCAATTTTGCGGGGCTTTTTTTTGTTATTCTAATTTGATTAAAAAATCTACTCAGCAGCAAATTTCTTCATATCGTTCATCGAACCAGCTAAAACCAACACATCGCTCTCATGAACAACCATTTCGTCAGAAGGTTCAAAGTTGGTCATATACTCGTTTTTGCTAATAATTGACATCACACCACGTTGGCTCGATGGTGTTTTAACAGCCATTAAACGCAATTTGAAACGCTGAGTTAAGTTCATTGTACCAACTGTGTGACCATCATATTTTGAAGGAACTTTAAATTCAGCAATCACATTATTGTCGTCAAGTTCAAACACATCAATAGCATCGCGCAGTTGTAGTTTCAAACCAACACGAATAGCTGTTGCAAACTCAGGGTGAACAGTGTGTTCAATGCCAATTTGTTTTAAAATGTTTTGGTGAATTGGACTAATAACACGCCCAATAATGTTTTTTACTCCTAAATTTTGCAAAATAGATAGCGTAAGCAACGATGAACCAACATCTTCGCCAATGGCAACTATAACCGAATCGGTGTCGTCAAGCGGAAGGGTTTTTACAGCCTGTTCGTTGGTTGTATCCATCTCCATCACGTTTGGAATCAGGTTTTTAAGTTCATCAACGCGGTTCCAACGGTTGTCAACTCCAATTACTTCGTGTCCTTGTTCAATTAGGCTGATGGCCAAAGTTGAACCAAAATAGCCCAAGCCAATAACAATAAATTTCATATCTTTAATTAGTTGATAGTCAGGTTTTTATATGGATACTTTGAATATTTAGGCTTTCGCGATATAAATAGTCCCGATAGCAAAGCCAAAGGTCCGATACGACCGATAAACATAAGAAAAATGATTAGGATTCGTGCAGGTATGCCCAAGTTCATTGTTCCAACAATGGACATTCCTGTGGTTGAGAATGCAGCAACAACCTCAAAAACCAATGCCAAAGGATCTTTATCAGGTTCCATAACCATTATCAGTATCACGCTCACACTCAATATAATAACTGACAATGTAATAAGCGTTAGCACACGCGAAATGGTTTCAAATCCAATGCGGCGATATCCTATTTCAATGTAGCGGCTTCCTCGTAAAAAATAAAAAACCGATAACACTGCAATTGCAAATGCGGTTGTTTTAATACCACCACCAGTTGAACCTGGCGAAGCACCTATCCACATCAGTATCATTGTAAACACAATAGTTGCTGGGCGCCATTCGTACAAATCTGTCAAGCAGAATCCTGATGTTCGGGCTGATGCACTGAAGAAGAATGACTTTATCACTTTTACTGCAAACGAATTGTCGCTAAGCGATGCATTTCGCTCTAATATAAAGTAAACAAAGGTTCCTATTATCAATAAAATAATGGTGGTTACTATTACAATTCGGTTCGATATTTCACTTTCGTGCAATGCACTATAATCGATGCGTTTATTGGGTAGTATTGAAAACGATGTATTCAACTTGCTTCGCAACCATAGTAGCAACGATATAATTATTGGGAAACCAATACCTCCAAGAATTATTAGCACTGTTAAAGTTGAGTACAAAACATTGTTTCCTGCAACAGCTGGGTCAGACAATCCTAATGGAAGTGTGGATAATCCTGCATTACAGAAAGCCGAAATTGAGTGAAATAACGAAAAGAATAGTGGGTTTGCCACTGCGTTTCGTACTGAAAAATAAATAATGCTAGTACCTATTAGTTCAAAGAAGAATGTAATGCCCAACACATGAGCCATTAAACGAAAAAGGTCGTTCATAGTGTCTGACGAGAACACATCTTTAAGTAGTAATCGGTCTTTAAATGAGAATGTTCCAGTAAATGCATAAGCAAAAAATGCTGTAAAAAACATTACACCTATACCACCCAACTGAATTACAAAAAGTAACAAAACGTATCCCTTATGTGTAAGTGTTTGTGCAATATCAAAGGTTGACATTCCAGTTACACATGTTGCGCTTGTTGCAAAAAACAACGAGTCGAGATAACTCAACTTTTGAGTATGCATACTTGGCAACAGAAACAAACCCGAAGCGATGAAAATAACCACCAAAAAACTGGCGGCCAAAAGCATCGAAGGAGAAATGCGGATTGAGTTAATGATTTTAAATATGCGGTACATTTCTGTAACCGTCATAATTGCAATGGTGAGCAACTGCACATTGTGGTGAGCCAAAAAAGTATTTCCTAACGATGGGAAAGAGTTTGGAAACGAAGCACACACAACCACAGTCACCGCTAAAAACATCACAATCTCGTTAATCCATGGCATTACTTTATGGTAACGCACAAGAACAAAATCGTGCAAATACTTAGTTATGTATGTAACTAAAAGCAAGTATTTTGATGCCGACAATAAAATCTCTTGATATACAATACTTTCGCGCGAGAAAAAATCGCCCACGTTAACAATTAGCAAAGCAATAAAAGTGAGCATACTCACCATCATTACCACATTGCTAATAGCTGCAAGGTATTTGCAAAAAATCTTAAAACCGTCTTGAACCCTAAAGTAGGCTTTAAAAAAACGTTCTTTTAACTTAAAAATCGATAACATCTGTTATTTTTCAAAATAAACAATAAAGCACTACTCTGTACTCAACACCTTAAACTCCACCCTACGGTTCATTGCTCTACCGTCTTTTGTGCTGTTATCGGCAATTGGTTGATCAAATGCGTAACCCTTGTATTCTAGTCGGTTTGCTGCAATTCCTTCTGAAATCATAAAGTCAACAACCGATTTTGCACGAGCCTCTGACAAACGTTGGTTTGTTGCATAACTTCCTTGATTATCGGTGTGACCTGAAATCTCTATTCGCATGGTTGGCATGTCGGTCATCAATTTGGTTAAGCGACCAAGCTCGGCATACGATGTTGGTTTAAGTTTTGCACTTCCTGTCTCAAAGAACACGTTTTTCAAAATAATCTTTACGTCCTTTTTAATGTTATTCAGTGCAATTTCTTTGTTAATCTCTTGATATTCTGTTGCTCCAGGGATATCGAAGTTTTCAGAGTGGAACAAGTAATTTTCGGCCTTAACTGCCAAACCATAGTTTTTACCTGAAGGCAACGACACCAAGAATTTACCTGTTGACGAGTTGGTTTGCGATGTAAAAATAACCTCGTTTTTCTCGTTGTCAACAATATCAATTTGGGCGCTAACAGGCTCGTTGCTAATAGCATCGCGTACAATACCTTTAACAATAGTCAAACGTATGGTTTTCAATTCAACCGAAGCCTCCATAACCATATCAGACACTGGTTGTTCGCGAGCCGATATAAGGTTGTCTTCGCTACTTAACACCAATGGTTTTTCGGGGCCCAAAAATGTTGAACGATAAATATCAAAACCGCCAATGCCATCGGGACGAACGCTGCTACAATATCCGTGACGTCCACTTGCTGAAATAACAAAGCAAAGGTCGTCGTCGGTTGAGTTTATTGGATAGCCAAGGTTTACTGGTTCTGACCAAGTTCCGTTATCGTTAAGTTGCGACATAAATATGTCGAAACCGCCCATAGTTTTGTGTCCGTTTGAGCTGAAGTACAAAGTTCGTCCATCAGGGTGCATAAACACAGCCTCTTCGTCGTATTTTGAGTTGATGACTGGACCTAAGTTGATAGCCTCGCCCCATTTGCCTTTATATGTTCGCGAACACATATATATATCGCTTCCTCCGTAACCGCCAGGACGATCGCTTACAAAATAAATTGTGCGACCATCGGGCGAAAAGCAAGCCGATGTTTCGTGATATTCAGAGTTGATTGGTTTAGGCAATGCTTTTGGGTATTCCCATTTATCGCCTTTTAGTTGACAAATCTCTATATCGCCTCCGTTTTTCTTGCCATTATAAATAAGCAATTGTTGTCCGTCGGGGGTAACACCTACTGTAGCATCGTCAAACTGTGTATTAATAGGTTCGCCTATTGATTGTGGAGCTTGCCAGCTTTTACCAGCACTTTCACTCACATATATATCTTCGTCGTATTGATCATCAACAACTCGGTGGCCGTTGTTTCGTGTCGATGTAAAAATCATCATCGATTCATCGGCGGAAATAAGTGGACTGTGGTCGTTAAAACGTGAGTTGATAACTGAGCCTATGTTGTCAACAAAAGCGCGGGCTGGCTCAGCAATTAGTTCTTTGGCGGTATTGCACTCTTCAATGTGCTTGGCAATTTCTTCGCGCATTGAGCTTGCTTCAACTGGTGTAAGTTGGGCCTCGTGTGCTTTGTATTCGTTTATCGCCAAATCAAACTTGTTATTTAGGTGATAGCCTTTTGCCATCATTAAATGTATGTCTGGTGCTACATTTCGGTTAAGTTGAAAAGCTCGCTCAAAGTATGGTAATGCCTTGTAGCGAGTTGCTGTGTTCATATAACACACTCCTATTTTGTAGTTTAGTATCGAATAGTCGGGGTTAAATTTGTATGCTTCAAGATAGTTGTACAATGCCTCGGCATAACGTTCAACTGCAAAATTGTTTTCGCCTGTTTTGAAATCGTTGTTTGCCATTTTAAAGGCATCCCTTTGTTCTGGGAATAGATTCTTGTCAAATGGCACATCTTGTGCCGATGCTGCAAAAGCAACAAGAAATAATGCTGTGGTATATATTAATCTACGCATATCTTTCAAATTTTACTCGTAAAACGAAATGTAGTTTTTTGCTTTGCTGATGCCCAAATCATAAGCCTTTTGCCAATCGGCGCAAGCTTTTTCAAATTGGCGTTGCATCTCTTGACAACTACCACGATTCAAATAAGCCTCTGCAAAATTTTTATTCAGTTCAATGGCTTTACTAAATGATGCGTAGGCATTCTCATAATCGCGCAATTTCATTTGAGCAATGCCCATGTTGTTGTATGCGTATGCATAATCTGGGTTTATTTCAATTGCTTTTTTGCAATCGGCAACCACTTCGTCATATAGTTTTTTCTCGTACTTGGCTCGAGCTCGGTTGTTTACTGCAATGTAGTATTTTGGATCGAGGCTTATGGCCATATTATAATTGGTAATAGCATCATCAACCTTTCCTTTTTTTAGCAAGCAACTACCCAAATTGTTGTATGCAGTTGCCAACTTCATGTCAATTTTAATTGCAGCTTGATAATCGGCTATTGCACCATCATAATCTTCTTTCATTCGTTTGGCGCTGCCTCGGTCGTTATATGCTTGTGCATTGTTTGGATTTAAACCTATTGCCAATGTAAGATTACTAATAGCCTCTTCATAAACTCCTGTTTCAAAACAAGCGATGCCAGCGTAGTAGTAAACATTGGCTTCTTTGTATCCATTTTTAATGGCATCTTCAAAATCGGTTAAAGCTTCGGCCGATTTGTTTAAGTTAAAATAGGCCAATCCCCTACCATATTGCACTTGTGCCAACGATTGGTCAAGACTTAGAGCCTTGCTAAAATCGCTTATCGCACCGTTGTAGTCTGCCAATTCCGATTTTGCAAAACCTCGGTTAACTAGCGCTTTCACAAAGTTTGGATTATGCGACAAAGCCTCGTTAAAACTTGTTATTGCCTCGGCATACTTGCCTTGACTTACTTTTTGATTTCCTGCATTAAATGCCACTTCGGCATCTTGGTCGCCTACTAGCACTAGTGTAGAGTCGTTGCCAACTATGTTTTGCGCCGACATGGTAAATGTGGCACATAGTAATGCAACTGCAGCAAACGTTTTTTTCATTTCTCAAAAATTTTTAATCAAGCTAAAATAGACCACATTTTATATGAGCACTTTTGGTTTTTGATAAAAGTACCATAACCATACATTATAAAACACCTACCCTAGTTTTATTTGGGCAGTAAACGATTGTGTACCGTCAGCTTTTTCGCCCGATACAATATACCCTTTTTCGGTGTTATATACCTTTATATCAATAGGTTGACCAACTGCCACTTCGGCATTATAATTAATGTCTGCCACTGTTATTGGTTTTGATTGTACCTCGTTAATATCCAAAGCATCTACAGCATAATCGAGATAACGAGCACTATTTACGTGATTGTTTATATCAATGTCGCTATAAACGGTCATGCGCTGAATTTGACTTATAGGATTCTCTTTTGGCAATCTTATTTTGGTATTTGACAAACCTAATTTATCGCCCATATTCTCGGTTGGCAAATTGCTCGATGCAAAAATCTGTGTTGCATCGGCCAACTTACGTGTTTCAAAACTCATTATAATCCAATCGGTTATGCCTTGTCCAAGCAAACTGCCATCTTCGGCATAAATACGAAAACAACGGTAAGCAAACGAACGGTTAGTGCCAGCCGGCCATGTTTCAATGGTTATTTTGTCGCGCCATTTTGGATACTCATTCATTTCGATATGTATGCGGTACAATGCCCAAAAAACATTGTGTTTGTCGCGCAACAACTCACTACCAACACCCAATTTTACTGCATGATGATAGGCCGACTCTAAGAAAAAACACATTAAAGTAGAAAGACGAGCCTTGTAATCAGCTCCAACATGATTCGAAAGTATTTGATACTCAGTTTTATACGTAATATCCATAATCTACTATTTAACTCGGCGAATATAAAACAACTTTATGTTTATGGTTATTGAACCTTGTTTTGCATCAAAACATTTAGTTGGAGCAAACGTTAATCTACTGAATTTGTTACGCAATAAAAAGCAGCGCAAGACGACAAAATGGACTGGTATATTGCTGATGCAATACGCATAGTTCGCATACTGAGCGACGAGGAAACACGCCGTATTATTGATCGTTACAATGCAGAAAACAACGCAAATGTTGAATACGTCTATCCGCGCTAATCAGATTTAATGTTCAACGCTGAAACAACTGCATTGAGGGCAAAACAGCAACGCCTAGATAGCGAGGCGTTAATCAATATTTCAGCCTACGTGGCAACGAAAATGTTTATTACTGTACCGAAGCAGAAACGAGAGCAGGCCTTAATGTTAAGGTCGTAAACTACATTTAAGCTAACAACGATGGCACACTTCCGTTTGGTTGGAAAAAAGCGCTAACAAACAACATTTTAGTCTTGCTAATCCGAAAAATTTTCAGTAAATTAGTTAAGAATTAGAATAATAATGGAGATTGTTTTAATGAAGAATATTGATGTAATTTTGCATGAAACAGAAAAAATATACAAATATGGCATATCGATTTGCTCATCTTCTTGGTTACGAACCAGTATATTTGAACGAGGAACACAAAAAGAGAAGCGAGAGTTGTTTGGCTGCAATAGAAAAATTACGGCAGCAACCTATATCGCGGAAAGATGATTTAGAACAGATGAAGAGGAACGAAGAATTGCTGCAAACTCATCCAATGTACTCACAGAAAAAATAATTGAGTCTTTTGCTCGCAGTCATAATTTTTGGATTGAAAACACTTGCATTGGCATGCGACGCTCTTGATGGCGTTATACCTTACGATTTACACTAATACGGATAGATTAATAATGTTAACGAGACAAATAAAAAGTACCACACATTAATAATGTGCTTGTTTGTTTCAATAATTATTTACTTTTGCGCACCCGTTGCCTAAATGGCGGAATAGGTAGACGCACTAGTTTCAGGGACTAGCGTTTGCAAGAACGTGCAGGTTCGAGTCCTGTTTTAGGCACATCATAAGCCCAGATGGCGAAATTGGTAGACGCGCCACTTTGAGGGGGTGGTGAACATTAGTTCGTGCAAGTTCGAGTCTTGTTCTGGGCACCAAAGCAAATCCAGTTGAAATAATATTCAGCTGGATTTTTTTATTGCTCATTCCCTATTCCACCTTTAATCATATATTGTGTTTGGGGTCAAAACAATATTCATTTAAAGCAACACTTTTCGCTCAGTAATCATCAATTGTTATTTATTGCTCATAACTACAAGCACAATACTTATTTCCAATTACCTATTTTTCTTACTTTCGCCAACGAATAATTACAATTAATGGGCACAACCGATTTCTCAAAAAGCGGCACAATTATTTCAAGTAACGGTAACACCGTAACTGTACAAATTGAGTGCAGTAGTGCTTGTTCTGCATGCCATTCAAAAGACATGTGCCTATCGTCGGAAAAAGCAGAAAAACAAGTTGTTGCGCAAACCAATGGACGCACATACACTGTTGGTCAACGAGTGTTAGTATCGGGCAGCAAAGCAATGGCAAACAGCGCAATAGCATTGGCTTATATAGTGCCGTTTGTTTTAGTTGTAATTACGTTAATTGTATGCTTGCAATGCTGTTTTAGCGAGTTGCAAAGCGGATTGGTATCAATTTTGATACTAATACCCTATTATGCGGTTCTGTATATGTTCCGCCACAAACTGAATAATAAATTCGTTTTTATAATTAAAGAATAGCAAAATGAACGAAATTGTTTTGTACAGTGTTATTGCACTTGGCGTTTTGGGTTTGGTATTAGCAGTGGTGCTATACATAGTAGCTCAAAAATTTAAGGTTGAAGAAGACCCCCGCATCGACCAAATTGTAGAGATGCTTCCCGGAGCAAATTGTGGAGGTTGTGGATTTCCCGGTTGTAGAGGATTAGCCACAGCATTGGTTACTGCTCCTAACATCGAAGGTTTAAGATGTCCTGTATCAAGCAACGAAGTAATGCAACAAATTGGTGTAGTGCTTGGTCAAGAAATAAAGGCAGCAGCGCCAAAAATTGCTGTTGTACGTTGCAATGGTACATGCCAAAACCGACCAAAAACAAGCAAGTACGATGGTGCTCAATCGTGTGCTTTTGCAGCAACTTTATTTGCTGGCGAAACAGGATGTTCGTATGGTTGTCTTGGTTGTGGCGATTGCGTTGCTGCATGCAATTGGGGAGCAATAAGCATCAACAACGAAACAGGACTACCTGAAGTTGATCAAGACAAATGTGGTGGATGTGGCGCTTGTGCACGCTCTTGTCCAAAAGGCGTTATTGAAATTCGCAACAAAGGACCTAAAGACCGCCGCATATTTGTATCGTGTGTAAACAAAGACAAAGGAGCTGTGGCTCGCAAAGCTTGTACAGCGGCCTGCATTGGTTGCGGTAAATGTGCTAAAGTTTGTGCATTTGAGGCAATTACTATTGAAAACAATGTTGCATACATCGACTACAACAAATGCCGTTTATGCCGCAAGTGCGCTGCAGAGTGCCCAACTGGCGCAATTCACACGCCAAACTTCCCTCCATTGCCTCCAAAGCCAGCTGCAACCCCTGCTGAACCTAAAATAGCAACCGCTGAGGCTCCAAAAGTAGAGGTTTCGGAGCAATCAAAAACAGATAACACAAACGCATAAATACATTACCTATGCTAAAAACATTTAACAAAGGAGGTGTGCATCCAGAGGCAAACAAACTCTCTGCACAAAATCCAATACAAACAGCCAACTTGCCCAAAGTTGCCATTGTGCCACTTGGACAACACATTGGCGCCCCTGCAACAGCCGCAGTAGCTAAAGGCGATGTGGTAAAAGTTGGTCAACTGATTGGTACAGCAACAGGCTTTGTATCGGCCAACATTCACTCTCCTGTTTCGGGTACAGTATTAAAAGTTGAAGATACTATTGACGTTGCAGGATTTAAAAAACCAGCCGTTCACATCACCGTTGAAGGCGACGAGTGGATTGAAACAATTGACCGTTCTGCCACACTTGTAACCGAAATTAAAGACGACGCTGCTACAATTATTGGCAAAATTAAAGATGCTGGTATTGTTGGTATGGGCGGTGCAACTTTTCCTGCTCACGTTAAATTAGCAATACCTGAGGGTAAAAAAGCAGAATTCTTGATAATTAATGGCGTGGAGTGCGAGCCATATTTGACTGCCGACCATCGTTTAATGCTTGAAAAAACCGAAGAGTTGCTAGTTGGTGTTCGCATTTTAATGAAAGCCATCAACGTAAACAAAGCATTTATTGGTGTTGAAAACAACAAGCCAGATGCAATTGAAAAGCTACAAAAAGCAACAGCCAACTCTCCAGAAATTGAAATTGTACCACTAAAACTTAAATATCCACAAGGCGGCGAAAAACAACTTATTAACGCTGTTACAGGCCGCGAAGTTCCATCGGGACGTTTGCCAATTGATGTGAATGCAGTGGTGCAAAACGTTGGTACTGCATTTGCAGTTTACGAAGCCGTACAAAAAAACAAACCACTTATAGAGCGTGTTGTAACCGTTACAGGTAAAACAGTAGCCAACCCCACAAACTTCTTGGCACGCATCGGAACTCCTGTTAGCGAACTAATTGCTGCTGCTGGTGGCAATTTAGAATTAACTGGTAAAGTGATAAGTGGAGGCCCTATGATGGGTAAAGCAATGAGCAATCTCGATTCTACTATAACTAAAGGTACATCGGGACTATTGCTTATGAGCAAAGAAGAGTCGGTTAGACCAGAAGCATCGGCATGCGTACGTTGCGGCAAGTGCATTGAGGCTTGTCCAATGGGACTTGAACCTTATTTGCTATCGCTATATAGCCAAAAGCAAATGTGGGACGAGGAAGAACAAAACCACGTAATGGACTGCATTGAATGCGGTTCGTGCTTGTTTACATGCCCCGCAAATAGGCCATTGCTCGACTATATTAGACTTGGAAAAAACACTGTTGGTAAAATAATCAGATCAAGAAAACAATGAACAGTTTAGTAGTATCTCCGTCGCCACACGTACGCAGTGAGGTGACAACTCAAGAATTGATGCTATCGGTAATCATAGCATTGATCCCCGCTTTGGTGGTTTCTGTAATCCACTTTGGTTTGGGCGCAATTATCGTAACTCTCACATCGGTTATCAGTTGCTTGGCATTTGAGTACCTGATTACACGTTTCTTCCTTAAAAAGAAATCAACTATTGCTGATTGCTCGGCCATTTTAACAGGTTTGTTGCTTGCATTTAACCTACCAGCAAACTTGCCAATAGGCATTGTTATTGTTGGTGCGTTTGTGGCAATTGTTATTGGTAAAATGTCGTTTGGCGGATTGGGACAAAACCCATTCAACCCTGCATTGGTTGGACGTGTGTTCTTGTTGTTGTCGTTCCCAGTACAAATGACCACATGGCCAAAACCAATGGGATTTGCAACCAAATACATCGATGGCGAAACTGGAGCCACTACCCTAGCAATGATTAAAAATCACTTTGGCACAGTTCCAACCGACATTGACCTATTGCTTGGTAATATGGGAGGTTCGCTTGGCGAAGTATCAGCAGTTGCATTGTTGTTGGGCTTTGCATTCTTGCTTTATCGTAAGGTTATTACATGGCACATACCTGTAACTATTTTTGCTACAGTGTTTGTTTTTCAAGGCATTTTGTTTGCTGCATCGCCAGCCGACTTTGCAAGCCCTGTAACTCACTTGCTTTCAGGAGGTTTAATGCTTGGTGCTATTTTTATGGCAACTGACTATGTTACATCGCCAATGAGCAAAATGGGTTGTGTGGTTTATGCAATAGGCATTGCAGTAATTACAGTTGTAATCCGCAACTTTGGAGCATATCCAGAGGGTATGAGTTTTGCCATTTTGATTATGAATGCCGTAACACCACTCATCAATACATATATTAAACCAAAAAGATTCGGGGAGGTAAAATAATGGCTAAGTTAGAATCATCATTTAAAAACATGGTAGTGTCGCTATCGGTGATAGCGGTGGTGGCTGCTGGGCTATTGGCAATTCTGAACAACATAACTAGCGGACCAATTGAGCAATCGAAAGCAGCTAAACAACAAGAGGCTATAAAGGCAGTTATTTCTGATTTTGACGAAATTAAAGCTGAAGAAGCAAATGGTTTAAACATAAACAAAGCCTACAAAGGCGGCGAATTTGTTGGTGCAGCTGTTGAGTCAAAATCGGCAAATGGTTTTGGTGGCGAAATAAAAGTTATGGTGGGTTTTGATGCACAAGGCATTATTACAGGTTATTCAGTTTTGGAACAAAAAGAAACACCAGGACTTGGAACTCAAATGGTTACATGGTTCAAACCACAAGGCGAAAAAACAAAAAGTTTACTTGAAACCATCTTTGGCTATGAGGTAAAAACAATTGAAAAGAATAGTTCAATTATTGGTAAAAACCCAGCCGAAGTAAACATGACCGTAAGCAAAGATGGTGGCGACATTGATGCCATAACAGCATCAACCATAAGTTCACGAGCATTTTTGGAATCGGTTCGTGTTGCATACGCCGCATACGCTGCAGCAAACGACAAACCACAACCTACTAACACCGACGCCAACTCTGGCGCCACAACAAATGGAGGGCTATAGCAATGAATAACAACGTGAAAGTTCTGCTGAACGGAATTATAAAAGAGAATCCGACATTTGCCCTGCTTTTGGGCATGTGCCCTACTTTGGGAACAACATCGTCGGCTATAAATGGTATGAGTATGGGCTTAGCCACAACATTTGTGCTTATATGCTCAAACGTAGTTATATCGTTATTGCGTAACCTTATTCCAGACAAGGTTCACATTCCTGCTTACATTGTTATTATAGCATCGTTTGTAACAATGGTTGAAATGGTAATGCAAGCATATATTCCTGCTCTATACGCTAGTTTAGGATTGTTTATTCCACTTATTGTGGTTAACTGCATTGTGCTTGGTCGTGCCGAGGCATTTGCTGCTAAAAACGGCATTGTTCCATCGTTGTTTGACGGATTGGGCATGGGACTTGGTTTTACCATTGCGCTAACAATGATTGGTTGTGTGCGCGAATTGCTTGGCACTGGTCACATGTTCGGATTGTCTATCTATCCTGAATCGTATGGAATGCTAGTATTTGTGTTGGCACCTGGAGCATTTATTGTGCTTGGGTTCCTAATAGCCGCTGTTAACAAACTACGTAAATCTTAAACCTCCGACAATTATGGAATACATATTGATATTTGTAGCTGCAGTTTTTGTAAATAACATCGTACTGTCGCAATTCCTTGGAATCTGCCCATTTTTGGGAGTATCAAAAAAGGTTGACACTGCACTTGGCATGTCGGGTGCTGTTGCATTTGTGCTAACCATTGCAACCATTGTAACTTACTTGGTTCAAACTTACGTACTTGCCCCACTCCACATCGATTACCTACGCACCATTACATTTATTTTGATTATTGCTGCTTTGGTGCAAATGGTTGAGATTGTGCTAAAAAAAGTGTCGCCATCGTTATATCAAGCTTTGGGTGTATTCTTGCCTCTTATAACCACCAACTGCTGCATCTTGGGCGTTGCTTTGTTGGTTATTCAAAAAGACTACAACTTGCTTCAAAGCGTTGTGTTTGCCATTTCAAATGCAGTTGGTTTTGGCTTTGCTTTGGTATTGTTTGCTGGCATACGCGAACAAATTAACCTTAGCGACACTCCAAAATCTATGCAAGGTTTTCCTATTTCGCTTGTAACTGCAGGCATTTTAGCCATGGCCTTTATGGGATTCTCAGGATTGGTTAAATAATTAAAAAGCAAGAGTTTATCTCTTGTTTTTAACAATAAACTAAAGCGTTGCCCATTTGTTGAGCAACGCTTTTTTTATACCACCAAATATTCTAACACAGAATTATTACCTTTATCAAACTAAAAAACATAACCAATGAAAAATACCCTTCTATCAGTAACCACAGCTCTTTTATTGATTGCTACATCATGCACAAAAAGCCACACAAAAACAGTTGATTCAAACGTCAATAGCAAAGAAGACACAACCACTCAAAGCATTGAGCAACAAAAGTCAATTTCTTTAAACCGAGTGTTAGAAAACGAAAACATAACCATTCAAAGCATCGACCAACACACTTGGCATGGATTTGGAAATCTTTGTTTCAACGAGTCGGTTTATCTTATTGAAGGTAACAATTGTGCAATGCTGATTGACGCAGGTGTTAGAATGCCAGGTTTGAGAAAAATTGCTGAAGAATTGGTTCACAACAAGCCCGTTAAACTATACTTGAGTCATTTGCATAGCGACCACGCAGGTTCGGCTATAAACGAATGGGACGAACTTTGGATAAACTCAGCCGACTTGGCTATGTTTCCAAAATTTGCAGAATCGTACAAAGGCAAAATCCACTTTATGAACGATGGCGAAGAAATTAAACTTGGCAACCGTAATATCGACATTGTATTTACCCCAGGACATACACCCGGCTCAACTTCGTTTATTGACCGCGAAGCAAAATATGGGTTCAGTGCCGATGCCTTTGGTTCTACCAATTTGCTTGTATTCACTAATCTATCAACTGAAATTGCAACGTGCCACCGCATGAATTTGCTAATTGAAAGATACGGCATTACACATCTTTTCCCTGGACATAATGATGGCGACAACATCGAAACACCAAAACGAGTGAAAGACGTGGGCGAAATTTGTCTTGGCATTATGAACGGACAATATGAACCTAAATCGGTTATTAGCAACTTAAATTTAGTAGTTGAAGATAGAGGCGTAAAAATCAACTACACTAAAGACCGAATTAAGTAAATCTTGTTTTAAGCATAAAAATCTATGGGTAGGCACAATTGTTCTACCCTTTTTTGTGTTTATAAATGCACAAACGAATAATTCCAAATTGATTTTTCTACCTTTGCAACTCTCAAAAATATTCTAGAATGAAAAAAGAGTTAGAAGCAAAGTACAACCCAACCGCCGCTGAAGAAAAGTGGTATCAATTTTGGTTGGACAACAAATTTTTCCACTCCGAACCCGATAGCCGTAAACCATACACAGTGGTTATTCCCCCACCAAATGTTACTGGTGTGCTACACATGGGTCACATGCTTAACAATACAATTCAAGATATCCTTATACGTAAGGCACGCCTTGATGGCAAAAATGCGTGTTGGGTACCCGGAACCGACCACGCTTCAATTGCAACTGAGGCAAAGGTTGTAAACAAACTTGCACAACAAGGTATTAAGAAAACCGACCTTACTCGCGAAGAGTTCCTGAAACACGCTTGGGATTGGACCAACGAGCATGGTGGCATCATTTTGAAACAACTTCGAAAACTTGGTGCTTCATGCGACTGGGATCGTACAGCTTTCACAATGGACGACATTCGCTCCGAATCTGTGCTTAAGGTATTTGTTGACCTTTACGAAAAAGGTTACATCTATCGCGGTCTGCGCATGGTAAACTGGGACCCAAAAGCACAAACCGTACTTTCAACCGAAGAGGTTATTTATCGTGAAGAGAAATCAAAGCTCTATCACTTGAAATATTACGTTGCCGATGCCGAAACAAACCCAGTTGTTCTTACTGACGAAGAGGGCGAAGTTTTCCACAAAGACGAAAAAGGCTATTTTGCAGTTGTTGCTACAACTCGTCCCGAAACAATTATGGGCGATACAGCTATGTGTATCAACCCTAAAGACCCTAAAAATCACTGGTTGCGCGGGCACAAAGTAATCGTTCCATTAGTAGGTCGTGTTATTCCTGTTATTGAAGACCGTTACGTTGATATTGAATTTGGTACAGGCTGCTTAAAGGTAACTCCAGCCCACGACGTAAACGACTACAACTTAGGTAAAACTCACAATCTTGAGACTATCGACATCTTTAACCCAGACGGAACAATTTCAGAGGCTGCAGGCATGTACGTAGGCCAAGACCGTATGGATGTTCGTAAACAAATTGCAGTTGACCTTCAAACTGCTGGCCTTATGGACCACATTGAAGATTACGACAACAAGGTTGGCTATTCTGAACGTAACCAAGACACGGCCGTTGAACCTCGTCTTTGCAAACAATGGTTCCTTGCAATGCAACACATGGCCGACATTGCTCTTCCTCCAGTACTTTCAGGCGAGTTAAAATTCTATCCTAATAAGTATGTAACAACATACAAAAACTGGCTTGAGAATATTCAAGACTGGTGTATCTCTCGTCAACTTTGGTGGGGACATCGCATACCAGCTTACTTTATCGACGGTGCCGAAGGTGACGAAGAGTGCTTTGTTGTTGCACTTACTGAAGAAGATGCACTAGCAAAAGCAAAAGCTAAGTATGGCGAAAACATTACAGCCGACCAACTTCATCGCGACGAAGATGCTCTTGATACTTGGTTCTCGTCGTGGTTGTGGCCAGTTTCGCTATTTGATGGAATTAACAACCCAGGTAACAAAGAAATTAGCTACTACTACCCTACATCAGACCTTGTAACTGGTCCCGATATTATTTTCTTCTGGGTAGCTCGAATGATTATGGCTGGTTGCGAATATCAAAAACAAATACCATTCAGAAACGTTTACTTTACTGGTATTGTTCGCGATAAACTTGGTCGCAAAATGAGCAAATCGCTTGGAAACTCGCCTGACCCACTAAAATTGATTGCCGACTTTGGCGCTGACGGTGTTCGTATGGGTATGATGCTATCGGCTCCAGCAGGAAACGATATCTTGTTTGACGAAAGCCTTTGCGAGCAAGGCCGCAACTTTGCTAGCAAACTTTGGAACGCCTTCCGTTTGATTTATAACTGGGACGTTGACGACAAATTGGCACAACCAGAATCGTCGCGCATAGCAATTGAATGGTTTAACCAAAAATTGAGCGCAACCATTGAACAACTTAACGACCACTTTGACAAGTTCCGCTTGTCAGAGGCTCTTATGACTGTTTATCGCCTTGTTTGGGACGATTTTTCATCGTGGTTCCTTGAGATTATTAAACCATCTTACCAAACTGCTTGCGACAAAACAACTTACGACGCAGCTATTGAGATTTTTGAAAAACTACTCAAGTTGTTGCATCCATTTATGCCATTTATTACCGAAGAAATTTGGCAAACCATTACCGACCGCAAGGTTGAAGATAGTTTGGTTGTTTCGTCGTGGCCAGTTGCTGGCAAATTCGATGCCGATTACCTAACTGCATTTGAAGATGCCGAACAACTAATTACTGAAATTCGCAACGTTCGTAAATCGAAAAACATTGCCATGAAAGAAACTTTGTCGCTTAAAGTAAACGCGGCCGACAAAGGTTACAACGCTACATTTAACAGTGTGGTTTGCAAAATGGCAAACATCGATAGCATTGAACCTGCAAAAGAAAAAGATGCTACCGCTGCTGTGTTTATGGTTAAGACAAGCGAATTCTACATTCCATTAAACACTAGCAACGTTGATGTTGAAGCCGAACTTGCTAAACTTGCAAAAGACAAAGAGTATTACGAACAATTTCTTGCTTCGGTATTGAAAAAACTATCGAACGAGAAATTTGTAAGCGGAGCACCTGAAGCTGTTGTAAACAACGAACGCAAAAAACAAGCCGATGCTGAGGCAAAATTGAAGGCTATTGCCGACCAAATTGCCGCTTTGAGCAAATAAAATCGACTTACAATACAATTCAAAATCCCTGTCAACCAATGCGCTGACGGGGATTTTTGTTTTTCCCAAACCATTGCCAGTAAATACATTGAACTGCAATTTGTAACCCGATGCATACGCAAAACACGTATAGAAGTTTAAAAAACACGTCACCTATAAACTTTGGCACAACATTTGACATAAAAAAGATGCTTAAGAGACTGAAAAACTGTTTTCAAAGTGTTGATATTTAGACACAAACAACAATAGTATTTTACCTACTTTCGCCACAAAACAACAAAACATGAAAAACGAAATAACCGTTAACGGAAAACGCTTTGGAGTATCGCTAACAAGCAGCGAGATTCAAAAACGTGTTGCCGAAGTTGCTGAGCAAATAAACAGCGACTTTAAAGGTCAAGAAGTGGTATTTATAGGCATTCTTAACGGCAGTTTTATGTTTGCAGCCGACTTGCTAAAGTCCATAAACCTAGTTAGTAAAATCAGTTTCATTAAAGTATCATCGTACCAAGGAACAAGTTCAACTGGCGAGGTTAAACAACTTATTGGCATAAGCGAAAGCCTTGAAGGAAAGAACGTTATAGTTATTGAAGACATTGTTGACACTGGCCGAACAATTAAAATGATAGCCAACCAACTTAAACAACAAAATCCGGCAAACATTAAAATTGCCACACTAATGTTTAAGCCAACAGTTTACAGCGAAGATGTTACAATAGACTACTACGGTTTTAAAATTCCAAACGACTTTATAGTAGGCTACGGACTCGATTACGACGGCTATGGTCGCAACTTAAAAGACATTTACACAATTATTAAATAAATATGTTCAACCTTGTAATTTTTGGCCCTCCAGGATCAGGTAAGGGCACTCAATCAGAAAACATTATTGCAAAGTATGGTTTTAAACACCTTTCAACAGGCGATTTGCTTCGTGCTGAAAAGAACTCAGGTTCTGAACTTGGCAAAAAGATTAAAGACATTATTGACGCAGGAAACCTTGTTCCAAACGAATTGGTACAAGAAATGGTAAAAAACAACGTGGTTAAAAACCGCGATGCCAAAGGTTTCATTTTCGATGGTTTTCCTCGCACAACTGACCAAGCCGCATGGCTTGACCAAATGTTGAGCGAAATTGGCGAATCGGTTACAATGATGCTTGCCCTTGACGTAAACGATGACGAACTACGCGTTCGCATTATGGAACGTGGCAAAGTATCGGGCCGTGCCGACGACCAAAACATTGACATTGTAAACAACCGTATTGCTGTTTACAAACAACAAACTCAGCCAGTTATCGACTTCTACGCTAAACAAAACAAATACGTTTCGGTTGAAGGAGTTGGTACACTTGACGAGGTGTTTGGCCGCATTTCAAAGGCAATTGACTCTGCTTTGTAATAAAGTACTGTCATACAAACAAATAAAAAGGGAGTTAGCATTCGCTAGCTCCTTTTTTTGTGGGGTGTGGTTTAAAATGCTACGCACTCCTCTACTCTAAAGTAAAGTATTGAACTATAGACTATTTGACTATCAAATCAGTTAAGCATAAATAAGGTTTTGTTTACATTGTTTGCGTGCAATCATTTTATTGTTTGATGAGAAAAAAGTTAACTTTGAGAAAAGTTTTATATTTTAAACAAACATGCCTACACTTTTTATTTTTTTCGGTTTTCGATTTATGTTTTATTCTGATGATCATGAGCCTATTCATGTGCATGTGATTAAGGATAATCAAGAGGCAAAATACAATGTTGAAAAAATTGAACAGATATATAATCATGGGTTTAAGATTCATGAGTTGAAACTGATAGAATCTGTTATTGAAGAAAATAGAGATGTTATTATTGATAGGTGGAAAAATTATTTTAAAAAGTAATGCCTATGATGACAATAAAGAGAGTTTGGGTGGATGATAGCGCGGTGTATGCAGAAACAAAAGATGGCAAGGTGGCTAGTTATCTGTTTTCTCAATGGCCAACTTTAAGCAATGCCACACAGTCTCAACGAGAAAATTTCATTCTTTCCTATTCGGGCATTCATTGGCCTCTGTTAGACGAAGATCTTAGCTTTGAGGGCATGTTTTCCCAAGCAAATCTGTGCCAACATACAGTGGCGGAGGATTCGGTTGTTTATATAGCTGGGGAATAAACGCTACAAATTGGTAGTAAACTTGAGAAAGAGATGATCGATTATATTGATGATTAACGATTAAAAAAACAGAAAAGAGAACTTTTAAAATAACATATAAAAAACATAGCAGCATCAGACTATCATTGTGGTCGTCAAAAAAAATGAAGCGTCGGAAACTTACATTTTCTCTCTGATACAAACCACATTCAATGATGGTGGAATGGTAGAAAAACTATAGGTTTGTAATCTCGTAAAGTTTGAAAAATAGAGATATTATGGCAATAACAATATAAATGCCACAAAAGCAAGAAGATGGTGGAATATGCATTGGCAGGTATGGACAACAAACTTTTTGTGTCAACGTACATGTTGCAAATCCCAGACAAAAAGACTTTAGAGGATTTTCTTGTGAGACAGGATGTGTTTCACCAACAAATGAAAACGCATGGTGTTGGTGACATAAAAAGGCATTGAAAGTTTAGATTTTGAAGTATTTGTTATAAATTTACTATAAACAGAAATAAATTAGTTAAAAAACAGAAAAGAGAACTTTTAAAAGAAATATAACATATTACATAACAACGCATTAGCTATTATTCACATTCAAACAAAAAGCCTCGGAAACTGATTGTTTAGAATAATCGGATAAAAGCAAATTCACGGGAAGCTTACGCTGACCTATTACCAGTATGACAGAACCGCCGATAGGCGTGAACTTTCTATACTGGTAAGCGAGGTTCATCCGAGGCTCCTCGTGAATGTGAGTAGAACGGTTCGCGCCTCTCTTTTTGTCCGTATGTGATTGATAGTTTGCTTAAAATTTAATTAAACCTCTAAACATTTATTAAAATGCAAACTGTTGAAACAACATCATTTGGAGTTATCAGTCGCATAGAATCATCTAATCCGCGTACTCCATATCAACATCAGGTTGAAGCATTCAGAAACCTTGGTGTGATAAACAAAAACAACAAATACAGCACACTTGTTGTTCTGCCAACTGGAGGAGGTAAAACCTACACAGCGTCAACTTGGTTGCTCAAAAATGCTATTGACAAGAAAATTAAGGTGCTCTGGCTTGCCCACCGAACCATGCTTTTGGACCAAGCACTGGAATCGTTCCGTAAGTTTGCCTATCTCGAAAACCTTCCAAGCGTGCCAAACTTCACTTATCGTGTTGTTTCAGGAGCACCACACCACGACAAAACAATCCACATTGAACCTACCGACAATTTGTTGGTAATAAGCAAAGATAGCATAGGCCGCAATCTTGACCGCCTTGATGTTTGGCTTGAAAACGAGAGCCGATTGTTTCTTGTTGTTGACGAGGCGCATCACTCAACCGCCAAAACGTATCGCCGAGTAATACAATACGTTAGGGAAAAGGTTGAGGATGTTAAAATACTTGGTCTTACAGCCACACCAACCCGAACATCGGAAAGCGAGCAGGGTTTGCTTGCCAAGATTTTTACCGACGGCGTAAACAGCGACGGAATAGCAGTTAACAACGAACTTGGAATTGCGTACTCGGTAAGCCTACAAGATTTGATTAACCGACGAATACTATCGAAACCAATTCAGAAAATATTTTATACCGAAGAAAAATTTACCGACCTCAGTCTCGACGAGATAAACAACATTATGCAACTAGATGTTCTTCCAGACAGCATAGCAGATAAAATGGCCGGGAATGCAAACCGTAATAGGTTTATCGTTAACAAATATTTTGAAGATGCTGAACTATACGGACCAACAATCGTTTTTGCAACCAACATAATACACGCAATATCGCTCTGCAAGCTTTTTAACGAAAATGGACGAATTGCCGATTATGTTGTATCATCGATAAAAGATTCAGCAACAGGAGCATCAATTTCAAAAGAAGAAAACGAACGTAAGATAAAGGAATATCAAGACGGAACGCTGAAAGTGTTGGTAAACGTAAATATACTTACCGAGGGTGTCGATCTTCCTCAAACCAAAACCGTATTCTTGGCTCGCCCCACAACTTCCACAATCTTAATGACCCAAATGATAGGCCGCGCACTAAGAGGTCCTGCTGCTGGTGGTACTGAAGAGGCTTACATTGTATCGTTTGTTGACGATTGGAACGAAAACATTATGTGGGTTAACCCTGAAACTATATTCAATGGTGACAACGAATTCAGAGAAACAGAATACAATAATCTTACTAAGAACATTCGTTCAATTGCAATTTCAAAAATCGAGGAGTTTGCCAAGATACTTGACAGTCAGGTTGATACCTCAGAATTGGAAAAGGTTGACTTTATGCAGAGAATTCCTGTGGGAATGTACGTATTCCAATACACCACAGAAAACGAGGGCGATGTGCAGTGTCAAGTAATTGTTTACGACAACTCAATGGAAGCATACGCCACAATGCTGAACGATATGCCTTATCTTCTTGAAGAATACGACCTTACCGATGTCGAGCATCCTACCGATGAAATACTTGACGAATTGGAGGCAAGATGCTTCGAGAGCTACTTCAATAACTACATGATTCCACCATATCGTAGGTCAGATGTCATTAACATTATCAGATACTTCTGCCAAAAGGACAATGCGCCTAAATTCTACAAGTTTGAGCAAGTTGACAGAAGTCGCCTCGACATAAAGAAAATAGCCCAACACATCTACGACCAAGATATGGGCGCAAGGGCACAAGACGAATATCTTGATAATCTTTGGGATAGCCAAGATGAAGAAATTATAAAATTGTTCTTTGGACGCAAGGCTTATTTCCTAAAACAAGTTGATGTTGAGATACTTAAAATTCGCCGTCCCGACATTTACGACCAATTGGACAACAATGTAAAATACGGAAAGCGCAATCTTGACGAACTTCCTCTTAAGCAAATTGAGGAAGTAGATCCAATGTACGCAAAACGATTGAGAGAAGGTGTGTACTTTGCAGCCAAACAGCCAAATGGCCAATACAAGTGCGCAATTTGCGGAAGAACATCTCGCGTTAAAAGCGTGTTCCAAGTTGATCACATAAAGGCTATGAACAACGGAGGTAAGTCGGTTCCAGAAAACCTACAATTACTTTGCAGAAAGTGCAATACAATAAAAAGTGACAAAGAATAATGGCAAAATACACTGAAGAAGAATACTTAACAAAATTGTTGCCAGAGTCGTTGGCCAAGATGATTATTCAAGAAAATATGAAGAATTCTGAATATATGGACTTTCTTCATAACCTTTGGAATGATAGTCGAGAGTTTCTTGTAGAGCAGCGTTCTGAAAAGGAATTTCTTTTGTCGGTAATGGGGCAAATAGATTATTTAAGTAACACTTCAGAATACCAAAACGACCTTACAGCTATTAACAAAAACGCTGTAACTCCTAACGGAAAAATGAAATTGGCTAATTATAATATGCAGATGTACCACAACCTGCATATCACTCGGTTTTATTGCTTCGTCAAGGGGAAAAAGAGTTTGGCTGTAAAGGATATCATGCAACACTTAATGTACGATTTTCGGCCCAAACTCGCGCTTTGGTACTTTGATGTTGTTTGCAAAAACTTCAAAATAGAAATAACGCAGCCTGTCGATTTACAGACGGCATCTCCCGAAAGTATTGCTAATGTAAAAACGTACTAAAAACAATATTCCTATGGAAATAAATCCAGCAAATTTCGAAACTTCCAAATCTTAGATACAATGAGAGAACTAGATCCGAAAATCAAAATGCAAGATCTTCTTGCTCGTCAGATTTTTAACGTATTGCAAGGCAGTGTAACAGAAATAATCCGTCAGCATTGTGAAGGCGCAGGCATTGACATGAACTTGCGCAGTGTGATGGAAGGCAATAGCCTAAAAGTGAGTGAGACATTGTTGCCTCACTTCTATGTCATCTGTCAAGAAGTAAAAGAGAAACTTGGATTTGTAGGTAATATTGACTTTTACATAACAGGAGACGGTGTGGTAAACGCTTATTCGTATTGCTCTGGTGATGAGCAACGTCCACATATTATAGAGATAAATTCAGGACTATTCAATTTGTTGAACGAAGAAGAATTGAAGTTTGTTATAGGTCACGAAATAGGTCACTTGATTAATAACGATGCAACAATCTCGCAATTATTTAGATTCATCTATCCAACCGAAGAAGATAAAGTAAAAGTTCCTGACTTTTTGAGTAAACGAGTACAGCTCTATGGTCAGTTGGCAGAGTTGGGGGCCGACCGCTACGGTTATATGGCCAACGAGAATCTTGAAGCTTGTGTGACAGCAGTATTCAAGATGGCATCAGGCTTATTCCTCGAAAAGATGAATGTAAGCATAGACACTTTGATGGCGGAGAATAGCAAGCGTTTGGAGTTCTTCATGAAAGGTGATGGTGTCAGCGAAGGTACACATCCTGTTAATCCTATCCGTATTAGGGCATTGGAGTTATTTGCGACAGCAAAGACACAGACAGGTCTCACCCGTGGTATGAACGAGTTAATAATAGCCCTTCAGAACTTTATATACGACGATTTGGATGCTGCCCTATCTGACTTTATAGCTTCAGCAGGAATCTTCGTATCTCAGTTTGGTGGAAAGTCGGACAAGAACGAGGAAGAGTTTATTGTGAAACAATTAGGAGCATACTGCCTATTCCCCCATAAGAAGTTGAAACGAATAGAGAAGGGCGATGTGGCTCAGGCATTTAATGACTCAGTAAGCAAGGTACTCGAAATATCACCTGACATGCGAAACAATATGCTCCGTTATTTCATTGATGTCGCATTTGCAGATGGCGAACTTGGCGATAATGAGTTGAACCTCATCTATGACTTTGGTGAGAAACTAGGCTTTCCTCAGTCAGAGGTTGCATGTGCTATTAGTATTAAGATACGCGAAGACTTCTCGCCAAAAGCTTCGGGGTTAAAATTGTAAAATGATTATAGAAAAAAAACAACACAACATGTATGGCTACAAAACAAGAACAAATTGTGACGCTCAGACGCAGCATTAACGACTTGAAAAATGCTGGTATGAGTGATGATGTTATAACACCTCTTCGTAAGCAACTTGCAACTCTTGAAGGTGCAGATAATGACGAAGAGTATATGTATAACACGCTTCGTTGTAACTCGCCATATCCTGTCGTACAACCTCATTCGTCAAATATGGAGAAGTGCGTCAGGAACACTGTAGATGCTTTGCTACAGGATTGTCAGAATGCAACATGGCCAGTATTGCTCCTCGGTAAGATACAATGTGGCAAAACCAACACCTTTGAGCAGATAATAGCACTCTCTTTCGATCGTGGTATAGATATCTGCATTGTAATGACCAAAGGAACAAAAACGCTTGCGACACAGACTCAACAACGCTTTGAAGATGATTATGCTTGCTTCAAAGACAAACAAATCATTGGACAGAAAGGTGTCGTAAGAATATTTGATATTCTTGAAAATTTCAAGAAGAATGGCTTGCAAGAGTCAATAACCAACAAGGCAAAGATTGTTATTGTATGCAAAAAGGAAAAAACAAACCTCGACCATCTTAAGGACTTGTTTACCACCAAGTCGCCATATCTCAAACATAAAAAAGTTCTTGTAGTTGATGATGAGGCCGACTTTGCTAGTTGCAATTTCCGTTCTGTTCGTGGCGTTAAGTCAATGGCCAAGATAACGAAACAAATAACAGAATTCTTGCAGATACCAGACTATTGTCGTTTTCTTCAAGTTACAGCAACTCCGTACGCCCTATACTTGCAACCAGATGGTTATATCGTGATTGACAACGATAGCAACATATCACCAAAATTCAAGCCGCATCACACAGAGCTTGTACCAGTTCATGATAGATATATTGGAGGTCAGCAGTATTTTGTTGATTCTCAATCTCCTGAGTCAATGTACTCTCATCTGTTTGTCGCTGTTGATCCTAAGTGTATTGATGTTATGGGCAAGGCTGATAAAAGATACATTGACCATGGCATTGGTTCAATGAATATCTATGGACTTACTAGATCAATCATCTGCTATTTCATGTCGGCTGCAATTCGTTCAATACAAGAAGAAAAAACAGGTAAAGAGTGTTACACAAGTTGCCTCATCCACCTTGACACTGGTAAAACAGCTCATGAATGGCAAGATAAACTGATTGAGAAAGTTATTGACGACGTCAAAAGGTGGTTCTTGTCAAAGACAACTATTGATGAAAAAGTCGATCTGCGTGTTGAGGATATGATAGGACAGGCTTATGCAGACTTTGTTGAGTCAAATAAAAAAGGCCGAGACGAAGGTCTTATAAATGTTGAACTACCTTCATTGGCCGACATCAATGAGAGAATTGTTAGGATATTTGCTAACAATGATTACAGAACACAAATAGTCAATTCAGACAATGACGTAGCGTCATGTCTTAACGAGAAGGGACAACTCGAACTTACATGCACAGCCAACATCTTCATAGGTGGCTCTATTCTTGATCGAGGCATTACTATTGATAATATGCTCTGCTTCTTCTATGGCCGAGACCCTAAGAACTTCCAAATGGATACAGTGCTTCAGCATGCACGTATGTATGGCTCACGCAGCAAAGAAGATATGGCAGTTATGCGTTTCCATACGACTCGATATATCTATGATATTCTTAAGAAAATAAATGATATCGATGAAGAACTTCGTAATCAGCTTATACTGATGAAATATGATGACGATGATAGTATATCATTCAAGCCAGAATTTATAGGTTACGACAAGCACATAAAGCCTTGCGCGTCTCAAAAGATAAGACTCACAAATGTCTCGCTGATAAAAGCTCATCAACGTATATTGCCTGTAGGGTTCCAAACAGGTCCCAAGAGTGCTATCAGTAAAACTATTGCTGATATTGATGACACCATCAAGAAATATATAGGTTTTGTTGCAGATGGATTCTTTGATATGGATGTGCAAACCGCCGCTGACATTATCAAGAAGATTCGTTCGACATATATATACGAAGACACCAAGGTTTGTACATACAATGCAGGTTTGGAGTGGGACGAGAACGAAATGCTTGCTGCAATAGAATATTCATTGCAAGATGAGAACAAAGAGAAAAAGGTTCATGTTCATTATGTTGAAAACCGCAACATGAGTCGTGTGCGTATAAATGGAAACTATATTGATGCTCCAGACGATGGCCGAACCGACACAGCACCATCGCGTGATGAGGCGGTAGATTATCCTGTACTTATGCTTATTCGTCAGAATGGTAAAGAGGCTGATGGTTGGCGTGACACTCCATTCTATTGGCCTGTCCTTATGACGCCAAAAAACATAAAGAATTCAATGTATGCTCTCAACGGTGATATCAAAGAGAAGGACAAAGAGATTATAGATGAAAAGGATTTGGGCATAGAAGAAGGATTCTTCAATGAAGACAACAGAGTGCTTCGCCTGACATTGTCTGGCATCCCATTTTGGAATATTCTATTTGGGTTTAAAGAAGATGAGAGCCGCGTCATAAGTGTCAATACTGCATCAAAATATCTTGAACAAGAAGAACACTCGATGCTTAAGTATAAGTTGCGAACCGATGTATTTATCGACCCTAATAATGTGTCGAACATTGAGTCGTACAACGATGGCGTATTTCCATTTGTTCCTAAGAAGTTCAAGTATATGCTATTCCGCAATTCACGCGATTATAGTGGCAGTTTACTTCTTGTAAAACTTAAGGATGATTTTTATTCAGTTGATGGTATGTGTAAAACTGATAAAGATACACTTGTTGATAACTATAATAGAATAGAAGAATACAACAAAGATAGACTTTGTGATTGGACAATCCACTACAATATTGATAGTGTTGTAAGCTTCAAACTAAACAAAAGAGATAACGTGCTTTACGAAGACTTAAAAGCAGAAATCCTTGATAGTGAGGATTTGACAGAGAAGGAATTAAAGGAGTTAAATAATAAAAAGAAATAACAACTATGACAAAACATTCTATTGTGTACGGATTTGCCATCTTTCGTGATGGTGAGTTTTTTGGTGAATACGAGACAAGTGTTGACATCGTAGATTGCGATATAAAACTTGTTGGAGACTTTATTAAAGAGTGCAAGGAACATCAAAGTGGTGAATTTATTGACATCCCAGCAAAGGTTTATGACAAGTGTATGACACAAGCCAAATATGATGCGAGCGAGATTATTCCAAAAGATGATGATGCTAATTTTGAAGTGGCACTTGAAGAACTAATACCTCTATCTCTTATCGACCTTCTTCCTGATGATGTACTAGATCTTTTGCCAGACAAAGTCTTTGCGGAAAACTATGGTCCTGAAGAATTAGAACAGATAGAAGACGAGGAGAAAAATGACGACGACGACGAGGCACCAACTAAAGAAAACACATTGTACCTCGTTATCAAGCAAGTATACTTTGATCAGATAGTAGAAGGAGTTAAGAAAGAGGAATTTAGAGAGATAAAAGACACTACATATAAGAAGTATTTGCAATTCTTTGACGACGGAACTTTCAACTACAACCCAAATGTCATAGACGAGAACGATCCTCTACTAGGCGATATTCTCATTTGGAATAACGGCGACTATCCATATCTTCCTATCAACTATAAATATCTCAGCTTAGCTGTTGGTTATAACAAAGAGCGAGATACCGCGCTTGTAAAGGTTGAGGATATAAGTTTCACTCCAATGCTCGACAAGAAAGGAAATCCTGCTCGTCTTCACGATGATTGTAATGGTGGCATAAACTTAGATTCTAATGGTGAACTATGTTTCTGGCAAGTGGTTTATCATCTCGGTCAAGTCATAGAAATAAATAGAGCGAAATAATTAATAAAGGTAGGCAGACGTACATTTATTTAACCTCCCTCCCCAAAAGCCGACACCACCACCACCGAGAAAAACTTCGGTAAAACCATTAACTCAGTACAAAATTTACTGAGTCTGCTTTTTTGAGCTGGTACACTCGCCCATCAACTCTATGACTTAGCGGAACATTATTTGTCGGAAATTAGCAAAAAACAAAAATCCCCAACCGACCATAGTCAGTTGGGGATTTTTGTGTTCTTTATTCAAAAAACTATATTACAAATGGTAAATAAAACCAATGGTAATGTTGCCAGTAGTTGCAATGTTGTTTGAGGTTCCCATAATCTCAAATTCGTTTTCAACAATCTTAATATCAGAATCGTCGGCATCTTTAGTTGTTGAAGTTGAAGCCGATAAACCGAAGAAGTTTAGGCTAGCCTCCAAATCAAATTTTTCTGACAAAGAGTAAGAAATCATTGGATAAGCGCTCAAAGCCAATGTGGTAGTTTTATCGCCCTTGGTCTTATCTTTTCCGTTATTGCTTGAAGGCATTCTTTGGCCAAACGCAGCAATACCAACAGCCTTTAGAGCAAACTTACCAAACGATGCAAACTGATAGCGTGCAAAAGGCGATATTGCATACGAAAAAGTTTTATTCCAAACTTCTTTGTCGTCAATCTTGTTAGGATAATATTTTGAAGAGCTTAACGAAACCAAACCACCAACTTCCAATTTCTCATTTAGCTGATAACCAACTTTTGGAGCTATTAAAATAGTGGTTGTTTTATCCTTGCTCTCTTTAATTTTATTCTCAAAGTTTTTCCAAGCTTCCTTTTCACTTTCTGTTGAGTAACCAATGCTACCACCAACCCAAATTTGTGCATTAGCAGCCATTGTAAACAAAGCTACAGCTGCCATCGATAAAACTAGTTTTTTCATTTTAGAGTGTTTTAATTGTTAATCGGATGCAAACTTAACAAAACATTATACCACAATATTCATTTGTTACATTTTTTGGTTACACAAAAACACGCAAAACGTTCAAGTTTACATCAACAAATTGTTCAATAGGTTTAAACCGATTATACATCCTTGTAGGCCGACCATTGCCAAAAGATTATCGGGAAAAAACGATATCTTTGCAACCTATTTTTTTAAGAAATGGCAGACTCGAATTTTATTGACTACGTAAAGATATTTGCCAAGAGCGGCAAAGGCGGAGCAGGCTCGGTACACTTCCGTCGCGAAAAGTTTGAACCTTGGGGCGGCCCCGATGGAGGCGATGGAGGCCGTGGTGGACACGTTATTTTGCGCGGCAACAGCCAAATGTGGACTTTGCTGCATCTGCAATATCAAAAGCACATATTTGCCACAAACGGCGTCAATGGTCAAGGTGCGCTCAAAACAGGTTGCGATGGCGACGATGTTACTATTGAAGTGCCTCTTGGCACAGTGGTGCGCGATGCCGAAACCATGGAGGTTCTTTTTGAGATAACCGAAGACAAAGAAGAGCATATTCTGATGAAAGGTGGCCGCGGTGGACAAGGTAACAACCACTTTAAAACAGCCACAATGCGCACACCTCGCTTTGCTCAACCAGGCGAACCTTGCGAAGAAGGCTGGCGCATTTTGGAACTTAAAGTTTTGGCCGATGTTGGTTTGGTAGGTTTCCCTAATGCCGGAAAATCAACCTTACTATCGGTGGTGTCGGCTGCCAAACCAAAAATTGCCGACTATGCGTTTACCACACTTGAACCTAATTTGGGTATTGTAAGCTATCGCGACAACCGTTCGTTTGTTATGGCCGACATTCCTGGTATTATTGAAGGTGCCCACGAAGGCAAAGGCATTGGCCTACGATTCTTGCGCCACATTGAACGCAACTCGGTGTTGCTTTTTATGGTTCCAGCCGATAGCAATGACATTGCTGCCGATTATGAGGTTTTGCTAAACGAACTTCGTTTGTATAACCCCGAATTGCTTGACAAACAACGAGTTTTGGCCATCACAAAAAGCGACATGCTTGACGATGAACTACAAGAAGCGCTAGAAAAAACTGTACCAACAGACTTGCCACACGTTTTCATTTCGTCGGTAGCACACAAAGGCATCGACCAACTGAAAGACCTACTCTGGAAAGCGATTAACGAATAATGTTAGAGCAACTCGAAACACTTGACCGCCAGTTGTTGTTGCTAATAAACGGAGCCAACACACCCTTTCTCGACACTTTGATGTGGACAGTGAGCGGCAAGTTGGTTTGGATTCCAATATATGCAGCACTACTCTATTTTATGTGGCGCAAAGCCCCCAAAAACTGGTGGATTTTGGCCATTAGTATTTGTGTTGCCATTTTGTTAGCCGACACGGTTTCAGTACACGCATTCAAAAATGTAGTTTGCCGTTATCGACCATCGCATAACCTTGAAATTCAAGACATTATTCATTTAGTAAACAACAAACGAGGAGGCTTGTATGGTTTTGTATCATCGCATGCTGCAAACATGTTTTCAATAGCCACGTTTGTTTCGCTAATACTAATCAAACGTTGGCTCACAATTACAATGTTTGTTTGGGCTGCAATTATTTCATACTCACGCATTTACCTAGGCATGCACTACCCCGCCGATGTGTTGTGCGGAGCATTACTTGGCATTGCAGCAGGTGCTGTGGCATACAAATTGCACCAATTTTTAACAGAAAAGTACGGCAAACAAGCCAATGAAGTATAATATTGATTATCAGCAAAATAAAAATTTGTAAGATGTCAGTTCACAAAGAAGTTAAACGGGTTACAACGCTCACGTTGCAAGAAATGAAACAACGTGGCGAAAAAATAGCGATGCTAACAGCCTACGATTACAGCATGGCAAAACTAATTGACGCATCGGGCATTGATGTTATATTGGTTGGCGATTCGGCATCAAACACAATGGCAGGCTACGAAACCACCTTGCCAATGACACTCGATTATATGATTTACCACGCAGCATCAGTAGTTCGTGCTGTAAATCACGCACTTGTGGTTGTCGATTTGCCATTTGGCACCTATCAAGGCAACTCAATTGAGGCCCTAAATTCTGCCATCAGAGTAATGAAAGAATCGGGAGCACACGCCATTAAGATTGAGGGCGGACAAGAAATACAGGAATCCATTTCACGCATCATCTCGGCTGGCATTCCAGTTATGGGGCACCTTGGATTAACACCACAAAGCATATTCAAATTTGGCACTTACGGAGTTAGAGCTAAAGAAGAAAAAGAAGCCGAACGACTAATAGCCGACGCCAAATTGCTTGAAGAACTTGGTTGCTTTGGCATTGTGCTTGAAAAAATTCCTGCAACATTGGCTGCAAAAGTTGCCCAAGAAGTCAATATTCCGATTATTGGCATAGGCGCAGGTAGCGAAGTTGATGGTCAAGTGCTTGTGATGCACGACATGTTGGGCATAACACAAGAGTTTGCTCCACGTTTTCTTCGCCGCTACCTAAACTTGGCCGACGAAATTAAAACTGCTGTTAATCAATATGTTGACGATGTGAAAAACGTTAATTTCCCATCGGAAAAAGAACAATACTGATGAACGATTTTCTTGAAATATTGTACGAAGACAACCACCTTATTGCAGTAAACAAACGAGTTTCAGATTTGGCACAAGGCGACGAAACTGGCGATGCGCCTTTGGCCGACAAAGTGGCTGCGTACATAAAAGTAAAGTATAACAAACCTGGAAACGTGTTTGTTGGCGTTACTCACCGACTCGATCGCCCAGTATCGGGGGTTATGATTTTTGCTCGCACATCAAAAGCTTTGGCCCGAATGAACGAAATGTTTAAAAGCAAAAACCAACTTGACAAAATATATTGGGCTATTGTGGAAAAAAGCCCAGAAAAACCAGAAGGTTTGTTGGTTAACTATTTGCGTAAAAACGAAAAAAACAACAAAGCGTATGTGTGCAAACCAACCGACAATGGCGCAAAAGAGGCTCAACTTGAATATAAACTGATTGACAAATCGGACAAATACTATCTGCTTGAAGTTAAACTACTTACAGGCCGACATCACCAAATACGAGCTCAATTGGCCAATATTGGTTGCATAATAAAGGGCGACTTAAAATACGGAGCAAAACGCTCAAATGCCGACTCGGGCATCAGTTTGCATGCACGCCGCATCGAATTTGTTCATCCAGTATCGAAACAACCAGTGAGCATTGTGGCTCCTGTTCCTAAAGGCGATAGTCTTTGGCAATTTTTTGAAGAACGACAACAGACAAAATGAAAAAGCTGATACACAGCATATTACTTTTTATTCTCTCAACTCAAATACTAGTTGCGCAAAAGTTGGAGTTTAAGCAAATGACCACAACTGAAATGGTAGAAGCGCTTATTCCAAAAAACCACAACAACATATCGGTTTTGAGTTCAGAATACATTGGAGGGCCCCATTCAATTGCTTTTTTCACCACCGAAAATGCCAATATGCCTATACAACAAGGCATAACCATGAGCACAGGCATTGCCGAATGGGCAGCAAAGCCAAACACATCGCGCAACTCTGGATTAGGAGTTTTTACCCCCGGCGACCATAGGCTTGATAGCATTGCAGGGCAGTTTACTGTTGACGCTGCTATACTTGAAATTACTTTTGTAGCTAGTAGCGACCAAATATCGTTTGAATACTTTTTTGCATCAGAAGAGTATCCGGAGTTTGTGCGCAAAGGTGTAAACGATGTATTTGCCTTTTTTATTGAAGGTCCTGGCTACAAAACTCCGCACAACATGGCTATTTTGCCCGAGAGTGGAGTTCCAATTACAGTTGACAATGTTAATGCTGTTTATCATCCACAATACTACATTGAAAACCCAATGTGGATACCTGAAGGCTATGCGTTGCCGCCCGGTGCTTCAAAACCCGGACCACTTTCGGCCTACTTTCAGTTTGATGGCATGACAACTTTGCTTGAAGCGCGTGCCAATGTTGAGCCATTCAAAATATACAAACTCACAATGCTTATTGCCGACGTTGGCGACAATATTTACGATTCGGGCGTGTTTATTAAAGCAAATTCGTTGCGTAGTTTGGGAAAAATTTGCCCCATTCAACCTTTCTTGATTTCAGAATTCACTACTCGCAAACTCGTTTTAGGAGTTGACCGAATACGAATGGTCGAAGATTCGGTTGTGTTTGACAAAATGGTTCATTTTGATTTCAATTCGTACGATTTAATGCCAGAAGACACACTTTCGCTGAATGAATTGGCCAACATTTTGACTCGTTGTTTCAAATCGAAACTAAAACTATATGGACATACAGACGATGTTGGTTCAATTGATTACAATCAAGAGCTGAGTGAACATCGAGCGCATTCGGTTGCTAACTATTTGATTAGCAAAGGTATTGATTCAACCCGTATTACAACCGAAGGCAAAGGCAAATTGTTTCCTATTACACCAGAACAAACCGATGCTGCCCGACAAAAGAATCGTAGGGTTGAGTTTTTGTTTTACGAGTAGAAAAAACTAACTGATTTTATTCTACTTCAACTAATTCAACATCGAAAACCAAGGTTGAAAAAGGCGCTACAGGACCAACTTGCTCATCGCCATAAGCCAACGGAGATGGAATAATCAATTGGCACATCCCTCCGCAGTGCATTTTTGATACACCTTCTTCAAGTCCTTGAATTACTTTACCAACACCAAGTTTGAAAGTTAGCGGTTGGTTGCGTTTATACGACGAATCGAACATTTCGCCATTCAAAAAACTTGCAGTGTAATTAATAGTCACGTTGCGCCCGGGAGTTGGCTTGGTGCCATCACCTTTACGTTTTTCAATAATAATTAGTCCGCTTAATTCCGGTTCGGCAACTATGTTATTTTCTTGCAGATAGTTATCAAGTATTGCATCCTCTTCGCGCTCGCCAACCATGCGGGCCGCCTGACGGTCGCGCTCAAATTCTTCGGCTTTAATAACTTCAACCAAACGTAGTCCGATAAAAATAACTTCAGAAGGATTAACATTTGCTGGCACAGCTTGACCAAGCGTAAACTGAAAAAACTCCTTGTTTGTCATTTGCAACAGCAAGCTATCGCCTTTGTGCATAAGCGACAACCCCTCGTCAACTGTGGGCACATCTATTGAAACTTTTTCAAGTCGTTTTTTAAACAACGGCCACTCCTCTACTTCGCCCGACTGGTCTTTATAACTCATTCGCAGAGCAACTACATCGTTTATTTGAGGTTTATACTGGTCAGTATTCTTAATCACAAATTTGTAATTCAAACCCGATTCAGTTGTTTTGAAACTATCGGTGCACGATGCAAAAAACAACACCATCAATATTGCGAAGAGCGCCTTTTTCATATAAATATATATTATTCTCAAATCGGTTAACTTATTAATTTTCAAGCAGTTTAAGTGCAATAAGAGCCATATTCTTTGTTCCAATAGCAATAGCCCGTTCGTCGGCTACAAAAGTTGGTGTATGCAATCCAGTTGAAGCACCTACACCCAACCGAAAGAAGCACGAAGGGTACTTTTGCGAGAACCAACCAAAATCCTCGGCAGTAAGTCGAGCATCAACTTCATGAACACTTTGCTCGCCCCACAATTCGGCAGTAATGCGCTGAACTGTGTCGGTTAATTTGCAATTGTTGAACAAACTTGGATAGCCAACTATAATGTTAACATCGCACGTACCACCCATACTTTGCGCAACCGAATTTGCGATTAAACGGATGCGGTCGTGAGCTTTAAAACGCCAGTCTTCGTTCATAATGCGAAGTGTGCCGTCAATAATTACTTTTTCGGGAATGATGTTCATGGCGCTGTTGCAAGTTATTTTGCCAAACGACAGAACAGCAGGAACTTGAGCAGGAATAAATCGGCTACAAACCTGTTGTAGCGACACAACAATTTGCGAAGCCATTAGCACCGAATCGACCGACAAATGCGGCAAAGCAGCATGTCCGCCTTTACTGTTGCAAGTAATAATAACCTCATCGGCCGAGGCTAGATATTCGCCTTTATGAAAGCCAAACTGCCCTACTTCAAGTTCGGGGTAAACATGTTGAGCAATAACCATTTGTGGTTCGTAATCGGCAAACACGCCATCGCGTAACATAAGATTTGCTCCACCGGGAATACTCTCCTCGCAAGGCTGAAACACAAGCAAAACAGTGCCTTTTATTTGTTGACGCATATTTTGCAAAACTCGAGCAACACCAAGCAAACAAGCAATGTGAATATCGTGGCCGCAAGCGTGCATTAGGCCTACATTTTGCGAAGCAAACGGCAATCCAGTTTCTTCAGTTATTGGCAACGCATCCATATCGGCACGCAAAGCGATGGTTTTGCCAGGCAAACTGCCCTTAATAACAGCAAGAATGCCATAGCCTCCAATGTTTGCTTTAAAATCGATACCCAACTCACCAAGTTTTTGTGCAACAAAAGCTGATGTTTGAATCTCGTGTTGAGCAACTTCGGGGTGAGAATGAATGTGCCGACGAATTTGAATCAATTCATCGGCATACGCATCAACTATTTGATTTACTGTAGTTTTCAATTTTATTGTAAGATGCTTACAAACACAATCTAAGCCATACGCTGGCGTACAACTTCGTACATTAAAACCGAAGCTGCAACCGATACATTAAGCGATTCAATTTCGCCAAGAATAGGAATTTTGAGCAAAGGTTGACAAATGCGGAACACTTCGGGGCTCAAACCTTCGTCTTCGGCTCCCATTACAATACAAAGAGGTCCGGTAAGGTTGTGTTGAAAATAGTTTCCGTCGGTTTTTTCGGTAGCTCCACAAACAGTAAGTCCCGAGGCCATAAGGTCTTGCAATGTTTTTTTGAGTGACGAAGTGCGGCAAATAGGCACTTTATGCAAGGCACCAGCCGATGTTTTAACCGCATCGGCACCAATGCGCGACGACCCTTTTTCGGGAACAACAATGGCATGCACACCTGCGCACTCGGCAGTGCGTACAATGGCTCCAAAATTGCGAACATCGGTTACTCCATCGAGCGCAATAATAAACGGCATTTGACCCTTTTCAAACACTTGAGCAACCACATCTTCAACCTTGCAGAATGCAATTGGCGACATGAGAGCAATAACACCTTGATGGTTTTTGCGTGTGATGCGGTCAAGTTTCTCTTGAGGCACGCGCTGAACTGGAATATCGTTTTCGCGAATCAAGTCAAACAACTCGTTCGATAGTTCGTTGTTCTGCCCCAGTTTTATTAAGATTTTGTCAATCTGCTTGCCAAAACGAATAGCCTCAATAACTGCACGTGTACCAAAAACAAAGTCGTCGGTACGTTGTTCATCGTTTCGTCGATCGTTATGAAAATCGCGGCGGTTGTGGCGTTCAAAGTATTGTTTATCCATTTTGAATGTCGGTTTATTTCAATTCAGCATCAATAGGTTGTGCAGTTGAATCGGCAACTGGTAAGGTGTCGATAACAACATTGCGATATGCTGAGTCAATTATTTTTATTTGGTAGGTTTTTCCTTTTCGGTTAGTTAGTTTGTTGTCGCGCAACCAAGGGTTAAGCACTTTCAGCATTTTGTAATTTGTACCTTGACTAAATGCGAAATCGGCAATATTGCTAATAGTTGAATCTACTTCAACAATGCGGCAAGGTATTGGTTCATAAAGAAATTCGGTTGGTATATTGAATCCAAATTGGGTTGGGTTTTCAAAAATCATTTTTATTGCCAATGCACGAAAAACATAGCGTTCTGTTTCTTCGCCAAGAGTAAGGTCGTAGTAATTGTTGCATTTTTGTCGTGCCACTTGCTTTGCCAATCCGTTGCCACCCATATTGTATGAAGCTGCAGCCATGGTCCACGAACCAAATCTGTCATTCTGTTTTTTGAAATAGCGAATGGCTGCTTGAGTAGCCTTTGCAACGTTGTAACGCTCGTCAACCTCGTTGTTTACTTCAAGCAAACACTCTTTAGCCGTTCCCTCAAGGAATTGCCAAAAACCTTTTGCTCCCGATGGTGATGTAACATTCATCAATCCACTTTCAATTAAAGCAATGTATTTAAGGTCGTCGGGCACATTGTTTTCTTTCAAAATAGGCTCAATTTCAGGGAAATAGCGATTGGCACGTTTAAGTAACATAATGGTTTGCGAGTGCCAAAACATATTCACTTGTAGTTCGCGGTCAAGGCTTTCGCGAGTGTCGAAGTTTTCAACAGGAACACGTTCGCCCATAAATGTTATTTGGCTTGGAATTTCAATTGGCTTTACCACCAAATGACCACTACTACCTTGATTATTAGCACATTGCTCTTCGTGCAATTTAATAACATACGAACTTACAATAATTGCAACCACTGCCACAATGGCAATCTGCACAAAAACTTGAAGAACAGCTTTCAAAAATTTCATATGGTAAAGTCTATTTTGCTGTTACAGTTGGTCGTTTAGTAATACGAGTAATGGTATATAGAGTTAACGTAATTGCTATCGCAGCAAAAGCCGCTATCTTCAAATACAAAGATTGTGTTGAAGGAAAAACAACGAACATAACTACGGCAGCTACCGATATCAAATTTATAAAGCCCAAAACCAAAGCTACTTGATGCTCGTTAAGGTGCATGTAAAACAAGTGATGGGTAGTGTGATCGGTGCCACCAACAAAAGGCATTTGACCACGCAAAGTACGATTTATTGAAACTGTTGTGGTATCGGTTATTGGAACAATAAATGCCATAAAAATTAGCACAAAGTTAATTAGCCAATTGCCTTGCTCAACCGATGGTGTGTTCCATAATGTTTCAATACTCAAAATGGAAACAAATGCTCCAATAAACTGAGAACCGTTGTCGCCCATATACATACTTGAAGGGTGCCAATTGAAGGCAAGAAAACTGATTGTTGCAGCCAACACTCCAACCACTGTAAACAATAAAAGCGAGCTACCACAACCTGTAAGTAACATAATGGCAACCATTCCAAGCATTATTATGGTGCTTATGCTAGTTGTAATAGCATCCATATTGTCGAGCATGTTTAGCGAATTCATTATGCCAACAACCCAAAAGACTGTTAAAGCATAATTCAGTATCATATTTTCAAAAATGTTAATGCAAATGCCGGCATGAATAAGAATTACCGACACAACGAATTGCATAAAGAATTTGAATGATGGCGGAGTGTTGAACACATCGTCAATTAAACCTGAAGCAAATGCTATGGTTGCTGCTATAACAATTGACAAAGCTTTTGTTCCAGAATAGTCCACTCCTACAATGTGAGCCCAAATAATCCAGCAAGCTGCACAAATAACAAAGCCTAGAAAAAAACCAACGCCACCCAAAATAGGTTTCTTTTGCGAAGCCCAACGTTCGCCCGTTGTGTTTCCTTTGTGAATCGACAAATCGTTTGAACGAACCAAAAAATAGTGGTGAATATACCAACACACTGGCAACATCACCAAAAAAAGCAATGCCAATAATTTAATCATAATCAGTTTTTATGTTTTTTCTTCTTCTCTTCATCTCCGTAGCCATAGCCATAACCATAGCCGTATCCGTAGCCATAGCCGTAACCGTATCCGTATCCGTAGCCATGACTTTTAACCATTTCGCTTGAGTTTAAAATAATCGACAAGTTGTCCATTCCCTTCTCATTGCGCAACAAGTTGATATTCTCAATAAACTGGCGTTTCGATTTTTTAGCATTAATGATATAAATTGGATAATCGGCCCGATGCAAGTTGGTCATAGCATCGCAAATAATGCCAACTGGCGGAGTATCAACAATAATAATGTCATACAAACTTTCAAGTTCCTTTATTACTTCATCCATTTCTTTACTATTGGCCAGTTCCGATGGATTTGGTGGAACTGGACCTGCGGTAATATAGTCAAGTCCTTCAATTTCAGACTTATGCAAGCAATCGGCAACTTTGTTGTGACCAATAAGAATGGTGCTCATGCCTTTGCTATTATCTACCTTAAAACCTTGGTGAATACGAGGTTTGCGCAAATCGAGGTCGAGCAGAATAACCTTTTTACCCGACATGGCCAAAATGCCACCCAAGTTGATGGCCACAAAGGTTTTGCCCTCACCCGGAATGGTTGACGATACCGAAATAACTTTAGTTTCAGCACCATGCGACACAAATTGCAAGTTTGACCTTATGCTGCGGAAAGCCTCGGCAAATGCCGAATGTGGATTTTTATCAACCAACAACGATGAAACGCTGTCGGCACTTTCGGCATAAAAAGGAACCGCACCAAGTACTGGAGCGTTGGTGTAATTCTGAATAATTTTAACCGACGACACCTCGTTGTAAAGCAAGTAGCTGATAATGTAGTAGCAGAAACTAACAAACAGCCCCACAGCCACAAACATTGAATAAATACTACTTGGTATTGGTGCAATAGGCGCGGTTGGCACATCGGCACGCTCAAGCATTGTATTTTGACTAACATAACCTGCTTGCGAAATCATGTATTCGGCTTTTTTCTCAAGCAATTTGTGGTAATAGTTCTCGTTAATGGTGTATAAACGCTCAAGTTTTGCATACTCGAGTTGGTCGTAATCCTTTTTGTTAAATATGCGCGATTCTATCTCGCTTATTTTACTGCGATACGATTTGCATTGTTCGCTAATGCGTTCTGACGTTGCTTTTACAAAATCAAGTGTAAGTTGCACTTGTTGTTCAAGTTGTTTTTCAATTTGCTTAACCTTTTGGTTATCGGCAGTTACATTGTTAAGCAGCGTTTCACGTTGTGTAATGGTATGTTGCAGTTGACTCAACAATCCGTTCATTGCTTGAGCCGATGCCGTTCCCGCCAAAACTGCCTGCATCTCGTAGGTATTTATATTGTCGTTTTTTTCAAGTTGTTGGCGAAGTTGCTTAAGAGCAGTCAACTCATACTCGGCACTTGCAAGTTTCTCTTCAATTTCTGAAAGACGAGTAGCTGGCACATCAAACGAGCTGCTAATCAAATCGTTACTATTGATATGATTCTTGTTTCTAAAATCTTGAATTTGACGTTCAGTCTCGCCCAAACTTTTAAAAATCATATCGAGTTGCGAATCAATAAACTCAAGAACGTTTTTGGCGCTCTCACGTTTAATGCGCACATCGTAATCAAGAAAATTCTCGGCAACGGCATTAACCAAATCGGCAGTTCGGTTTGGGTTGGTTCCAACATACGACACTTTTATTGTGCGAGCCGAATTGCTCAAAAGGCTAATATTCAACTCTCGTTGGTATTGTCGGTAAATATTAATTCGGTCGTTTATTGTGAAAAAGAAACGCTCGCCCATACGGTGGTTCAAAATGGCTGCGGTGTCTTGAATTCGACATTTTATAAGATTAGACCCAATGTTTGACCATTCGCCAATTGGCATACGCCAACTAATATCTTTATTGTTTTTTGATGTAAGCGTAACCGAGTCAATACCATTAAAATCAGCATAGTACGATGTTTCGTATATATCGGTATTTTGAGCAGCAACTTCAATTACAAATGGCGTTTTTGGATAAAGATCAAACGACAGGAAAGTTCCCTCGTTGTAATACGAAACGCTGAGAGGCATTTCGTCAAACACTTTTTTCAAGAATTCGCGCGAACGCATCAACTCAAGTGTTTTTAGCATATCGGTTTCTTTGCCCAATGCTGTTGAAATTGAAAGCATGTCCGACGTACGGTTTTCGTCGTGAATTTGAATAACACTTGATGCTGTGTAAACTGGTTGTTTGTATCGCAAATAAAGGAATGCCGATGTTACCGACAATATCATAGCAACCACAAATACCCAGTATTTGCGGCGCAAAATCTGCATCAGTATCGACAAATCGAAATTGTCGTTTATTATAGGAATTCTATTTTGTCGTGGTGCCATTATTCTTTGCCAATATTTGATAAGGTTACATACAACAATATTGCTGTATTGAAAAGAGTAAGGTATGGGGCAATTTCGGTCATTGTTCGGTGAACATATCGGCCGCGTTTTTCAACATATATAATGTCGTTCGATTGCAAAACAAGGTTTGCTTTCTGCATATCTTCCATTGTAGCAAGGTTGTATAAATATACCTTGGGTTGTTTCAAATCGCCGCGAACCACTTTTATATGGTAGGCTTTGCTCATATCGTCTATGCCGCCAGCTTGTGCCAATGCCTCAATAAGTGTGAATTTGTCGTTGCTCATTGGCAAGACCGTTCCCGATGTACTTCCTGCTCTAAATACCATTACTCTGCGGTTGGTAACTGTCAGTTTCACAAACGGATCTTGGTAATACTGAATGTATTTGCCTTCTAATAGAATTTCGGCCTCTTTTACAGTTAATCCCGATAGTTGAACGCGACCTACAACTGGTAATTTAACGTTTCCATCGCTTTCAACCTGATACTTAAGCATATTGGTTTGCATTTGGCCGCCTGCATTTCCTTCAAAATTAATCAGTTGCAAACCTTTATTTGTATAAACCGATACGCTTAACTCATCAAACGGATTGATAACATATTCGTGTAAACTATCTTCAATTGCATCAAATTTAAACAACGGGTCTGTTTTCATCATCACACTTGGATTGAGAATTGAACAGCTCGACATGAATAATGCACTGATTGTCAATAATATGAATGTGTATTTAATCTTCATTTATCTGGTCTTCAAAAAATTGCGCAAAATTACTAAACATTATCCTATCAGCCTTTGTTGCTACTAACTTTCTGTGTCAAAAGCTCATCGTATAGTTTTTCAACATCGCTAACTAGTCTGGTATAGTGATATTTTTTCATTACATGCTCTACTCCACTGTTTGACATTTCGGCCAAAAATTCTTGATTTTCAACCATTTGACGCAAACTACGAACAAATTCATCAAGGTTTCCATTTTCAACCAAGAGTGCAGTTTTACCGTTTTCAACAATATCTTCAATTCCTCCAACATTGGTGCTAACAACTGGCACGCCTGCTGCTTGGGCTTCAATAATGCTCACTGGCGTGCCTTCGTTTAACGAAGTCATTGCCAAAATATCGAATGCTGGATAAACGGTTTCAACGTTTTTAATCCACGACGTAAATACAACATCAGCATCAAGGTTTTCTTTTTCGGGCTGCGACACTGTAAGTCCCTTATTTTCACATTGTTGAACCAATTCGTTACGTAAACTACCATCGCCAACAATAAAAGCGCGCACTGGCACTTTGCTTTGGTTTTTAAGGGTTGCTATAACATCAATAAAAAAGGCGTGGTTTTTTACATGAGCCAAACGCCCTACAATGCCAACAGCAACCTGATTATCAGTTACATTATAGCGTTTACGGAACTCAGTTCGGCGTTGTTCTTTATCAATTGTGAAACGTGTTAAATCAAAACCCAACGGAACAACAGTGAACTTTTTTGATTGTGCAATTTGAAACACATCGGCCAATTCGTGGCGTTGTTTTTCGCTAATGGCAATAATGCGAGTGGTGAAATGCGCAAGAAAACGCTCAATGGTTAGGTACATTGCTGTTTTTGCCTTTCCAAAGTATGAATGAAAAACGTGACCATGAAAGGTATGTACCACCACAGGAACTCGGCACCAAGCGGCAGCTAACCGACCAATGGTTCCAGCTTTTGAGGCGTGAGTGTGCACTACATCGGGGTTAAACTCGCGAATAATGCGGCAAATTTTGCGAAATGCTACCCAATCGTTTCTCAAACTGATTGCTCGACGCATTTCTGGGATTATTTCAGGCTCAATGCCCAAGTTGCGAACTATGTACTCCGAACTTTCCTCGTCGTCTTCTTTCAAACCGCCTACCAACCGAGTTTGGTATTTGTTTGACATGTAACGAGTTAGGTATGACGCATTGTATGTTGGTCCTCCTAAGTTGAATCGGTTTATTATGCGAAGTACTCGTGGCATCTTACCCTATTTTTAGTCATACAAAATTCTAAAAATCGGGCGTTTACACCTTATGAATTGTGCTTTATTTTATAGTTTGATTGTTGTGGTGGACTAAACCGAAAATTTCTTCCACCAATGCTGAAACACAATAATAGCCCACATGTGAGCAACAGCATCTGCTGGACTTTTTGAAAGCAATTGCTCCCAAATCAACTTGATTTCGCTCACATTAAAAATCCCCTGTTCTCGTAAAAACTCTTCGTTGATGAATTCGTTTTCAATTGTGCTACGCAAATCTCCTCGCATCCAATTTAATAACGGAACCTCAAACCCTTGTTTTTTACGACGATAGAGTTCAATTGGCAACTCATTTTTATAAGCATCTTGCAAAACTTGTTTGCGCATGTTGTTGGTAACCAAATAGTTTACTGGTAGCGAAGAAACATAATTTACCAATCGGTGATCCATAAATGGGCTGCGAACTTCAAGGCTATTGGCCATGCTTGCCAAATCAACTTTATGAAGCATATCACCTTCAAGCACAAGGTTCATATCGGTGAGCAAAATGTCTTCAATATCGTCGCCACCACGAAATTTGCTCAATATTTGCTTTGTGCGACGCGATACTTCTTGTAATTGCAGTTTGCGGTTTAGCAAATCGTAGGCTTTTTCGTTGCTCATTAAGGTTGCCCAACGCCAGTAACGTTCTGGTGCCGAAAGTTTTGCGCCTTCAATCATTTTGCAAGCCTGACGCGCAAAGTTTGACAGTTTGCCGTTGCGCGATTGTGGTAGCACTTGCCATATTGGTGCCGTTAGTTTTAATGCTGATAAACGCCAATCGCCATTAATTACACGAGCTGCTGCTTGGTGTTTGTTGTAGCCTCCAAATAGTTCATCGGCACCGTCGCCTGAAAGCGCAACCGTAACGTGCTGACGTGCATTTTTGCTTAAAATGTACGATGGCAAAGCCGACGAATCGGCATATGGTTCGTCAATGTAGTTGAGCAGGTTGTATAGTTCAGAATAAAGGTCGGCATTGGTTAGTTTATAAACATGATGATTTGTACCAAAACGCTTTGCAACTAATTCGGCATAGCGAGTTTCGTCAAACATTGGCTCATCGGCATAACCAATTGAAAATGTGTCGATTCCACTTTTGAGTTTTGATGCTTCGGCAACAATAACCGACGAGTCGATGCCGCCACTCAAAAACGCACCAAGAGGCACGTCAGCAACCATACGGTCGGCTACTGATTGGGCAATAAGTTCACGAATTTTGGTTTGCGCTTGCTCGTAGGTAATGTTGTGTAAAAAGTTTTGTCCCGCTGGAATTTTATAGTATTGTTCAACGTGAACTATACCATTTTCAACCGTCATATAATAACCCGGTTGCAACTTTTTTACGTCTTGAAAAATAGTATATGGCGCTGGTATGTAGTTCAATTGGAAATAAAGCGAAAGCGATGCTTTGTCAATTTCGCGTGGAATACCAAGAGCGGTCAGCGCTTTCATTTCTGATGCAAAAACCAGCGAATTGCGAGTGTGGCAATATAATAATGGCTTTTGTCCCATTCGGTCGCGAGCAATAAATAGCGAGTTTTTTTGCTTGTCGAAAATAGCAAACGCGAAAAAACCTACCAGTTTATCGAGGCAACTAACTCCCTTATTTATATATAGTTGCAACAATACTTCGGTGTCGCTTTGTGTGCGAAACTCAACACCGCCCTGTTCCAATTCGGTTCGCAATTGTCGGTAGTTAAATATTTCGCCATTCAGAACTATTGTGTAACGATTGGTTCGGTCGGTTAATGGCTGAGAGGCTTGCTCCGAAAGGTCGATAACCGAAAGGCGTGAATGACCTAAACAAACATTGCCCAACATTTTAACATTACTGCAATCGGGACCACGTTTCGATAACAAGGCAACTGCATTTGGCATCAAATCGAAACAACTTTTTGCATCGTCGGTAAATGCAAATGCTCCAACTATTCCACACATAATCAAACAAATAAATGAGATAAATAATAGAACAGCACCACAAACAAAAACGATGGTAGCATGTCTATCAGTTTAAATTTTGTAATATTCAAAATATTAAATCCCAAGCCAATAAGCATTATTCCACCTGCAGCCGATATTTCGTCAATCAGCCCCTGCGATACTACATCGCTAATCCACGATGCGCAAAGTGTAAGGCTTGCTTGGTAAATAAACAACGGAACAACGGCAAAAAGCACACCAACACCCAATGCTGACGCCATTGCCATTGACGAAAAACCGTCCATCATTGCCTTGGTCATTAGCAAGTTTGGTTGCCCTCCGGTTCCTTCTTCAAATGCTCCCAAAATGGTCATTGAGCCCATGCAGAACATTAAGAATGCGGTTATTAGTCCGTCGGTAAAACGCTCGCTTTTAATGTGTAGGCGTTTTTTCAGTCGTTCGGCTGCGTTGTTCGAGTGTTCGTCGAGTCGCATAATGGTACCTGTAACCGTTCCTAGTAACAAGCTGAATATGAGCAATAACAATTGTTGACTTTTTAGCGACAATTGTATTCCTATAAGCAGCGTAACCAATCCTAGAATGTGAAAAATTGGATCGACAATACGCTGCGGAATACGCGAACGAAAAAGCAAACCAATTGACGAGCCTACAATTACTGTAGCAACGTTTACTATTGTTCCAAGAATCATTGGCTGATATTAAAACTTAATTAAAACCACATCTTTTGCATCGTAAGTGGCGCTTACAAATAGCGACGAGCCTGATGCTTTAACATCGTTGACTGACAATGACTTAGATGCGCTGTATGTTTTATTACTGATTAGGTTGCCTTTAGCATCAACTCGCACAATTTGCATTGACTTGCCAAATGTGCCAGCAAATACAGTTGAGCCGTCGGACATTGCACAAGCTTGTGAGAATTGTCCGTTTGTTGGCAACGAAACAGCCGATTCCCACACTTTGCTTCCTTTTGAGTCGAATGCCACTATAACACCATCGGTGCCGTTTGTTCCGGCATACACTGCCAAACCCGAATTGGCTGTTACGGTTGTAATGTTGTATGTTGTATCAAAAATGTAGTCGTATTTCAAATATCCAAGTTCGTCAAGTGCAAAAATCCAATTGCCAACGGCAAGGTTGCATACATCGCCGTTTAGTGCAACGCTACTTATTTTGTTGCCTTGAGCATAGGTTCTTGTCCATAGTTTGCGGCCTTGTGCGTTAACTTTAACAATCATTGGAGTTAGAACGCTATCTTGCTGATATCCAACCAGAAGCATTTTGCCATCATTGTATAAAGCCATGTCGAGCATCTCGGTTCCATCGAGTTTGGTGTTGAATAAGTTTTTGCCTTTTGCATCAAACTTTACTAACCACGATTGACCAACTACACTGCCATTTATTGCATTGGTGTATCCTACGCCGTAAATGTTGTTCGACGCATCGGTTAAAAGTGTATTAATTTGGTCATCAAAGTCGTTGCCCATAATATCGTTACGCACCATGGTTCCATTGGCAGCAAGACGCACAAACCAACAATCGTTCATTTCGGCCTCGTCTTGTTTCGAGTTTATTGCCAACATAATGCCGCCATCGCTCAAAAGTGCAAGCGAGCCTCCAAAGTCGGGCAAATTGTTGTTATCAAAACCCAACACAAGTTGATAATTGTCGGCTGGTAATTCTGATTTTATTTTATCGCCCAATGCTTTGGTTTTTAGGTTAAACACATCAATAAAGAACTCGCCTTCAGGATATTGCGATACAAATTTGTTGTAAGCTTCAAGGCTATTTACTCTCTTGGCCCACTCAAACAAAAGTTGGCGTTTAAGTTGTTTAGCCTCAGGTTGTTTGCTTGAGTTTGGATACTTTTCAATAAAATCGTCAATGGCCTCAATTGAGCGTGCAGCTGCTGCTTTTTCATAAGCCATTATGCCAACTTTCTTTTTGGCCTCCTCGTGTTGAATTGCATTGGGATATTGTTCAACAAAGCTGAGCAAGGCTTCGTAAGTATTGGCAGCCAACGCTTGTTTGTAAGCTAAAGCGTCGCGCTCTTCTTTTGCAATTTCAATTTGTGCAGCATCTGGATATTTCTCAATAAACGAGTTAAAAGCATCAACTGACTCTGAATTTTCGGCTGTACGGAATTCGATGTAGTTGCGAATGTGAACGGCATTTCCGTAGTATTTTGAATCGGGAAACTCAGAAATAAAGCGGTTTGCGTATTCAATTTTGTTTTCCTCGCGAACAAATTTAACCAAACGCTCCTCAATAAGTTTACGTTCAATCTCCATGTTTTTGGCAATTTTGCCGCCTCGACGCTCAAGTTTTTGTGCAGTAAAATACGAATCGAGCACTTGTAAATCGTCGGTTGTAAAGGTTTCTACCCCAGCCTCGGCTTTCTTAAAGTGATTCCAACTGCGGAAATAATCGTGGTCGGTGTATTTGTCAAAGGCATAAATAACAGCCATACCCATGTTGGCCATAGCATTTGTTGAGTCTTTCAGCAAAATCTTGTCAAAAGTTACTTTAGCCTTGTTCATATTGGCGTCAATGTCGGTTTGATTTTTGGCTTTTACACCAGCCACCAAATCCTCAAAACCTTTTGCTGGTTTTTGTGCCAATGCCGAAAAAGCCATGGCAAAGGCAAGTGCAATTGTGAGTATATATCTCATAGTATCAATCGTTTACAAGGTTATTTTTTTATCACAAAGAATTCAACGCGACGGTTGTTGCTTCGTCCTGCTTCGGTTTGGTTAGTGTCAATTGGACGACTTTTTCCATAACCTTTTGCTTGAAGCATCGATGCTGGTATTCCTTTACTTATCAGGTAGTTAACAACCGATTGTGCACGCGATTGACTCAGTTTGTTGTTCAACTCGTCGGAACCAACGTTGTCGGTATGGCCACTAATTTCAATTTGGCTCACGGTTCCTTGCGAAAGGAATGCAACAACCTTGTCAAGTTCAGCATTCGATTGTGGCAATAGTGTGCTTTTTCCTGTTTCAAAAAAGATGTTGTTTAGCACCAAAGCCGACCCTTCTTCAATGTTGCGCAATCCATCGGCAAACGGATCGTCGGGCAATTTTGGTTCAACAAACACCACTTTACCTTGCGAATGGCAGTTGTTTTGGTCGGTTACTTTGTAGGTGTAAGTTCCACCGGGCAAGCGTTCAAGTCGAGTTTTGCCGTGTTCGCCATTGCTCCATTCAATATTGTAAGGAGGTGTTCCTCCCGAAATGCCAATGCTTATAACTCCGTCATTATCAATGTATTGTATTTTACCAGTTACAGGGTTCAAACCGCCAGTGTACGACGAGTCGATAATAACTGTTTCCAAACCTTGTGGAACACAAGCGCACTCTTCGCAATCGGTTAACGGACGAATTTCAAAGTCGTCGAAAAAGTAGTATGCGTAAGCTTTTCCACGTTTGTTTTTGGTGTCTTTACCGGTAACCACATAGTTTGTGTTTTCGTAGTTTTTAAAGTTTCCAACAATAAAAAACGCCTCTCCACCCTTTGCTGTATAAAGCATGCAGTAACGTTTCCACTCTTCGGTATTGTCAAGAAACAAACCCTCTTGGTTATTTAGTTGGGCTGGATAGTTCAAAAATGTTTTGTTGGCATTTTTGGTTTGGTTTGGCTCAAAATAGATGCTCAATTGATCGACTGCAAATTTTGACCCCGATGCTAATTTGTACCAAAACGACACGCAATAAACTTGTCCGGCCACCATAAGTGAACTCAATTCGCCTTGAATATACTCGCGGAAATCGCGATCGGAACCTGTAAGAATGGCCCCAACGTAGCCATCGCCAGAATGTGGTTGGCTCCAACCTGCAAAATTATCGGGTACTCGCGCATCGCCTGTTCCACACTTGTTAAAATAATCGGGCGTGGTTGCCGATGGATATGTCCAATGTGGAATTAAACGATGCGTTGCGTCCATTTGAGTGTAGTCGTCAGGACATTTTTCGTGCTCTTCAAAACCTGGATTAAGCACCATATTTTCAGTTTTTTGCGCCATAAGCGACACTGGTATTGCCAATAATGCAAGCGCTGTCAATTTGAGTTTTCTATTCATAATTACTCCATTAATAGTCAAATTTTTCTAGTTGCGAAATTAGAAAGTAAAGGTGCTACCACCGACACTTACACACAAAAGTTGTACACAACTTACCCAATACCTATTTGCATGATTAGCAACAACTTACAACCATTAAAAGCTTTATCGTTTACATGTTTTTACAATATGCCTATACTTGAAACAACAAATATCGGTAGCAAATAAAAAATTCGGTATTACGCGTTTTTTAACAACCTTTGCCAACAATTTCACACCTATATATTATGCTTAATCGTATTAAGATAATTGCAAAGTACTACGCCTTTTGGATTGCTTTTTTTGTTGCAATAAGAGCGTTTTTTTTGTTATATAACTACCAATACACCAGCAACTTAAGTGTCAGCACCATTTTTCTCACTTTTTGGCATGGATTGGCATTGGACCTTTCAATGGCTGGTTATTTGCTCATTTTAGTTGTGCCAGTGATGGCCGCCTCGTTTTTTGCTTCAGAAAAATTTACTCGATATTTTTTAGGAACTTATACACTATTCTTTCTTGTAATTGCCTCAATAATTGGCATTTGCGATTGCGAACTTTACCGCAATTGGGGATTCAGAATGGACAGCACGGTATTGCTCTACTTAAAAACTCCTAAAGAAGCTGCAGCATCAACTCCAGTGTGGCTTTCGTTGTTATTTGTATTGTGGATTATTGGTTGGGTTTTGCTTTGCTGGAAAGGATATAAAAAGTTTATTGAGCCAAACGTATATAGCTTAAAACCAACCAAATGGACAGCTACACCTTTGCTATTGTTTGTTGCTGCTTTGTTTGTAATTCCTATTCGCGGAGGGTTTGGTATGCCAATACGTACTGGCAGCGTTTATTTCAGTTCCGAAACGTTTGCAAATCATGCAGCCATAAATGTTCAGTGGAATTTTTGCAATTCGATTGTTGACGCAAAAGAAAAAGTGGAGCTGAACTTTATGCCAAACAACAACGCAAGCAACATAGTTAACAATCTGTACAATGACAACACCACAAAACCCGAGCAAATTCAACTAAACTGCAGTAAACCAAACATTTTGATGATTATTCTCGAAAGTTTTACTGCCAAAGCAGTTGGCTGCTTAAATGGCGAAAATGCCACTCCAAATCTCGATAGCATTGCACAAAGCGGCGTTTTGTTTACCAATTTTTTTGGCAACTCCGACCGTAGCGACAAAGGCCTTGTTTGCATCTTGAGCGGCTACCCTGCTCAACCTACCACTTCAATAATGAAATATACCGACAAGGCTCAAAAACTGCCACACTTAAGCATCGCCCTTAATGATTTAGGCTATCATTCAGCCTTTTACTATGGTGGCGACATCGATTTTGCCAATCTTAAATCGTATTGCGTAACTGGAAAATACTCGCGCATTGTAAGCAAAAGCAACTTTGCTCGTAACGAAATGAACTCAAAATGGGGCGCTCAAGACCACTTTGTATTCAATCGCCTACTTACCGACCTTAATGCTGAGCAATCGCCATGGTTTAACGTTTTTTTCACCCTCAGCAGCCACGAACCTTTTGACGTTCCAATGCAGAGCCAGTTTAACCAAAACACCGAAGACAGCAAATTTCTTAACTCCGTTTGCTACACCGATAGCTGTTTAGGTGCCTTTATGCGCACTGCTCGCACTCAAACTTGGTGGGACAGCACTCTTGTTGTTCTTGTTGCCGACCACGGTAGCCGACTGCCACACAATACTCCAGCAACCAACCCTCGCAAGTTTCACATTCCGTTAGTTCTTACTGGCGGCGCACTGCAAAGTTCTGGTATTCAAATCGATGCTCTATCAAATCAAACCGACATTCCTCTACTTATTGGACATTTGCTTAATCAACAATTCAACCAATTTACTTATAGCAAAAGCATAAACAATAGCAACAATTGGGCTATGTACGTTTACAACAATGGTTTTGCCTTTATGCGCGACAGTGCGTTTGTTGTGTACGATATTGCTGGCAACAAAACTCTAGTTGAACAAAACGTAACCGATAGTTTACTTACACAAGGTAAGGCCATGGTTCAAAGCATTGTAAGCGATTTTAATGGTAAATAAAATCGCTTATTATCTCTTATTATTGCTCTTGCCAAACATAAAAAAAACCACCCAGGGCTACCCGAGTGGTTTAGAATAAAACCTATAAAAACAAATAGTTACACCACAGCAACTATAATTATTTTTCTTACTTAAAAATCATTTGAGCAAAACGATAAATGCTTTCGCGCCAAACAGGCCATGTATGTCCGCCTGGGGTTTCCCAATACTCGTACTTAATACCTATTTCGTCAAAGCGCTTCATCATTATTTGGCAGTTGTTGTAAGCAATATCTTCTTTTGCTCCCATCGACAACCAAAGAACTTTCATTTGTTTGTTGTAATAGTCCTTTTGGTCGGTTAGTTTTTTGTAGTACTTTTCGTTGTCGTTGCCACGTGAAAAGGCATTAGTTTGAGCCCACCAACCCGAACTAAACACACCGTAGTAGCGGAACAATTCGGGTTTGTCAATCATTAAATTCAAAGTCATAATGCCGCCCATTGAAAGACCTGCAATAGCACGATTATCGGGGTTGGCAAGTACGCGATAGTTTGACTCAACAACTGGAATGCACTCATTTACAATTTCGGCTGTAAAATCGGCACAGTTGCCGTCAAGCATTGCAATAATCATTGGCTTGGCCTTTCCTTCGGCAATAAGGTTGTCAAGAATAATGTCGGTGCGACCTTGGTTGCTCCAACCGCGCTCGTCTTCGCCACCACCATGTTGCAAGTAAAGCACTGGGTATTTTTGCTTTGATTTTTGATAGCCAGCAGGCAAATAAATGAACATTCGGCGCCACTCGTTGTGAGTTTTTGAGAAGTAGCGACGCATTGTAACCTCGCCATGAGGCACATCTTTTGGTTCAAAACGTTCGCCACCTTGCTCGTAGGGTATTTCGATGCACGACGACTCGCGGCTACAACCGTAAAATGTTTCGCTTCCTGGGTCAACAATGCTAACACCGTCAACAATTAAGTAATAGTAGTTTATGCCGCGCAATTGTGGTGCAACAGCAGTCATCCACACACCTTTGTTGTCGCGCACCATTGGATATTGCACACCACCTATGTCAACCTTAACATCGTTGGCTTGCGGTGCTGCAAGGCGGAACAAAGCGGTACCATCAGCTGCTACTTTTGGATACTCGCTGCCACGAATGTTTGTAACCGCTGGTTTGTATTTTCCTGTTGATGCCTGATCGGTTTCTGCTTCTTTCATTAACCAATAGTCAAATTCAAAATCGCCATCAAACACAAACCACAAATCGTGACGGCCAGCAGCGCCTTTTAATGTTGCTTTTGCTACACCATCGGCAGTAAATTCAGCAACACCAATCACCTCGCCAGCTGGGTGGTCAATGTGCAATGTAATGCTTGATTTTTGCTTAACATTAAGCACGTTAGCTTCAAATACTGATGCTCCATTTTTACCAAAATCAACACCGCTAATGCAAACATCGTCGCCTTTATCAATGTTGGTTAGTATCATGTTGCCAAGTTTTCCGGCTTTGCGTGTTTTAACACCATCGCTCCACGACATTGTTTCGGCCTCTACCCTTTTAAATGGGTTAAGTGCTTCAATTTGACGAACTCCGTTTGCTGGCCAAAAATCAACTTTCTGAATTGTACCATCGGCATTGTAACGCATTTCCGACACCGACACCGAACGACGCTCGGCATGGCGATATGGCTTGCCTTGTTTGCGTAGATTGTCGGCCCAAAGCAAATAGTTTAAGCCAAAAACATACGAGCGACCTTTGTAGTCAATTATTCCAGGATGATTGCCGCGACTACGCTCTGTGTGAGGCATAATGTCGCCTTTGTATTCCCATGGTCCTGTTGCCGATTTGCTCATTGCGTAGCCAATTCCTTCGGGGCAGCATGTTGATGCAAATGCCATGTAATAATTGTCGCCACGTTTGTAAAACCATGGACCTTCTTGATAATCTTCAATTTTTGGCAACATAACAATATCGCCCGAGGTTGAAATCATATCCTCGTTCAACTTTATGTAGTATAGGTTTGGATTGCCCCAATACATGTAAGCTTGGCCATCGTCGTCAATCCACACTGTTGGGTCAATGTCGTACCAATGTTCACGTTGCCAAACCAATGGTTTACCTAGTGGATCGACAAACGGACCATAAGGAGAATCGGCAACCAACACACTGATTCCGTTGCCGTGAATTGGGCAATACATGTACCATTTGCCGTTGCGTTCAATAACCTGCTCGGCCCATGCTCCGTTGTCGTTTTTGTACCATTTAAAATCGGCAAGCGATGCTACTGCACCATGGTCGGTCCAGTTTACCATGTCGGTTGATGTGTATAGCAACCAATCGAACATTTTAAAGCCTTCAGCATCGTCGGCATCGTGCGTGGTGTACAAATAAACTGTGTCGCCATGCACGTATGGTGCAGGGTCGGCTGTGTAGCTTGTTGTGATAATGGCTCGTTGCGCAAATACGCTTGTTGATGCAGCCATTAACAACATTAGTAGAGTTTTTTTCATATAAAAATAGTTAATGGTTTTATGGCACTTAAGTGCCTATCGCAAAGAAACAATTATTTATGTAGAAAGTACATATTTTAAATTTTAAAATAGTAAAAAAATAGACAATTGAGCAAACCCCCAACAACACAATACGCTATAATGCAAATAGTTACAAACTATATCCATCAATAATTTGTCATTAAATTGTTTTCAATATTGAGTAAAAAAATTAAAAGTACATTTTACTTTTTTAACTCAAAAAGTTATATTCGCATCATCGTAAACATTATAAATATGAAAAAACTACTGATTCTTTTATCGGCTATGCTTCCACTAACTAGTGCGATAGCGCGTACCGAAACTGTTAAAAGTCCTAATGGGCAAATTGTGGTTACTGTGTCAGACGACAACGGCAAACCAACCTACAGCATTGCACTTAACGGTGTTGAGTTTATGCAAAACTCGCCTCTTGGTCTTGTAACCGACTTTGCTGATTTGAGTCAAGGTTTATCCATAACCGATGTTAAAACTCGCAGCATTAGCCAAGACTACACAGTTCCAACTATTAAACAACCAAAGGTGCATTACGAGGCAAACTCGGCAATAGTTACTTTTCAACGCGAAAACAAAGACGCTTTGCAAGTTGAATGGAACATTAGCAACCGCGATGTTGCTTTTCGCTACAACATTCTTCAACCTAAAAACGACTTTTACGCTTCAATTGTGAAAGAAGAAGCTACTGGTTTTGTGGTACCTGAGGGCTCAACCACCTTTCTTTGCCCACAAATGTTGCCAATGACAGGTTTTGCAGGCACCGCTCCAAGCTACGAAACTCACTACACTGCCGACGACGCTACAGGCAAAAACGGGTGGAACGAGGGTTACACCTTTCCTTGCCTTTTCCGCAACGGCGACAAAGGTTGGTTGCTTATTAGCGAAACTGGCGTAACTAGCGCTTATTGCGGTTCGCGCTTACTAAATGTTGAAGGCAATAGCTATAAAATTGGTTTCCCACAAGAAAAAGAGAACAACGGCAACGGACAAGTTTCGCCAGGAGTTTCTCTTCCTTTCAGCACTCCTTGGCGCACCATCACACTTGGCAAAACTTTGGCTCCAATTGTTGAAACAACAGTTGCTTGGGACTTGGTTGAAGAGCAATACGCAGCAAGCAAAGAGTTTGTTTACGGACGTGGTTCGTGGAGTTGGATTATGAAAATGGATCCATCGTGCAACTACGACGAGCAAAAAAACTACATTGACTTTAGCGCTGCCATGGGTTACCAAACTGTGCTAATTGATGCCATGTGGGACACTCAAATTGGCTACGAAAAAATGGAAGAGCTAGTTAAATACGCTGCATCTAAAAATGTTGGCATTTACCTTTGGTATAACTCAAACGGATATTGGAACCACGCTCCACAAGGTCCTCGCGGCATTATGGGTCGCGCTATTAACCGCAAGGCCGAAATGAAATGGTTGAAAGACATTGGTGTTCGAGGCTTAAAAATTGACTTTTTTGGCGGCGATAAACAAGAAACCATGCGCTTGTATGAAGATATTTTGAGCGATGCCAACGACTACGGTCTAAACATTATTTTCCACGGCTGCACACTACCTCGCGGTTGGGAAAAAATGTATCCAAACTTTGTAGCAGCTGAGGCTGTTCGCGCTAGCGAAAACCTTTTCTTTGGTCAAGCCGAATGCGACAAAGAGGCATTTAACGCCACCATGCACCCATTTATTCGCAATACAGTTGGCAACATGGATTTTGGCGGCAGCGCTCTTAACAAACATTGGGGTTTTGACGGAACACGCGGCAACACTCGCCGCACTAGCGATGTGTTTGCTTTGGCTACTGCTGTTATTTTCCAAAGCCCAGTGCAACATTTTGCTCTTGCACCAAACAACCTTGAAGACGCTCCAGAATGGGCCATCAACTTTATGAAAAACGTTCCTACCCTATGGGACGAGGTTAAATTTATTGATGGTTATCCTGGCAAATATGTTGTAATGGCTCGCCGCTCGGGCAACAAATGGTACATTGTTGGTATTAATGCCGACGAAAAACCTTTGTCCTTGACTCTTAATCTTGCCGATTTTGACCTTGGCAACACTTATAGCATTTACTGCGACGATGCTAAACTTAATAGTTCGCTTAAACAAGCTAAAATGACCAAAAAGAAAACCGTTAAGGTTTCTATTCCTCAAAACGGTGGCTTGGTTATTATGTAACCAACGGCCTTGCTTTTCATAAAAAAAGCCGATGCTAATACAAGCATCGGCTTTTTTTGTTGGGTGTTTCTATTCCTATACTAAAAAAAAGAAGAAGCTAAAAATCGCATACAAGAATTGTATCAAAAGTTGTTTTAACTATTACTTCGAACGAACGGGACGTATTAGGGCTGAATAACCTCGATATGCATTGCCAATAATTAATTTATCTTTTTGTTCAAAATATTGAGGATAATTTTTGAACGTTTCAATACCTAGCCAATATGGTACGCAGCTTCCAATGCTATTAGCCAAATATACTATCATAGTATTACCATTTGGTCCAGTTACTTCAAGGAGGGCTCTATCAAACCTATCTGGAACTATTAACTCTATTCTCTTGAAGGTACATTTTTCAATTAATTCTTCCACTTCCTCCTTATTTGGCATTCTCCATCCATTACCCAATTTTGCAGCTGCAGCGTCATATTTAGGATTACCACATATATCAACTACGTTATCTCGAAAACAATCTACATACATTGTGTCTTTTGATGTCCATAAATCCTCATCTGCAACTCTTTTATAGTTATCATTAAATTTAATGGTGTCTCCAAAATGAAAAGCCTCTCCTTGATCTGTATCACTAGCAGCTCCAACATTTCTATCAGCCCACAAAACTGACAATCCTAAATCAACAGCTTTGGCTGTGTATGAAAATGGATATGTATATGTACTAATAATATAACTCATACAACTGTGCGATTTGTCAAAAGCATAATCTGCACATATATAGTATTCAGTTGCTTTATTTAAATATTTTATTGTTGCGCATTCGTTCTTTACTCCAGAACCATTTAATGTTATTTGAACATAATCAGCATTTTTAATTGAATCGGCTGATAATATTGTTTTCCTTGTTGAATAATAAAGGTTAACAACTGGTTTATATGTGGTATCAATAAGCGTATATGTAGCCGATGTTCCTGTAACTGATAGACTTGTAATATCGCGTTCAGTTTTTTCGCTTGTAAGTAGTGTTGCTGGTGCTGTAGTAAAGGAACGTAATTCTCCTTTCCTGTATACCTCCACATCATTTTTTACACCAACACCCACCTTATAATAATAAGTTGTATTGGGCAATAAATCTGAAAAATAGCATGAAACGTGCTCACTCTTTGAAATTGAATAATATTCACAATCATCTTGGGGGTTAGTATATATTAATATACAACAATTATTTAATTTTTCTGGATCCCAATTATTAAATTTGACACTTATAGCTACCTCAAATGAACCTACTGTTTCTTCAATCTCAATATTTTCATCCATAAGTATTTTTTCTGCAAATTTTTCTGGAGAAAATGATTCTTCTTTCTCGCAACTTAAAAAGCATGTGCCGCACAATGCTAATGCAGCAATTAGTAGTTTGGTGGTGTTTAGTTTCATAATATTTTGTATTTGTAAATTATTGAAATTCAACAAAAAAAGCCGACAAATTGCGTTATACAATTTGCCGGCTTTGTTATTCTTTTAGCTCTGTATTTTTTTTCGACTATTAGCGGTGCATGTATGTATGTATGTATGTATGTATGTATTTGCGGCAAGCGCACAAAGCACTGGCAACAAACTGAATAGCAGTTAAACCAAGAGTGTGATTGCTTTGCAAATACATAAAAACTGATTTTGGGACAATTATAAAAAAATTACAAGTCAATGCCAACAACCATCATGTCGTCGGTTTGAGTGCCATTGTTTTTCCAATCGTTAAATTGTTTATCCAAAGCATCAATCCGCTCGTTAATTGGCAAAGTTGAGAGTTGCTTAATAGTGTTGCGGAAGCGATTGAAACCAAATTTTTCCGACATATCGGCATTAAATTGTTGCGCCATTCCCTTGGTAAACAAGTATATGCTGTCGCCTTTGGCCAAATCAACATTAACCGAATGTAGAGCCATATCGGCAAAAAGTTTTTCGCCTAATACAACTTGCATACAATCAATTGAACGTACTCTTCCGTCGTGTACAAGCAACATTGTTTGGCGAGCACCAAAGTATGTAAGTCGCTGATTATTAATACTACAAGCCGAAATATTTACACCAATCGACATATTGTTGCGGCTATAGCAAATTTGGTTATATAATTGGTCGTTAAGGCGAGTTACTATTTCTGACGGCTCGGTTACACCTTGCACATTTACAATATTTTGCAAAATGGCCATACAAATGGTTGACATGGCCGAACCAATAGCACTACCACCTGAACAGTCGCCAACAACCACAATTCGAACATTGTCAACTTTGGCTACCCAGCAAAAATCGCCACCAACCACTTGAGCAGGTTTGTTATATAAAAACGATTTTTCAAACACATCTGACAATGTCATCGGACTGCTCATCATAGTATTTTGAATATCGAGCAACGATGTAAGTCTAAACCATTCAGATTCACCATTTACTGTTGAATTACTTATCACTTCGTCGCGCTTTGCTACCACACGGTCAATTAGTCCGTTTATTTGTTGCGATATATTTTCAAATCCCTGATACTCCGATAGTTCAAGATAACCATATTGGTTAGTCTCGGTCATGTTGCAAATGGCGTTGGTAAGATTATCGACCGAAATAAAAATTGGTTTAATCTTACGCATGAGCAGCCAGTAAACAAACAAAAACACAAACAACAATGAGACAACCAATCTCAAGCATATCCACAATATTTTCAATTGGTCGAGTTCTTGGTTACTCATAACCGAAATAATTGAATACTTGAAAATGTCGTTTTCAACATCGTTAAACTTGAAGTAGCTGTATACATGCCTATTCTCGGTAAAGGTTATTGCTCCTTCGCGCTCTATTTTTTCAATATACTTAAGGTGCTTTTGAGGAAATGGGCTTCGAGTTTTTACTTCGCGCGGAAAGCTTGACATTTGATACCATTTGGGGATATTGATGTTTGGCACAAGTTTAATCTGCTCGTCAGTAATATTGCAAATAGCAGTATAATACTTGGTTAGTTCGTCGCTCTTATAGTTCACAACAAACATGTATGAGTTGTTGAGTATAGGCTGAAACGATTCGCGCTTTACGCATAAGTCAACAACATCGAAATATGAGTGACGACAACGGAACTTGTATTTGGCAAATGTTTGTTCAAAGAACTTTACAAACGATGGCTCGTCAGTAAAATAATTGTAGTTGTAACGAGGAAAACCACTGGTATTCACTACTCTACCATCACGGTTAACAATGCAAATATCAAAAACCGAAGTGTCTATTCCCATGTCAAGGCATAGTTGCACAAGGTTTATGTATTGCACGTCTTTAGGCATCTGCACCAATTTATCAACCACACGTTTGCTTATGCTAGCTAATTGTTGTTTTTCAAACTCAGCTTTGGCCTCCTCCTGGTTAGCATACGATATCCATGCCGAGCGCATTTCAGACACAACCATATTATGTTGCACAAGTGTTGTGTTGTCAAGTTGCTCAACTTGATACCTAATAATCATAACTGTAATGAACGACAATACCATAAAAATAGGCATTACTATGCCCATCACTATTTGATATCGAATACTGCGCTCTTGTTGCAACATAAACTACTGCTTTACAGTTTATTAACTACCTGACGAATTGCCACCAATTTGGTTAGAAGATTCTCTAACAAATCTAACCGCAACATGTTTGCTCCGTCGGACAAGGCAACTGCAGGATTTGGGTGTGTTTCAAGAAAAATACCATCAACGCCAACAGCAATACCAGCTTTAGCAACTGTTTCAATCAAATCGGGGCGCCCACCGGTTACTCCCGAAGTTTGGTTTGGTTGCTGCAACGAGTGAGTAATATCGAGCACTACCGGAAAACCAAATTGTTTCATTGTGGGTATTCCACGATAATCGATTATCAAATCTTGATAACCAAAAGTGGTACCTCGGTCGGTAAGCATTACATTGTTGTTGCCACATTCAACCACTTTATTTGCAGCAAATTGCATAGCCTCAGGAGCCAAAAACTGACCTTTTTTAATGTTAACTATTTTACCAGTTTTTGCTGCAGCTTCAAGCAAATCGGTTTGACGGCACAAAAAGGCAGGAATTTGCAGAATATCAACATATTGTGCAGCCATTTCAGCCTCGTCAGCACTATGTATATCGGTAACAACTGGCAATTCCAATTCGCGACGAACTTTTGCTAAAAGTTGCAATGCTTTTTCATCGCCAATGCCAGTAAAACTATCGCGACGGCTACGGTTGGCCTTACGATACGATGCTTTAAATACATACGGAATTGATAGTTTATCGGTAATGGTTTTAACCTTTTCGGCAACTTCCATAACCAAAGCCTCGCTCTCAACAACACATGGTCCGGCTAACAAGAAAAAATTACCACTATCAGTATGCTTAATATACTCAAGTTGCTCAATCATAATAGATTACAGTTTTATTACTTTTTCATTCAGATGCGTATAATTATCAACATCAACAACATCTAAAACGGAATTTAGTCGTGCAAAGATACACTTACAAGTGTGAATTTTATCATATTTTATAGTCTTTTTTCACTTATTCTATTATTAAGATGTAAACATTTGAATGTTAAGAAATAGACGATTTTGAGCCAACGCAAACCGTTGATTTTGCAATGTGAACACCATAAATAAGGTTACTTTTGCTAACTAAAAAAAAGCCAAACGTTATGCACACATCAGACACAATTTGCGCCATATCGACAGCCGCAGGCAGCGGAGCCATTGCTCTAATACGTTTAAGCGGTGAAGAATCGGTTGCCATTGCCGACAAAATTTTTAGTTCGCCACGCGGAATTAAACTTGCTGAACAAAAATCGCACACAGCACACTTTGGCTACATTGTGAGTAACGGCGAAACCATTGACGAGGTTGTTGCAACCATTTTTCGTGCGCCACATAGCTTTACTGGCGACGATATTGTTGAGTTTGGTTGCCATGGTTCGCAATACATTCAGCAGCAAATTTTGCAAGCAATGATGCGCAACGGTGCACGAATGGCCATGCCTGGCGAATTTACCCAACGTGCTTTTTTGAACGGAAAAATGGATTTGAGTCAGGCCGAAGCCGTAGCCGACCTTATTGCATCAAACAGTCAAGCGTCGCATCGTGTGGCAATGAACCAAATGCGTGGTGGCATCAGCAACGAATTGCAAAGTCTTCGCGCTCAACTACTTAATGTGGTTTCGTTGGTTGAATTGGAACTCGATTTTAGCGAAGAAGATGTGGAATTTGCCAATCGCGACCAACTAGAAGAGTTGATGAACAACATTGCAACCGAAATTGGCAAGCTGCTTAAATCGTTCAGCCTTGGAAATTCAATTAAAAACGGTATTCCCGTTGCCATTGTTGGCGAACCAAACGTTGGCAAATCTACCCTACTAAACGCCATTTTGCACGAAGAAAAAGCCATTGTAAGCGACATTGCAGGCACCACTCGCGATGTGATTGAAGACACTTTTTGCCTCGATGGTTTTACCTATCGATTTATTGACACTGCGGGCATTCGCCAAACTACCAACACTATTGAGCAGTTGGGCATTGAACGCACTTTCAGCAAAATTGGTCAAGCCGAAATTGTTTTGGCTCTGTTTGAACCAACCGACAGCGAAGAAAAAATTGCCGAATCGCTATTAAACATAAAAAGCCACATGGCTAGCGATGCCAACTTGGTTGTGGTGATTAACAAAACCGACCTTGGCGTGCCAACCATCAAAACTGGCGAAACAGTGGTTTCAATATCGGCTAAAAATGGCAATTTGAGCGTGCTACTCGACACTATAAGCAACTTTGCCAAGCAACGCCAACTTTCGGCAAACGACGTAATTATAACCAACGCCCGTCACTACAACGCATTGCTGTTGGCTCAAGAATCGCTTGAACGCGCTCAACAAAACTTACGCAACAACCTAACAACCGACTTGCTTGCTCTCGACATTCACGATGTGATAAAACATCTATCGGGCATCACCGGCAGCGAAATAACCCCCGATGAGGTGCTTGGAAATATCTTCAGCCACTTTTGCATCGGAAAATAAAAGTCTGATATACAGCAACTAAGCAGAAAAGAACAAAGCAAACCACCTCGTTGCCTACCAGAAGACGAGAAATGACACGAATAGAACAAGAAAAGAAAACCGTTCGTCAGATGGTGGAGATTTACTGCCATGGGAAGAAGCACACGAGCAATGGTCTTTGTGAGGAATGCTCAGCCCTTCTCGAATATGCTTGCAACCGTTTGGACCATTGCAAGTTTGGAGAGCAGAAACCAACTTGTAAGAAGTGTCCCATCCATTGCTACAAGCCAGACATGAAAGAGCACATGCGTCAGGCAATGCGTTATGCCGGTCCTCGCATAATGTGGTATCATCCAGTTGCTGCAATTATGCATTTAATTAGAGAACTTCCGAAGCAGTGAGAGCAGAAGCAATGCTCGCATTGATTTTGCCGAGTCGTGACGGAAGAAGACAACAGTAAATTATAAAAAATATCAAATATGAAGCAACAAAAAGAGCATAAGCTACGAACGCCTATTGTGATACGCAAGATAAAAGAAAGCGAGTATCAAGCATTAGAGGCTTTCCTTTACGAAGCAATCTTCATTCCAGAGGGGGTAGAACCTCCCCCATTTGATATTATCTACAAACCGGAATTGCAAATATACATTGATTCGTTTGGTAAGCAGAATGGTGACATCTGTTTTGTCGCTGAAACAGACAATGCGTTAATCGGTGCCGCGTGGGTGCGGATTATGGACGATTATGGACACATAGATAACGAAACACCATCATTGGCAATCTCGATGCGAAGAGAGTATCGAAAGCATGGCATTGGAACTCTACTGATGAAGGCCATGATCAAAGAATTGCGTGACCAAAGATACAAGCAACTGTCACTCTCGGTTCAGAAAGCAAACTATGCTGCTCAATGGTACCAAAAGTTGGGGTTCAGGATCGTGAGCGAAAACGAAGAAGAGTACATCATGTTACTTGATGTACAAGATGGCAGCAATGAATACCATCTATCCAAATGACAGATTATCAGATTATTTAATAAAACAGAATCAAATATGAAATCATTTGCACCAAAACCGTGGTTAGCACCACAACCCGTGCTGATTATCGGCACATACGACAAAAACGGAGTAGCAAACGCTATGAATGCCGCTTGGGTAGCCATATTCATCTCGGACACCATAAGCCGCCTTGCGTTCATGTAACTGCTTCGGTATTTGCCCCGTCCTGGATGATACTGCTATGCCGCCTTGCTCAACTTGTATTCGCCAGTTGTCTTGTCCTTGACTCTGCGGAATAGTTTACGTGGGTCGTTCAAGTATTGGCGCTAAAGTGTTTAGTTTATTAGTTGTTACGTACTTAAAATCAGCAATTTTATACGACTTGCCCACTTTTAATAGACTATCGGCACTGGTTTTGCCGCTGTATTCAGGAAGGAACACACCCCCACTCCCGCCTTGTCTAAATCAAAAGCCATTTGTTTAGTAGACTCCCAACTTTTGCTCTCTTTGCCTCTGTTGCCCTCAAATATCTTAATATTCGTTTCGTTTCCATTATCATCTTTTATAGCCATAGTTCTATCGTCATTCAAAACTGGTAATCTTACCCAAAATTTTGGTAGCAAGCCGGAGTGCTTTTGTCTGTAACTTTGCCGTCAGATATGAAAAAGTTAGTAACAATGGCGATTTCGGCGCTCCTTTTGAGTGCCTGCGCCCCAAAACAGAATCAGGAAATGGATATGCAGAATTCACAGACCTCGCAGGAGTGGGACAAGACTTTCGCTCTCAGCGACAAGGTAAATCATCAGAAGGTGAAGTATCAGACTCAGTACGGTTTCGAGATTTCGGCCGACCTCTACACTCCCAAAAACGCTGACGGAAAGATGAAGGCGATTGCGGTTTGCGGACCTTTCGGCGCCGTAAAGGAACAGTGCTCAGGACTTTACGCTATGAGGATGGCCGAGCGCGGTATTGTGGCTATGGCTTTCGACCCATCGTTTACAGGCGAGTCGTCGGGAGAGCCCCGTCGCACAACGTCGCCCGATATCAACACCGAGGATTTTATGGCCGCCGTTGACTATCTCTCTATGCGTGAGGACGTTGACGCAGACAAAATTGGCATCATTGGTATCTGCGGTTGGGGCGGTATCGCATTGAATGCGTCTGCCATAGATCCTAGAATAAAGGCTACTGCCGTGATGACAATGTACGATATGAGTCGCGTGAACGGCAACGGCTATTTCGACAGCGCCGACAGCGAGGAGGCTCGTTTCAACGCGCGCAAGGCGATGGCTGATGAGCGCATCAAGGCGTCGCAGTCGGGCAAGACTACTGCAGGAGGTGGCGTTGTGGACCCACTTCCCGAGGATGCTCCGCAGTTCGTGAAGGATTACTACGATTATTACAAGACTCCACGTGGCTATCACGTCCGCTCGGGCAACTCAAACGACGGCTGGCACACCTTCGGCTGTCAGGCATACGCCAACACTCGCTTCCTTTATTATATCAATGAGATTCGCAATGCCGTGCTCATCGTTCACGGAGAGAAGGCACACTCACGCTATTTCGGCGAGAATGCTTACGAGTATATGACAACCGGCAAGGCAGAGGGTTACGATTTTGTCCGCAAGCCAAATCCCATGCCTGAAAACAAGGAACTTATGATAATCCCGGGGGCCTCGCACTGCGACCTATACGATGGTGGTAAGGACAAGGTTATTCCTTGGGAGAAGTTGGAGCAGTTCTTTAATGTAAACTTGAAATAATGCAGGATTTATATTTAAACTCCGTACAGGAGTTCAACGACTACTATGGTTTTGAGACGTTTCACCCGTTGGTGAGCGTGGTGCATTTCGACAGGGAAGAACCCTTTGAGGAGTGCATGGTTCACTATGGTCTTTATGCGCTCTTCCTGAAGGAGAACAAGGGTTGCAAGATGTTCTATGGCCGTACGGAATACGACTTCGACGAGATGACCATCACGTCCTTCGAACCCGGTCAGGTGCTACACGTTCAGCAGGAACTGTATGGTGGCGTCCGCGTCTTCCCACGTTGGACGGCACTCGTCTTCCATCCCGATTTGCTCAAGCGAACCAACCTCGGTCGCAACATCAGCCGTTATGAGTTCTTCGGCTACAAGAGTACCGAAGCACTCCACCTTTCGCAGCAAGAGATAGATGTGTTCCGTGGAGTACTCTCAATGATTGATCACGAACTGCATCACGCCATAGACAAGCATTCGCGCGACCTCATTGTCTCAAACATCGAACTTCTCCTCAACTACTGCCTCCGCTTCTACGACCGTCAGTTCATCACTCGCGAGGAAATCAACCACTCGGTTGTGAAGAAGTTCGTGACGCTGCTTGATGATTACTTGGCAAACAAAGCAGAGAAAGAAGGCTTACCAACGGTAGCTTACTTTGCCGACAAATGCTGTCTCTCAACAGGTTACTTCGGTACTCTGGTAAAAATAGAGACAGAACGTACAGCGAAGGACATTATCAATGAACGCATGCTTCAGAAGGCAAAAGAACTGCTTCAGTCAGACACATTAACAGTTACACAGATAAGCCAACGCCTTGGCTTTGAATACCCCCAACATTTTGTCCGCTTCTTCAAAGCTCTGACAGGAAAGACTCCTACACAATGGAGAGCGGCATAATTAACAAGAATATCACATGAAGAATTATATTTCACATCTTTATATAGTTATCATGTCTTTCTTCATGATGGCTTGTCAGAGTGAGGAACTCAATGCCATGCCTCCTGCAAACAATAATTCAGCCAATGGCGACAACAAGACATTGATTGTGTATTACAGCTATACCAACCATACGGAGCAGATTGTGGCAGATCTTCGCACCCTCATCAATGCAGACGTCATCGAGGTTGAACCTGTGGACAAGACGCTCAAGTACGAGGCAAATGGTTACGCCATAGGTACAGAGCAGCTGAACAAAATCAAGAGCAATCCGAACAGCGAAAGTAGTTATCCTGAAATAGAAATCTCTTTCCCTTATGGTGTGCCAGAGGGATGGGAAAGTGATGGACACTCCCCCTCTATGGGGGAACTGGAGGGGGTCCGCAAGTACAACACCGTCATCATCGCTACCCCTCTTTGGTGGAGTCAGATGGCGAGCAACATGCAGACATTCCTCTTCAAACATGGTAATGAAATGGCTGGCAAGAATATAGGTCTTGTTGTTAGCAGCCATAGCAGCGGTATCAGCGGTGTGGAAGCAGATGCAAAACGTCTCGTTCCCAATGGTAAGTTCTACGCCAAGAGCCTTTGGATAAATGCTTCGAAACATTCACAGCGCAAAGCCCTCTTGGAACAATGGCTGAAAGATGTAAATTTCAACGATAATCCTTCGACTGACTCAGGACAAGTTCAAAATGATAACACAATGAATCTGAAAGTAAATAACAGCACCATGAAGGTGACGCTTGCAGACAATGCTGCAACAAAGGCATTGGTTGAACGATTGAAAGGTGGTGCGGTGACATACAATGCTCATGATTACGGTGGTTTTGAGAAGGTGGGAGCACTCGGTTTCTCGCTTCCCTCCAACGACACCTACATCACCACAGAGCCAGGCGACATAATGCTCTACACAAGTAATCAGCTTTGCATCTTCTTCGACAGCAACTCATGGGAATACACACCTATTGGCAAGATTGAAGGAATGACCAAGCAGCAGCTGAAGGATGCCTTCGGAACAGGGGAGGTAAGCATTACGCTTTCTCTCGATAAACCTACAGGCGTTGCCTCTATTTCTGCAAATCAGACAAAGTCGAACAACATCTACGCATTGAATGGCCAGAAACTCGCGGAGGTTCCTGCAAAGGGAATGTACATTGAGAATAGAGTAAAGAAAGCAAAGTAATGAAGAAAATCATCACCTTTTTATTGCTTATGATTAGTATCAACACTAATGCCCAACACTCCCCCTCTACGGGGGAGACGGAGGGATGGGGAGGCAAAGATCACTCCCCATATAAGGGGGAGACGGAGGGGGTCTTAGTCAGAATCAGCGAGATAGAGGTTTATCCCGAATACCTCACGGAATATCTGGAGTTTGCCCACAATGTTGGAGCAACATCGGTTAAGGAAGAACCAGGAGTGATCTGCATCTACCCGATGCAACAGTTTCGTAACGACTGCCAGATTCGCATTCTTGAAATCTACGCCTCACAGGAAGCATACCAACACCACATCAAAACTGAGCATTTTCAAACCTACAAGCAAGGAACCCTCCACATGGTGAAAGGTCTTGACCTCGTGGATATGCGTCAGATGGCACCAGAATGTCTGCCGTTGATATTCAATAAAGCAAACTAATAGAACTTGAAGCTACAGAATTGTCGCAACAAATTTGACGATTAAAAAACTGCTAGAAAGATAACTTTGCCTCATTCATCACTATTCTTTCGTCTAAAGAATTGATGAATGAGGCTTTTTTGTTAATTAATCGTAAAAATACGAACAAACATTTGTTGATTTAAAATATTGTTCGTAATTTTGCAAACAGAAAATTAAAACAACGCTTATTATGGCAGAAAAGAAGTATTGCATTAAGACGGAGACACTGGCGGGATTTGCCAAGGCTCTCGGGCATCCGGCTCGCATCGCTATCATGAAGTTCCTGGCAAAGCAGGATGCGTGTTACTTTGGCGACATCCACGAAGAGCTGCCTATTGCCAAGGCAACGGTAAGTCAGCACCTGTCAGCATTGAAGGATGCCGGCTTGATACAAGGGGAGATAGAGACGCCTAAGGTGAAGTATTGTATCAACCGCGAGAACTGGGCGTATGCTCAGCAGTTGTTTGCAGAATTCTTCAACATGGAATTGTGCGAGAAGAAAGAGGATTGCTGCAAGTAATTTGTCCTATCCCAAAACGCACTCTTTGACCTAGTTGTACCCTCGTTATTACCTTCGAGGGTTTTCTTAAAAGCTATATGTTCGTAGTTTTGCGAATTATAGACATCAATAATATAACCCGAGCCTTGTTGCGGTTCTCATCCCTGGATGGAAGAGTTAAGAGGAGGCAGACAGATTATGAAACAGATCAAAGTATTGGTAAGCGCATGCGCTTGCAACCAGAAGTTTGCTTCGCTCGTAGAGGCAGTAGTAAAGAACAACCAGATTGATGCCACCGTAGAAAAGGTGGACGACATTATGGAGGTGATGCAGTACAACGTGATGTCGCTGCCGGCGTTGGTGGTGGATGGCGAGGTTGTTGCTCGCGGTCAGAAGAACGAGAAGGAGTTGCTGGAGATTTTGAAATAAAACCCCTCCCAACCTCCCCCAGGGGAGGAGTTTGTTAAATGAATTGGTAATATTGAAAAGACATGAAAAAGATCACAATTATCATGATGGCTGTCCTTTTTTCTTCAGCCACTATCAGCGCTTGTTCTAGTAATAACGCACCAGAGACAAAGTCTGAAAGCGTTGCAAAGAATGCATCGCCAGTTGAAATTATCTACTTCCACGGCAAGCAGCGGTGCATGACCTGTATAGCAATAGAGAAAGAGACAAAGGCTCTCGTGGAGGGCGAATTGGCAAAGCAGGTGAAGGCTGGCAAGGTGAAGTTCCACGTCGTTGACTTCTCGACGGAGGAGGGCAAGAAGATTGCAGCCAAGTACAAGGTGACATTCTCTTCCCTCTTCGTTGTTACACCAAAGGGCGCAGAAAATCTCACTCGCTTTGCTTTTGCCAATGCAAGAACGAATGGCGAAGGGTTCCGCAAGGAGTTGAAAGATAAGGTTGTGAAAGCAATAAGGTAAACGCAGATGGACTTTCTAAACCAATTGATAGACAATAGTCAGATACCGGCCATCTCGGCATTCCTTTTAGGATTGCTTACCGCCCTGAGTCCTTGTCCTTTGGCTACCAACGTGACCGCCGTTGGTTACATCGCCCGCGGCTGCATGGAGAGTAATGACAGTAAAGGCAATGCACAAAGACGAGTGTTATGGAGTGGCATTCTCTACACTCTCGGTCGCATTCTGGCTTACACGCTCCTTGGCGCACTCCTTATTTATATAATAAGACAGGGAGCCGACACCTTCGGGCTTCAGCAGGTCATCAGCGAATGGGGCGAACTCATCCTTGGCCCTGCGCTTATCCTCATCGGCTTGTTCATGCTCTTTGGTGACAAACTGCATCTGCCGAAGTTCGGGTTTAGCGGCAATATGAGTGGCACATACTCTGGAGCATGGGGTAGCTTAGTATTGGGAATACTCTTCGCCATGGCGTTCTGCCCAACAAGTGGATTGCTCTTCTTCGGAATGCTCATCCCAATGTCTGCAGAAGCAGCCACTGGTTATCTGCTTCCGTTGGTTTTCGCCATAGCAACGGCGCTTCCTGTGCTCGTGGTGGCATGGGTATTTGCCTATAGCATCAATTCGCTTAGCACGTTCATGAGCAAGGTAACCCTCTTGCAGCTGTGGTTCAACCGCATCGTCGCCGTACTGTTCATCGGCGTAGGTGCTTATTACTGTTACACAATCCTTATCGCATAGCATTATGATACAACAATTTGCTGATTTTCTAATCTATGACCTCTTCGGCATAGATGCAACAACACGCTTGGGCGAAGCACTGAACTTCTTCGTCTATGACTCGCTGAAGATAGTGCTGCTGCTCTTCCTCATCAGCACAGTGATGGGCGTAGTCAATGCCTACTTCCCTGTGGAGCGACTGCGCAACTTCCTCAATTCGCGCGAACTTTACGGATTGCAGTACCTCCTGGCATCGCTTTTTGGGGCCATCACTCCCTTCTGCTCTTGCTCTTCGATTCCGTTGTTCATCGGTTTTGTTAAGGGCGGTATTCCATTGGGTGTGACGTTCTCTTTCCTTATAACTTCGCCACTTGTCAATGAAGTAGCAGTGGCAATGTTTGCCGGAACATTCGGCTGGAAGGTGACGGCCATCTACGTTGTCAGCGGCATACTTCTTGGCACTATTGGCGGTTTTATTCTTGGCAAGATGAAGCTGGAGGAGAATCTTAGTCCTTGGGTATTGCAAATCCAGCAGATGGCAAATGGTGCTCAAGAGGAATTGACCGTCGAAAAACTCACTCTCCTTCAGCGAATGCCACAGATCATCAAGGAAGCCATTGGCATCATTCGTGGTGTAATCCTCTACGTCATCATCGGTATTGCCATCGGAGCCACTATGCACGGCTACGTACCCGAAGGGTTCTTCGAGGAGTATCTCAGCGGTGAACACTGGTATGCAGTACCACTTGCCGTCATCCTCGCCGTACCCATGTATGCCAATGCTGCAGGCATTGTGCCTGTTGTCGAAGTTTTCGTAGCCAAAGGAGTAAGCCTCGGTACAGCACTCGCCTTCATGATGTCAGTAGTAGGACTCTCGCTCCCCGAAGCCACTATGCTCAAGAAGGTCATGAACATGAAGCTCATCGGCATTTTCTTCGGCACTGTATCCATAGCAATCATTCTACTCGGTTGGCTGTTTAATGCTGCATTGTAGTACTTCGCAGCATATAATTCCTCGTATTTTAGACATGCAAATAAATTGATTTCCCAAAAATTGGTTACAACTCCCAAAATTCGGGTATGCTATATTATAAATATTGTGAGTAATTTTGTAGTCGTTAATAAACAAAATATAAAACGATGAAAAAATTATTCACAATTCCTTTAATTCTATTCACTATGGTAACTACAATATCAGCACAATCGCTTTCTGATCGTCAGAAGCATTTGGCTACTATCGCCGCTCTTGAAGCACAGGGCGATCTCATTCGTCTTGAACCTGCTATTAAGGCAGCTCTTGATGGTGGTGTAACAATCAATGAAATCAAAGAAGCATTCTCTCAACTCTATGCTTATACAGGATTCCCACGCTCTTTGAACGCTCTCGGAGTATTGAGCAAAGTGATAGAATCAGGAAACGGCAAGTACAATGAAGGCAAGCCTTGGGTTCGCCCAGCAATTTGGGAGGACGCAAAGAAATCTCTTGAAGTCGGCACAGAAGTACAGACAAAACTATTCGGACCTGTAAAGAATGAGTTCTCTCCTCAGAACGACTATTATCTGAAGGCACACCTTTTCGGTGACATCTTCGCTGGCGATCAGCTTTCTGCTGCCGATCGTGAGATAGTTACCGTTGCGGCACTATCGGCACTCAAAGGCGTTGCACCTCAGCTTGCAGCACACAAGGCAGGTGCCGTAAACATAGGCA
>JAKSOL010000005.1 GCA_024405635.1 Salinivirgaceae bacterium | reverse complement strand
ACTTGTTCTATTTTACTGATTTGCTTATTTGCTTATATCGAACTCGCGTTAATAGGTTGTGCATTTTTAGCAAACCGATATTGGTTTAAACAATTCCATATTTGAATAAAACTTAACAAAACAGCCAACAACTGATATTTTTCAATTGCTGGCTGTTTATTTATGAAATATAAGTTCAATAGTTATCTGCCTGGCATTCCCATTGCTCGTTCTTCAATTTTTGGCAATGGCAGGCGAATAGGTTTGCCTGAACTAAATTCGTAAATAAATGGTTTTGAGGTGCGTATGTCAAGTTTCATAGCCTCTTCAGGCGAAAGGTTCTCAATGATGCGAATCATGGCGCGGACCGTGCTATTATGGCTAACTACCAAAACATTTTTGCCTAGGTGCATTTTGCTCAATATCTTGCGGCGTAAAAATGGTCTTACGCGGCGTTCAACGTCAACAAGACTTTCGCCACGAGGTGGGCGCTCGTAGTATGAATATCGCCATTTGTTCAAATTGTCGATGCCGTATTGTGCAACAATTTGGTCGATGCTGTAGCCTTGCATCTTGCCAAAGAAACGTTCGTTTAGTCGCCAAGTTTGCTTAATTTTTACAGTGCTGAGTCTAATGGAATCGTTGTGGATAATTGAGCGTTTGCCAGACAAAAAGCCATGTGATTCAATTATTGGAGTAACGATATCTTGATTGTTAAGCATCAAAACCAACGATGTTTGAATGGTGCGTACAAGGTTTGATGTGTAAACAGCATCGTAGGCTATGGGACCAATAATGCGTGATGCAAATGCAGCTTCTTGAATGCCTCGTCCTGTGAGGGCTACGTCAACCCAACCTGTAAGTAAGTTGCGAGAGTCCCACACCGACTCTCCATTGCAAACTATAACTAACTTTCCCATTTTTCTATTTTTTGTGCCCCCTTATACTGATTGCCAGTTAATAAGGTTACAAATTTCTTGAGCCCATTTTTCTTCGTTTGGAGTTTCAAGAATTAGAGGAATGTTATTAAAGCGTGAATCTTGCATAATCATTTTAAAAGTACCCTCGCCTAAAAAGCCTTCGCCCAAAGGAGCATGGCGGTCAACGTGGCTTGCGTGGCCTTTTACAGTGTCGTTGAGGTGCATGCCGCGTAGGTATTTAAACCCAATTATTTGGTCAAATTTTTGCCAAGTGCGAGCAAACCCTTCGGCTGTTTTTATTTCGTAACCTGCAGCGTAGGCGTGGCAAGTGTCAATACATACGCCAACTCGATTTTTGTCGTTAACTTGGTTTATAATGGCGGCAATTTGTTCAAACGTAAAACCAAGGTTTGAGCCTTGTCCTGCGGTGTTTTCAATAACAGCAGTAACTCCTTCGGTTTTGTCGAGCGCAATGTTTATCGATTCGGCAATAAGGCGTAGGCATTCGTCTTCCGAAATTAGTTTAAGGTGGCTGCCGGGGTGAAAGTTAAGTCTATCGAGGCCTAATTGTTGGCAGCGTTGCATCTCGTCAATAAATGCAGTTCGCGATTTTTGTAAGCCTTCGGCATCGGGGTTGCCAAGGTTTATCAAGTAACTGTCGTGAGGTAAAATTTGCTGCGCTGTGTAGCCTAAGTCGGCACAATTTTGCTTAAATTTTTCGATACTTTGAGGTTCAAGAGGTTTTGCAACCCATTGACGTTGGTTTTTTGTAAATAGAGCAAATGCGGTGGCTCCAATGTTGTGGGCGTTAATGGGCGCGTTTTCAACTCCACCTTGTGTGCTTACGTGGGCTCCTATATATTTCATTGATTTGGTGTGTTTTGCAGTTGTTGACGCTGCATGCGACTTTTGTAATATTTTCTAAAACGATCTTCAAAATTTTCGGCAGGCGATGCAGCTGGCGAAATTGCAAACTTGCCATCGGGGCCAATTAGGTAAAAAGCGGGGTAGGCTTGCACTCTGTATTTTTCAATCACCGATGGATTGTCTTTGTAGTTGAGTAGTAGCCAATCGTAGTTGTTCTTTTTGAAGTATTTTTTTGCTTTGTCCATGTCGTCGATACATACCGATACAATTTTAAGAACCTGTTGTGTGCTCTCGTTCATTTTTTTCATTTGTTCAAGGCTTTGCACACAAGGATAACTGGTGGTTGATATAAAGTTGAGGTAAACATAACTGCCAGCAAACTCGCAAATCTTGTGAATGTTACCTGCAGTGTCGCTCAAATTTAACTCGGGAGCAGGACTGCCTACCCGTATTTGCATCATTCGGTCGGTTATGTTTTTTGCAATTTGCCTATGTAGTTCAATTTTCGAAGTCAAGTTAATCGAGTCGAGCATAATAAGCAAACTGCTCTCGTTGTATATGCGGCCATAAAAAGCATCGTTTATGCCTTTTAGCAGCACCATTTCTTGCAGTGTATCGTTTGAAAGAGCAAGGCTATTTGATAGTGTTTGTTTGGCCATGGTTGGACTTTTTGAGAACATAATGTCGCTGTAGAGACGTTCGCCCTCGCGTGTGCTTCCGTAAAAACTAATGAAGTTTGAAAATAACTGGCCAAAAAGGTCAAGATAAGCTTCGTTATGAATTTCAACAGGTTTGTTATCGAAATAGTCGCGCGATATGAAACGCCAGTCGCGAGCATAACTCATAAATTGAAGCCATGCGTATTTGTAGTTGCGGTATGTTGCAAAGTAGTGGTTTGGAATGCTATCAAAGTGCATTTCAAGGTCGTCAATAATGCTATCAACCTCGTGCTTGTTTGGGTAGCGTGTAAATTTTGCGTAATGGCGGTCAATAAGGTCTTGAAACTCGTACTCAAACAAGTCTATTTGTTGGTTTATGCTTTCGCCTTTTACACCGATAAGCAGTTCTTCGGGCTCAAAAAATGGGTTGAGCATATTGCCTTTGGTTTTGGGCTTAAAGGGAGGTAACACTACGTTGTAGCGTTGAGCTGTATCGACAAAAATGTCGCCTAAAATGGCTCCAAGTTCAAGTTTGATGAGTCGAGGACTTTCAATAGGCAAGTTTAGTTCAAAGTTGCCAAGACTATCAACAACCGTTTCGCCTATAACAACGAGTCGTTTTGAAATAAAATCGTTGTAGTCAACCGCGCGAATGGTTTGCTTAGCATAAGTGCGGTCGGTTCCAAAAATAGTGGTGGTTTGTGCCGATGCCCAGCACGTAGTAAATAGAAAGGTTGTTAAAAACAGCAGTTTGCGCATAAATCACTTTTTTCTTCTTGACAGAACTCCAGCAATATCCATGCCTGCGGGCACAAATTGGCTCACGTCGCCACCATAACGCAAAATGTCGCGAACAATTGTTGAGTTTACTGGCGAAAGGTCGGGAGTGGTGAGCAAAAACATGCTTTCAATGCCAGGTTGCATAAATTGGTTCATTTGCGATATGGCACACTCGTATTCAAAGTCGGTTACAGTGCGGATGCCACGTAACATAAAAGTGGCGCCAACTTCGCGGCAAAAATCAACAGTAAGGCCGTCGTATGCTTGAACTTTTATTTTGTTGTTGTTGGCAAAAACGCCTTCAATTAGTTCAATGCGCTCGTCGATGTTGAAAAAGCAGTTTTTTGCGGTGTTGGTACCAATGGCTATAATTATAGTATCAAATAGCGGCAGTGCTCGAGTTACAACCGAGTAGTGACCTAGTGTAAATGGATCGAACGACCCTGGAAAAACGGCTATTTTATCTGCCATAGTTGGCTGGTTTTAGTGGTTATTGTTTTGAAAATAAGTTGTTGGCAATTGACAATAGTACGTAGGTTAAAATGATTAGCGGAATGGAAATCATTTTGAAACATGCTATTAGCACAATGCTGATTGCCAAAAATATGTAGCGTATTTTGTTGGCTGACCAACTTAAAGTCTTCACTTTCATTGCAAAAAGTGGCAACTCAACTACCAATAAAATACCAAGAACAAACGACAGTGTTATAATTACTTCGGGTTTAAATGCAAATGCAAAGTTGTTGGCATCAACAAATGGAAGCGATGCCCAAACCATTGCGTTGGCTGGGGTTGGTAGGCCAATAAACTTGTCGGTTTGGCGCTCATCGAGGTTGAATTTTGCTAGTCGCAAGTTTGACAATGCTGCCATAATAAAGGGCAATAAACATGCTACAATTTGCAGCGGTTCGGCATTGCCAAGTTTGTTGATACCCAATGCATTGCGAACCAAAATAGATGCAATAACCGATGGTGCTACGCCAAAACTTATGGCGTCTGACAATGAGTCGAGTTCTTTGCCAATGTTTGATGAAACATGTAGCAGACGTGCAACCATACCGTCGAAAAAGTCAAATACTGCGGCAATTAAAATAAAGATGCCTGCCAACTTTAAATTTCCTTCAAAAGCGAATGTTATTGAAATGCATCCCGAAATTGCATTGAGCAATGTAATTGTGTTTGGGGTGGCTGAAAGGGCTGATTTTCCTTGCATTTTATATTGTATAAACGGATAACTTTGGCAAAAGTAAGAATTAAAAAGACGTGGCTAATCGAAACCAACAAAAAATACTAACTGCCAAGGTGTGCGCCATTGTGTTGGCTTTTTTTGCGTGCGCATTGAGTGCTGATGCTCAGCAGTTTGCAAACTCGTGGATCGATTATTCGCAGCCATATTACAGGGTTGGCATTGTGCAAACTGGTGTTTACCGCATAACGCGTGCGCAATTGGCTAACGCTGGTGTGCCAATCGACGATCATCAACCGCAGAATTTGCAGATTTTTCAAAACGGAAAAGAAATTCCTTGTTACGTAGCTGGCGAGTCGGCCGGGTTGATAGATTATATTGAGTTTTATGCCGAAAGTAATAGCGGTTGGTTTGATGCCGAATTGTTTGATAATGCTGAAAATCAAGCTAATCCGTATTATAGTTTGATTAACGATACTGCCGCTGTTTTTATTACTTGGAATAACAAGTTTAGCAACAAACGTTTAAAACAACTGCAATCGGTTGAGGTTGCAAGCGCCAAACTGCGCGATTATTGCTACAGAGTGAGCCAGCTGAACTACGTTGCAACATACCTTAACGGCGACGGGCAATGTGGCTACGGTGAGGCCGAAGGTTGGTTTGATAATACCGCACTTGCGCTTGGTGCTACTGTTTCAAAACGACCAACAATGAACTCGCTATATCAGTCTGAAACTCTGATGGTTGAAAGCGAAATGTCGCTTGGAACCTATTCAACACAAAAGCACCATTTGCAAATAACAGGTTTGGGTTTTAATGTCGATACAGTTTTTTCAGGACTTAAAACAATAAAGTGTTGTGCCACAGCACCAAGCAAAGGAATAAACACAACTTTTTCAGTGTCAAGCATAAACGACCAAGAGGCGGCTACCGATTATTCGCGAATGGCTTATCTGCGAGTAAAATATCCGTCAACTTTTTCGTTTGAAAATTCAAATAGTCAGGCATTTATATTGCCAGCGTGCGATACCGTGTCGCATTTAAAAATTAGTGGCGTGAGTAACGCAACTTTGCTTTACGATTTAAGTAGAGGGTTGCGCATTGAGGTTAATGGTGGTTCGCAAGTTCAAGTGCCAGCTACCGACACTGCGGTGAATCTTTTGGTGGTGAATAATGCGGGATTGCTTGCACCGGCCTACATTACCAAAACTTCATTTACAAACCACAAAGTATCGGGAAAAAAAGTAATTGTGTTGTCGCACAAACAGTTGCAAGCTCAAGCAAAAAATTATGCCAATTATCGCGATGCTTATTATGTTGACATTCAGGAGCTTTATGACCAATTTGCATACGGAATTCAAAAGCATCCGTTGGCAATAAAAAAGTTTGTGCAATATGCGCTTAACCAATGGAGCACTAAACCCGAGTATCTCTTTATTATAGGCAAAGGAATTGCTTCAAATTCAACCCGAAACAACGCTACTTTATACAACAATTGCTTAGTGCCAGCGGTTGGTAATCCTCCTTCTGATGCGTTGCTTACAATAGGTCTTGACCCCAATTTTCCGCAGTCGCCAGCGTTGGCAACTGGCCGATTGGCCGCTACAACAAATAAGCAAGTGGCCGATTACCTTGACAAAGTGCGCGAGTTTGAGCAAAATGAGCCTGCCGAGTGGATGAAACAAGTTATTCATTTTGGTGGCGGCAAAACCGTTGTTGAGCAAACAATTTTTAAGCTATACCTTAACTTATACAAAGAAATTATTTCTGATTCGCTTTTTGGCGCTCAAGTGAGTTCGTTTTACAAACAAACGTCAGATCCTATTGCAACATCGCGAACCGATAGCGTTACCCGCATGATAAATCGGGGAGTGTCGCTAATGACTTTTTTCGGTCACGGTTCGTCAACTTACGGTTTTGACCAAGACATTGACAGCCCAACAGCTTACAGCAACAAAGGTCGATACCCGTTTATATTGTCAAACTCGTGCTACACTGGTAACATATTCATAACCAGCAACAACAGCACAAGCGAGGTTTGGATAATGACCCCAAACTGCGGAGCTATTGGTTTTTTGGCAAGTTCGGGCGAGGGCGTGCCAACTTATTTGAATGGCTTTTCAACAGAATTCTACACGCAATTGGCCAACAAGTCGTATGGCGAGCCTATTGGCAACGTTATTCGCCACGCCATAAATGCTCTTGAATCCAGTGGCGGCAGCGTAAATGTGTTCAACACAGCACGCGAAATGCTGCTTCATGGCGACCCTTGTGTTGTGCTTAATAGCCCCAAAAAGAGCGATTTGCAAGCTTCGGTGACCGACTTTAACTTTCAGCCTTCGGTTTTGTCAACTGCAGTCGATACCATTGTGGTCGATTATCAACTGCGTAACATTGGTAGGTCGGTTACTTCCGATTTTGTGGTTGAACTAAAACGCACTTTTGCCAACGGCGAAGTTCAAACGTACCAAACCGTTGTTAATCAACTTAATTACACTCAAAACATTCGCTTTTATGTTGCCACAAATAGTTTAAAGGGCGCAGGAGTAAACACATTCAGCATTAAACTCGATGCAATGAACCAAGTTGAAGAACTTGACGAAAGCAACAACACAGCTTCGGTTTCGGTTTATGTGTCGCCATCGTCGGTGTCGTTAATCGATCCGTACAACTATGCTTTGTTGCCAGCAAAACCTGACGTGCTTCGCGTTTCAACTCCAACGATTGGACAAAAGGTTAAGTTGCAACTTCAAGTTGATACAACTGAGCAGATGAATGGCAATTTGCTGATTAATAGCAATATAAACGCCGATGGTGGTTTGGTGAATGTTGATGCTGAAAAATTTAACCTTGACGAGGGCGTGCCATATTTTTGGCGAGCAAAAGAGCAAGACTACGATTTTGAAACTATCAATTCGTTTGTTTATCGCAACGGCATGCAAGGTTGGGAGCAGTCGGCATTTGAACAAATTGACGATAACGATTTTCAGTTTATCAGTATTGACACCGCAAACCAGCGATTTGAATTTACGGAAAATGCCCGCACTTTACGTTGCCACAATGTTGGTGCACCAAACTCGTCAAATTACATTTCGGTAGGTTACACGCTTGAAGGTATTGGTGCCACATCATCGTGTGGAGCTGTGGCTGCACTTTTGGTGGTAGTTATCGATAGCGCAACACTCGATGTATGGCGCTCAAGTAGAGCTAATTACGGGCAATATAACTACCCAAATTGTACTGGCAACACTGAGAATTATTACATTTTTCGCATCAACGATGGTGTGCGCGACCAAAGTTTAGCCTCGTTAGTCGATTTTATTGAAAACGATGTTCCCAGTGGCAACTATATTCTCATTTACGACTTTATAAACGGATATTATACCCAGTGGGGCGAAGAAATATATCAAGCCTTTGAAAGTTGGGGAGCTAGCGAATTGCGAGCTATGCCCGACCGCACGCCGTACATATTTTTCACACAAAAAGGTCATCCCGAAAAAGCGCAAGAGGTTGTGGGTGAGGCGTATAATAGCGAAATTGATTTTTATGTAACACTTAAAGGCAGTAGCAACTACGGAGTTATTACAAGCCCAATTATTGGTCCGGCAAAAAGTTGGGAATCAATTCAATGGGGCAGCAAATCGGTTGAGGCCGAAAACTCATACGACGACGCTTACTTAACTATTTATGGAGTTAAAAACGAAACCGAAACCCTATTGTTTAATCAAGAGTACAGCAACAATATCGATTTGTCGCAAATCTCCGTTGCCGATTATCCACAACTTAAAATGCAGTTTGTTACAAGCGATGCAGTTAACCATACACCATCGCAGCTCGATTTTTGGCGCGTGCAGTACGAACCATACACCGATTTGTCGGTTAATTTGTTACGTGCTTGGAGTTTTGCTAATGATACGCTTTGGCAAGGACAACGGGCAAAAGTTGAAATGGCGTTTGAAAATGTTGGCCAATCTGATGCCGATAGCGTTTTGGTTCACTATTGGGTGCAAACTGCCGATAATCAAACGATTGAGGTTGGCTATCATAAACTAAAACCATTGAAAAAGGGCGAATGGATTGCCGATACAGTGTCGTTTTCAACTGCCAACATGCGAGGCGTAAACTTCTTTTGGGCCGAATTGAATCCCAAACCCATTGGAGCATCGGCATACGACCAACCAGAGCAAACGCACTTTAATAATTTCTTGCAAAACGTGTTTTATGTTACCACCGATAGCGGCAACCCGTTGCTCGATGTTACGTTTGACGGACAACATATTGCCGATGGACAAATGGTGTCGGCACAAACTGCAATTACAATAAGTGTAACCGACGATTACAACTATCTGCCTTTTGACAATACTTCGTTTATTTCGGTTTACCTAACAATGCCAAATGGTGAAGAAACAAGGCTGAATTTAGATGCCGAAAATGTTGAGTTTACACTAACTGAAGGCAGGTTGCAAGTGGTTTACCATGCCAATTTTGAAACCGATGGCGCGTATTTGCTGCGGGTTAGAGCACACGATGCATCGGGCAACGAAAGTGGCATCAACGATTACGTTATTTCGTTTAATGTTACAACAGTTAACCGTATAAGCAACTTTGCGTGCTATCCCAATCCGTTTAGCCAGTCGGCTAGGTTTGCATTTGAGATTAACGGCTCGCAATTGCCCGATGAATTAAAGGTCGAAATTTTGAATAGCTATGGTTTTGTGGTTCGCACTATCGATGTGAAACAGTTGGGCGGGATAAACTTTGGCAACAACATTTCGGCCCCATGGGATGGTCGCGATAACTACGGAAACTTGTTGCCTAGTGGTGTTTACATGTTTAGGGTGATAGCAAAAGTAAATGGGGTAGAATTGCCACGAAAAGCATCACCTGCCGACCGTAATTTAAACAACGGTGTAGGGCGGTTGATTATAGTGCGATGAAAATGATTGAGTTTTTGACAATAAAAAAAAGTGCCGAGTTTTTAGCCCGACACTTTTTTTATATGGTTAAATAATAACCAGTTACACGGTTTGTTTACCTTCTTCGTACTCGCCCATAATGCGCAACTCTTTGGTGAGTGGAGTAACTGCGTCTATCGATTGTTTGTAGCGCAAATAGCTGTCAAACTTTAAGTCAACGTAAAACTGATATTCCCACTCGCGACCAATAATAGGCATGGACTGAATTTTGGTTAAGTTCATTTTGTAGTACGATAATACCGACAAAATTTGAGCAAGCGAACCTTCTTCGTGAGGCAAAACAAGAACCAATGTGGCTTTGTTTATGTTTTTGCCTTTGGTCATTTCCTCTGTCATCCATGGGTCGCTCAACAAAAGAAAACGTGTAAAGTTGTGTTTGTTGGTTTCAATACCACGTTCAAGTATTTCAAGCCCATACAATTTAGCAGCCTCTTCGCCGCAAATGGCAGCTTTGCCAAGACTATTGGTTTCGGCAATCATTTTTGCACTCGATGCGGTGTCGTTGTACTCAATGGCTTTAAGGTTGGTGTGGTCGTCAAGAAACTCGCCACACTGCATCAAAGCAATAGGATGCGAGTACACTTCGGTAATGTCGCTCAACTTTTGACCTGCTTTGGCTACAAGGTTGTGTTTTATGCGAAGTTTGTGCTCGCCAACAATGCGCAAACCGCTGTTGGTTAGCAGGTTGTAGTTTTGAAGCAAACTGCCGGCAATGGTGTTTTCAATGGCTACAAGACCAAGTGCGCTATTGTCGTTTTTTAGTTTATTAAACACTTTTGGAAAGGTGTCGCAAGCAACAATCTCAATGTCTTCGTTTTCAAAATATTTGTGGGCTGCAATGTCGTGGAACGAGCCCTTAATTCCTTGAATAACAATTCGTTTCATATTTAGTGATAATTACTTCAAACTTTTTGTACACCAAAACAAAAAATCCCGCCTTTTGAGCGGGATTCGATATCTTGTTAACACACGTCAAATCCCGCTCTACTGTTGGGTAAAGAAGAAAAAGAAGTGTGTGAAAAATCGTGTCATTGTTTTGTTGCGTTTTAACGGCGCGAATGTATTGAAAAAAACGGTTTGCATTTGTGTTTTGCTATGGCTTTTTTGTTGATTAGGCTTTATGCTAAAAATGTGTGATGACCAATGCTGCATATATCACTCCCGTTGTGCATTAATAAAAATTGAAAAAAAAGTTATTCATAAAACGAATGGAATCTTGCATATTTAATTGAATGATAGACAATTAAGTATTGCGAACAATTTTGCTGCGAAGAGCGAAAAAAACACATTGCAGGTTAGTTTCCAAAATTCCACTTGCTTGTAACTGATTAACTTCCAGTTTAGTAGAAGTATTAATGATCTAAAGTATCGGGTTTTTGATTAATGCACAAGTGCGCAATTAAAAATCGAAACTCAACTGCTCGTTAAGTAAACGAAACGAGCGGCGGTGATAAATGCAAGGTCCGTATTGTTTTATAGCCGCGCGGTGGTCGGTTGTGGGGTAGGCTTTGTTTTTTTGCCAGTTATATTGCGGAAACTCTTCGGCCAATTTGCACATATAGTCGTCGCGGTAGGTTTTTGCTAAAATAGAGGCGGCTGCAATTGCCATATATTTCCCGTCGCCTTTAACAATTGTGCTATGTTGCACATCGTTCCAAGGTTTGAAACGGTTTCCGTCAACAATCACAAAATCGGGTTTGGGCGTAAGTTGGTCAAGAGCACGGTGCATGGCCAAAATTGAAGCGTTCAAAATGTTTATTTTGTCAATTTCTTCGGCCGAAACACTAGCAACAGCCCAAGCAAGAGCTTCGTTTTCAATTATTTCGCGCAACTGATAACGTTTCTTTTCCGATAGCTGTTTAGAGTCGTTAATCAGTTGGTTGTTAAAGTTGTTGGGCAAAATAACAGCCGCGGCAAACACAGGACCAGCCAAGCATCCGCGCCCAGCCTCGTCGCAACCAGCTTCGTAGGTTGCGGTGCTGTATTTCAGTTCAAGCATGTTAGTTGAATCTGCGTTTTTGGAACCAGAAGTCGATGTAAGTAAGGTTTATACCAAATTGCATCGAGTTTTCAAGAACAAGTAGGTTTTCAATTGTTCCTTGTCTGCGCCAAGCAATGTACGAGTTTAATCGTATCGATTTTATTCTGCAGCCAGCGCCCATTGTAGCGGAATAAGTACGCAGCCTAAAGTTATCAAACTGATAGCAACCGTTTTCGTAAGCTAAACCGCCGCGGAAAGCCAGTTCGTATTTTTCGCCAAATCGGTGAGGGCAATACTCAACACCAAAGTTAACAGTCTTGTTATCAAGGAATTTTGTGCGGTCTTCTTTCATGTCAAGTTTCGACAAAGGATTGTAATTAAAGTCGGCCGAAATGGTCAATCTTTTTCCTTTGTTGTATGACAATCCAAATCCTGCAGTATAAGGTAATCTGGTGTAACGGCGGCCATCGTCGTCGTCGTAATAAATGGTGTCGGTAATGCCAGCTTTAACGTATGTTACCGAGGCAAAACGAGTTTCGTTGCAATACATTATGCCCGGAGTGCTAGCAATAAGTCCAATCACAAGTTTGTCGTCGCTCTTTTTTAGAGGAATTTCTTGTTGAATGCCAAAGTCGAGTTTGCCTCCAGTGTTGTAGTTGGTAACTTCGGTGTAGGTAGAAAATGGGTCGCTGTTAGTGAATTGCATCGATTGGCGTTCGGTTTTAGGGCCGAATAAAATAGTTGCATTCATGCCAATCGAAGTGTATTTCAGTAGTTTGTAGCCAACACCTAAATGCATGCGTGTTAGTCCGCCCAAACCTTCGGTAAACGAGGTGTAAGTAGCATCGCCACCGCCCGATACATTTTCGGTTGTTTTTATTGTGTAGCCAGTGCTTGAGTAAGGCGAAATGGCAAAGTTGAGTGCCCATTTTGAACTTACTGACATTGCAATGGAGAAGTAAGAAATGTTTCCGTTTAGTTTGTCGCCGGTATCAAGTTTAGTTTCAATGTATTGGTAGTCGGCATGCATACCAATATCAAGCATAACCATTGTTGAGTCGATGCCAACATACGAGGCTGGGTTTACAATGTTAACAAACGAAGGCGAGCGCAAAGCAACGCCAGTGTTACCCATACCTAAATTTCGTGCAAAGCCAACAGGTTCATATTGTCCCAAACCCAAACGCGAGTATGGCGATATGGTGTTGTTTTGTGCATTGGCATTGCCAACCAAGGCAATCAATGCAATAACTGCCAATTTTGTTAATCTTCGCATTTGTCTGGTTTTAAGTAGGTTGTATAATAAACTTGCAGTTGAACATTGTCGCCAAAAGTGGTTTTATCGTCAACCAACAATCTGAAAAAGCTAGTGGAACTCTCTTGGTTGCTTGCTAAAATGAGCAACGCATTGTAGTCGTCAGATGGATGAAGCATACGACTGCGAATGAACGCTGAAACCGAAAAAACGTAATAAGGGTCTTCGTCAAAATTGTCGGCGTAAGTTAATCTGCCAACAACTCTAGCGCCGCTCATATCGGTAAGGTTTGAAAGCAGTTCGTTTGATTGGTCGGTTATAGCCACATAAAGCTCTTTTGGTAGTTTGTATGTGTCGTTAAACGAGTTTTCTTTTGGTCTGATAGTCAAACGAGCGTCAAGCATATTTATGTAGTCGGTAACGTCGTGCAACTTGGTGAGCGAAGGAATCTCGATGCGCAAAGCTAAACCGCTGCCAGCTTGAATAACCGAAACGTTGTTACTTTGTTCTGAAGGAATAAAATCGCCGTCAATGTCAAGGTTTTCAAAAACGGTACCTTGGTCCTCGCGAATAAAGTGTGTGAACATGTAGGTGCGCTTTTCGGGGCGGAAAACCATGTACGAGTCGTCCTCACCATCTTCGGGAGTGCGATAGTAAAGACGAATTTCAAAGTTCTCGGCATCAACAATTTGTTTGCCAGTTTCCAACTTATTGCTCACGGTTACAAAATCCATTCCCCACGACACGTTGTCGGTTTCGGGGCGAATCATTATGCCTTTAAAGAAAACCTCAAATTTGCTGGCACTTTCAATGTTTTCGTCGTTGTTGTTTAGCATATCAACCCACGATTGTCCCAAGCTGTCGCTCAATCGGCAATACGATACAAGTTTTCCTTTTGGCGATGGGGTTACAGTCATTTTGCCCAAAGGTGTTGGTTTGTAAGGTATGCTTTGATTGTTGAAAAGGTTGAAAGGTTGCTCGTTGTTAGGGTTGGGTTCAATGTCGGCAGCAACTTCGTAAATGGAAAAAGTTTTTGGCAAAAGCGTGTCGCCGCTCCAGTTGCCGTTTGGCTTAACTACTAGCACAATGCTATCAAAAATAGTTTCGGAGTTAAACTCGGGGCGCGAGTAGTAGGTTAGCGGAATGTAAGTTTCGGTGCGCACATTGCCTGCCATTGTGTCTTTGTAATAACCCATGTGAATAACGTCGTAGCCCGATGTGTTGAAACTATCGAGACGAACGGTTGACATCTTTAAGTTGAAAGTGTCGGTGTAGCCAATTGTTGAACTGGGATCAGTTAATACGTGGCCCACAATATAAGAGTCGCCGTTTCTGTCGCATGCAGCAATAAGCGTAGCAATCAGACCAGCCGCAATTATTTGTCGTAACTTCATTTAATTCTTAATTATTGAGTGTAACTAGAATGTTACAAAAACGTGGCAAAATAATAACTTAACGCCAATATTTCCAAAATATTTCGTGTTGCAGAGCGTGGCGTGGTTTTGGTTGCAATAACTGTTGCCAAAGCGCTTAAAAAGTGTTTTGTTTTCTGACTGAAGAGCTTGCGGTAGAACCCAATTTTTGTGCAAAAAAAAACTACTCCGATTATTAAGTGTAATAATTACAATTATCTTTGATTTCAATAAAACGTAACCGATTTACTTTATTAATAACCATGCCCTTTGTGGGGCTAAAAACAAAAATTTTATTTGTATGAAAAAACTAACAATTGCAGCGCTTTGCCTATTGTCGTTGGCTGCCTGCACACCAAAACAAAAGGTGCAATTAATTGACAAGCAAAACTTTGCTAAAGAAGTTGATGGTAAAAATGTTGAACTTTTTACTATTAAAAACGATGCTGGCATGACAGCTCAAATTACCAATCTTGGTGCTCGCATCGTGTCGCTTTGGGTTCCAGACAACAAGGGAGTTATGCAAGACGTTGTAATGGGTTTTGAAACTCTTGAAGAGTATCAAAAATCAGCCGACGGCGTTTATTTTGGCGCTCTAATTGGTCGTTATGGCAACCGTATCGGTGGCGCATCTTTCACTTTGAACGACAGCACTTATCAAGTTGACCGAAACGAGGGTCGCAATTCGCTTCACGGTGGTAAAAAAGGCTATTTTAATGTAGTGCTTGATGGTAAACAAGTGAGCGACAGCGTTGTTGAATTCTCATATCTTTCGCAAGACGGCGAGGCTGGTTTCCCAGGAAACTTGCAAGTTAAAGTTGTTTACACCATTACAAAGTGCAACGCTATTAAACTTGAGTACTTTGCTGAAACTGATAAACCAACAATCTGCAACCTTACAAACCACTCGTTCTTCAACCTTTCAGGCGATGCTTCAACCAGCATCAACGACCATGTGTTGACAATCAATGCTGACCAATACACCCCAGTTGACTTTACCTTGATTCCAACTGGCGAATTGGCATCACTTGACGGTTCTCCTCTTGATTTCCGTACAGCAACAGCTATTGGCGCTCGCATTGATAGCGTACGTGGTGGCTATGATCACAACTATGTTCTTAATGCTAAAGATTCTTGCAGCAAATGCGGTCTTGTTTTAGGCGCATCAGTAACAAGCCCAGTATCTGGCATTACAATGGATGTGTTGACCAACGAACCTGGAATTCAATTCTATGCAGGTAACTTTATCTCAGGTAAAGAGACTGGTAAATACGGAAAACTTTATGGTCGTCGTTGCGCATTGTGCCTTGAAACACAACACTTCCCAGATAGCCCAAACAAAGCAAACTTCCCTTCAACTGTTTTGAATCCTGGCGAAAAATACTATTCAGTATGCGTTTATAAATTTTCTGCAAAATAATTGACCAATAGAATATTATGAGCGAAAAAGGATTTTCTAACTACGAGGTTTGGTTTGTTACAGGAGCGCAACTTTTATATGGCGGCGATGCTGTTGTAGCTGTTGATGGACACTCAAACGAAATGGTGGCAGGCTTGAACGCTTCGGGCCGATTGCCATTCAATGTAGTGTACAAAGGAACAGCAAATTCGTCGGACGAGGTTTTGTCGGTTTTTAAAGCAGCAAACAACGACCCAAAATGCGTTGGCGTTATTACCTGGATGCACACCTTCTCGCCAGCAAAAATGTGGATTCATGGTTTGCAGAATCTAAAAAAACCATTGTTGCACTTCCATACTCAATTCAATAAAGAGATTCCATGGGACACAATGGATATGGACTTTATGAACTTGAACCAATCGGCACACGGCGACCGCGAGTTTGGTCACATTTGCGCACGAATGAAAGTTCGTCGTAAAGTGGTAGTGGGCCATTGGCAAGATTCTAAAGCACAAGACAAAATTGCAGTTTGGATGCGCGTTGCAGCAGCATGGGCCGATGCACAAGACATGCTGATTTTGCGATTTGGCGACCAAATGAACAATGTTGCAGTTACCGATGGCGACAAAGTAGCTGCAGAGGAAACTCTTGGCTATCATGTTGACTATTGCCCAGTTAGCACATTGATGTCGTACTTTGAGAAAATTGAAGACAAAGATGTTGATGCTCTTGTAGCAACATATTTTGCTGAATACGATCACGATAAATCGTTGGAAGACAAAACGACCGAAGCTTATCAAAAGGTATGGAATTCGGCAAAAGCTGAACTAACCTTGCGTGCATGTTTAACCGACAAAGGAGCCAAAGCCTTCACCACCAACTTCGACGATCTTGGAACCGCTAACATTGATAGTCCAAAATTCTTGGGATTTGACCAAATTCCGGGTCTTGCCTCTCAACGTTTAATGGCCGAAGGATATGGTTTTGGAGCCGAGGGCGATTGGAAATCGGCAGCTCTTTACCGCACAGTTTGGTTTATGGGACAAGGTTTGCCAAACGGCAGTTCGTTCCTTGAGGACTATACACTTCATTTTAATGGCGAGCAAAGTGCAATTCTGCAAGCGCACATGCTTGAGGTTAGCCCTGCAATTGCTGAGAGCAAACCTCGTTTGGAGGTTCACTTCCTAGGAATAGGCATTCGCAAGAGTCAAACAGCACGTTTGGTGTTTACTAGTAAACCAGGCAACGGTATAACCGCAACTGTGGTTGATATGGGCGACCATTTCCGTTTGATTGTAAACAAAGTTAAGTGCATCAAGTCGAATCCATTGCCAAAACTACCAGTAGCTTCAGCTTTGTGGATTCCAGAGCCAAACTTTGAGATAGGCGCAGGTGCTTGGATTTTGGCAGGTGGTACTCACCACTCTTGTTTCTCGTACGACCTTACTGAAGAGTATTGGGAAGATTACGCAGAAATTGCTGGAATTGAAGCGGTTTACATTAACAACGACACCACAATTCGCAACTTTAAAAAAGAGTTGCAGATGAATGAGTTGTATTACAAACTGAAATTCTAATACATTTGAGGCCCGAAGGCACTAACCTTCGGGCTTTACATTTTATTAATAATTAATACCATTTTAAATGAAAGAAATTATTCAAGGTTTGAGTAATAATGGTTTCACAGGCATTGACTATGGTGTGTTTGTGGTTTACATTATTATTCTAGTTGCGATGGGATTGTTCCTTTCGCGTAGCAAAGACGGCAAAGAAAAAAGTTCAAACGATTACTTCTTGGCTGGTAACACATTGACTTGGTGGGCTGTAGGTGCATCGCTTATTGCAGCAAACATTTCTGCTGAGCAATTTATTGGAATGAGCGGTTCGGCTTATGGTGCAGGTATTGCAATTGCAGCATACGAACTTATGGCTGCTCTTACACTTGTTGTAGTAGGTAAATTTATTTTGCCTGTAATGATTAAAAACAACGTAACAACCATTCCTCAATTCCTTACTCAACGTTATAACAAGGGTGTAGGATTGTCATTCTCAATTTTCTGGTTGTTCTTGTATGTGTTCATCAACCTTACTTCAGTTGCATGGCTTGGTGCTTTGGCTATTGAGCAAATTCTAGGCTTGAAAGGTGTGATGCTAACAATAGGTGGCGCTGAAATTAGCGTTCGTTTGATTATCATTTTGTTCCTTTATCTTGTTGCTGGTATTTATTCAATCTATGGTGGTTTGGCATCAGTAGCATGGACCGACGTTATGCAAGTTGTGTTCCTTGTTGGTGGTGGCTTAATTACCGCATACGCAGCACTTGCAGCAATAGCTCCACACCTTGGTGCCGATAGCGCTTTGGGTGCAATGGGCGAGGTTATGAAACGTTTGCAAGAAATTCCTGGCGACAAGCACATGAACTTGGTTGTTGAACGTCAACCTGAATTGTTCAAAAACATTACTGAAGACCCATACTTTACACTTCCTGGTGTAGTACTTATTATTGGTGCCCTTTGGTTGACTAACCTAGGTTACTGGGGCTTTAACCAATATATTATTCAAAAAGGTTTGGCTGCTAAAAACATTGACGAAGCTAAAAAAGGTCTTGTTTTTGCAGGTTTCTTGAAAATCCTTATTCCATTCATCGTTTGCATTCCAGGTGTTTGCGCTTACTTGATTTGGAACGACGATACATTGCGTCAAAGCATTGAGTTGGCTGGTTCAATTAACATTTCAGACGATGCTTATCCATTCCTAATCCGCAACTTTACTCCAGTTGTAGTTAAAGGTTTGTCGTTTGCAGCTTTAACTGCAGCTGTTATTTCATCATTGGCATCAATGTTCAACTCTACTTCAACCATCTTTACAATGGACATTTACAAACAGTTCATTAAAAAAGATGCTACCGACCGTAGCCTTGTAACTGTTGGACGTATTACATCAATCTTTGCATTGATTATTGCTCTTATTGCAGTATTCCCAATCATGGGTGGTGCCGACCAAGCATTCCAAATTATTCAAGAGTATTCAGGCTTTGTATATCCTGGTATCGTTGTAATCTTTGGTCTTGGCTTGTTGTGGAAACGCTCAAATGGTAGCGCAGCCATTGTTACTGCAATTGGTACTTTTGTATTCTCAATCATCTTCAAGTTCCTTATGCCAGAAACTCCATTCCTAATTCGTATGGGTTATGTATTTATGGTTCTTGTAGTGTTGTTTGTTTCACTATCGTTGTACTACAACAAAGAGAAAAACGTGCCAACTCAAGAGTTGAGCGCCGAGACTATTGCTACTCATTTAAGCTGGAGCAAATTGCTTATGATTGCTGCTGCTGCTTGCTATGTTATTGGTGCCGTAGTTTTGCTTGGCAATGGCGCTTTGTGCGTTAAATTGCAAAACTTGGGCATTGAGGGTATATTCTTCTTTGCAACAATGTTGCTTGTACTTGGTATTTACTTGCGTTCAAATGCAAAAGATGCTGTGCAAGATGCAAATGCAATTGCTATTGACTTGTCGTTGTTCCATACCGACAAAACATTCAATATTGGTGCAATTGGTATCATAGTTTTGCTTGTAATTCTTTACGCAGTGCTTTGGTAGAATAACCAACTTTGATTTTATATAAGTGCGGAACCTTAATCGTTGGCGGTTGGTTCCGTACTTTTTTACTCCATATTATTAATTGTAAAAAATATAATTAAAAATGTTAGAGGCTTTGAAAGAAGAGGTTTTTCGTGCAAACCTCGAATTGGTAAAACAAGACCTTGTGATTTTTACTTGGGGAAACGTTAGCGCTATCGACCGCGAAAAAGGTTTGGTGGTGATTAAACCTAGCGGTGTTTCGTACGACGAAATGAAAGCTAGCGATATGGTAGTTGTTGACCTTAACACAGGTAAAGTGGTTGAAGGCGACTTAAATCCATCGTCAGATACTCCAACTCACTTGGTGCTTTATCGCAATTTCCCAAACATTAAAGGTGTTGTTCACACACACTCAACCTATGCAACTGCTTGGGCTCAAGCTGGAAAAGATATTCCAAACATTGGCACAACACATGCCGATTACTTCTACAAAGAAATTCCTTGTACCGATGATATGACTGAAGCCGAAGTTAAAGGCGAGTACGAACTTGAAACCGGAAACGTTATTGTTAAACGCTTTGAGGGCATCAATCCCGACCATACACCTGGCGTGTTGGTTAAAAATCACGGACCATTCTCATGGGGAACATCGGCAGGCAATGCTGTTTACAACGCTAAAGTGATGGAGCAATGCGCTAAAATGGCATTCATTGCTTATCAAGTTAATCCAAACTTGACAATGAATCCGTTGCTTATTGAAAAGCACTACATGCGCAAACATGGTCCAAACGCATATTACGGACAAAAAAAGAAATAAAAAGTGTCCATTAAAACTTGCACAAAGTTTTAATGGATAAACTTAATATCGATATAGAATTTAATTGGGAGATTTGTTTGCTTCCTTAAATAAACAGTTGATAGTCAATTGACTATCGGTATAAAACTTAACACAATGGACAAATCGCAAATTATTGATGTAATAAATAACGGTAAGGCCGTTATGGGTTTGGAGTTTGGCTCAACTCGCATCAAAGCTGTGTTGATTAATGAACAAAGCGAAGTGTTAGCTTCAGGCAGTTTTGAGTGGGAAAACGAATTGGTTAACGGTATTTGGACATACTCGCTCGACCGTATTCACAAAGGTCTGCAAGATTGCTATGCCGACTTGAAACGCGACGTGAAAGAAAAATATGGTGTGACATTGAAAAAAATGAAAGCAATGGGTATTAGTGCAATGATGCACGGTTACTTGGCTTTTGACAAAAATGGCAACCTTCTTGTACCTTTCCGCACGTGGCGCAACACCATAACAGGAGCAGCTTCTGAAGAACTATCAAAACTATTTAATTTCCCAGTGCCAGAGCGTTGGAGCATCTCGCACTTGTACCAAGCAATTTTGAACAACGAAGAGCATGTGGCAAAACTCGATAGCGTTTACACTTTAGCTGCCTACATCCACTTTATGCTTACAGGCAATAAAGTAATTGGCATTGGCGACGCTTCGGGTATGTTCCCAATCGATATGGCCACTGGCGACTACAACCAAAAATTCTTGGCTCAGTTCGATAAATTAATGTCGGCACGTGGTGCAAACATTAAAGTTACCGACCTTTTCCCAAAAGTACTTTCGGCAGGCGCAAATGCAGGTTCGCTAACCGTTGAAGGAGCAAAATTTATTGACCCAGCTGGCGACCTTGAGGCAGGCATTCCTCTTTGCCCACCCGAAGGCGACGCAGGTACAGGCATGGCAGCTACCAATAGCGTAAAAGACCGCACAGGCAACATCAGCGCGGGAACCTCGGTTTTTGCAATGGTAGTGCTTGAAAAAGACTTGAAAGGACTTTATCCTGGCATTATTGACGTGGTTACCACTCCCGACGGCAAATTGGTTGCAATGGTTCACGCAAACAACTGTACTGGCGAGTTTAACTATTGGATGAATTTCTTAGGCGAAGTTTGCGAAATTATGGGACACAAAGCCGAAAAGGGCGACTTGTTCCAAAAACTATTTGCACAATCGTTTAATGCAGACGAAGATTGCGGCGGATTGTTGATTTACAACTACTTGAGCGGCGAAACCATTACAGGTATGAATTCAGGACGTCCAATGTTTGTACGTAGCGAGAATGCAAAATTTAACGTAGCAAACTTTATGCGCACTCTTCAATTCTCGGCTCTTGGTGCATTGCGCAAGGGTATGGACATTTTGTTTGAAAAAGAGAATGTTATTATTGATAGCATGACAGGTGCCGGTGGTTTGTTTAAAACCGATGCAGGTTTGAAAAACATGGCAGCATCGTTGCACACTCCAATTTCGGTTATGGAAACAGCAGGCGAGGGCGGCCCTTGGGGTATGGCAGTCTTGGCCAACTACATGGGAGTTAACAAACCTTTGGCCGATTATTTGGACCAAGATGTTTTTGCTTCTTGCAAAAAACAAACCGCTGCTAGCGAAAAATCAATTGAAGACAGCTTTAACATTTTCTACAACCGATACATTAAAGGCTTGGCAATTGAGCAAGCTGCAGTAGAGAATTTGTAGAATATTTTAAGTTTTTACAAAAAAGCCTCGTTGGAGAAAAATCCGGCGAGGCTTTTTTCGTCAAATTCAACTTTCGCGTTACTTTTGTGGCGGCAGTTGGTCGTCTTGTCGCGCCAATGCAAATTGGTGAGGAAAGTCTGGGCAACACAGGGCATTGGACTTCTGAATAGGAAGATGTTCGCGAGGGCATAAGGGGGCAGAAGAGAATAACCGCCGCAAGGTAAGGGTGAGAAGGTGGGGTAAGAGCCCACCAGCATTGCAAGCAATTGCAGTGGCTGTGTCCGTTCCAAGTTGAAAGACCATGTATATTGCAATTCCGCAAGGAGCGCGAAAGCCCGTCGCGTCGAAAGGTTGCAAGGGGTAGGTCGATAGAGGTTGCAGGTGACTGCAATTCGAGATTAATGACAAGACCGCAAGGACAGAACCCGGCTTATAGACTGACTGCCAAACCATACAAAGCCATTCTTTCAGTTGAGAGAGTGGCTTTTTTGTGCGTTACTATTAAAACTTTAGCAAAAAAATCCGCTATTCCTTAACCTTTTCAGTAAGCGAATTAAATCCCTCGCCCAAAATCTCTTTAGCATCAATCACCGCCACAAAAGCATTAGGGTCAATATCGCTAATCATCTCCTCAAGAGTTTGCAACTCGCGGCGGTCAATCACAGTGTAAATCATTTTGCGAGGCGCACCTTGGTACATGCCCTCGGCGTTTATGTATGTGCCGCCACGTCCTAAATCGTTCAATATGCGCAAACGAATTTCGGCATGATGGTCTGAAATAATGAGCAGCATTTTGCTATGCCCTGCACCTTCAACCACGCTGTCAATCACCTTGCCAGTTATGAAAATAACCAACCACGAGTACAATGGAATGTGCCAATCTTGAAAAACAATTAAACCCGAAAGAACAATGGCACTATCGACATAAATTAGTGTTTGACCCATTGGAATGTGCGTAAACTTGGTAATTATAGCCGCAATAATATCAGAACCGCCCGACGTGGCTTTCGATTTAAAAACCAATCCCAATCCAATGCCAACCAGCAATCCACCAAACAGACAAGCCAAAAGCACATCGTTTTGTAGATGCAGAGGATCGTTATCGCCAACCAAACGGGTGAGCAAATCCATAAAAACGGCGGTTGACACAAATCCAACCACTGTTTTCATTCCAAACTTTGGCCCCAGAATTTTAATGCCAAGCAAAGTGAGCGGAATATCCATGCACAACGATACCAAGCCCAGCGGCGTACCGTCGGGAAACATTTGCAACAAACCTTTTGTTGAGTGGTGAATAATGATGGAAATGCCATAAACGCCACCAGGCACAATTTTATAAGGGTTGATAAATAGCACAAATCCCAACGATAGCAAAAAAGTGCCTACAAGAATGTAAGAGTATGAAATAAACCATTTTTTGCTGAACGGTTTGTCTTTGATAATGAACGACATAGCACAACAATTAAAATGTTTCGAAAAAAATATACAACAAAATTACACCTTTGTGTAACATTTGGAAAAACGAGACGTCATTAGACCGAAAAAAGATAAGAATTGGAAAAATACGTTGACATAAACGCACAGTTGATAGACGATTGTCGCCAAGGAAGCAGCAAGGCACAATTTGCTATTTACAAGCTATACTACAAGGCAATGTATAACACCAGTTTTCGCATTGTGGGCAGCAGTGCCGAGGCTGAAGATGTGATGCAAGATGCGTTTTTGTCGGCATTTAACAACATTGACAACTACCGCGGAGAGGTGAGCTTTGGCGCATGGCTCAAACGCATAGTTGTTAACCGCTCGCTCGATGTGCTGCGCCGCCGTCGCGAGATGCTGCTCGATGTTGACGAGTCGTTTGCTAATCTGCCCGACAACGACTCGCTTCAACTTGACACGGTTGACACTACCAAGGCAGCCGCGTTAATAAGAGATGCCATAATGAACATGCCCGACAACTATCGCGTGCTTTTGTCGCTTTACCTGCTTGAGGGGTACACACACGACGAGATTGCGCAAATTTTGGGCATGACCGATGTTGCTGTTCGTACTGGTTACTCGCGTGCCAAAAAGAAATTGCAAGAAACTTTGAAAAACACTGATATATGGACGAATTGAAAAACTTTATAAGCCAAAACCGCGACCTCTTTGATACCGAAGCGCCATCAGTAGGTCATTTGGATAGGTTTGCGCAAATGTTGCAGCAGCAAGAGCAAAAAAACTACGCACCCCAACTCAAAGTGGTGACTACTAACCGTTTGACTTGGCAGTTCGTTTCCAAAATAGCAGCTGTGCTTGTGGTGTCGTTTACCTTGGGGGTAGTGGCAGCTTCGCAAGTTATTTCGCATTCGCAACAATACATGGCAAACACCAATGTTGAGAGCGTGAAAAATGGTTGCGCAAATGTGTTTGCTGCTGGTTTGGAACAATATCAAAAGTTTGAAAACAGAATTAACCCCGAGTCGGCTCAAGCTCAACGTTACTTTGCGTCGCTTGTTGGCGAACGTATCGACCAAATTGAAAGCATGACTTTTGAAAATGAGGAACAAAAAGAAGCTTTGCTAAACGAAATTTCGGGAATGGACCAAGTGATGGCCGACTTGCAAAAGCAGCTTAAAGCTTCGCCTAACGATCCTAAACTAATAAACGCTATGATTCAGCACTATCAGGCTAAAATTAAAGCGTTAAACACCATTATTAATAGTTTGAATAATGTAAAACAATTAAATTCTAACAACAATGAAAGCGTTGATTTATAATAAAATAGTGGCTCTTGCTACAGTTGTGTTATTGGCTTTTGGAGTTAGCGCAAACACAGTAAAAAACAACTCTCAAGCCGGCAGCTACGATGCTTTGGCTGTTAAAGAATTGTCGTTTGCTTACGAGGTTGATGCAAACACTAAGTTCGATATTACGAATATCTACGGCGACATTATTATAAAAAACACCGATGCAAAAAAAATTACAATCGATGTTAGAGTTGAGTCGCGTGCTCGCAACCAAAAAGATGCAGATGCAGGCATTGAACGCGTAAATATTGACGTAAACAACAAAAATAATCTTGTTAAGGCAGTTACAACGGTTGAAAGCGGACGAAACAAAAATCGCGAGTTGCAAATAAATTACACAGTGAATATGCCTGCCGAAATGGCAATTGCGCTAAACAACAAATTTGGCGATGTGCGCATCGAAAACCTTACTGGCGACGTTTACTTGCATGTTGAATATTGCACACTTCAGGCTAAAAAAATTGGTTCAAACGACAACCAACTATCAAAAATTGAGTCGAACTTTTCAACGGTAATCATTTCTGACATTTCGCGCTGCGGTATTGGGGCAAGTTACTCAACTATTGAGGTTGAATCGGCATCGGCTATGGCTTTAATTGCTCGCTATTCAACCATTAAAATACAGGGATTAAAACAAGTGACCATCAATTCGCAATACAGCGACATTGAAGTGAAAAATGTAGCCTCGGCAGTTGCCGATATGCAGTATGGCGACTTGAAAATGGGCAACGTATCGCGTAAGGCTGAAGTCGATTCGCGCTACTGCGACGTTACAATAAGCAATGTTGAGTCGGGATTTAAAAGTGTTAAAGTAAAAGCTAGTTATGCCGATGTAAACGTTAAAGTGGATTCGAAAGCTTCGTATAAAATGAATTGTTCGGCTCGCTATGGTGACTTGTCAATTCCAGAAAATAAAAAACTTCAACTTAAATACGAGTCAAGTTGGTCAAAAGATGTTTCAACATCGGTTGGCGAAAATGCTGAAGCAATAGTTGACTTGTCAACCTCGTATGGCGACATTAAATTAAAATAAAGCAAGAAAAGTTTTGCTGCATAAAGGCTCCCACGTTGGGGGCCTTTTTTTGTTGTTGGGTTACAAAACCAAAGCCAAGATGCCGCTGATGGCCATGTACACGTAAACAATTTTGCGAAGTATGGGCGCCGATACTTTGTCGAAAACCAAGCGACCAAGCCAAATGCCGATAAACAAAGTAGCAACAGCATAAAACCAGCAACGTTGAACTGTTGGAGTTAGAAAACCGTTTTGTGCGCGAACAATGGTCATAAAAATGTTGCCAATGGCAAAGTAGGCCTGAGTAATAGCCATGTAATTGTTTTTGTCGCGTTCTGACGCAATGAAATAAAGCACAGCTGGCGGTCCTTGCATAGCAAAAAGTCCGCCCAACACACCACTCAAAAAGCCCATGGTTACTTGCATGGTTACTGTTGGCTTAATGGTTATGCGCTCGCTGAAAAAGAAAAAATAAATGCTCAGCGCGATGAAAACCATGCCCAAAATGCGACGCAAAACGGAGTCTTGAACCAAACTGACAAAATTTACTGCAAAGGCCGATGTTATTAAGAAAGTGATGAGAATAGGCCATAGTCTGCGCCACGGAACAAATTTCCATATTTTAACCAGCACAATAAGCGACATTACTGCGGCTAACGCCCCCGAAAGTGTTGTGGCCTCGCCGTACGATGGCAAAAGAAACGGCAGCACAGTCATTATAAAAATGCCGAAACCAAAACCGCTTACTCGTTGTACAAATGCGGCTCCAATGCAAAACAATATGATGATGACTAAGTCCATTGCGGTGATAAATAACAGAACTACAGTTGTTTGTGCTGCTTGTTTGTTGCAATTAATTTGATGAGCAAATTACGTGTTTCATTAACATGATACGCTCAACCGACTGTGCAATTCGCTCTTTACTTATGCGGCCATCGGCTACCATTTTCATTATCAACTCAATAACTTGATGTGCAATGTTTGGGTTGTACTCGTCGATGTTGTTTGAAAAAATAAGCACGTCAACTCCTGCCTCGATGGCACGAAAAACAGCCTCTTCCAAACCATAGCATTTCGAAATGGCATTCATCATCATGTCGTCGGAGAAAATTACGCCGTTGTAGCCAATTGAATCGCGAACAATAGACAATGTGGGTTTTGAAAGAGTTGCAGGGTAAACGCTATCGAGTTTTGCGTTAAAAATGTGCGATGTCATAAGCATTGGGCCGTTTGGCTCGGCAAGCAATGTTTCAAAAGGCTTTAATTCAGCGCGAGTCCAAGTTTGTGTAACATCGGTTAGACCAAGATGAGAGTCGGCAAGTGAGCTGCCGTGACCCGGAAAGTGTTTAATGGCGCAGCCTACGTTTGCTTTTTGATGCTCGCTGGCAAACCAACGTGCGTGCTTAATAACGGTTTCAACATCGGACGAAAACGAGCGCCCCAATTTGCCAATAATAGGGCAGTTTGGGTTAACGTTTACATCAACCGATGGTGCAAAATTTACATTCACACCCACGCTGCGGCACGCTTCGGCAATGCGGCGGGCATAAAAACGGGTTGTGTCTTCGTTGTTGGTTTGACCCAAGTATTGAGGCGTTACTGTTGGCAAAAAACCATAGCGGCTTTTCAATCGCGACACCATGCCGCCCTCTTCGTCAATGGCTACAAACAGCGGAATTTGCGATAGCTTTTGCAACTCGGCAACAAGTGTGCGTGTTTGCTCAACCGACACAATGTTGCGTGGGCGCGACTTGGTTGGCGCAGAGTATTCGAACAAAATGATGCCGCCAATGTGCTCGTTGGTAATTACTTGTGCAATTTCGCCGCAATTGTTTATGTCGGTTCCTTGAAATCCAACCATAACCATTTGTGCAACTTGCTGGCGCAGAGTAATGTCGCTTTGTTTGGCGCAACTGCAAAAGCAAATTGCCGAAAGAAGAAAAGTGAGTGTGCGTTTCATTCAGTTGGTGTTTTTGTTTGTTGCAGAACCAGTTTTGTGGCTCAAAAAAATATGCTGCAAAAGTAGCATTAGGTTAATGCAGTGTGTGCAACAAAATAAACCACCATTAATTACTGAAACAATAACACAAAGTATGTAATTAAGGAGATTTGGTTCTGGTTTAGTTGTGTTTTAACGCTGAAGTCCGTTGTTCGATATTTATGTTATTGCAACATATTGATTTGAAAAACTTAAGCAAAGTTCAGCAACATTAAATCAAAACTTGTATTTCAAGCCAACAGCCAACAATCCTTGGCTACCAACGCCAAGTTCGGTAAATGCTCTAAGGTTTTCCAATCCAACCTCAATTGCCACTGGTGTAATTTGAAACCACCAATACGACTCGTTTTTGGTGTCTAAAGTCTTCGATTTATCAACAAAATCGTATTGAGTTTTGCGCACAGTGTAACTAACACCCAATTTTGAGTACATGCCAACATGCTTAAAGTTGAACCACGACAAGCAAACCGATTCAATTACCGAGTAATGAGTAACGTTAGAATTTCCAGTTAACTCGTTTTTTGAGTACATTTTTCCGTTGCCAGATTCGTAATTCACAACGGTTTCAAGTCCAACATATTTTATAGGCTGAAACTTATAACCCAAGTTGAGCGTACCTGAATAACTATAGTCAACCTTAGACGTTCCTAACGAAAACAACCCTGTGCCAATCGATTCTACCGAACCTATAAACGAATTGTGAGTTGTGGTTCCGTAACTAGCACTAACCTCGTGGTTTGCTGCTTGAACATTACCCATTTCAAACAAAAGGGCAACTGATATACATAGAAATAGTTTTTTCATAGTCTTTTCTTGTAAAGATAGAAAGTATGTCTGTTTTGCTGAACATTCATTTATCACACAATAAACGGCTTACATCAAACTTTTGGCAAGTTGAAGAGTGCATTGAAAAAGACATTCATTATTTAGAAAATGATGGGTCATACATGGTTGATATAGAGCATTATGATGCTTCTTGTTATGATGGTAACTGAAATACAAGATATGCTTTGGGACAGAGCAAACAACATGGTTAAAATCTATTCTAAAATTCGCAATAACCAATAAAAAAGGGAGCGTGTTTTGATCGCTCCCTTTTTATTAAATATAACAAGTAAAAATTTTCGGCATAGATAAGTGCAACAATGGCATTTTACCTATTTTAACAGATGCGTGTTGGTTGTCCTGTCGCTTGTATGGTTTTGTGCCGATGCTATTTTTTCTGCTCTTTTGCCCAACTATCTTTCAAACCTACAGTGCGGTTAAACACCAAATGGTTGGCTGTTGAGTCGGCATCAACATTAAAGTAGCCAATACGTTGGAATTGAAAGTGGTCTAGTGGTTTGGCGTTGGCCAGGTACTTTTCAACATAGCAGTTTGTAAGCACGTTTAGCGAGTCGGGATTTATCATTTCGCGCATAGCTTCCAAAGCATCACAGTTTTTGGCTTCGCGAATTGCGGCCATTTCGTCGCGTGGGTTTTCAACTTTCCAAAGGCGATCGTACAAACGAACCTCGGCGTTGAGACAGTGGTTAACGCTTACCCAATGCAATGTTCCTTTTACCTTGCGGTCGCTGCCTGGCATTCCGCTACGAGTGTCGGGGTCGTATTCGCAGTACACTTCTATCACGTTGCCTGCATCGTCTTTTTTGCAACCGGTACATTTTACTATGTAGGCGCTTTTTAGGCGAACTTCTTGACCAGGAGTCATGCGGAAGTATTTCTTTGGAGCGTCTTCCATAAAGTCGTCGCGCTCTATCCAAAGTTCGCGGCTGAATTCAATGGTGTGTGTGCCTTCTTCTGGGCGCTCAGGGTTGTTCACCGTTTCAAGCATCTCTACCTTGTCTTCGGGGTAGTTGGTAATGATGCATTTAACAGGATTGAGCACTGCCGAGACGCGGGTTGCGCGGGCGTTTAGGTCCTCGCGAATTGAACTTTCAAGTAGGGCAAAGTCGTTTAGTGCATCGTATGTGGTGTAGCCAATCTTATCAACAAAATTGCGGATAGACTCTGGAGTGTAGCCACGGCGGCGGAATCCGCAAATGGTGGGCATTCGAGGGTCGTCCCAACCTTTTACAAGACCTTCTTTTACAAGTATAAGCAAGTTGCGTTTGCTCATAAGTGTATAGTTTAGGTTTAGTTTGTTAAATTCATATTGGCGAGGACGGTTGTCGTCAAGGTCTTTGCCTTCTTTTAGTTCGTCAATCCAATAGTCGTAAACAGGGCGGTGAACAACAAATTCTAATGTGCAGCACGAGTGGGTTACACCTTCAAAGTAGTCGCTTTGTCCGTGTGCAAAGTCGTACATTGGATAGGCTTGCCATTTGGTGCCTGTGCGGTGGTGTGGATGTTTAACCACGCGGTAAATAATAGGATCGCGAAAGTGCATATTTGGGTTAGCCATGTCAATTTTGCCGCGCAAAACCATTTTACCTTCCTCAATCTCGCCGCTGTTCATCTTGTTGAATAGCTCAAGGTTTTCTTCAATTGGACGGTCGCGGTAGGGGCTATTTTTGCCGGGTTCGGTTGGTGTTCCCTTTTGGGCAGCAATCTCTTCCGACGACTGCTCGTCAATGTAGGCTTTGCCTTCTTTAATAAGCCTTACGGCAAAGTCCCAAAGCTGTTGAAAATAGTCAGATGCGTAGTACTCGTTGCCCCATTTAAATCCCAACCATTCTATATCTTCCTTAATGGCGTCAACATACTCCAAGTCCTCTTTAACTGGGTTGGTATCGTCAAAACGCAGGTTGCATACACCGCCATATTGTTGTGCCATGCCAAAGTCGAGGCATATTGCCTTAGCATGACCAATGTGAAGGTATCCGTTTGGCTCGGGGGGGAATCGTGTTTGTACGCGGCCTCCATTTTTTCCTTCGGATAAATCTTTCTCAACTTGCTCTGTAATAAAGTTGCCTTTTTTCTCAACTTCTTTGTATTCTTTTTCTTCGATACTCATATATAGACTTGTGTTGAAATGTAATGATGGCAAAAGTAGAAAAACATTTTATATGGGGAGATGATAGGGTGCATTGTTGAAATGTTTAATTGCGTGGTGCGAAAAATGAATATGCGTAAAAGTTGCATAGTTTATTGCACCGTTGAGCATTAACCTAAAACGCCTTTTTAACGTGAACGTAAATGCCGTTGTCGCCGCGGTTGCCTGCCGAGCCCTCAAGGCGGAAAATCCAGTCGTAGTAGGTTACTAAATCGAGCCCAATGCCGGCACTAAACAATCCACGGTTGGCCATGGTGTTGCCTGGGCATGGTGCAATGTCGTGAACGTAGCCTGCATCAACAAAAGCATTGATGAACAAACTGTAGTGAATTTTGTTGAAACTCTGCCACGACCAACTATCGATTTGCGATACGCTGAAAGGTATAATTGCAAATTTGACGAACGAACGACCGGTTATAAATTGTTGCCCGTCAATAATATAGTACTCGTACGAACGCAGATAATCTGAATAACCTAGAGCGCGTTCGGTGTAGTAAGGTTGCTTTTTGTTTGGCGAAATTTTGCCTTTGCCGCCAAATCCTGTGTACCAGCGTTTGCTTATTTCTATGTATTTATAAGCCTCAAGTGTGGCGTTCCATTCGCCTTGCAACTCGTTGTGTAACAAGTTGATGCCTATTTTGTTTGCTTCAAAAGTTACGTTAAAACCTTTGGTTGGATAGGCCTTGTAGTTGCATCGGTTCCAGTCCATAAGGTAGGTCAGGGTAAAGTATTGTGCGAGATTGCTGCCGTTGTTGAAAAACATGGGGTTGAGCTTAGCAAGCGAGTCAACAATATGAGCGCGAGCATAGTCGGCCGATAGCGAAAATCTAAAATCGTGTTTTGGCCGGTAGGTGTAGGTTAGCAACAAATCTTGGTTTTTTATGGCGTATCGGGTTGAGAGGTTAAAATACAGCGGTTTGTTGGCAAAGGTGGCGTATCCAACTTCGTGTTGGCGGTAAAACGACATTTGAGCTGCAATGCCGTGGCGCTTGTTTTGGGTTATGTACGGAATGTCGTACAAAACTTGAATTTGTTGTTTGTAACCAAGTCGGAGTTTTAGTTTTAGCGTTTCGTTGTGCCCGCGAAAGTTGTTGTTAATCAGCATAAAACCGTAGTTGACGCGATTCCAATGCCCGTTGCGAATAAAGGCGCTAAGGTTACGGTCGGCTTGTTCAAAAATAAGGTAAGGCATCCAGTACCAGCGTTCGTCAAGCATAACCACAACTTGGCATCGGCCTAACGCAGTTGGAGCAAGGTTGATGGTAACAAAGTTGAACAGCGAAGTGTTGAGTAGGTTTTCGCGGCTACGAGCTACTTTTTGTTCAAGCGTTGTAAGGTCAATGGTGTCGCCCTCGGTAAAAAGCATTTCGCGGCGAATAATGCTCTCGTCGGTTTTGCGGTTGCCAACAATCAAAATCGATTCAATGGTAACTGTTGCAGAGTCGGCTTGTTGCGCTGCAACTGTGTTGTTGGTTACTAATATGACCAACAGCAGTATTACGATTTTAATTTGGCGCAACACTAAATGTTAAGGAATTTTATGAAAGAGTCTAATCGGTCTTGCAACATTGAACTGTACTGCTCGTTTACCGAGTGAACGGCTGTGATGTTGTAGTTGTAACGTTCAAAAGTTTGAATAACGCCCGATACATCGGTTCGGTTTAGTTTAATGGTAACAACAATAGTGTCGGGCGAGGTGTTGCGAACATGAAGGCTTAAAACCTTAGAGTCGTTGCTTTCAACTATTTGTGCAATTTGGCTAAGCGAGTAGTCGTACACGTTCATTTCGAGTTCGATTATTGCGCCTGGATTTTCGCTGCTCAGCAAGTGCGACAACTCAAAAGCAAGGTCGCTTATGCCAATAACGCCAAGGTATTGCCCATTGTCGTTAACAACTGGCAGGGTGGTGAGCATTGTTTTCGACAGCATTTCAATAACCTCAAAAATGTGTTGGCTGCCGCGAACTGCAGGTGTAGGTAAGTGCAAGTGGCATTCACAAATTTTGCGGTCGGCATTGTCAAGGTCGTAAATAATGGTGTCAGAAATTAGACCGATGTACTCGTCGCCATCAACCACAGGCAGATGCGAAACCTTAAAAACGTCCATCAACTCAAGTGCGGTTGAGGCCGATTCGGTAGGAGCTACGGTTGGAATAATGCTTGAAAGTAAATCGGTTGCTAGCATTTTAGGTTTGTTTTTCTTGTTTGGCAAAGTTAGTAAATTATGCCATTGCCCCGTGTGATTGCGTGTTTTGCAAATGTTGGGCTGTGGCGGTTGGTTTTACTATTCTTCTTTGTCTTGATTTTTCCACTCTTCGGCAATTTCGCAAAGTTGGTTGTACCAGTCTTGTCCATACTTGCGAACCAACGGACCTTTAAGAAACTTGTAAACCGGAACGCCAAGTTGATTGCCTTTTAGCACAGCATCGCGACAGAGTTCAATTTGCTCGTAGTTAACTGCATCGTAGTCGCCAACTTTTGATATGCGCACAGGGTACAAGTGGCACGATATGGGTTTTTGAAAATCAACCTCGCCAGCTTGCCAAGCCATTTCAATGGCGCATTTAACAATGTTGCCGTCCATTACAGCGTATGCGCAAGGGCCGTTGTTTACTAGTGGAGTTACCAAATCGCCATCGCGGTCAACAATCCATTTGCCTTGTTGCTCAACAGCGGCAACACCTTCAGTGGTTAAACGAGGTTTAATGGTTTCAAAAATATCTTCAAGAATCTTGCATTCGTCATCGTTTAATGGCGCTCCCGAATCGCCCTCAACGCAGCAATTGCCACGGCAGGCACCAAGGTTGCACAAAAATTTCTTTTCAATTAAATCGAGGCTTACAAGGGTGTTGTCAATTTCAAACATCATAATGCGTGGTTTTGTTTTGTGGTTGCAAAGGTAGTTTTCCGCCCAATAGAACGCAAAACTGCTTATTGAACAAGCGTCAAATATTTCTACATTTGCCCATAAATCAAAAACATAAAATTGAAATGAAAAAGCAAATTTTATTCTTTGCAATGTTATTTGCAGCTTGCTTAAGTGGTTGTGCTACAAAGCAAACCGATGTGGCTATTGATGCTAAAAATTTTCCCGACGATATTTTTAGAAACTATGTGTTAAAGTTCGATAAATCGAATGACGGAATTTTGCAAGTGGCTGAGTTAAATGCAGTTGACTCAATTGTTTTGTGCGAAAAAAAAGTTAGAACCTTTAAAGGAAATGAACTGTTTCCAAATCTTTCGGTTTTTGTGGTAATTGGAAACGAATTGACCGAGATTGAAGTAACCAATAATACAAAACTGAAGGTTTTTGACTGCTCAAAAAACGCAATTGAGAAAGTTGATGTTAGCAAATGCCGCGACTTGCAAGTGTTGGTATGCTCAAACAACAAGATAAAAGAACTGAACACTAGTAATAATCGCGAGTTGATTGTTATTGCTTGCGCAAGCAACGAACTAACCAATCTCAATGTAACGAACAACACTAAGTTGCTTGAACTTATTGCTAATTACAACATGTTAAGTGAACTCAATTTGAGTAATTGTAAAGATATTGATGTGGTTAGTTGCTCGCAAAATCAGCTTAAAAAAATGGATTTGACTGCAAATACAAAGTTGACTTCAATATCGTGTTCAAACAACAAAATTGAAAGCATCGATGTTTCGAAATGCCCTAAACTAGTTGAGCTAATATGCACATCAAATGAGCTTGGCGAGGTGAATGTGAGCAACAACGTAATGTTGAAGAAATTTTATACAGGAAAAAACAAACTATCACAAATTGATGTTAGTAAAAACCCAGAATTGGCTTTGTTTGACTTTGCGTTGAATCAAATTTCGGAAATAAATGTTGCAAACAATCCAAAATTGGAGAGCATAGGTTTTAGAGGAAATAATATTTCTTCGGTTGATTTGTCGAATAATATGAATCTTAGATTCTTAAGTTGTTTAATGAATCCGATTAAAGAGTTGAACTTGCGCGACAACAAAAATATTACCGAAGTTAAGTGTGAACACGAAGTGCAAGTTTCTTTTAACACAAGCAGATTGATGGTTGATGACGGCGTAACTGATTATAAACATATTGTTGAGCATGGTTACAAAAATCCTTTGCCACCACAATTGCGATAAATAAACTTTGAGTTGAAAAGATAAAACTCCGCAGAGGAATTTTCTTTTGCGGAGTTTTTTTGTTTGAAGATAATGTAGGGCCGTTAATTAAAAAAATGAAAAAAAACAGACTAAACACTTGCGATGCTCAACAAATATAACTGTCTATAATACAGAATTTTGTTTATCTTTTGCAGCGTTAGTGTAGTTAAAAAAAGAAGTAGTTATGAATGCCGCCCATACAGTAAAAAATGTAATTATGCAAAGATCCAATATGTATTTTGCACAACTATTGAGGAATACCATGTTCTTCATTCCCATTCTTTGTTCAAACACCAACCGCCACGCATTTAAGCGTATGGCTATGTTGGTTGCCTTTCTAGTGTTATTTGTGGAAGGGGCGGAGGCTCAAGACCATACCATAGCGAACGGCCGAAACGAGATAGTTAGCAATAACACAACTTGGAATAGCCTTACAATTGCTGATGGTAATAATAGCTCGTCATTGACAATCCGTAGCGGCGCAACCTTAACAATAAATAGTAATTTGACTATTAATGCACCTAGTCAAAATAACAAACCAAAATACATTGTTGTAGAACCTGGTGCCAAACTTATTGTTAAGGGTAATATATCAATGGCAAACTCTAGAGCCGCAAGTAGAGATTGCTATATAGAAATAAAAGATAATGCCGAGGTTACTGTTGGTGGCAATATTACAATGAATGGTAACGCTGATAGAAACTTCTTCTATTTCAGTGGAAATGGAACACTAAATGTTGGTGGAACAATGAGTGGCGGTTGCATAACTAAAAACGAAGGTGGCAGCGCTGCTAATCCAGGCACAGGTACTGTGAATTTTACAGGAACGGGCGTACAAACCATTCCTACATATACATACTACAATTTAACCACATCTGGAGGTGGAACTTATACATTGGCAGGAGCAACAACGGTTAATGGAACGCTAAAGTTGGAGCGCGGCAATCTGAATACTGGTGGAAACAATTTAACCATTGGCAATAGCGTATGTGGAAATGGTTTAATCAATAGCACATCAACTGTAACGTATAATGAATCGTGCTCATCGCTGATAGCTGGTTCTTATAAAAATTTGACATTAAATGGTTCAACAGAAATGTCGGCCTGTGGCAATGTGACTGTTTCGGGAACAACAAGCATAGGAGCAGGCAAACGTATTTCAACCGAATTTGATATTACTTTTAATACTATTAGTGGCGGTGGCGTTGATGCTACAACTATAAATGCAACAGCAGGAACTATTTATTATAAAAACGCAGCATCGAAGATTCTTTCAGGTACTTACAACAATTTGGATTTTGTTGGAGGCAACAGCGAAATTGCTGGAAGTGTAACAGTAAACGGAACATTTACTTGGCCTTCAGGAAGAATAAAACTTTATAGCGGAACCAACAACTACAGCTTTACATTGGGCCCAAATGCTACCATTAGTTCAGCATCGGCTTACGGCGAAGCGCACATGTTTGTGTTTGCCAAATCGTCAACCGAGGGTTTTGTGACATACCAAGGCGATGCAACTAAAATTAACACAACCATCCCCGTTGGTAACATCAATGGCACATCATACACCTACCGTCCACTTACAATTAGCAATGCAAATGTCGATGGGCAAGGTTACGTTTCGGTACGCTCCACCAACAACCGTTCTGGTAAAGGTAATGCAACCGATTTGCAATGCTATTGGACAACAGAGTCGGACAAAGTAGCCGAAGCAAGGTTGAAGTTTGATTTTGTTGCAACCGATGATACCGGCAATGAACTATTTCCTTACCGTAGCTCCAATGGTTTCGAATGGTCAAAATGGAGCGTTGCGGGAAGTGCGTTTAATCGCGACAACAAAACCATAACCTTTGAAAACTGTACACCGTCGGGCCAATGGAGCGCTTGCGAAGACGTTAAAACATTTTACTCATTCACAAGCGGATATTGGAATATGGCCGAATCGTGGACTTTTGACCCCGCTGGTCAAGATCGTAACGGCGCAAACATTCCAACTTCAGCTCCTGGCGAATCGGACCGCGTTGTTATTTTAAACGGAAACACAATAACCATAAACGCCAATGGCACCAAATGTCTTTCGTTGCAGATATATAGTGGCGGTACTCTTGATTTGGGCTCAACAACTCAACACAACTTTGGCACCGTTACCGGACAAGGTTTAATGCGAATAAAATCGTCAACTTTTCCGGGCGGAAACTATGCATCGAACTTTGTTGCCGAAAATGGCGGTACAATTGAGTATTATGGCAATGCCAACATAACTCTGCCCGATCGCACTACATACAACAATTTGATTATAAATCTTACAGGCACCACAGCAACATTAACCCGAAACATAACCGTAAACGGCGACTTTACCGTGCAAAATGGTACGTTTATGATTAACAGCAACACTGCCACCCAAGCTTTAACAATGGTAGTGAAACAAAATATTACAGTAAATGCCGGAGCTGCAATTCGTACAGGTACCGGTCAAGTGGCAGCTACACAAACAATTAAACACACCAATGGTGCAGATGCAATTACAAACGTGCCAGTGGCGCATAGGCTTGAGGTTTATGGCAACTTTACCAATAATGGTACTGCCTATTTTACCAACCTAACAGCCCCCGATTACCTCAACTGGAGAAAAGACCGTGTAGATGTGGCTTTTGTCGATGGTACAAAAGACCAGAATGTAGTGCTGAACGGCGAAACTCGTTTCTACCGAATTGAGATAAACAAAGGTATTGACCAAACATACATTTTGAATGTTGATGCTAGCAATACCAATAACTTTAAGCTTTTTGGTTACAACACAGGCATGAAATCGGACTATACCAACTATACCAATGGCGTAAACAATTACTATGCACTAGGTCTTATGAAAGGTACACTTAGACTAGGTGCAAACATAATTTTGCCGTCAATGGTTGAGGAAAGAGATGCCAGCAGCGATTTTAACTATGTGATTGACGCAAATGCCTGCCTTTGGGTTGATGGTGCTACAGTTACAACAACCCAACGAGAAAATGGTGGATATGCTAACTCGTTAGTCATTTATGGTAAACTTAAAGTTACAAACTCAAACAGTAAGGTGTATTTAACCAACCAACATGGTTTTATTATGCGTTGGTCGGGTGCTGTTGAGTTGCAAGATGGCTACATTGAAACACCAATCTTCAGAACATCAGTGGCCGACGGTACTCACCGCGGTTCGCTCACCATTTCGGGCGGAACAATGAAAGTAACAGGAAACGACGCCGTACAAAACTCCCACCCAACTTTCTCAATGACTTATTCGGGCATGAGTTTCAACATGAGCGGAGGAACTCTAGAAGTTCACAGAGGAACCAGTGGAAACGCTCAAGGTTCAGGAAGAGCAATTGTGATTGGTGCCGACCCTTCGAATTGTAATATTACTGGTGGTACGGTTAAAGTGTTTGCCGAAAATTGGTGGGGACAATCATACAATGCAAACATTAATAGTACTGCTCCGTTTTGGGATTTAGTTATTGAGGGAACAAGCGGAACCGAAGGAACCCAAATTGTGAGGTATGAACAAGGATATGGCTCGGAGGCTGTTGATATTCAGCCTCTTGTGGTGCTTAATAATTTAACTTTGCAAAATGGTGGCCGTTTAAACGCAAATAACCAAAATGTGTATGTGGGCGGAAACTTTATTATAAACAACGGCTGCACATACACACCAGGCAACAACACTACAATTTTTAACGGCAATGGCAACGTTCAGTTATTTAGCAACAACGGCACAATAAATAACAACCTTAACAATTTAACCGTTGCCAATGGCGCATATCTACGTTTACAAAGCAACATTGTAGTTCGCAATCAACTATCAATTGAACAAAATGCAACTTTGGCCGACAATGCAAAAACTCTTACCGTTTCGGGCAATGTTGAAAACAACGGAGTACACTACAATTCAAACTCAACCGCTGGTAGTATTATATTAAATGGTGGCAATGTGCAAACCATTAGCGGAAACGGATCGTTTAACAACCTTCATATAAACAAAAGCGGAGGCTCGGTTGCATTAGCTTCTAATGTTGAAGTAACTGGCTGCTTGCGGTTGTTGAGCAATACAATTCTCAACATTGGCAGCTACAACCTAAATCTTAACGATGCCGATGCCGATATTTATTCAAACGAATCGGCAGGAAAAGCATTCAGCAACCGAAAAATGATAACCACTGACGGCAACCAATCCGATGGCGGTATCACAAAAATGTTTAGCAACACCAACAAGTTTGTTTTCCCATACGGATTTGGCAACTACTATTTGCCAGCCGAAATTCAGTTTGATGTTGAACCAACTGCATACGGTTCGGTAACCAGTAGGCCTGTAAACAGTTTGCACTATGTGCTTAACAACACCGACAATGCACTTAAATGTTATTGGAGCAACTCAAGTGCTGGTTTTGAGGGCGTAACATCGGTAAACCATTACTATTACTACAATTCAAACGATTTTGTGAATAATGCTACAGCCGAATCAAGCTACATTCCCGCATATTATTATGTTGACCAATGGGTGCCAAACACCAACACATCGTTGGTTGACGAAAACAACAACAACTTCCGTTGGGAAAGTTGCCCAGTGATTAATGGCGATTTTACCGCAGGCTCGGTTTCTGTAATGACGCGAGCTCCCGAAAAATTGTACAGTTCAAGCACTCCGGGCGATTGGTCCGATGCAAATTCGTGGTCGAGCGTTGAGGTTGGTGGGGCCGGTGGTGCAGGCACTCCGGGAGCGCGCACAGTTGTGTTTATTGGCGACCAAACCCACAACCACACCATTACAATTAGTCGCGGCAATGTAAACTGCGGCAGTTTGAACATTGCAAACGGGTCAATGCTCGATTTGGGAACAACCCAAGGTCATAACTTTGGTTTCTTGCCCGATGGCGCTGTTGGTGGTAATGGAACTTTGCGAATAAGCAGCAACAACTACTTCCCCAATGGCGACTTTGGAACTTTTTTGCGAGCTGGCGGTGGTACAGTTGAGTATTACGCATCAGCAAACAACATTACCCCAAGTGCCAGTGTTACAACCTACAACAACCTGATTTTGTCGGCAACAAACAATCGCTCAACCACTTTGCCCAATGTAGATATTACCGTTTATGGCAACTTAACATCGCAAAACAATGGTACGGCTACTAACAAATTCAACAACCAGATAAGCACAAGAACCGTAACAATTAAAGGCGATTTAAATGTTGCGACTGGTACGTTGGAGTATAACAACGCAAATAGTGCACAAAACGTTGTGGTTGAGGGTAATGTAAACGTAAGTGCAGGAGCAAACTTGCGTAACGGAAACAGCCGCAGACACAACTTTACCCTGTATGGCAACATGGTTTGCAATGGCGCAATTGCGTTTAATACAGGCGGCGGCGTTGTAACAACCTTTACAGGTACTCGCAACGACACAATAAAAGGTACAGGAACAATAAGTTTGTATAATCTTATTTGCGACAAAGGCACCGATACCACAGCAGTGTTGTCGTTGCAGAAAAATATTGCAGTAACTCAAGTAGACGGAGCTTTTCTCGATTTGCGCAATGGAACATTCCAAATTGATGCCGATGATGTTGATTTGAACATTACCGAAAACGCAAACTTTGAAGTTAAATCGTCGGCTTGCCTGTGGGTTAACCGCGGTAAAGTAAATGTGTGCAATAGCACCGCAACCAATCTCACATTAAACCTTAATGGCACAATAAAGGTTTATGGCGGCGAACTTACAGTGGGAACCGCCACCGGTGCAACCGACATTGAGTATAGCAGTGGTCACCCAACCATTGATATTAGAGGTGGCGTGTTGAACGTGTTAGGTCAAATTCGTCGTAGCTATGCTGTTGCTTTGGGCGATTTAACATACAAGCAAAGTGGTGGCGAGGTTAAGATATTTGGTAACAAACGCGACAACGGACAAACAAACCACCGCGCTCTTTTTGAGGTGTGCAACAACGGTAACTTTAACATATCGGGCGGTCAAATAACCATACTTGGTGGCGGACTAAACGACGCAAGCATTGCCGACATTGAACTAAGTTGCGCAACATCGAGCGCCACAGGTGGTACAATTGCAATTGGTAGCAACGATGCAGAGTGCGCATCGGACCAAACCTACTACATGAATGCTGGAACCGAAATTTTTAATGTTACGGTTGGTACCGAGAGCAAAGCTCAAACCTTGCAATTTGTAACCAGTGCAATCGACATGAATGGCTCGCTTACTATAAACCGAAACTCAAAAGTTTATGTAAACAGCAACAACCTAAACATTGCTGGCGATTTTGTAACCTACAACGCCAACGGCTACTATTACACATCAACCGGAAACCAAACCACTACATTTGACGGAACTGGTTTGCAAAAAATTATTGGCATAGGTGCAAGCTCAACAACAGTTCCAAAACTTAAGTTCAACAAACTAACTTTTGATAACCCTTCAAAAGTTCAGTTAGACAATGTTGCCATCACCGCCGAAAACACACTCACCATTAATAGAGGTACAGTTGACGATGCGGGCAACAAAATAGTAGCCAAATCGAATGTTGTAAACGACGGTAAACACATAAGTTCAGCTGCGGGAGGATACCTTGCTTTTGAAGGTTCAGGTTCAACACAATTTGTGTCGTCGTCGGCATCAATGTTAAGCAGCGGCAACAGCGTGGCATCGTTCGGAAATGTCAGAATTGGCAACTATACCGAAATGACCAATGCTATTGAGATAACCGGCGAACTTACTTTGAGCGAAAATTTGTATGCCAACGATTATCAATTGTATTTAACCAAAACAGCTACTATAAACGATGCAAGCGTGGCTATGATTGTACTAAATGGTGCCATTGGCGATGCGGGCGTTATAAAGTATTTCGACAACGGATTTACCGGAAGTTTTAAATTCTGTATAGGCATTGCCGACAACTATACACCAGTAACCTACACATTCTCGTCGCTAACAAGCAACAATGGTTATGTTAATATTAAACCGATAAACTATAGGCACACATCAATATCGCCAGCCACCGAACCAATCAACTGCTTGAATTATTACTGGATGGTGACAACCAGCGGATTAGACAACATTTCGGCCAACATCGATTTTACCTACACCGACAACCTATTGACCGACGGCGGTAGCGAATCGCTTATGATTGGTCAACGTTTTGCCGAATCGCAATGGCATCACTATCCCGACGAAACAAGCATTGATGCCGATGCCAATACCTTCACCATTTCGGGCATCGATAACTTGAATGGCGATTTTACTTGCGGATTCCCTGCTTACTCGCAATTGCCTACTTATTACAGTAAAACATCGGGCAACTGGAACGATAAAAATTCGTGGCAATATGTTGATGCAGGTGGCAACTGGCAATCAGCACAATACGCACCAAGCGGCAACCCGGTGATAATTCAAAACGGACATACCATAACAATGGATGGTTCGTCGCCAAATTGCGCATATAGCGTAACAATTGACGAGGGCGGTAAACTTGATGTGGGCACCACCGTTGGTCATAACTTGGGTATTGTTCGCGGCGGTGGTACTTTGAGCGTGGGCGAAATTGACAACGGAAGCGGCATGTACTCGTTTAAAGTTCCTGCCGGCGAGTATGCTGAATTTTACAACAACGCATCAAGCACCATTGAGTTTTATGGCGAACACACCGCCACACTGCCTGCTAAACCGGGCAACTACTACAATCCGTTCCAAAATGTGGTGTTTAAAGGCAACGGAACCAAAAACATTACCACTGCGCAGTTCTATGCAAAAGGTAATGTAACCATTGAAAACGGTTGCCACATCGACAACTCGGTTTCAAATCGCGACTTTTACGTGGGCGGCAACTTTACCGACCTTAACACTACAAACTCCGGCTACATTTGCGGAACAAGCATTGTGCGTTTTGTTGGCACCAATTTGCAACTAATCGATGTGCGCACCGATGCTCAATTCTATAATTTGCAGATAAACAACCCTGCTGGCGTTGACGTAACCAACAATGGAACATCAAACAATAACTTGATTGTTGCCAACACTCTTTATTTAACCAATGGAGTGCTCTACACTGCCAGCAATTCGCTCATAAGCATATCAAACACAAGCGCATCGGCAGTAAATGGCGGCAGCGCAACTTCGTTTGTCGATGGTCCTTTGCGCAAAAACATCAGCAATAGTGGAACATTTAAATTCCCTGTGGGCAACGGCTCGCGTTTGGGTTACATTACACTCAGCAACGTAAACAACAATGGCGCATCGGCAAAATACTGGACTGCCGAATACAAAAACGAAGACCCAACCAACGTTTGCGCCAACATTGACGCTACACTTACCGAAATAAGCGACAACGAGTACTGGATTGTTAAGCGTCCCGATGCCGCAAGCAATGCCAAAGTGGGTTTGCGTTGGGACAGTCAGTCGTGCCCAATGTTTACCAACTTAACACTGCTTAAACAACGACTTAATGTGGTTGAGTTCGATGGCGCTTCAATTTGGAACGTGTGCCAAGCAACTGCCAGCGGCTCGCTAACTTCGGGCACCATTACAACAAACAATGCAGTAACTGCCGACAACTATTACTTCACCTTTGGTTTTAGTGGCGTTATTGCCGAAATAACAACCGTTGCCACTCAAACAATATGCAACGACGGCACACAAACTGCCAATATCGATGTGGCGTTGTACGGAACCGCACCATTCACCTTAAAGTACAAAATTGGTAGCAGCGAGTTTACTCAATCAAACATCAACGCTTCAACCTATACCATTACTCGCAACAGTGCACAATTGGGTGGGGTTGCTGGAACTTACAACATTGAGTTGGTTAGTGTAAAAGATGCCTCGACTGACGGTGTTGTAAAACTAGCAGCAGGTACCATCGATGTGCTTGCCGCTTACGAGCCTGTTTTTGTTGATGCTTCTGATGTTGCCGGATTTAACGACGTCAGAACTTACGTGGTTGAAAATCACGCAGGTAGCACATACTCGTGGAGCTGGGTGGGAACTGCTCCGCAAACAACCACTCCAAACAACAACTCGGTAACGGTAAAATATCCGACAACAGGCAGCGCGGATGGAACTTTGTATGTTCTTAAGGTTACAGAAACGGCATCAACGGGTTGTGCTATTTCGGTAACTCACGAAATTACAATGTTTGCAAACCCTCAACCTTCGTTTACTGCCGAGGTTAACATTTGCCAAACCGATGTAATTGCTTACCAAACATCGCAAGTTGCAGGCCATACATACAAATGGTATGTCGATGGCGCACAGGTTGGTACATCAAGTTCTGTAACCATCAATTGGAGCAACTATGCAGCTGGTAGCCACACAATAAACGTTGTGGAGAGCGATTCGCGCCTGTCGGGCAATAAAGAAAAAACGGTGTACGTGTATGCAAGTCCAGTTAGCCAAACAATTGCCGATATAGATGCCGTTTGCGAGGGAAATCAAGGCGTGGTTACAATAACGGGCTCTGAGCAAAATACAACCTACAAACTATTTAACCAAGACGACGTGAATGTTGGTAATACCTTGTCGGGAACTGGTGCAGCAATTGATTTTACAACGGTAAAAATGACCAGCTATGGCAATGTTAATCTGTACATTACTGCAAGTAACCAAGGTTGCGAGATGCGCATTCCAGCAAGCGGCTACAAAACGCTTACGGTTAAAGAGTCGCCAAATGTTACCATTACTTGGCCCGATTTGTATTTGGGCGCACCAACCGACGTGCCATTCACTGTTAATTCTGCAGTGATGCCAACTCATTACAGCATAAACTATACCGATGGCGGTACAAACGTAGCTAGCACTGCGCTTGGCAACATAGTAATGACAGCAACTGGCAGCAATGTTGAAGGTTATGTAACCATTACAGCCAACAATGGTTGCTCAACCGATTATCAGTTTGCACAAACTATGCTCGAAGGTTACGTGTGGAGCGGTGCCATTGACAACGATTGGAGCAAAACTGGCAACTGGTTTAGCAATGCAGTTCCATCGCGCACAACCGATGCTATTATTCGCGATGTTACCAACCAACCAACTATTAAAAGTGCAGCAGAGGTTAAATCGGTTAAAATAGAGTCGGGCGGTTTAACTATTGAAAACAACAACCAACTTGATGTTTATGGCGATTGGAAATGCAACGATGCAGCAACATTTACAAGCAACGCTTCAACCGTATCGTTCAATGGCGCAAGTAATGTTGAGTCGGATGCATCGTTTTTTAACCTTGCCGTAGCAAGCGGAGCATCTCTTAGTCTTGGCGCCAATGCGTTAACCGTTAATGGCAACATTGAAAACAACGGCACCATAAACGGCGAAACAAGCACATTAACATTGCAAGGTAGTGCTGCAATTACATTGTCCGGCAGCGGCGATTTTAACCTAAACAATTTGACCATTGATAATGCAAACGGAGCATCGCTGCAAACCAATTTGAACATAAATGGCGCACTTGCGCTTGTTAGTGGTGAGGTTGAAACAAACGGTAATTTAATTACTCTAAACGCCACAGCCACAGCAACTAGCGCAGCCGTTAATGCTTATGTTAACGGACAAATTCGTAAAAACAATATTGCGGCAGGCACCGAGTTTGTGTTCCCAATTGGCAACAATGGCCACCGCGGCATGATTGGCGTAAATCCAGTTTCAGTTGGGTCGTTTACCGTTGGATACTCATTTAATGATGATCCCGATGGCGAAGAAATTGAAAATAAAGCCGAATCGTTGTTAGCTGTTAGTCAAATCGATAATTGGGATGTTGTTTGCAACTCGTCGCCAAGTGTAAGCAGCTACATCAGTCTATATTGGGACGACAACGCAACCAGCCAAATAAACGACGCAAGCGCAATGGTTGTTGCTCACTACAATAGCTCAACCTCATCATGGGACGATATGGGCGGCAGTGCTTCAAGCAATGGCAGTGGCGGCAAAGTAACATGCACCGTTCCGTTTAGCTCGTATAGCCCTGTAGCTTTGGCTTCGTCAAGTTTGGTAAATCCGTTGCCAATTACCCTTGTAAACTTTGATGCAAAGCAAAACGGCAATGCTGTTGAGGTTTCGTGGACCACTTTGAGCGAATTGAACAACAATCGTTTTGAAATTGAACGATCAACCGATGGCGAGAACTTTACCTTGATAGGCGTGGTGAATGGCGCAAACACATCAAACAACCGCATCAATTACTCGTTCACCGATAACAATCCAGAGTTTGGTTATCAGTACTACCGCTTGCGTCAAGTTGATTTCGATGGCCAATCAACTTACGCCGGTAAAACCATTTGCGTGAAGTTTGTGGCTCAAAACGATGAACCTCATTTGACCATTGAGCCCAACCCAACAAACGGCAAATTCACCATTGAGGTTAACCAGTCCCTTGCCGATGGAAATTATGCAATCTTTGCGCAAACAGGGCAAGTGGTTAAACTGGGTAGTGTTGTAGGTTCAACAAGCGTAATCGACATAAGCAATCTACCTCGTGGACTGTATATTTTGCAATACACAAGCAGCAATGTTGTTATGAATCAAAAGATTGTGAAATTGTAACAACGGTGTAGGCGAAAAATAAAAAGCCCCTCAAAGGTTGAACAAACTTTTGGGGGGCTTTTTTATGGCTAATAACTAAAGGCTTTTAGTCGATTAGCAAACGGTCAAGAGTAATAGTTGCCAGCGCTTGTAAAGAGCGAGTTTGTAATGCTTTTAATGGCTAATTATTAGAGATTAATGGGCTATAAGTTATTGATTCTAAACAAACTCTAATGGTCAAAGACTAACAGCCAATCAGTCAATAAACCATAAAAAAACAATCACCGCTGAATGGCTCAACGGTGATTGTTTTAAGTAATAATCTATTATTAAATTCTAACCAATTAGAATTTGTATTGGATTCCAACACCAGCAATCTCTTTGAATTGCACTTTAGCTCCGTGCTCAACTTTGTTGCCATCGGCATCGGTTTTAAAGGTGTGAATGTTGTCGTCGTACATTAAGTGAGTGTTAAGCGACAAGGTTATGAATTTGTTCACCTTCATTGTTATTTGAGTTTCCCAGCTAACGTCAATGTTTTGAGGTTCATTTAAGTAGTTTGAGAAAAAGTCGGCTTTAGTGGTAAAGGTTACGTTTTTAAGGAATTCGGCCTCAAAGTCGCTGCGAGTGTAGATAAGGCGAATGTAACCACCAAACTCGCTAAATATTTTTTCACCGTCTTTAATCTTTGTGCCATCTTCGTCGCGAACAGCAGCTTTAACACCAAACAAACCGCGGTCGGCTAACGATTGGTCGTTAACAATGGTGGTTTTTGATGTAAAAGGAGCAATAAATGCGCTGAAGTGGTTGTTTGGTTTGTAATCCATACCAATAGCGCCAACAACGTAAGCAGGAGCCAAAAAGTTCGAAATCTTTATTGTGTCGTCGCCATATTGTTTACCTACATACATTTGGGTTTTAAAGTTCAACATAGCCGAGTAGTAAAAGTTCTTTATAGCCTCGCGTCCATATTTTGAAAGGAAATCAACGCGGTCATCGGTCTTGCGGAAGTTTTCTTCCTCGCCTTGTTTCATAATACCATAACCAAGGTCAAGCGAGTTTTCCCAAGTGTTTTTGCTTTTAATGTAGTTTGCATGAATGCTAAACAAAGCATTGCCCGAAACGCTGTTGTTGCCGCCAGCTGCCCAGTTAGTTAGCGATGTTTGCGATGCTGTAAGCGAAAAAACTCCATCAACTTTCCAACCCTCAGTAGTGTCGGTATTTTGTGTACGAAGTTTGCCTTCAAGTTCGGTTACTTGGGCATTTCCCAATAGTGGAGCGGCCATTGCTAATGCCATTACCACAAAACGATTAATCTTTTTCATCTTTTTCATAAATTTTTTTTCGGTTGCAAAAATACTAAACCACTGATAATTACACATTGTCATCAATCAAATTGCTTAATGCAATTAGACACTTCAAATATGTATTTTGTCACACTTAGAAATACGAACTCAAAAATGCAACCTCTTTTGCGAATGCTTGCTGATCTTGTACATCAATAAAAATTGTAATTTAAGCCCGCAAACCAAACTATTTTTGAAAAACTATGGGTACCGCGTGCGATTCGTGTGAGTTAATCCTAAAAAACGGCAGCATTATTTCTGCCTCAAAATCGGCCTTCGATTTTTTTAGTTGCAGTGTCGTTGGAACAACATTTGAGCAACATTTGAGCCAATCAGGGCTTCAAGAATTTAATTCTCATCTTTCAAAACTAACAACCGACAATAGCGTAACGTTTAGTTTAACCTTGAGCAACAATTCTATTGAAAAACAAGTTGATGCTTGCGCTTCAATGTTGTTGCCAGAGTCTGAAGGCTTAATTTTATTGCGATTAAGCAATGTCGATATTTTTAAAGGATTTGAAATCAATACCGGACAATGCTTGCTTGTGCTGTCGCGCACTGACGACGATATGTCTATTTTAGGTTGGCGAATTGACTACGCTAGCGGCAATGTTTTTAATGTGATAAACGTTGAAAATCAAAACTGCATAGGCCACACACTCTCTGAATATATTAAGAGCAATGTTCTTATTCTGGTGCCAAATATCGTTGACGAGTCGTTGCTCAAAATGCGCATTTTCGATGCAAAAAACTTGGGCCGAATGTTACGCATCAGCATCAGAGGTTGTGCCGATGGTCGCATCATTATAAAAATTTCGGACATAACCGAAATTGCCGAAATGAAAGCTCAACTGCAGAAAACAATAACCATAAATCGTGCAGTTAATACCATTGTATCAATAGTGTCGCAATCGGGCTATACCGACGATAGCCTTACTCCTGCCACCATCTCTCTTTGCGAAGGATTGCATCTAAAACGTTTTGTGGTTTATGTTAGAATAAAAGACAAGAGCGTTATAAAATACCAATATGCAGCTCCCCAAATAAATAAATATGACGAAGAACAATGCATAATAAATCACATTGAAAATCCCGAGTTTGACGAAATCTTTGCAAACTATCCATACATTAGTGGGCCGCGCGACTATAAAATGATGCCAAAAACACGAAAACTATTTGGCATAACAAATAAAATGGTGAACCACTATGCGTTCCCAATTTACGACGCAACCAAAGAAACCCAATTCAACGGCTATTTGTTAATTGAAACCAACTCGACATACAATGTCAAGAGTCTCGATATTGAAAACATGATGGTTTTGGCCAATATCTTGTCGTGCTACATAACACAACAACGCAACCAATTCTTCTTAACCCAAGCACGTACACGTGCCGAAGATGCCGACCGGCTAAAAGCCACCCTGTTGCGCAATATGAACAACGACTTGCTGCTCCCTATTCGTAGCATTATTGGATATAGCAACATGCTTGCCGACCCCGATATTACACAAAGCGAACGCGAGGATTTTTGCGATATGATTGTTAGTAGTGGTACACAGTTTATGTCCACCATCGATAATGTGATTAAAATATCGGAACTTGAGACAAAACAACTTTTCTTAAAAAAAGAAAAATGTAACCTATATCAACAAGTTGAGGGCGTTATTAAACTGTATAAAAACAACGAAAAAGTGCTATCGGGACAAATTGATTTAGTTTGCGATTTGCCTACCATTTTTAACGATATTATTGTTGAAACCGACACCTATAACTTTCGCATAGTTCTGCGCCAATTAATAGATAATGCTATAAAATTTAGCGCCAAAGGCGTAGTTAAAATAGGTTTGTGCGACATACGCGAGAACAAAGTTGAATTGTTTGTACAAGATTCGGGAATTGGTATTCCCGCCGAAATGCACAACACTATATTTGCCCTATTTGGTAAGGTTGAGCGCCATAACTATACTGAAGCTGGCGAAGGCGCCGGTCTTGGCCTGACACTGAGCCAAATGATTGTGGAACAACTCGGTGGAAAAATTCACGTTTTGTCAAAACCTAATAAAGGTTCGGTGTTCTTTATCAATTTCCCTATATCAACCAACTACACAGACACAATTCTTGAACGCATGAAGCAATTATGTTCAAACTATCAATGGCAAAACCGAACAATTGTTCATGTTACCGCTGATGATATTGATGCGCATCACATTGAAAAAATGGTAAGATTTACCAACATTAATTACGTGTGGCTGAAAAATGGAAACGAACTTTTACACTACTTATCCAACAACGAAAACGCCGATTTGGTAATGGTAGATTTTTACCAAAAATCAGATACCGCAATTGAAATAATTGAGCAACTTAATGGATTGAGCAACCTGCCTCCTATGGTTACATACTCGCACTTCGATTTAAAAGAAGAAGTACAAAATATATTAAATGCTGGTTTTTCCGATTTCTTGCGAGTTCCGCTCAATGGGGTTGATATTTTAAACTTTATTGAATCTAAAATCAATCAACCAACTAATTGATTGCCAAAACAATATGCCGAATAGTCGGCAATGAAAAAAACTTTTGTTCAGCGCTTTTGGTATTGCAACCAAAGGCGCTTTTTTTTTGAGATACATGTCGTTTCAAAACAGCAAACCATTGCTTGAAATGGTAGTAACAAGTATAAAGTAGGGGAGTACTTTTACCTATTTTTTGCTGATTTTGAGTCACTTGATACGTTGTATTCGCGCTTACATTTATATTTGCAACGCAAATAATTATTTTAATAACTTAATTTGTTGATTGTTAGTCTTTTACACTATTAAATCGGCAAGTGCAAAAAAACTAAAATTATGACAGAAAAAAATTCTGATGTGGTAACTGTTGGAAAGTCCAACATTTCAGACCTTTGGCGAAAAGAAGATTGGTTAGCATGCTGGATTGGCTTTATTGTAATAGCAGTAGCTTGTTTGGCACATTTTACAGGTTGGTTTAATTTCTCAGCCCTAAATTTCAGCAAATGGCAATTGTGGGAAAACCTTACTCCCGACCAAATTGCAAAAGCAAAACTAATGCCATTGAGCGACCAATTTGTTCGAGGCGAATTTTGGATAAAAACTTTTGTAACTTTTGGAGTACTTGGTTTGCTATTTACCATTGGCGCAAAATTGCAAGGCGAGAGCGTAAAAAAATACATTCCAGCATTTGTGGTGCTATTTGTGTTGAGTCTTATTGTTCGTTTGGTAAGCGCTGAATTTACCTTTAACCGTTATTTGGAATGGGCATTTTGGGCATTGATTTTAGGCTTGCTTATTTCAAACACAGTTGGCGTTCCTGCTTGGTTAAAACCAGCTATTAAAACCGAATTTTACATTAAGAGCGGTTTGGTAATAATGGGCTTTTCAGTTTTATTCTCAAACATTGCCAAATTTGGCCTTTATGGTTTGGGTATCGCTTGGATTGTAACCCCAGTGGTAATCATTTTTATGTGGTGGTTAGGCACCCGTGTATTCAAAATAGGCAACAAACCATTGGTAATTACCTTAGCTGCAGCAACTAGCGTTTGCGGTACAAGTGCAGCCATTGCAACCGGAGCAGCTTCGGGAGCCAAAAAAACCGACCTTTCGTTGGCCGTTTCAATATCAATCATCTTTACTGTGCTAATGATGGTATTTGAACCAATGATAATTAAAGCCGTAGGCATGTCGCCAATTATGGGAGGCTCGCTCATTGGAGGAACTGTTGATAGTACTGGTGCCGTTGTGGTAGCTGGTACAGCATTAGGAGCCGAGGCTCAAACTGCAGCAGTGTTGGTTAAATCAATTCAAAACATTCTTATTGGTTTCATCGCCTTTTTTGTGGCTTTGTTCTTTGCAACTTATGTAAACAAAAACGAAGGCAACAAAGTTGGTGCTGCCGAAATTTGGTATCGTTTCCCAAAATTCATCATTGGTTTCTTTGTTGCATCAATCATTGCATCGTTGCTTGTAACCTACGGACAACAATGGTTTGGCGTTGATTGCGCTGCTGAGGTAGGCAAAATAAACAAAGTGCTTGACCAATATAAAAACTGGGCATTTGTGTTAGCGTTCACTAGCATTGGCCTTGACACAAACTTCCGCCAAATTGTTAAACAAATGCAAGGCGGCAAAGTACTTTGGCTATACATTGCTGGTCAAGTATTTAACATTGCGCTAACCTTCTTTGCTGTTTGGTTCTTGCTTTCGGGCACATTCTTCAATGTTCCTGTGCTTGATTAAAAAATCTACTTAAAATGAAAACGATAAGCAGAATTGCAACCACCGTTGTTGGTATTGTGATTCTGCTTATTGCTTTTTATATAATGGCCAATCGGCTTGGGCTGATTGACGAACTTGATTTTGGTGCGGGTGCTTATTTTTATGCCGATATTCCAAATGTTGAGCGTTTTGACACAAGTACCTATGTAACCATTGTGCCGCGCTGGGTGCACATTGTTCTGTTTTTGGTGTGGGGCTTTTTGATGTATAAACTTTGGTGCTTTGTTGAAAAACGCGGAAACAAAATGAACGAAATTATTATTGAAGACTGGAATCCTAAATTTCAACCAGACTTTGAACGACTTAATCGCCAGTGGATTGAAAAATACTTTGTGGTTGAACAACACGATATTGACGTTTTAACCAATCCGCAGCAACATATAATTGATTTGGGCGGACATATTTTGGTTGCTAAAATTAATAACGAAGTAGTTGGTTGCGTGGCACTTATGTTTCGTCCTGCCGATGGCGAATATGAACTTACCAAATTGGCAGTAAGCCCAAATTGTCAAAACCAAGGTTTGGGCAAAAAACTTATCAATTCAATTATCAATTATGCACGAAATAAAGGCATCAGCCGAATAGTGCTTGAAACAAACAGCAGTTTGCATGCTGCAAATCATTTGTACCAAACAATGGGCTTTTCAAAGGTGCAAGGCTTTGTGCCATCGTACAACCGCGCCGATCTTAAATACGAAATGGAACTTTGTTCCTAAATATGTAAATATAGTTGCGAAATATAGAAGTGTTGGCTATTGGCATAGGCGTAATTTTGCGCATCAAAAAAAATCAATAAACAACAATGAAACGAATTGTAACTATTCAAGATGTATCGTGCGTAGGCAAATGCTCGCTTACAGTTGCATTGCCAATCATTTCGGCAATGGGTGTCGAAACCGCAATAATCCCAACCGCCGTATTGTCAACTCACACCATGTTCAAAGGTTTTACATTTGATGACCTTACCGACCAAATTCGCCCAATTTGGGAACATTGGCTTAACGAGGGAATTAAATTCGATGCAATTTACACAGGTTACCTTGGCTCGTTTGAACAGTTGAACCTTATGAGCGAGTTTATTGACAAATTTGGTGCCGAAGGTGCTCTTAAGGTTATTGACCCATGTATGGCCGACAATGGAAGCCTTTATCCTGGCTTTACCCAAGAATTTGCGCTTGAAATGGCAAAACTTTGCTCAAAAGCCGATATTGTTGTACCAAACCTTACTGAGGCTTCGTTTATGTTGCAAACTCCTTACGTTGCAAGCGGTTACAATGTTGAATATGTTAAAGATGTGTTGCACAAACTTGCTGCTCTTGGTGCAAAAAAAGTTGTGCTTAAAGGCGTAGTTTTTGATGCCGAGCAACCTGGATTGAGCAACGTGGTAGGAAAAATTGGTATTGCATCGCTTGATTCAACAACTGGCGAAATTGATTGGTATTTCCACGAAAAACAATCGCAAAGTTTCCATGGCACTGGCGATATTTTTGCCAGCGTTCTTACTGGCGCCATGATGCGTGGCCTATCGTTGCACGACTCGTATGCCCTTGCTGGCGATTTTGTGGTTGAGTCAATTAAGCAAACTCTTTCTCATGAACCACACAATAATTATGGCGTCGATTTTGAAACTGCATTCCCAATGTTGATTAACCGTTTGGCTGCTCAAGCTAAATAGTAACAATTATCAATAACATAAACAGCCCCGATAAAGAATCTCCTTATCGGGGCTATTTGTTTATAGTATGTTGTTTGTTACTCCTCAATACCTTTGTTTAGCCACTCTTCAAGGTTGCGATTAAACTCCATTTTGCCAAGTGGTGCCCATTGACGAGCCAGCTCTGTTATGTCGTCAACAATTAGGCTTACGTTACGTTTTTTGATAAAGAATATTGCACCGCACATCATCAGCGCAAGGCTTTTGAATAGCAATCGTACAATGCTTGGCGTGTGGTTAAGTCCAAATCGACTCCATTCGCTGCCCCATAATCCTGCAATTTTTATTGTCACAACTTTGGTGTTTTGTGGTAATGCTGAACAAAGCTCGTGAGCCAAACGTCGCGAACCTATTGTCTCTTTACCATTGGTAGTTATATGTCCCGATGGGTAAATGAGCAAGTTGCGTCCATTGGCAAGAGCATCACGCCCAATGTTTGTTAATGTTTTTGCTTGTTCCACTCCGTTGCGCGACAGCATAAGGTCTGGAACCATAATTGAGTCAAATTCGCCTAACACGTGGCCAATTAGTGGTATGCTGAAATAACCTTCGTCAACCATAGGTTGCATACGAACATCGAAAAATTCGGTAAAAAGCAGCATAGGGTCAATTACTGCGCGGTGTGCTGGCAAAATGAACAGGTTTTCGCCATTGTTACATTCAAGGTTGTTGCGGCCTGTAATAGTAACGATGTAGTGCAAGTGCATCAGTCGGCGAGCAAAGTTGCACATCATTGGTCGGTAGTTGAACAAAATGTAGAACGAAGCCGCAAACATCACCAATGCCGCAAACAAGAAAACATAAGTAACATCAAAAAACATGTTTAGTATGCTTGTGGTTGCCGATGCTGCAAAAATGTATATAAACGAAATTTGGTTAAAGTAGGCTAGTACAATGTTCAGCTCGCTAATGTCGGCTTGTTTTTGTATTTCGGCATCAAGTGGAATTTTGAATAATCCGCAAGTAAAAGCAACTGAAAATACTAAAATGGTGAACCATACTGTGTTGAGGTTGATAAAGAATATTGCTAACAGCATTATTCCTACAGCAAAACCAAATGCAGGAACAAGCCCAAGCATAAAATGGTGTTTGTCAAGCTGACCGCCAATTACGCAACCAACCGAAATGCCAACAGCAACAATGGCAAGCAAAATACCTTGCTGAGTTGAGTCAAGTCCCAATAGTTTGCTACAATAAATAACCACCACCATTTGCAAGGTTGCCGATAGCCACCAAAAAATTGAAAGCACATGAATAATACCGTTTAGTCCGCGGTATTTGCTAATCAGTTTTGATGTTGACCGCAGAAAACTAATAATGCCAATAGGAGTGTCAATGGCCTCTTTTTCTTCATCGGCTTTAAGTACAAAGGAAAAAAGCATTCCAAATGCTGCAAGTACAATAAGTAGTGTGCATTGAACAAACAGCGATGCATGGTCGGCCATGGTTGCGGCAAGAACAGTGCCTAATAGCATGCCCATAAAGGCAATGGCCTCCATTACGCCCATTCCGTGCGATATGCCTTCAGGTCCGCCAATGTCTTTTATTAAACCATATTTTGATGGCGAAAACAATGCCGATTGCAAACCCATAAGTAGCACACTAGTAAGAGCTAACCAAATGTTGTGTAAGCAAAAACCAACAATGGCAACTATCATTATTGGTATTTCGGCAATTTTGGCCCAGCGTACCACTGTTACCTTGTTGCACATTTGCGGCAGTTTGCCAGCTAAAGGCGAGAAAATAAGGTAAGGAAAAACCAATGCGCCCGGAGTTAGGGTTATTATTAGGTCGCGATACTGAGGAGCAACCCACGCTGTGGCTACAAAAACCACCAACATTTTCAAATAGTTGTCGTTCATTACACCACAAAAGTTTGTGGCAAATAGTGCTGCAAATCGCGATTTTGTTGACATTGTTTATTCTTGTTGTGTTGTTTCTTGTTCGTTATTCGATTGTTGCCAAAGTACTGCTAACACAATGGCAAAAAACATAAGCACGGGCATTCGGTATCGAACCAATGCACCAAAGTTTGCTGTGGTTAGCCCCACAAAAAATGCGTAAACCAACGCAAACGATATGCTTGTGATAAGGAATGGTGTGCGCCAAATGGTTGAGAATATTTGCTTTATGCCTAAACGTGAAATAATTTGTATGGTAATAATCATAAGCAAAAGGCTTTCAATTCCCGACAAAAGCATAAAAGCGTTGCGCACGTCCCAAATGTATGGTCTAAAAAAACCTGCCATAATGGCTTTGGGCGCTTTGCTTATTATTCCAAAAAGACTTGGGGTTATTTCGCCAATATCAAAACTATTGCCACCATAGTACTCTTGTTTTAAGTCGTTTTGCACCACGATGGCGGTTTCAATAATGGCATCAATGCTCTCGTATCGGCTATTACCCGACATGCTGCCAAATTGCGAAAATGCCCACACGCCCGATAATGCAAACATTGCTACAATAATAGGGAACCCAATTGTGCGCAGAATAGCATTATTTATGTTGCGTATTTGTTGTGCACATATCCAAATGAGCGAGGCTCCCACGGCTGTAAAAAACGAGTATGGTCGTATGCTTATGCTAATGTATGCCCACATAATGAGCGATGCAATGTGAATTAAACTAAATCGGCGAACAATAAATAAGTTGTAAATGGCGCAGAAGATAAATAGTGTGGCAACCAAGCACCAACCATCTTTCAGCAATCCCGAACCCCAAAAGGTTACCGATGGAATAAACAAAGTTGCAATGGCCAAGTTACGGTCGTTGCCCGGAAAAATGGTTCGCACAACATTGTAAAACCTCCATATTCCAGTAAAAAGAAACACATTCATTACAATGGTGTTGCCCCAAAACGAACCAAAGCCAAGCCAGTAGAATAATATGTTGAAACGGCAAACGGCAAAAGAGTTTACATCGCGCCAATAGGTTGGCCATCCTGTTGTACTATCAAAAAGCGAAGCAGCCTCGGGAGTATGGTCACCTAACAAAATGCGAACAAAACCATTAAAGTCTTTGCTGAATAAGCGCGACAAACATTTTGTTCCCCAATAATAATAGTGAGTGTCGGTTTCGCCATAGTGAAAAGTATAAATAGCGGCAAACAATAGACCTGCCATAATTTTTAGCATCAGGCCTGCTGTAAAATACTTGTAGTGAGGTTGCTCGTCAATGCGACGGTTTTTTATTATTTGTGCAACGGCAAACACCACCAACAATAGTAGTGGAATTATTAAAATGTCCGACAATTGATTTACCGTTCTCATTGTGTGCAAAGATAAAGGGGATTTTATAGGTGCTACTATAAATAATAACTATTATAAGTTCAACTTTCAGACTTTGCCAATAGCCAACTCGTATAATTTTATTTGTTTTGTGACGTTATTCATAAATATACAATAGTAGCAATGAATGTTTTGTTAAAATCTATAGTTGCGGCAGTATCGGTTTTTGCATTCGCAAGTGCATCGGCACAAAAAACAGCCGAGCCAACTCATTATAGCATTAAAGTGCAGATTGATAATTTAGCCGATAGTAATATCTATCTTGGTTACTATTATGGCGACAAACAGTATGTTAAAGACACAATAAAACTCGACAAAAAAGGTCGTGGTGAGTTTGCTGGAAAAGAACCTCTTAATGGAGGTATGTATTTTGTGTTAGTACCAGGCAATAGCATCTTTGAATTGCCAATTGACCAAGAGCAAGTTTTTTCGCTAACAACCAAATTTACAGGTAGTGCAGCCGACCTTACTCGCTATTTGCGCATTACCAATGCTCCAGAGTTGGAATATTATGCCGACTATCAGCAATTTATGCAGCGACAAAACGAAATAGCAATCCCACTTAACCAACGCGCACGCAATTCAACCAATGCAGCCGAAAGACAACGCGCAAAAGACAGCCTTAACCTGCTTTATCAGCAAGTACAAACTCGATGGGCTGAGGTTGACAACTTGCATCCAAAATCAATTTTAGCTGCACTGTTGCGCATCAACCGTGAGATTGATATCCCAGATTTTCCACGCGATGAAAACGGAAATGTGCTCGATTCGGCTTTTCAATACAAATATTATAAAGCGCATTATTTCGATAACATCGACCTTAACGATGCTCGACTTATTCGTACCAATTTTTTGCATCAAAAGGTGAACTACTACTTCGAAAAAATGATTCTGCCAGCCCCCGACACTATTATTAAAGAGAGTAGGGCTCTTTTAGATGGCATTACCGATACCGAAATGTTTAAGTATTTGCTTCAAACCATTTTTAACAAATACAACAGTAGCAACATTATGGGAATGGACAAAGTGGTGGTGTTTTTTGGCGACTACTACTATCTTAATGGTCGCACACCTTGGGCCGACCCAGAATGGCTTGAAAAACTGCGCAAACGAGTAGAGGAATTGCGTTACAATTCGGTTGGTAATCAGGCAGTTGAATTAAAACTTTATACCGTTGACGACGAGCAGCGAACCTTGTCGTCGGTTAATGCTGAATACACCATTATGTTCTTTTTTGAACCTAGCTGCGGACATTGTAAAAAAGCCACCCCAAAAATGAAAGAGTTGGCCGACGAGTATTGGAGCAAAGGAGTTGAGGTGTTTGCAGTTTACACTCAGACAAATAAAGAAGAGTGGACCAAATTTATTGAAGCCCAAGGCCTCGAAAATTGGATAAATGTGTGGGATCCGTACAACCAGTCGTATTTCCGTCACTATTACGACATTAGTTCAACCCCATCAATTTACTTGCTCGATCGCCACAAAAAAATACTTGCCAAACGAATCGATGTAGATACACTGCGCAAGGTTCTTGAAGATGAGTTTAATCGCAAAAAGTAGGTTATTGACTGAATGACTTTAATAAATAATTGGTATTCAGTAATAAACAATAGACAGGCTAATGAAAAGAAAAACACATCTTTATTTAGAAAAAGCATTTGCTTTGAATAAAAAAAAAGATACTTTTGCACACCGATTTGGAAAATAATAACATAAACATAAAAAGATGAAAAGAACATTTCAACCATCGCAAAGAAAACGTAGAAACAAACATGGTTTCCGTGAGAGAATGGCTACCAAAAATGGTCGCCGCGTATTAGCAGCTCGTCGTGCAAAAGGCAGAAAGAAACTTACTGTTTCTGACGAAAAGCTTCACAAAGCATAATCTTATCAAATTGATGATACAGAAAAGCAGCTTGATTTTTTTTCAGGCTGCTTTTTTTGTAGTTGGTAAGTGGAAATGTTTTTCTGCATTGCGCAGTAAAAAGTGAGTTTTTGGCTCAATGTTTAATCAATAAAGTTGTCGGTTTTAACTGCGATACGTATTTTACTAAATGCGAAAATAGTGCTTGCAACAAACATCTTGCTCCTATAATTTTGCGCAGTTTATATGTTAGATAATTATGCAAAGCGTTAAGAAAGCACGTCTGGTTCTGCAAGACGGAACTGTTTTTGAAGGAACTTCTTTCGGATATGAGAAATCTATTTCGGGGGAAGTTGTTTTTTATACAGCCATGATGGGTTATCCCGAAAGTTTGACTGACCCATCGTATAAAGGCCAGATTTTGGTACCAACCTACCCAATGATTGGTAATTATGGTGTTCCTCGCCAAAAAGAAGAAGACGGGTTGCCTGCCTTTTTTGAGTCGGATAAAATTCACTGTTCAGGCTTGGTTATTTCGGATTATTCATTTGATCCAAGCCATTGGAATTCAGAAAAAAGTCTCGGCGATTGGTTAAAAGAACAACAGGTGCCGGGGCTTTTTGGTATTGATACCCGTGCTTTGACAAAAAAACTGCGCGATTGTGGATCAATGCTCGGCAAAATAGAATTTGCAAACGAAGAGGTTGATTTTTACGATCCAAACAAAGACAACCTTGTAGCTCAGGTTTCTACTTCCGAAGTCAAAACTTATGGCAACGGCAAGTACAAAGTTGTGTTGGTCGATTGCGGAGTTAAATACAATATTATTCGTTGCTTGTTGCGCCGCGATGTTACAGTGGTGCGTGTGCCTTGGAACTACGATTTTGCTAACGAGGAGTGCGATGGCTTTTTCCTTTCAAACGGTCCTGGCGACCCTGCCGTGTGCGACGTTACAGTGCAAAATATTAAAAAGATACTTGCAGGAAACAAACCTATTATGGGTATCTGTTTGGGCAACCAATTGATGGCCCGTGCAGCTGGTGCTGAAACTTATAAATTGAAATTTGGACACCGCTCGCACAATCAACCTGTAATTACACCAGGTTCAAATCGATGCTACATTACATCACAAAACCATGGTTTTGCTATCGATGACAAAACTTTGCCAACCGATTGGGAACCATTCTTTGTGAATGTGAACGATGGTACAAACGAGGGCATTCGTCATAAGAGCAAACCATTTTTCTCGGCTCAGTTCCATCCAGAGGCATGCAGCGGCCCAGTTGATACCGAATGGTTGTTCGATTTGTTTGTAGAGAATATGGCAAAGAGTAAATAACGCATCAAACAGAAAATCAAAAAGATGAAAGAGATAAACAAGATATTACTATTGGGCTCGGGCGCACTTAAAATTGGTGAGGCTGGCGAGTTCGATTATTCTGGTTCACAAGCGTTGAAGGCCATTCGCGAGGAGGGCAAATACAGCGTACTTATCAACCCTAACATTGCTACTGTGCAAACATCGGAGGGCGTTGCCGACAAAATTTACTTTTTGCCTGTAACTCCAGAGTTTGTTGAAAAGGTTATTGAAAAAGAGCGCCCCGATGGTATTTTGCTATCGTTTGGTGGACAAACTGCATTGAACTGCGGTGTTGCTTTGTATAAAAGCGGTGTGCTTGAAAAATACGATGTGCAAGTGCTCGGTACTCCAGTTCAGGCTATTATAAACACCGAAGACCGCGAACTATTTGCCAATCAGTTGCATGAGATTAATGTTAAAACTCCACGTAGCATTGCCGCAAACAACATGCAAGAGGCTCATGCCGCTGCTGCTGAACTCGGTTTCCCTCTTATTATTCGTGCCGCCTACACCTTGGGAGGTTTAGGTTCGGGCTTTTGCTCAAACCAAGAGGAACTTGAAAAATTGGCATCAAGTGCATTTGCTTATTCGCCACAAATTTTGGTCGAAGAATCGCTAAAGGGTTGGAAAGAGGTTGAATATGAGGTTGTTCGTGATAAATACGATAACTGCATCACAGTTTGTAACATGGAGAACTTTGACCCTCTTGGCATTCACACTGGCGAGTCGATTGTTGTGGCTCCAAGTCAAACATTGAGCAATAGTGAGTATCACAAACTTCGTAAAATAGCCATCGATATTATTCGTCACGTAGGCATTGTGGGCGAGTGCAACGTTCAATATGCATTAGATCCAAATTCGGAAGACTACAGAGTTATTGAGGTTAACGCACGTTTGAGCCGTTCGTCGGCATTGGCATCAAAGGCTACTGGTTATCCTCTAGCTTTTGTGGCTGCTAAACTTGGTTTGGGCTATGGCTTACACGAAATAAAGAACTCGGTTACCAAAGTTACTTCGGCTTGCTTTGAGCCAGCTTTGGACTATATAGTTTGTAAAATCCCACGTTGGGACTTGAACAAATTCGATGGAGTGTCAAAAGTAATTGGCTCGTCGATGAAGTCGGTGGGAGAGATTATGGCCATTGGCCGCACCTTTGAGGAGGTTATTCAAAAAGGTTTGCGCATGATTGGTCAAGGAATGCACGGCTTTGTTGGTAACTTAAAAGAGGTTAAAGATATTGACGGAGAACTGCTAAACCCAACCGATAAACGTATTTTTGCCATTGCAGCAGCTTTTGATAAGGGCTATACAGTGGATAAAATTCACGACATGACCAAGATTGACAAATGGTTTTTGAGTCGATTGAAAAATATTCACGACATGAAGGATGCTCTTGACCGTTACACAACGGTTGAAGGTGTTACTCCTTCAATGTTCCGCAAGGCAAAGCAAATGGGCTTTTCCGATTTCCAAATTGGTCGCTATACAATAAAGGACAAAAAAATGTCGGCCGACGAAAAGTTGCTTGCCGTTCGTTCGTTCCGTAAACGTCATGGTATTTTGCCAGTTGTTAAGCAAATCGACACATTGGCTGGTGAGTATCCTGCAAAAACCAACTATTTGTATGTTACATACAATGCCACCGAAAACGACATCAATTTTGAAGACGATGGACGCTCAGTAATTGTGTTGGGCTCGGGAGCTTATCGCATTGGTTCAAGTGTTGAGTTTGACTGGTGCTGTGTTAGCGCTATCAACACAATTAAAAAATGTGGCTACCGCTCGGTTATGATAAACTATAACCCCGAAACAGTATCAACTGACTATGACACTTGCGATAGACTTTACTTTGATGAGTTGAGTTTTGAACGTGTGCTTGATATTGTTGAATTTGAATTGCCCAAAGGTGTTATTGTATCAGCAGGCGGTCAAATTCCAAACAACCTTGCATTGCGCTTGCATAAACAACATGTGCCAATTTTGGGTACATCAGCAAGTCAAATTGACCGCGCTGAAGACCGCCAAAAATTCTCAACAATGTGCGACGAGCAAGGTATTGACCAGCCTCGTTGGAAAGAGCTTACCAGTTTGGATGACATTTACTCGTTTGTTGAGGAGGTTGGTTTCCCTGTGCTTATTCGTCCATCGTATGTGCTATCGGGTGCCGCAATGAATGTGGTGTCGAACAAAGAAGAACTTGGCCATTTCCTTGAATTGGCGGCCGAAGTGTCAAAAGATCACCCAGTTGTAGTAACTGAGTTTATGCAACAAACAAAGGAGATTGAGATAGATGCCGTAGCGCAAAACGGAGAATTGAAAGCCTATGCAATAAGCGAACACGTGGAGTATGCAGGAGTTCACTCAGGTGATGCTACGGTAGTATTCCCTGCACAAAAATTGTATGTAGAAACCATTCGCCGCATCAAAAAAATTGCTCGCACAATAGCCAAAGAACTTTGTATTTCGGGACCATTTAACATTCAGTTCCTTGCAAAAGACAATGCAGTGCGTGTAATTGAATGTAATTTGCGAGCATCGCGTTCGTTCCCATTTGTGTCAAAAGTGTTGAAATACAACCTTATTGAAATGGCAACGCGCATCATGTTGGGCGAGCATGTTGAGCCTTTGCATAAAGATATTTTCGACCTTGATTATGTGGGAGTTAAAGCCTCTCAATTCTCATTTGCACGTTTGCTTAAAGCCGACCCTGTTCTTGGTGTTGACATGAGTTCAACTGGCGAGGTTGGTTGCTTGGGCGAGAACTATTACGAGGCAATACTAAAAAGTATGCTATCGGTAGGAAATCGAATTCCAAAGCAAAATGTTCTTATATCGTCAGGTCCAGCTCGATCAAAAGTTGAGTTACTAGAGGCAACCAAAAAATTACTTAAAAAAGGTTATACAGTTTACACAACTGGCGGCACATTCGATTTCTTAAACGCAAACGGAGTAGAAACCATTCAACTCCATTGGCCCGACGAGGCAAAAGAGCCAAACATTATGGATTACTTGCACGATAAGAAATTGGATTTGGTTATAAACATTCCAAAGAACCTAACCAAACGCGAACTTGACAACGGATACAAAATTCGCCGTGCCGCAGTCGATTTCAACATTCCGCTAATAACCAATGCACGATTGGCAAGTGCTTTTATAACTGCATTCTGCAGCGTACCAATGGACGAAATTGCCATTAGTAGCTGGGACGAGTACTAGAATTTAACTCCATATTGAAATAACAAACCACCGCCTTGCTAGTGCTGAGCCGGTGGTTTTTTGTTTGTTTTATATGTTTTAAAACGCACAACCATTGCTATTTAATAACCTCAATGTAGATTATAATTGTTGACAATGGAAAACAAATACAGCAAGATACTTTAGTTAGTGGATTTGTAAAGCATAAAAATAAAATGCAGTAATTTGGTGGCTTGAAGTTTTTGATACATTCATTCTTGAGATTAATAATATAATATATGCAAGCAATAATATTAGCTGCAGGTATGGGACGCCGACTAGGCGAATATACCAAAGACAACACCAAATGCATGCTTCCAGTTAACGGAGTACGCTTGATTGACCGTATGCTTAATCAACTTGCCGAATTAAATTTAAGCAGAGTGATTATAGTGGTTGGGTACAAAGGCCAAAACGTGATAGATTATGTTGGCCATCGCTTTGATGATAAATTAAAAATTGAGTGGGCTAACAACCCTATTTACGACAAAACCAATAACATATACTCATTGGGGCTGGTAAAGGAAAAAATGATGGAAGACGATACCATTCTTCTTGAATCAGACTTGATAGTTGATAGCAAAATGTTTAGGCTAATACTCGACGATTCATTCCCAAATCTTGCACTGGTTGCCAAATACGAAACTTGGATGGATGGAACAATGGTGTGCATCGATCAAGACCACAACATTGTGAACTTTGTGCCTAAACAAGCATTTAAGTACGAAGATACCGACCATTATTACAAAACAGTAAACATTTACAAATTCTCAAAAGAATTTGCAACAAACAGCTACGTGCCATTCCTCGATGCTTATGTTAAGGCCTTGGGCAACAATGAATACTATGAACAAGTTTTGCGGGTTATTACACTTATAAACAATGCCGAACTTAAAGCAAAACCAGTTGGGAATCTTCCTTGGTACGAAATTGATGATGTTCAAGATAAAGATATTGCCGAAACAATATTTGCTGAAGAAAAAGACAAACTGAGCAAGTATATGAAACGCTATGGAGGCTATTGGCGTTTCGAAAACATGTTGGATTTCTGCTATCTGGTAAATCCATATTTCCCACCGCAAAAAATGCGCAACGAACTTCAAGCAAACTTTGGCCGACTACTTACTGAGTATCCTTCGGGAATGTTTGTAAATAGTTTGTTAGCTGGCAAATATTTCAACATTAAACAAGAATATGTAGTAGCAGGTAATGGTGCTGCCGAACTCATCAAAAGTTTGATGGAACGTGAGTCTGGTAAAATAGGCGTAGTATATCCAACTTTTGAAGAATATCCGCATCGCAAAAAAACTGAAGATATAGTTCAGTTTGTTCCGCAAAATGCCAACTATAGTTATACTGCAAACGATTTGATGCAGTATTATGCTGACAAAAAAATAGAACAATTGCTGTTGATTAACCCAGATAATCCGTCTGGTAATTTCATTCCTGTTGCCGATGTGCTCAACCTTGCCCAATGGTGTAAAAAACAAAACATAACATTGATTCTTGACGAAAGTTTTGTTGACTTTAGCGACAATTGGGAAAGCAACACAATGTTAACCAACGATATTTTAGCATCACATCCAAATATGGTGGTGGTTAAAAGCATCAGCAAAAGTTACGGAGTGCCAGGTTTGCGTTTGGGAATATTAGCGACAAGCAACACAGAATTAGTCAATTACATAAAAAAAGATGTTGCTATTTGGAACATAAACTCGTTTGCCGAGTTTTATATGCAGATATTTAACAAATACGAAAAAGACTACCGAAAAGCCTGTGAAAAATTTATCGTAGAACGTGCACGTTTTGTCGAAAAATTGAAATCAGTACCTTATCTGCGAGTAATACCAAGTCAAGCCAATTTCTTGATGTGCGAGGTTGATAAAGCAAAATACACTTCGCATGAACTTACTGAAATTTTACTCAATAAGTTCAATATCCTTATTAAGGACTGCGATACAAAAAATGGCCTTAAGGGTAAAAATATGATTCGTATTGCTGTGCGAAATACAAAAGATAACGATGCCTTGGTTGATGCTTTAATGTTGTTGTAGATATGGTTATTACAATATGCGGTGGAGGGCACTTGGGGCATGTTTGTGCAGGAGTTCTTGCCTCGCGTGAGGATATTACTATTCGAATGTTTACACGCAAGCCACACTTGTGGTCAACTGATATAGAAGTGAATGACCCTAATGGCAAACAATATAAAGGTAAATTGAATGAAATAACGGCAGACCCAGCTAAAGCAATTTGTGGCGCAGATGTTGTTTTAATATGTTTACCAGGTTATTCAATTGCCGAAGAACTCCAAAAAATACGACCATATTTAGAAAAAAATACAATAGTAGGAACAATAGTATCAAGCACAGGATTCTTTTTTCGGGCTTTTGAATTATTGCCAAGCACACAACCTTTGTTTGGGTTCCAACGAGTGCCATTCATTAGCCGTATAACAGAGTATGGACATTCGGCCGATTTGTTAGGATACAAAGCCTCGCTGGCTATTGCAGTGGAGCAAACCAACAAGAAGGAAGAGATAAGAGCATTGATAGAGTCGTTGTTCAAATGCCCAGTCGGTTTGCTTGAGAGTCATTACGAGGTAAGCCTTACCAATAGCAATCCATTGCTTCACACAAGTCGTTTATATTCAATGTTTAACGATTATAAAGAAGGCTATGCGTATGAAAATGTGCCTCAATTTTATTCAGATTGGACGGTTGATTCATCAGAATTGCTAATTGCAATGGATGGCGAATTTCAACATTTGCTTGATAAACTTGGAGTACGTGAAGGAGCAATACCTACAATATTAAATTATTACGAAAGTAAAGATGCCGATTCGTTGACAAAAAAAATAAGGTCTATAAAAGCATTTCAAGGAATCGCGTCACCAATGAAAGAATCCGATTGTGGTTATGTACCAGACTTTGATAGCCGTTATTTTACGGAGGACTTTCCATTCGGCTTGAAAATAATCCACGATTTGTCACACGAAAAAGAATTGTTTTGTCCCAATATTGACAAGGTTTACGAGTGGGGAATGAGAATGCTCAAAAAACAATGAAAAGAGTGTGGAATACAAAGTTGCTGTTATGTTTCAACAAACGATTAATTGTATATGCAACTAATAACATTGTACAATTTGGCAAGCGCCTTAATTACTTTCTTCAGTATGAGTCAATGGGCAAACTAACCATAAGTTGTTGGGTCGAGTATTAGATAATCAAATTCAGAATAAAGCAGTAAACCTCCGTCTTGACAATGTTGAGCCGGAGGTTTGTTTTTTGTTGGGTGGGAGAGTCGAAGTGTATATAAATAAAGAACAATAATTTGAGTCTAACATTATTGAGAATGAATAACTCTTTGAAAGAGTGTTATTCATCTTTCAATAAATGTTTTTAATAGATGGGCTATCTAATTATAGATTCTTTAATTATTCTAACAATATACTTCACGTCATTGTCTGTAACGCAAGGTCCTGACGGTAAGCACAATCCTTGTTTAAATAAATTCTCGCTCACACCGTTTACATACGCAGGTGCATTTTTATATATAGGCTGAAGATGCATTGGTTTCCATAGTGGACGGGATTCGATACCTAAAGAGTTTAACTTAAGATTCAAATCTGAACTATCTATTCCGAATTTTGCTGAATCCACTAAAATTGTGGTAAGCCAATAATTTGAATTGTACTTGTCGTTTGGATTAGAATGAACTTTGATACCATTTACATCTGCCAACAAATCGACATACATATTGTGCACATGACGGTGATGAGCAATGTGAGCGTCCAAAACTGACATCTGTCCGCAACCCACGCCTGCACAAATATTGCTTAACCTATAGTTGTAGCCTATTTCTTTATGCTCATAATAGGCATGTGGCTCACGAGCTTGAGTGGCATAGAAAATGGTTTTTGCTTTTGCCTCTGCGCTTTTGCAGATTAACGCACCTCCACCAGAAGTGGAAATCATCTTGTTTCCGTTGAAACTCATTGCGCCAAACTCGCCAAATGTGCCACAAAGTTTGCCTTTGTATTGCGAACCTTGTGCTTCGGCAGCATCTTCCATTATAGCAATGTCATATTTTTGGGCAACAGACTGAATTTCATCCATCTTGGCTGGCATGCCATACAAATGGACAGGGATAATTGCTTTAGGTTTACGGCCAGTTTTTTCAATTCGGTCTTTTATTGCTTCCTCCAACAATTCGGGCGACATATTCCACGTTTCGGGCTCTGAATCAACAAAAATTGGCTTAGCTCCGCAATAAGTAATGGGATTGGCTGAGGCACAGAAAGTGAAACTTTGGCAAATAACTTCATCACCAGGCTGCACACCCAATTGCAGCAATCCCAAATGTACTGCCGACGTGCCAGATGCCAATGCTGCAATATGAGTATTGTTGCCATACCACGTTTCAAGCATCGATTCAAACAAATCGACATTAGGCCCCAATGGAGCTACCCAATTGTCTGAAAAAGCCTGCTGTATGTATTTCTGCTCATCGCCACTCATGTGGGCTAGACATAGGTGGATAATGTGTTTCTTTGTCTCAAAAGAAGATAATACATTGTCGGCAGACAATGGCGTATATGGACCATCTTTTACCTCAAATATTACTGAACCATGCTCCAATACTTCAAGCGAATGCCATTGACCTCTTAAAATATTAAATCCATAGTTGCCATTTTCAGTGCATAAAACATGCGATTCTGTCTCTATTCCAGAATCATTATATAATGTCAATCTTATTTTACCACGCAAAATGACATAAGTTTCACTTGTATTCTCGTGCCGATGAATGGGAATGATAGTGCCAGGCTCCAATGCGTTCAATAGTCGTTGCGAGGGCGCATCTAACGAATCGTGGAGATTAAAATTCTTTCGTAATCTCTCGTTAGTACTAGCTATACTTGAAACTTCATCCAATAATTTTTTATCTATTAACATTTTTACGCCTCCTTGCTTTTTAAATACTCAACATGCAAATGGTAGTATTTCTTTTTAAAAAGGATGTACCCCAAAGCTAATGCTACTAATACTACTCCCGAAAATGCCCATTTGTTAGCTACTACTATCAATCCTACCGATATAATTATTTGCAACAACATGTATATTGCTGACACAGCAACATGAGGTATATGCAATTCGTTTGCCATCAACTGATAAGCGTGTTTTCTGTGTGCTTGTCCAAGATTTTCGTGCAACAAAATTCGATGAATTATTGTCAAAGCAGCATCGATACCGTAAACAGAAAGAAACATTAAATAAGTAATGTCTGATGTGGTTAAGATTAGTTTTCCAAGACAAAACAAAATGATAAAAGCTATTCCTACAGAACCTACGTCGCCTGCAAAGCATTTGGCCTTAGTTCTAAAGTTGAAAAAGCAAAATACCAAATCACTCATTATTGCAATTAACAGCAATTCGTTGTCAATAAACGAAATTGTATGATTTACATATAGCAACATTGTCAGCACTACCAGTGAGTAACCTCCTGTAATGCCATTGATGCCATCCATAAAATTATAGGCGTTTATTATGCCAACACATAGGATTAGTGCAATAATAATAACCCACCAATTTTCAATAGTCAATATTCCAAAATCACAAAACATCAACATCATTGAGGCGAATTGCACAAGCAATCGGTATTTGTTTGGCACAGAATGAACGTCGTCAACAAAACTTATCAATGATATTGCAGTCATACCCACTAAAAATGGAATATGGGGTATTCTATAAAATGTGGCATAAAGCCATATGCCAAGCAAGTAGATAATACCTCCTCCGCGAAGCGTTATTCGAGTATGAGAACTGCGCATGTTTGGCTTGTCTATTATGTTGAACTTATCGGCTATGCGGAAATAGATAAGTTCGAGGGCAAGCAATGTTACTATAAGAAGAATGTATGTCATATTCTATAATTACTTAAAACATCCAAAGGCTCCCAACCTAACGTTTTTATTGCCTTTTCGTTAGAAAAAGTAAGAGAATCTGTCATTTTAGACAGTTTATAGCTATTTATAGGAGCTTTATTTCCTAGTAAATCGCCAACTTTTGCCATACACCATGCCATCCAATATGGTATTGATATTGGCTTATGTTTGTTCAATTGCTTGGCAACCGATTCTGCCAACTGTCCAAATGTTGGTTGGTACGAGTCGCAAACATTATACACGCCTCCTTTTTCAATTATTAAAGGCAAGAGATTTGCAATATCTTCTGCCATTAAAATACTCTTTTTTACCTTGCCGCCAGCAATGTTTAAATAAAAGCCTTTTTGTATTCCTTTTACCATTGCTCCAAGATTACCAGGGGCATTATGGCCAGCTAATAACGATGGCCGCAATATGCCAAGTTTTACGTTGTTTTTTGAACACCATTCAGTAAGATACTGTTCTGCCATTATTTTGCTTTTAGCATAAGGCGATTCTCCATTTAATGGATGTTCCTCCGTAATAAGGTCTCCTTTTTCACATCCATAAACTGCTACGGTGCTAATAAAGACAATTGCTGATGGTAAGTTTCCCTCCAAGGCCTTACACAAATTTACCGTGCCTTGGTAATTAACATCAAAAAACGCTTGTTTCTCTGCCTCAGTTTTAGGTACTATATGAGCCTTTCCACAGGCATGAAGTACAATATCGTATTGTTTTTCAAAAACAGGTATTTCTTTTGCCAAATTGGCCTTTATGTCATCATTGTTTGTTATACCGCATGTCGTGACTTCATACAATTTGTCCAATATCGGGCGAACATTCGCACCAAGAAATCCTGTTCCGCCTGTAAATAATAGTTTTTTCATACCTAAAAAAATTGTTTTATTTTAGGAAGCATTCTATATACAATGTAAAAAGGACTTACTTTTAACCCATTCTCCTTAAATGCCCTATAGCATTCTTTATTTTGTTGGTATATGTTTTTGAGATTTTTGCTCGTTGCACCACCAAGGCGCATCTTCACGATATGCTTTGGCAAATATATAAGCTTTATATCATATCGTTCAACGAAACGAAGCATCAATTCAAAATCTGCAGCTAGCGGATAGTTCAAATTGAAATAACCATAGTTTTCATACACCGATCTCTTCACGTAGAATGTAGGGTGAGCAGGCAACCATCCTTTTCTAAAAGGCTTTTGCGTCCCCGTTCTCCACACTCTGACAATCTTATTTGTATCCGACTGCGATACATAATATAAGTCTGCATACACGCAATCTGTTTCCTTATGATTCTCGAACGTATTGACAACCACTTGCAATGAATCGGCCCTTGAAAACAAATCATCAGAATTAATAAGAGCCAACACATCTCCTGTTGCCATTTTGAATCCTTTGTTCATTGCGTCATAGATGCCTTTGTCTGGCTCACTAATCCACTTCATTTTGCCTTTGAACTTTGGCTCATATTCCTTAATTATTTCAATGGTAGAATCATTAGACGCTCCGTCTATCACTAAATATTCATAGTCAGAATATGTTTGATGTAAGACACTTTCGAATGTATCTCGAACTGTTTTGGCGCTATTAAATGTTGCTGTAATTAAAGATATCTTCATAAAAAAATATTACCTCACAAATATAAACTAAGACATTCCAAAAAAAACATAATAAACTTATCACATATAGTATAATGTGAACATTTACGAACTATTTATACTTTTGCGAGAAAAGAAATTCTGAAGTTTCTGCCATGAATTACAAATTAATAGACATGCCAGTACATGGAGACAAACGCGGAAAGCTAGTCGCCATAGAGAATTTAAAGGACATTCCGTTTGAGATAAAACGTGTGTATTACATGTTTGACACCTTGCCTAACGAGAGTCGAGGGTATCATGCGCACAAAGATTTGGAACAAGTCATTATTGCCATGGATGGTGCTTGTCGGTTTGTTTTAGATGATGGAGTCAATAGAGAAACTATCCTTCTGAATAGACCTGATGTAGGATTGTATATAGGCCCAGGAATGTGGCGAGAAATGCATGATTTTAGCTATGGATGTAAATTAGTAGTTCTTGCGAGTAAATACTACGATGAAAAAGAATACATACGCAACTATGATGATTTTTTGGCTAGTTTGAAGAAGTAAATCATGATTCACGAACTATCAGATTGTAAATCAAAAAATATTGGGAAGGACTCAAACGTATGGCAGTTTTGTGTAATTTTCCCTAATGCCATTATAGGTGACAATTGCAACATTTGCGCCAATGTTCTCATAGAAAATGATGTAATCATTGGCAATAATGTCACTATAAAGTCTGGCGTGCAAATTTGGGATGGAGTAACTATTGAAGATAATGTTTTCGTTGGTCCTAATGTAACTTTTACTAATGACTTATTCCCCAGATCAAAAAATCCCAATTGGTATTTATCAAAAACAACAATAAAAAAAGGAGCAAGCATAGGCGCCAACTCAACTATACTTGCAGGAATTACTATAGGCGAAAATGCAATGATTGGCGCAGGAAGTGTTGTGACAAAAAATGTTCCAGATGGTGAAGTTTGGATTGGAAATCCAGCAAAATTTTTAAGAAAGATTTGAAATGAATGTGAACAACAGAGAATCTGGCGCCGAATTGTTAAGAATAATATTGATATTAATGGTAATTCTATTGCACTACAACAATAGAATAATGGGTAATGCTTTGGGGTATGCCCAAGACTCAAGCTACACATTGCTACTTTTTCTTGAAAGCATAAGTATATGTGCTGTTAATTGTTTTATGATAATATCCGGATTCTTTTTATATGGAACCAAAAAGGTAAAACTTAGCAAAGTCGCAGAATTATTATTCATTGTATACATATACAGGCTATTGGATTTTTTGGTAACACATTTCATACAAAATCAGCCTTTTTCCATTCAAAGTATTATATTAATATTTATTCCATACAATTATTTCGCCATATATTACATTATATCATACATATTGTCTCCATATATAAATCTGGCAATAGAAAAGTTGAGCCACAAGCAATGTCTTGTTTTTTCTTTTATTATCACAAGCATTTTTATTGTATACCCAACAATTACTGACATTATGCATGATTTATTCGGTGCCGATTTGTCATCAATAAACGCAATTACAATACATGGTGATTTCGGTGGATACAATGTGGTTCAATTCATATATTGCCTTACAATTGGAATGGTATTAAAAAAAGAAAATGTACAAATAAAAGTCTCAAAACTTATACCCGCATATTTGGTATCAATCTTAACCATTGCCTTATTCTGCGAAAGAGTACCGTCATTATTAAATTATTGTTCATTTTTCACCGTTGCATCGGCCGTTTGCCTATTCCTTTTATTCAACAAAATTTCTTTCAAAAGCAGTATTATTAATTATATGGCTAAATCTGTTTTTGCTGTATTTTGTATTCATACATCTGGGTTCGCGATATACTTATGGAAAAAGTATTGTATTACTGCCGACCATTTAACAAGCAACATATACACAACAGCCTTATACACTGCAATTGCAGTCATTTCAATGTTTTTGTTTTCCATACTGATAGACATTCTTATAAATCGTACTTGGGATAAACGTAGGACCAATATATTTCAAAAATTACCGACATTAATCAAATTATAAAAAATGCAAATACCGTTTCTAAGTTTAAAAGACGTTACAGGCAAATATTCTTCAGAAATACACAGCGCTGTCAGCCGTGTTATTGATAGTGGGTGGTATCTTCAAGGCGAGGAAAATAAAAAATTTGAAGCCGACTATGCAAAATATATCGGGACAAAACATGCAATAGGCTGTGCAAATGGGCTGGATGCATTGATTTGGATTGTTAGAGCATATAAGGAGTTGGGATATTTTCATGACGGTGATGAAATTATTGTTCCTGCGAATACTTATATTGCCTCAATATTGGCTATTACAGAAAATAATTTGAAGCCAATCTTGGTCGAACCTCGTTTTGAAACATTGGAGATTGACGATTCGAAAATTGAAGAACGAATCACACCTAGAACCAAGGCGATAATGATAGTTCACCTTTATGGCCGTTGCGCTTACACAGAGAGAATAGGCGAAATTTGTAAAAAACATAATCTCAAATTAATTGAAGATAACGCTCAGGCTCATGGTTGCAAATTTGGAGATAAACGAACAGGTTCTTTAGGAGATGCATCTGGACATAGTTTCTACCCTGGTAAAAATTTAGGTGCATTGGGTGATGCTGGTGCTGTAACTACAGACAACCAAGAACTTGCTGAATGTATTCGTGCATTGGCAAATTATGGTTCTCAAAAGAAATATGTTTTCAAGTATTCTGGTCGTAATAGCCGCCTAGATGAAATTCAGGCAGCGGTTTTGGACATAAAACTCAAATATTTAGATAATGACAATCACAACCGCCAGCAGATAGCAAAGTATTATTACGAAAATATTAGCAATCCTAAAATTACTCTGCCAGAGCGTTTGAACGACGTAAATAATGTCTATCATTTGTTCCCTGTTTTTTGTGAGCAACGGGATAGTCTTCAACAATATTTAAAAGAGAATGAAATTCAAACTCTAATTCATTATCCTATTCCTCCTCATAAGCAAGAGTGCTATAATGAATGGGATTGTATTTCGTTACCCATAACAGAAAAAATCCACAATCAGGAGCTAAGTTTGCCTATTAGCCCTGTTTTAACCATGGAGGAAGCAAAAGAGGTTGTAAGAGTTATAAATCAGTATTAAAGATGTTACAATCATTTATAAAAAAACTATGTCCAAAATTTGTTTTGGACAAATATTATTCGTTCCGGTTTTTCATGTATCGTAAATATAATGCCTTAAAACACCGTCAACTCATAAATGACACTTATAGACATTATCATGACGTTGCCGAAAGAATAAGGACCAGCGGAGATCGTCCCTTAAGATTTGCATCTTATGTGGTTTTTGATTCAACATTCGGGGCGTATGGTTTAATGGATTTGATGTTGTCTCAAAAAGATAAATATGAGTGCAAAATTGTTGTTATTCCCGATACATGCCGTGGTGTAGAACATTTAGTTGACCAATATAATAAAACAAAAGCTTTCTTTATAAATAAATATGGGAAAGACGTCGTATTAGATGGATGGCACGAAGAAACAGGTGAGTTTTTAGATTATTCAGATTCTTTTGATATAATTTATCTTGCCAATCCGTATGATAGTATGGTTAATGAAGTTCATGGGGTACAGTATTTATCAACTAAAAACGTGTTGCCCATATATATTAATTATGGTTATACCATATCCAAATGGCACTATACAAACGTCGAAAGCAACATGGAAATGAGTTTATTTTTCAAATACTATGTTGATACAACCTATACTCTAGAACAAGTAAAAAAATACCAACTGGCTCATGGCAAAAATACAGTATTGGCTGGTTATGCAAAGATGGATTCGTTATATAATGAGCAGGCAAATGAAAAACGAGATAGATTAAAAGTTTTAATCAGTCCTCATCACACAATTCAAGGAATAAACCAAACTTTGGATTTATCTAACTTCTTAGAGTATTATAATTTGATACTTGAACTACCCTCTTTATTCCCTAAAATGGATTTTGTTTTTCGTCCTCATCCTTTATTGTTTACCAATATTTTAAACACTAAAACATGGACACAAAAGCAAGTTGACAATTATCTATTAAACATAGAAAAATCGGGCATTGAATATTCGGTAGGCGGAGATTACTTTCGTTTATTTTGTGAGTGCGATGCTATTGTACATGATTGCGGTTCTTATATGGTAGAGTGGCTTTACACAGGGAAACCTTGTTGTTATGTTGTTAAAGGAAAACATGTTAGAAAACAATTGGATATATTGGGGAACAAAGCCTTAGATTACCATACACTCGCGTATAATCGTAATGATATAATTGCCTTTTTAAAAAGTTTGGAAAAAAGTCAAAAGCCATCAAATATTTCTTCCGAGATTCAAGATAATATTATGATTAATTATCCAAACGTGTCAAATTTTATACTAAATAATCTTTTATCTAAATTTGAATATTAAAAATAGGAGGTTTATACCATGCATAAAAAATACAAGATAGGTTATACATGTGGTGTTTTTGATTTGTTCCATATAGGACATTTGAACCTTTTGGAGCGATGCAAGAGCATGTGTGACATTTTAATTGTAGGTATATGTGATGATAATTATGTTCGTAACATTAAGCATAAGGAGCCTGTCTTTTCAGAGCAAGAGCGTCAAAGAATACTAAATGCGATTGAAGTTGTAGATGCCGCTTATCTGGTTGATATAGATACGACTAATGACAAAATGCTTGCATTAAATATGTTCCATTTTGATGTTTTGTTTTCTGGCGATGATTGGAAAGGTACTGAGCGTTATAATAAAACAGAAAAAGATTTTGCTGAACTAGGGGTTTCCATCGAATATCTTCCGTATACGAAAGGGATTTCTACAAGTCAGATAAAAGATGAATTAAAAAGGTAACATTAGAATAAAAAATTAATTGTGTATTTTTACTAATGTACCGAGATATCAAGCAAAAAACAAAGATTGGTATTTTGTGGAATGCTTTTGAAAAAGTTGCAGTCCAAGGTCTCTCTTTTGTCCTAAATATTATCCTTGCTCGCTTGCTTTCTCCCCATGACTATGGTGCCATTGGAATGATTTTAGTTTTCTTGGCGCTGTCTAATGTGTTTGTCGAAAGTGGATTTTCACGAGCATTGATACAACGGCAGAATAGAACCGAGAAGGATTTTTCTACAGTTCTTATTTTTAATATTTTCATTAGCATTCTGCTTTATTTAGTATTGTTTTTTGCGGCACCAGCCATTGCTAATTTTTATGAAACTCCTGAATTAGTCTCATTGCAAAGGGTATTCTTTTTGCAGATTATACTTAATTCTTTAATTGTAGTTCATAATGCTAAATTTCAAATAGAGGTTGATTTTAAAAGTATAGCACTAATAAATGCCATTGCTACAATATTGTCTGGTGGCATTGCTGTTTTTATGGCATATAATGGATTTGGAGTATGGGCGCTGGTGTTTCAGGCATTAATTAAGTCGTTTGTGTCAGTAGTCTGTTTTTGGGTCAAGGGAAAGTGGATTCCCAAAACTGGGTTTTACAAAGAAAGTTTCAAAAAACTATTTGGATTTGGATCAAAACTACTTGCTTGCGGACTTTTGTCAACAATAGTAACCAACATATACAATCTTGTAATAGGAAAGGCATACAATTCAACAAGTTTGGGATATTATACTAGAGCACAACAATTTCCGGAACTGACAGCTGGAACATTAAATTCCGTTCTAAATAATGCTACTTTCCCAATGATGGCAACCTTGCAAGACAAAAGGGATGAACTTATTCAAACGTTCAGTCGATTGATAAAACTTTCGGCTTTAGTGGTGTTCCCTGCAATGGTAGGATTAGCAATGTTGTCTGACCAAATTATACTTGTACTATTAGGCGACAAATGGCTTCCTGCTTCAAATCTGCTATTTTGGTTAGCGTTAAGTTACGTGTTTATTCCATTAAGTTCACTTAACCTAAACTTATTAAACGCGATTGGGCGGTCTGATTTATTTATGAAAATAGACTTTTTAAAAGTGCCTATTATAGCAATAACCATGATGGTAACTTTTCCAATAAGCATAAAGGCAGTTGCAATAGGAAAGGCTGTCACGGCAATTGTTTACTATATTATTAATTCATATATGCCAGGGAAATTATATGGATTTGGGCCAATACACCAAATTATTTGTATTTGGAAATATATACTAGCTTCAGCAATAATGGGCATAATTGTCCTTGTAATATCATGTTTATTTGAATCATATTTAGCACAATTGATAATAGGAATAATAATAGGAATGCTTGTTTATTGTGGCGTACTATCTCTTTTAAAGGACAGCGAGATTATATACTTCATGAAAGTCCTAATGTCAAAAACTCGAAACACAGATAATCCAAAATGGAAGTAACAGAAAAACAAATTATAGACGACTATAACAAGTTGAAAATTTGCATTTCGACTTACATTAACAAAAAAAAGTTTAGCGATGCATGCACCCTTATTCGTAGAGCCGCACAATTAATGTACTCAACAAATTTGATTTATTATGACAACTATTTAGAAGAAGCGCTACATACAATTGGACGGGAAATAATATGCGAAAAAGGAGCACCGTCATCATGCATAGGCAAAAATAACCGCGTCGTTTTTTACGACTATTTTGTATTAGACAACCGCGGATTGACTGAGCAATATTTAAATGCCCTAGCCAATTCAAACCATGAAATCCTATTCATCGGCAATTTTAATGACTGTTCAAAAGAAATAATCACAAAACTCAACAGCAACAACATTAAGAAGGTAATGGTTCCTAAATTAAACGACATTGACACTACGCAATTTCTATATGAAACCATTAACCAATTTTCTCCGTCAATAATAATTTCACATACTGCGCCATGGGATGTTTGTGGACTTATGTGCCAAATTCCATTCAAAGATCCTTGTAAAAAGTTTTTGATAAACATCACCGATCATGCATTTTGGATCGGAAAAACCTTTTTTGACTTCTTTTTTGAATTCAGAGATTATGGTTTTAATATTTCACGAGATTATAGAGAGATCGAAGAATCAAGGCTACTTAAACTACCTTATTATCCGATAATCAACAAGAACATTCCTTTCTCTGGATTTGATTTCCCTTATCAGGGGAAAAAAATCATATTTTCAGGAGGATCGACATACAAAATATCTGGGAGCAACAAATTTTTCGAAATTGCAAAACACATATTAGACAAACACGAAGATACAATCTTTCTCTTTTTGGGCAATGGAGACTCTTGTGACATAAATAACTTTATCATTAAGAACAAATACCAAAATAGATTCTTTTTCAGGAATGAAAGGAAAGACATTTTCGAAGTGTTCAAACATTGCTATCTATACATTAACACATACCCATTAATTGGTGGATTAATGACTCAATATGCTTGCGTGGCAGGGAAACTACCAATGACATTAAATGATGAACACGACCCATGCAATGATATATATGAATTAATGAATGAACATTTCAATATTAATCTGCAATTTAAAAATATTGACGAATTAAATGCCGAAGTAGACAACTATATAGAACATCCAGACCTTTTATTCGATCAATCAAAAAAAATAGCAAACGCAATAATGTCTGAAAGTTATTTCAACGAACTTCTACTCTATTATTTAGATAATCCAACCAACAAATTACCAGTCACTAAATATCACATTGACATAAATAAATTTGCACAAACATATATAAGTAGATATAATAGCAACTTGTACACATATTATCACACACTTCTGCAAAGAGATTTTAAATTACTGCTAATATTCAAAAAACATATTCTCAAATATGCGATTCTAATAGGGAAAAAATTGCTACGCATAATCTAAATTGTGCATAACAAATATTTCTCTCATGCAATTTATTAATAGGCGCACCATACATTAGACACATGAGCATCATAGAAATAATACGACTGCTCCTATTCAGGAGAAAATATCGGAAGCAAAACAAGCACAACCAAACGTCAATACACTATTTTTGCGACATAACAAAAATACATGTTGGCAAGAATTCTTATGGCACCCTATATGTCGAAGACAATAGTGTTTCAAGAAACAATCTCATCATTGGCAATTATTGTTCCTTAGCTGGCACTCATTTCCTATTAGGTGGAGGACACTATTTAAATACCATAACGACATACCCATTCAAATGCCTAAAATTCAATATGGGGAACGAAGCCTTGTCAAAAGGTGATATCATACTCGGTGATGATGTTTGGGTGGGGATAAATGTAATCATCTGTTCTGGAATAACAATCGGGCAAGGTGCTGTCATTGGTGCAGGTTCAGTTGTGACAAAAGACATTCCTCCTTATTCAATTGCCGTAGGCAACCCTGCTAAAGTCATAAAAAAAAGATTTTCAGAACCTTTAATCGAGAAATTATTATCTATTAATATATGTGAATTATTCGACAATCTAAAAAAAGAAGACATAGACTTAATTTATAGCCAATTAACCGAAAACACATTAAAAGAACTCCTCAACAAGCACAAGAAATGAGAGAAAGAAATAGGTCAGCGGTCGTGTTATCTTCATATAATGGAGAAAAATACATCATTCAACAACTCGACTCTATCAGATGCCAAACCGTTTCACCAGATGAAGTCATTATTACTGATGATTGTTCAACTGACAAAACATATGAAATAATTAGCGATTACATCAAGCAATATGAATTATCCAATTGGCGACTGACGCAAAATGAGAAAAATAAAGGTTGGAAAAAAAGTTTCTACGACCTTATTGACAATTGTGACGCCGATTTGATTTTCCCTTGTGACCAAGATGACATTTGGGATACCAAAAAGATTGAAACCATGTTGCCTTATTTTAATGATTCAAGCATTAACCTATTGGCTTCTAATTTTACATTAGAAAAAGGTAATTTGACTTCAAATTTCAATCCATTGAAAAGTATCAAATTAAAAAGGCATTTCTTTGACCATAAAACATTATATATTCAGTATTTGGGCTGTACATTCTGTTTCAGAAAAACTTTTTTTGATTCTATAAAGCCATACTACATTGAAGACATAGCACATGACGCATTTATTTACATTTTTTCGCTGTTGACTGATTCATTCTACACCATTGATGCGCCTCTAATAAAACATAGGATTCACGAAAACAATTCAAGCAATGAGTATATCGCAAAATTCAAGAAGATTCCTTATTTCAACCTGACAATATGCGACATGTTTGAAAAATTCCTAAGCGAAAATCCCAGCGTTGACAATCCAAGAAAAGTAAAGACGATAAGCGACATTCGGAAATGGCTGAATGCAAGAATTCGATTTTTTGAAACAAAAAATTTTTTAGTCTTTTGCAAATTGTTTTTGCATCTAAAATGCTACTTGCATTTTAGAACATATATTAATGATTTTTTGACAATATATCTAAAACATGAATAAGAACATTGCCATAATATTATTTGACATAACATCGCCATCTGGCACAGAAAGAGCTGTCGCCAATCTGGCAAATCTATTAACAGAATACGGCAACTATAAGGTTTCAATAGTTAGCATAAACTCGCACGATGAAGGCAAATGCTACTATGAACTAAATCCCGAAATAAAGATTAAACACCTTGGAATAGAGAAGGCAAATCTATTCTTGAGAACGTTTAGCTACATTAAGCTAATATTCTCAATGAGGAGATTTGTCAAATTAAACAATATAGACATCACAATAAGTACCGCCCACTCCCACAATTGTTTATCTCTATTCTATGGCCATAATGCAAAAAAAATAGCTTGTGAACATTCCAATTTCGCGGCATGTCCTATATACAGCAGAATTATTCGAAGATTGGTATATCCTTTACTAGACAAAGTCGTTGTACTAACACCAAGCGATGCAAAACACTACTATGGAATCATAAAGAAGGACAAATTAGCAATCATTCCTAATTCCCTGTCATTCACCTGCGATACACCATCTTTACTGAGCAACAAACGTATCATAGCTGTTGGTCGGCTAGTCAAACTAAAAGGATACGATATGCTTGTAAAAATCGCCAAAGAACTAAAGTCGTCAATTCCTGATTGGCATATAGACATCTTTGGAGAGGGTGAAGAACATGGTAATCTCTTGTCACTTATGAAGGAATATGATGTTAGTGATTTTGTTACGATAAATCCTGTAACAAACGACATCAAAAAAGAACTATTGAATTCAAGCCTGTTGGTACTGACATCAAAAAGAGAAGGTCTGCCAATGGTTCTGCTTGAAGCGAAGGCTTGTGGACTCCCAATCGTAAGCTTTAATTGCCCGGAGGGACCTGCAGACGTTATTGAGAATGAAAAAGATGGGTTTATTATAGCGCCTAACGATATAGACGGATTTGCTAACAAAGTGATAGAATTAGCCAAATCACCTAACAAATTGAAATCTTTTGGTACGGAAGCATATAGTAATGCACAAAAGTATCATCCACAAAATATATTTTTATTGTGGAACTCTTTAATAGAGTCTTTATGAGTAAGATTTCTGCAACTAAAAAATATTATATATCAAGCAAAACAAACTTGATATTAATCCTTATTAGTTTTTTTGCAAGTCTACTATTATATGCATTATCCCCAAACTATTATTCGTACCCAATAGTTGTTGCTGCATTTATACTTTTTATCATTACTGCCATTAATTTCTTTGCATATAGGAAAAACAACAATTATTTTTCCTTTGAGTTTCTTTTCACTGTCACATTCACTTTTGTCTATTTCCTATACCCTATATTTATTTATCCAATAAATAAACATCAATACTTCATGTTTTCTCTAGGGTTTAATGAAGATGTTATCACTAAATCAACATTATTAGCACTTATTGGGTATAACTTTTTCATAATGGGGCACCTATGTAAAGGCAATAACAGCATTTCTCTTAACGTCAATAAATCACAATACATAGCAAATATATTGCCAACTGTAATATCATTCATATACTCCTTAATTCATTTAGTCATAATTGCGACAAGTAAAATTCAATATTATGGGACAAACCCTTGGATGCAAAGTGGAACATTTGCATACTTTGGCATACTCGCTAATAGCATAATAATAGTGGCTATTGCTATTGAATTCCACAATTTATTATTGAAGGGAATTATAAAAAAATGGTGGCAACACAATTTGCTATTATGGATTGCATTAGCTCTTGAAATTGCATCTGGAGTGATATCTGGGTCAAGAACATTTGCTATTCAAATTGCACTTATGGTTTTTGCCGGTTATGCAATGTTGAATAAAGGCATTAATCTAAAACAGATATTATTACTAATTCTATGTGGCCTATGTTGCATGAGGCTAATATTGGTGGCGAGATCAAATGGTATTTTCAAGTTCTCGTTCAACATGCTAGATATGGGAATGGATTTAATAATAACAAATTATACATTGTACACTGGATACGACTATGTTCAGTCTTCAGGAACAATTCCATTTACATTGTTTGGTTCTTTATTAAGTATTGTTCCTTTTTTGCAGGGGGCTGTAGTTGATGCTTTGAATATCCCCATCTGGGAAACAAGTTCAGCCCGTTTTTTTTCTTATTTAGCAATGGGAGAAAATCCAACTTTTGGCGTTGGAACAAATATTATAGCCTCTACATATTTGGCTTTAGGTTTTTGGGGAACAATATTTTTTATGTATTTATTTGGTTTTTTCATATCCTATATTTCGTCAAACGTTAACAAAAGCTCCATTTATCATAAAATATTATTTTTGGGAATGATTGGGTTCTCTGTGTATATAGTTCGCAGTGATTACTTTTACGCAATAAGTAGGTTATCTTATGCCTTGCTATTTGGAATGTTGGTTTTTGGAAAATTTGGTAAAATACTAATTCCTGCGAAACGCGGAGATTCAAATATCAACAAATAAAATTTCTTTTTATGAAAATCATATACGATGATATTATATATTCCCTTCAAAAAAGTGGTGGCATATCTGCCTATTGGAATTATTTAGAGAATTATATTTCTGTAAATAATAGATTTCTGTATAGAAACTGCAGCGAAAATATATTTTATCATTCCCGGAATAATAGTATACACAAAGACAGGAATGTATTAATTGAAAGATATCAAAATGTTCGAGTTGAAGAACCTGAACCATTTGTGTTCCATTCAAGTTATTATCGTTACTGCAAAAACAATAATGCAATAAACGTGACAACAATTCATGATTTTACATATGAATTGTTTAGAAAAGATTTACTTTCAAATTTGCACAAGTGGCAAAAAAAGAATGCCATTTTACATTCTGATGGTGTTATATGCATATCGCAGAACACTTTGTCTGATTTTAGAAAAATGTATCCTAATTATAACGGGAAGAGTACGGTTATTTACCATGGTTACGACAAATCAACATTTAATTTTACTGATAGCCAAAGAAACAACAATGTGATTTTTGTTGGATCTAGGGCGGCATATAAAGGGTTTAACCTTTCAGTTCAACTGATAAATGGCTTGAAAGATTTATTTTTGGTTATTGTTGGTGGAGGAGATTTGACTAAAGATGAAATAAAAATGTTAAACGAACACATACCAAATAGATATTGTAAATTGTCATTCATTAGTAATTTAGAATTGGCTGAACTATACAATAAATCATTTGCTCTATTTTATCCTAGTTCGTATGAAGGGTTTGGCTTCCCTGTAATTGAATCGCAAGCATGTGGGTGTCCCGTGATTTGTCAAGAAAAATCATCAATCCCAGAGATAAGCGGAGGAAAATGTATCTACATTGATCCAACAAATGTTGAAGAATCCATAACTAGAATAAAACAGTTACAAGAAAAAACATTCTATAAAGAGTTGCAACATGATGCTTTGGAAAATGTAAAACGGTTTTCATGGGATAAAACGATAAGCAATACTATATCGTTTTACGAGCACGTGTATAACAACAAATAACTATGCAATCAGAATTCATATTATTATGGTTAAATGAGGGTCAAGAAATTTATAGACAATAATGGATCATACATTATAACACTGATTGTAGTGTTGTTTTTTGTGCGAACGATTTTCCTTGGGTACAAGTATTTTTTCTTTGCATCTGTATTACCATTAATATATATATGCTATAACAAAACAGCCCAAATTAAATGGCATGTAACACGTAATCAATTTCTATCGTTTATCTCTGCGATATTGGTTGTCGTGATTTTTTGTTGCAATTTTTCAAAACGGCCCTTGCTTATAAAGGAATTTATCAATCTTTTTGTTACGATTTTTCTCCTGTTTTTATTTGAACCACATAAACATGGTGCTGTTTTTTTTAAACAGATTATGTTGTTTGTAGATATAGCTGGTGTGATTGCTATAACTAGATCAATTTTGACACTTGTCGGTGTTGATATTCCATATCCAAAATTTCTGTTCGAATCGGATTCTTTTCCTTTGACATTGGACAATAATTTTTACTCGCTATATTTTTTGCTGACAATCCCAATATCAATCTATCTTCTTTCTATTCAAAAGATTTCGGAGAGAATATTTGTAATAAATACAGTTATATCGTCAATAAATATATTGTTCAGCGCATCTAGACGAGGATATATATTGTACGGAATAATGATTATATATTATTTGTTATTAATAGCATTTGAAAAGAAAAAGATCATTAAGATGTACAAATATATGGTACTATCAACCATTGCTTGCATTGTGATTGCCACTGCTATTGCATTACATCATTACAATGTTAATAGGTCGTCTTTAAATACAAGTTCTCCTTTGTTTTGGAAATACTATAAAGTGTATACATTCTTTAGCCCAGAAACATCATTGCCTACATTTCAAAACAAATTGACATATGGGAAAGTTGATTGGGAAAACGAGATTCACGATTGCAATAATTTGTTTTATAATTCTGATTTCTATGATGATTTGAAATATTGGAGTAGTATACAATCAAATAATGATGACATAAGCATGAATGTCATTACAGACTCTGTAAATTCTAGATTTATTAGGATTAATAGAAATAGCGGAAATGGTTTTTGGCAACTATATTACATTGGTAGACCAATATATTATCATAAAAATCTAACATATAGTATTTCTTTCAAATATAGAATAATCAAGGGTGGCGGACTTCCATTTAGTGTGGGGTGGGAAATAGAGGAAGATGGAAAATTTATTAGGAATACTCCAGCAACGGTCACACTTGATCAGTCTGGATGGTACTCTTACTTTACATCTCATGAATTTGCTGAAAATCAAAGTAATGCCATATGTTTTTTAAATTCTTTACAACCTCAAACCATAGTAGATATAAAAGATATCAAGATGGAATGTAATGATACTATAGGATTGCCAATGTTCATTGATGAATTAACATTCAAAAAATCTGCAAGTTCCAAAAATAATTTTATTGCACCCCGCACCGACCGTTGGTCATATGCTTGGGAACTTTGGCAAACCAAATACAACTGGAAACAAAAAATATTCGGTCATGGTTTTGACTATTTGGAATGGTATGGCGAAAAATTCTACAATAATCCAAAACGATACGATTTCCCTCATAATCCAATTATTTCGGCATTCTTGTATTCGGGCATTATTGGTGGTGTTGTTTACATATGGTTCCTGGCGATGAGTTTGTGGCTATATTGGAAGAAAAGGTCCGATTTGGGCATATTTTTCATTATGTACCTTTGCTGCATGTTCTTCTGCATGTTCAGTGGCAGTAGCCATTTCAGTTTCCCGTTGTTCGTGTTCCTGTCGTTCTTGCCTTTTGTGGAACAAAGAAAAACTTCTGATTTGGAAGCATTTAAAACAAATTCGATTGAGGCATAAAGCAAAATAATTTTCACAAATCAAAACTTTTTTTGTCATTGAGTGTCGCATCGACGATTAATCGTAAGCTTTTAATGACTCTTTTTATTAAGTGATTATTGTGGTACGATGCTTTTTGTTTTCTTTTGCACCGAGTGGAAATCATTAAGTTAATGGACTAACATGGTATTTCTTTTATATAATAGTGCAATAAATGGCAAAATGGATTTTTGATAGAACAATGTCGCTTGTAGGCTTGCTTTTTTTGTGGCCCGTGTTGATAATTATTGCCGTAGCAATAAAAGTAACATCGGTATCAGAACCGGTTGTTTATAAGCAAGTGCGTATTGGCCGTTTTGCTAAGCCATTTACTATATACAAGTTCCGAACAATGAAAACCGGACATCAAGGTTCTACAATATCGGTTAAAGGCGAATCAAGAATAACTCCAATAGGAGAGTTTTTGCGTAAATACAAACTTGACGAATTGTTGGAACTTTGGAATGTTCTTATTGGAGATATGAGTTTTGTTGGTCCACGTCCTGATGTGCCTGGTTATGCTGATAAACTTGAAGGTGATAGCAGAAAAATTTTGGAACTGAGGCCGGGTATAACTGGTCCTGCATCAATCAAATACAAAAACGAGGAACAATTGCTTGCAAAGGTCAGTAATCCAATAGAATACAATAATGAAGTTATTTATCCCGATAAGGTTAAGATAAATCTTGATTATTATGAAAATCACACCTTGATTGGTGATATTAAACTGATAATCAAAACGTTTGTTTAGAAGAATTGAATGCCGTTTTTTTAGGCAAAGCAAAATGGGTATTAAATAATGCCCAGTGATTTTTCTCCAACTATCGGTTCTTTAATTATTTTTACCCCAATTAAAAACCGCATTTCCATTATGAAACATACATTTTTAGCGCTTGTAGCTGTGGTGTCATTTGCCTTTGGAGCTAAGGCGCAAAACGTTGGACAAGAGGGCGATACTTTGCTCAACTACATTGATATCAACGGACTTAAACAAGGCCATTGGGTAAAAAAATATACCAACGGTGTTGTTGAATATGAGGCTTATTTTGTTGATAATAAACCGGTTGGCGATTTTAAGCGATACACTCGTAATGGCGATTTGTATGCTCACCTGTTTTATAAAAACGAAGGAAAAGATGCCGATGTTACATTCTACCATCGCAATGGCCGAGTAAGCGCTAAAGGTCGTTATTTGAATCACAAAAAAGATAGTACTTGGAATTATTACGCAGCAACAGGAGTTTATTATTTACAAGAAAACTATCAAGATGGCTTATTACATGGCAGATCTACTCAATTTACTTCAGAACGCAAAAAGTTTGAGGAGATTGATTGGGTTCATGGTGTAAAAAACGGCATTTGGCGACGTTATTACATCAACGGGCAAGTTCAGTTTGAGGTGCCTTATGTTGATGGCAAGTTGCACGGCGAGGGAAAAATGTATTACGAGTCGGGTGTGTTACACAAAAAAGGCAAGTATGTTAACGATTTAATGGAGGGCTCGTGGCAGATTTATAAAACTAGTGGCGGTTTTGATCGCCTTTACACATATAAACATGGCGTTTGCGAGGAGCTGAACGAGCAGCAAAACAAGGAAATAAATGAGCTTGAACGCAACATTGGTCAAATGCAAGATTTAGATCCTGCTACACACATGAATGACCCAATGTGGTTAATGCGCGATGACCGTTAATTGTTTTGGTATGAAGAATAAATTGTTGCAAAGAACTATAACGGTTGCTTGGTTTGTAGTTGTATGCCTGTTATGGCGTTTTCTTCATTGGGGCCAACTTAATTATCATGAGCAGTTGCAGCTCTTTTTGTTTACACCAAAGTTCTTTTGCAACACAGCCTTCAATGTTGGTGGTTTTGCCGATTATGTGTCACAATTTCTAACGCAATTCTTTGTAATACAATGGTTAGGCGCAGCAATTGTGGCTATGTTGGTCGTTTTGGTGCAGAGTCTTGCTCATTGCGTTATCAAAACAATTTCTAATACCAATAGCGGTTTCCTTGCTAGTTTTGTGCCATCGGTTGCTGCTTATTGCGTTTTAGATTATTACGAAACTATGCCAACAACGTTAGTAGCGTTGGTTATGGGGCTTATTGGTTTGCGCATAGTGCTTAATATCAATAATTTGCAATTGCTTACAATTAGCGCAATAGTTGTAGGTTTGGTTGATTACTATTTGGCAGGTACTGCAGCAATGTTTGTCGTTTTATTTGGCTGTGTTGCAGTTTGTTATTCTTCGAAAAGAATTAAAATGTCATCGGCCTTATTGTGGTCTTGCATTGCTTTAATTGTATGGGTTTCGGCAGTTGGCATTTCGCGCATGCTAGGTTCGCATAGCATCGGTTTGTTCCTAAAAGGCATATATTATATGCGTATTCCAACCGAATTCCCCACAATGCTATATGTAACAGTGTTTGTGATAATTGCAACATTTGTTTTGGTAAGGTTTATTCCTATCGATACAAAAAAAGAAAAAATAATATCGGTTGTGATATTGGTTGCGGTTTTGCTTGGGGGAACAGCTTCTGTAACAATTAGTTATGACAAAGACCGCGAACAATTATTGGAATACGATTGCCTTTGCCGACAAAAAAAATGGTCGCAGATTGTTGCATTGGCCGATAAACGGTTACCTGTTTGGTTTATAGGTCAAAATTACCTTAACTTGGCTCTTGCGCAAACCAATCAACTATCAGCAAGGGCTTTCAACTTTGATCCGCAAGGTTCGCCAAGCCTTTATGTCCCCTTTATGCGTCACCATACAATGTCTATTGCAGCAGGCGAAGTGTTTTACTATCTTGGACTTACGCATCTATCTCGTCATCATTATTGCGAGTCGCAAGATGCAATTCCAAACGGATATTTAAGTTCTCGCTACACAATGCGCATAGCTGAGATTGATATGATAAATGGCGATTGGAAATCGGCAGCTAAATATCTGCGTCATTTGCAACATACACTTTTTTACAAAAAATGGGCAACCGAGCGGCTTGCATATTGCAATCAGCAAACCAATTTTGACAGCAATAGCGAGTACGGAAGAATTAAAAGCTATAAACTAGACAAAAACTTTGTATCAGATGAGCAGTATAGCAATACAATAGTTGAATTGGTTTTGCACAATCCGCAAAATCGCATGGCGTGGGACTATTTGTTAACGCATTTTTTGTTCGACAAAAATTTGAACGAATTCATTCCAGCTTTTGTCAACTACGCAAAACAGGCTTCCGAATTGCCGCAGGTTTATCAAGAGGCATTGTTGTTGGCTTGGTCAATGTCGCATCCAAATTTTAATTCGATGCCATATACAGTGTCGCAAATAAACTTAAATAGGTTTAAGTTTTTTATGAATACATACCAAAAAAATCAGCATACAGCAGCACAAGTACTTGAAAATGGATATGCTAACACTGTTTGGTATTATATGTTTACATCTTCAAGAAATTAGTTGATAATGAAATACTTGCAGTTTGTTCTTTTGGCGTTTTTGTTTGTGGCTTGCAGCAGTTTTGAGGTAAAAAATGCACAACAAGTTGACCAATTTCCGACAATATATCCCGACTACACTTTTGTAACTGTTCCATCAACAATTGCACCGCTGAACTTTCAATTACAAGATTCAACAGTTGAGGCTATTAGCGCAACTTTTAGTGGAAAAAAATTGCAATTAACTTGTTCAGGAGCGCAATGCATCGACATAAATGAGGCAAAATGGCACACACTTCTTGCTGAAAATGTGGGCGATAGTATATTGGTGAGTGTTAGTGCTTTGAAAGAGGGAAATTGGCAAACATTCAAAAAATTTCCTATTTACATAAGTGCCGATAGCATCGATTATGCTTTGCACTATAGGCTTATTGCTCCAGGATATGGATATTTTAGTCCAATGGAGGTTGTTGAGCGCAACTTGTCAAATTTTGAAGTGTCAACCATATATTCCGATAAGCAATTAGTAGGAGGGTGCATGAATTGTCATACATCGAAACAATGCGACACTCGCTATTCAAGCACACACTTTCGAGGCGCTCATGGTGCAACAATTATTCGTAGAGGAAACGACTACAAAGCGTATAATTTGAAACCCAAGGCCGATGCTTTACCTTGCGTATATTCGTATTGGCACCCCAGCGGACGATATGTTGGATATAGCCAAAATGCAACACGGCAAGTGTATTTTATTGCTGATAATCAGAAAATTGAAGTGTTCGATTTAGAGTCAGATGTTGTAGTGCTTGATATCGAAACAAACAAACTGCTTTCGTCTCCGCTTTTGCAAACCAAATACTTTGAGTCGTCTCCAACCTTTTCGCCCAATGGCAAAACAATGTATTTCAATACCGCTGCCCCTTGCGATACTTTTGAAATCAATTACGACAAAGTAAAATATGTTCTATGCTCAATTGCTTTTGATGCTGAAACAGGCGAATTTGGTCAAACTGTTGATACTTTGATTGATGCACGCTCTCAGGGTAAATCAATCGCATGGGCAAAACCATCGTACGACGGCAAGTTTATACTTTATACATTGGCTAATTATGGGCAGTTTGCGATTTGGCACCCTGAGGCTGATTTGTGGATATACAATTTGCAAACCAAAGAGACACATCCTCTTGTACTAGCAAACTCAACTAATACCGAATCGTACCACAATTGGTCATCAAACTCTCGGTGGATAGTATTCACCTCTCGTCGCGATGACGGATATTTTTCGCTGCCTTATTTAGCCCATATCGATGAACAAGGAAATGCAGGCAAGGCTTTTCTTCTTCCACAACAAAACCCACGCGATTATTACGACCAAGAACTAAAATCGTACAATTTGCCAGATTTTGCAATAGCACCAACGCAATATGATGCAAATCTTGTAGAGTCGATGCTGTATAATGTTGAACGACAAAATGTTTCGGGCGATTATGTGCGCGGCGCTCAAGTCACAAATAAAAATTTGATGGAGCATTATTAATAGGTATGGTTTTGCTTTGTTGATAAAAATAAAAAGTTGTTTGACGCTAAACGCAGTTTGAAAAAGACGATGTATTATAAATTTAATATATTTGTGTGCTAACATTTGTGATAAATGGCTTTAGAGATAGACGATTGGTATAACGAACACGTAAAAGATGGAGTAATCTTTGCATTCCGTGGCGAAATAGGCGATGGAATAGTTGAGGATTCTATGGTTCGTGTTGAGGCTCAAACCAAAGATCTGTCGCAAGGAATCAAGAAAAAAGCCTACAACATTATGGTTGAATGTTTGCAAAATTTGTTCTTCCATGCTTCTCCAATATTTCGTAATGGCAAAGAAATTAGAATAGGAGTATGCGCTATGGTGAGCGACGGAAATAGTTACCATATTAAAATGTGTAACTATGCTACACAAAAGCAAACCTTGTTTCTTGAAAAACATATAGAAAAAATAAACTCGTTAGACAAAGATGGTTTACGTGCTTTTTACAAAGATGTTTTGAGCAACCAAACCTTTTCTGAAAAAGGTGGAGGTGGCTTAGGATTGATAGATATGGCCCGCAAATCGAGCAACAAACTAAAATGTGAGTTTATTCAAGTGCCAGATAATATGACACTATTTTCAACGGATATACTAATAACAGAATAATAATCTTAAAAAAAACTAATATGGAATCATTAATTATTGAAGGTTCAGCAAAAACTCCATCGGTTACTTTGGATCCAAATGGTAAATTGGAACTAAAAGGACGTTCTATTCCAGAGAATTCGGTTGAGTTCTACAAACCAATTATTGATTGGTTGGAGGCATATTTTTCATCACCTGCAGCTTTGACTGAAGTGAATATGAAACTTGAGTATTTCAATACTAGTAGTTCAAAATGTATTCTTGATGTGTTCAAAAAACTTGAGGCTATTTATAAAAGCAACAACGATGTATTAGTTCTTTGGCACTACGAGGAGGACGATGAGGATATGTTGGAAGCTGGTGAAGATTACCAATCTATCATCAAAGTTCCATTCCAAATGGTTCAAATTTAATTGCACGAGCATCATAATCATAAAACGGCTGCAATCGATATTGTCGGTTGCAGCCGTTTTTGTTAAACAAACATCTCTTTGCTTACATTTGCATTCTATTAAATTTTGTGCTTTATGGTTGAAGAAGTCCTAAAATATACATTACCCGCGTTGTTTACCTTTTTGGCAACATATTTGGTGATGCATAAGTTTTTAGTAAACGAACGTTTGAAGTTAAAGTCAGAGGCGGTTCGCGATAATCAGAAAATTATTGCTCCGTTACGTTTGCAAGCCTACGAGCGTATGGTGTTATTGCTTGAGCGTATTCAACCTAATGCTTTGGTTATGCGTTGCCAGCAAGAAGGCATGTCGTGTAGCGATTTTCAATTGCTGATGCTTAAAACTATTCGCAGCGAGTTTGACCATAACCTTACGCAACAACTATACATAAGCGACAATGCTTGGGAGCAAGTGCGCATGGCAAAAGATGGCTGTGTGTTGCTTATTAATAGGGTTGCATTATTGGTAAAGCCAAATCAGCCTTCAATTCATTTAAGCAAACTTATTCTTGAGACAATGATGACAGAGGGAAAAGATCCAACTGTAAAGGCATTGGCTTGTCTTAAGGACGAGATTCGAGAGTTGTTTTAAATACCTTTCTTATTCGGCATGCTTGTAGGTTACATCGAGCACGCCTTTAGGGCAAGCACTAACGCATCGTTCGCATAAAATGCAAGTGTTGTTGTCAATTTTACTTTTCTTAACAACCGATTTGTGCACATCAATTAGCATTGGGCATGTTTTGTTGCATTTGTTGCAGTTTATGCAGTCGGCTGATTTGATGGGTGTTATTTTTAAAAACGAAAATCGGTATAGTTGGCTTGAAATGGTTAAAAACGGACAAAGCATGCGGCAGTATGCTCTGCTTCCTAGTACAAATGATAAGGCAAAACCAACTGCCCAGATAAATAAATTTTCTCCTATTATCCATTTGCGGCGCAAAGCATCGTCAGTGGCTGGGTTGGTTGCTATGTGTACAATTACTATTGATATTATAATTAGCAACAAAAGGTAACTCCATGCTAACCAAGGTTTGCGTGGTGTTGGTTTGCTGCAGTGAGCTAATCCGTTAATGGCTTCAAAAACAGCACCATCCCAACATGCTCGGGAACAAAACGCATTGCCGAATATAAATGGAATGATTAGCCTTGCAATTACAAGTTGTATAAAAGCGCCAGTTACAACAGCTGCTTGGTAATCAAAAAAAATCTCGATAAACTGAAAGTTGACACAAAAAATCAAACTGACCATAATTAGCAGCATTCCGCCAACAAAAACCTGTATAAGTCGGCGCACCAATTGGCGGGTGCTTGGATGTTTTATTACTATCGATCGGGCAATTAGTTCGCTTGTGCCAATGCACTCAAATAGTGCAAAGTAGCGTATGTCGCGAATGGCCCACATGGCAAAACCTATGAGCGAGAATAGCGCCCATGTCCAAATGGCAACGCTGTATTTGCCCGATATCCAATTGTTTGCCGACATGCAATTAATCTATTGTGTCGGATTCAACTATTTCTGATGTGGTTTCTGAACCAGGAGCAACGGCGCTAATTAACTCAATCTCATAAATAACTGAGGTGAACGGTGGCACTATTCCAGTTGATGAACCTTTGTCGCCCCAAGCTAATTCTGAAGGCAGTATAACAAGTGCGCGTTCGCCTTCACGCATGCGGCCAATAGCTTCGTCAAGTCCAGCTATTACTTGCATCTCGGTGCCATAAACAAATTCAAATGGTTGGTTGAGTTTTATTGTTGAGTCAAAGAATTTTCCGTTTAAGAATCGGCCTTCGTAGTTGATGGTTACCAAATCGCCTAGTTCAACAGCTTTGCCGGTACCTTGTGTTAGTTGAATGTAATAAAGCCCCGATGGCGTTGGTTCTATATCTATTTTTTTTCGTTCGATAAAGTTTTGTAAAACAAGTTTTTCGTACTCGCCAAAGTCTTCAATCCATTTCAAAAATTCTTCTTTGTCGCGGCGATATTGCTCTTCGGTGCGTATGTCAGTCATTTTTATATCTACTTTCATCATGTCGCCTTGCGCAAGGAAACTTGGTAGTGGGCTTTGTAGCGTGATGGTGAAAAATTTGTATGCGTCAATAATGAACGAAGAGCTATCGCCGCTTGACATCATAAGAAAACATTCGTCAATTGAGCCATTGAATTCAGGTTCGGTGAGTTGGAAAGTTCGGTTGCCAACAAAGAATGCGGAATCGGCAATGGTAGAGTAGCGTAGGTGGGTTGTTACATAGTTTCCAACTTTTGCTGTACTAATGCTGTCGCCAATTGTAATTAGCTTGTAGTATAAGCCGTTTTTGTGTGAGTAGCCTTCGTATTTGCTTGAGCATGAGCAACAAAGTATTGCTACAATGGTTAATGCTGCAAATGTTATGTTTATCGACTTTCGGTTCATAAGGTCGCGTGTTAGTTGTCGGATTGTGAGATTATTTCGGTTTCGTAAACAATGGTGGCTCGAGCTGGAATTTTATTGCCATCGCCAATGAGCCCGTGTGCCATAAATGCGGGCATAATTAGTCGGGCTTTGTCGCCAACGCGCATTAGTAGCACAGCTTCTTCAAGTCCGGTTTCAACACCGCCTTGTCCTACTCTGAATACTTTGCTACCTAAACTATCGGACGAGTAGCATTCTTTGCCGTTAAGTAGCGATAGTTTGTAGTTAAGTGTTACCACTTTGCCAACGCGTACAGAGTCGCCATTGCCATGCTCGTAAATTTGGTACCACATTCCTGTGGGCGATACTTTCATGTCCCAATTGTGGCGTTCGGCATAACTTTCAATTCGTTCTTGGTCCATGTCAACCAATGTTCGGTTTATGTTAACCAACATTTCGTCGGTTACTGGTTGACGTTTTGTTGAGTTTGAACTGCAAGCTGCAAAAACTACACAAAGCAATATGGTGCCGATGATTCTCATTTTTCAATGTATTGTTCGTACTGTGGTAGTATCGATACAAATTTTTTAATGGTTTCGCTTATTGAAAGAGGCGATTCTCCTCCCGCTGCGTTTAAGTGTCCGCCTCCGTTAAAATGGTCGCCAGCAACTTTGCTTGCAGGAAATGAGCCTCGAGATCTGAACGAACATTTGGTTATTTTTTCTTTTTCGGTAAAGATTGCCGAAAATTCAATGCCGTCAATAGTTAGTGGGTAGTTTACAATGCCTTCGGTATCGCCCATTTGGTAGTTGAATTTGCGTAACTCTTTTTGGGTGAGCCAAATGTATGCTGTATGATATTCTGGAATTACGGTTAGCTTGTTGTTTAAACAATATCCAAGTAGTCGCAGCCTTTGCTCTGAAAAGTGGTAGTTAAGATTGTCAAGAATATAATCTTTGTCAATGCCCGATTCGATTAGGTTTGCAGCTACGTCAAAAGTCAGACGGTTCGACGAACTGTAGCTAAAACCGCCAGTGTCGGTAACTATGCCAGTGTAAAGGCATGTTGCAATGGTAGAATCGATGGTGGGGGTTCCGCGCATGGTTGACACAACTTGGTAAACCATTTCGCAAGTGCTACTAGCCTCAGGTCGGCTGTATTTAATGTCGCAAACTACACTAGGTTCAAGGTGATGGTCAATTAGTATTTTTTTTGCGGTTGATTGTTCTACTAATTGAGCTGCGCCACCCAATCGGCTTAAGTTGTTAAAGTCGCACATAATAATTAGGTCAGCCTTGGTAATAGCTTGTTCAGCTTGCTCTTTTTCTGGACTTTTGTGTACTAAAATTTTGTCGCAACCAGGCATCCATAGTAAGTTTTTGGGTAGTTGGTCGGGCAAAATAAAAATAGCCTCTTTACCCATAGTTTTAATATGGTGGTACATGCCTAATCCAGAACCAATAGCATCGCCATCGGGATTTTTGTGAGCCAAAATAATAATATTGTTAGCGTTGGATATTAGGCTTTTTGCTTGTTGCGCAAATGTTGATATATGTTCCAAAATTGTATTTTTTATAGTCGAATAATATTTGCTCCAAGTTTGTTGAGTCGCTCGTCAATTTTTTCGTATCCGCGGTCTATTTGGTCAATGTTATCAATAACCGATGTTCCTTTTGCTGAAATTGCGGCAATAAGCAATGCCATTCCAGCTCGAATATCGGGGCTAGTCATGTTAATGCCTCGTAATTGGTGTTGTTTGTCAAGACCGATGACGGTGGCGCGGTGAGGGTCGCAAAGAATAATTTGAGCGCCCATGTCGATAAGTTTATCAACAAAGAACAATCGGCTTTCAAACATTTTTTGATGAATTAGCACGCTACCTTTTGCTTGCGATGCGGTAACTAGCATCACGCTGATTAGGTCGGGGGTTAGTCCTGGCCAAGGTGCGTCATCAATAGTGAGTATTGAGCCGTCGATAAAACTATCGATGGTGTAGTGGTCTTGTGCAGGGATAATAAGGTCGTCGCCTTCAAGTGTCATTTGTACGCCCAAGCGTTGAAAGGCGCGAGGAATGATGCCAAGGTTAGGATACGACACGTCTTTTATTCGTATTTCAGATCCAGTCATGGCAGCCAAACCAATAAAGCTACCAATTTCAATCATGTCGGGCAGAATTTGGTGTTGGCATCCGTGCAATTTGTCCACTCCGTCGATGGTGAGTAGGTTTGAGCCAATGCCGCTAATTTTTGCCCCCATTTTGTTCAGCATTTTGCAAAGTTGCTGAATGTAAGGTTCGCAAGCGGCGTTGTAAATTGTGGTTGTGCCTTTGGCCATTACGGCAGCCAAAATAATGTTTGCTGTTCCTGTTACCGAGGCCTCGTCGAGCAACATGTATGTGCCTTTAAGGTTTTGTCCTTCAACGGTATAGAATTTACCATCGGGGTCGTAGTTGAACTCGGCGCCCAAGTTTTGCAAGCCAATAAAGTGGGTGTCGAGTCTTCGGCGTCCAATTTTGTCGCCACCTGGTTTTGGAATGTAGGCGCGACCGAGACGAGCTAGCATAGGTCCCACTAACATAACCGAGCCGCGAATACGTGCTGTTTTGTCAACAAACTCGCGCGAGTGTAGGTATTCGGCTTGAATGTGGTCGGCTTTGAATGAGTATTTGTGGCTGGCAAGTTTGGTTACGGTAACCCCCATTTCGCTAATAATGTCAATAAGAGTATTGACGTCGCGAATGCTAGGAATGTTATCTATAATAACTTCTTCGTCGGTAAGTAGCACAGCGCAAAGTACTTGCAGAGCCTCGTTTTTGGCACCTTGAGGCACTATGGTTCCGCTGAGTTTGGTTCCGCCAGTAATTTGGAATTTGTTTGAACTCATAGTCAATGGGTTAAAATATTTCGGCGTGCTCAATATCGGTGCACTTGTCGCAGTAGCAGCAGCGTAGTACAATGTTGCCGCCTGTGGTTGATGTTGTAAATTTGGTTGGTATTTTTTCGTGGTTTGTTATGCATTTTGGATTCATGCAATGGGCAATGCCAATAACTTTTTCGGGAACTTTAACCAAGCGTTTTTCAACCACGTTGTAGTTTTTTATTATGTTGAGTTTTGCGTTTGGAGCTACAAGTGCTATTTTGTCAAGTTCAATATCTTCAAAAAACTTTTCAGACACTTTAATAATGGCTTTCATTCCAAGTTGCTTGCTTTTTAGGTTGTAGCCAAAGGTTACTTGATTGTCGGCCAATTTATCAAGGTTAAGTAGCGAAATAACTTTGAAAAGGCTTTGGGCTGGAATATGGTCAATAACTGTTCCGTTTTCGATAGCCGAAACGCTAAGTACTTTTTCGTTTTCCATAATTACAACAGTTGTAGAGTTTTACAAATAATGGCTTGACGGGTGTAAACCGCATTTTGTGCTTGCTCAAAGTAGTAGGCCTTTGGGTTGTCGTCAACATCGGTGCTAATTTCGTTTACACGAGGTAGCGGATGCAAAATTTTTACGTTAGGTTTAGTGTTGTCGAGCATGCTGTTTCGTAGTACGTAAACGTTTTTAACTTTCTCGTATTCAAGAGGGTCGGCAAAACGTTCGCGTTGTACGCGGGTCATGTAAATAATGTCGGCATCGTTAATGTTTGGTGCCATTTCGGTATGTTCTTCAAACTTAATGTTGCGTTGTTTAAGAAATTGCTTGTATTCGTCTGGTAGTCGCAATTCTTCGGGAGCAATAAAACTAAACGATGGATTGAAGTACGACATGGCCATTAGTAGCGAGTGAACGGTGCGTCCGTATTTTAAGTCGCCAACCATTGTTATTTTCAAATTGTCGAGTGTCCCTTGTGTCTTTTTTATTGAATAAAGATCAAGTAAACATTGGGTAGGGTGTTGGTTTGCTCCGTCGCCGGCATTGATAATTGGCACTTTTGATATTTCAGATGCGTAGCGAGCCGCGCCTTCAAGTGGGTGTCTCATAACAATTAAGTCGGCATAGCAGCTTACCATTTTTATGGTGTCTTTTAGTGTTTCGCCTTTTGATACGCTAGTTTGTGAGGTGTCGGAAAAGCCTAATACTTTGCCGCCTAAACGGTTTACTGCGCTCTCAAAACTCAAACGTGTGCGAGTTGATGGCTCGAAAAACAAGGTTGCAACAACTTTTCCATCTAAAATTTTCTGCACTGGATTTTTTTCAAACTGCGCAGCAAGTTCCATAATTTCCAAGTAGTCGTCTTTTGAATAATCGCTGATGGCTACTAAACTTCTGTTTTTCATTTTATTATGTTTTGAATATTTGTGTTCATATAAATTAGTTAAAGATAGAATATAGAGTCGATTTTTGTTAGTGTGTTAATTTTTGTTGAAAACTTATTGCTTGGTGTTTTGCACAAAAAAAACGAGCCAAGGTTTTCTTGACTCGTTTTCTTGTTTTTTGCTGATTAAAAATGATTTGTGTGGCTGCTATTTTATTGATAATCAGAATTGTATTAACTATTCCATATTTCCCAAGCGCGAATGGCTTGCCCAACTAACATGTCGTACCCGTTTTTGATTTGAGCGCCATGGTCTAAAGCTCGTTGCAAAAATACGGTTACCTCGGGGTTGTAAACCAAATCGTAAAAAAGATGGTCTGGGCCAACTTGTGTGTAGTTGATATTGGGACAACCTTCAATTTTTGGATACATTCCGAGTGGTGTGCAGTTCACAATAAGTTTATGGCTTGCCATTATTTCGGGAGTGAGTTGCTCGTACGATAAGGTGTCGGCACTTGCGGTGCGCGATACGAATTTGAATTCAATGCCTAGTTTTTCAAGCACGTAGCGTACTGCTTTTGATGCCCCGCCAGTGCCAAGAATAAGTGCATGAGTGTGGCAAGGTTTGAGTAGTGGTTTTAGTGAGTTTTCAAAGCCAACCACATCTGAGTTGTAGCCAATTAGAGTTAGTTTGTTGCCGGTGCGGTTTATTTTAACAACGTTAACAGCTCCAACTTTTGCAGCGGTTTCGTCTAGTCCATCAAGCATTGGCATAACTTTTTGTTTGTATGGAATGGTTACGTTTATACCACACAAATCGGGAGTGGTGAGCACTTCGGTTTTAAATTTTTCAATGTCGTCAATTGAAAAATTAAGGTATTGTGCATCAATTTGCTCATCGGCAAATTTTTTGGTGAAGTATTTCTGCGAAAACGATTGGGCTAAAGGAAAGCCTACTAAACCATAGTTTTTCATTTTTTGTGCATTTTTTTTGAGACAAACTCAATGGTGAATATGATTGCAAAGCCAGCAATTGTTAGGCATAGTGCAGTTGCAAAATTTGCGTCAATTGTTGGCAAAATGTTTTCTTGTATAAGTGGTTTTATTGTGCCGTGCGAGTCGGTGTAGGTTTGTAGTGTATTTTTCCATGGCCATATTTTGTTAAGCGAGCCAAACATAAAACCTACAAGCGCAGCCAATGTTATTTGTTTAAAGTGGGCAAACAGCCACGACAATATGTTTGCAAAACTTACTATGCCTATAATGGCACCGCACATAAATGTTACAAGTACAACAATGTTAAGTGTTGAAATGGCTTGCAACATAAACTGATATTGGCCAAGAAGTACCAATATAAAACTGCCTGAAATTCCTGGCAAAATCATTGCGCAAATGGCAATAGCTCCGCATAAAAAGATGTACCACAAAGCATCGTTTTGCATCATTGGTTGGTTTTGTGGCGATGTGATGAAGAATGAAAGAATTGCCATTGCTGCAAATGTGGCAATGGTTTTAATATTCCATTTTACATCGCGACCAACAAATAAGGTTGATGCTATTACTAACCCAAAGAAAAATGCCCAAATGAAAATGGGTTGAGTTTCGAGTAGGTGGGTTATTATTTTGGCTAGGGTTAAAAAACTAAATGCAATGCCTAACACGATGCATAGCAAAAAGTTGCAGTCAACATTGCGCCAAAACTGACCAAATTTGCCAGTGAAGAGCAATTTTAAGTTGGTTACATTTATGCTTTTAATGGCGTTAATAAGGCGCTCGTAAATTCCTGATATAAAAGCTATTGTTCCACCTGAAACTCCAGGAACAACATCGGAGGCGCCCATGGCCATGCCTTTTAAAAAAAGTGTAATGTAGTTTTTCATTTGCCTATTTTTTTCGTCGGCCTTTTGGCTTTAAACGTTTTCTTATCTCTTTTATTTCGGCAAGTTTTTTATTGCTGGGTACAATTTCAAAGTACACATTATCAAATTCGGGAGCTTGCGAGTAGGCGGTTTCAAACAGCTCAAAACTTTTTTCTATTTCGCCTCGTTTATATAACAAAGCCGAGATAATGTATTGCAGTTGAGCATGCTCAGGAAACATTTCAAGAGCATTGTTGGCTGCCTCAAAAGCGTTGTCAAATTGTTCGGCAATTAGCAGCGCAAAAATGTAAAGTAAGTGGGTTTTTATGTCGTCTTTTTTGTTGTTAAGCAGCTGCTTGTAGGTTCTTATTGCCGCTTCAAAATCGCCAGTTAGCGACATTGCTTGAGCGTTAACAAACACTGCCGATTCCATTTCGGGTGCAATTTCAAGAGCCATTTGGCTATATTCTAAAGCTTCTTGGTCTTGTCCCCGGTATATGCTGATGCTTGCTAATCCAACATAGGCTTCGGCGGTTGGTTGTATTTGGTTTGCCTCAAGAAAATATTTTTCAGCGGTGTCTATTTCTTCCATTTTCAGGTAGCAGTCGCCTATGTAGCACTTTGCAATTGGGTTTTGTGGATTAGCAGTTAAGTGCTCGGTGTAACACTCAATGGCTTCGGTATAATGCTCAAGAGCGCAAAGTGCATTGCCTTTGTTAAATATTGCTTCAGACAAACTAGGGTCAATTGCAATGGCATAGTCGTATGCTTCAATGGCACGCTCGTATTCTTGCATCAAATTGTAAGTTAGACCAATGTTGAACCATACGTTTGTTTGAAAAGGGTCAATGTCAAGAGCTGCTTTGTAGTAATCAAAGCACTCTTCAATCTTTCCTGAATGGCAGCGGTTATCGCCCATTCGTAGCAATAGCTCGTTTTCGTTTTTAAAGTCGTTGAACGCGCTTTTGTATATTTCAAAAGCTTCGTCAATGTACATATTGTCTTCAAAAGCCTCGCCAATTGAAATTATCAAGTCAAGATACTCGTCTTGGTTGCTCCTTTTGCCAAGTTTTAAGGCTTTTTTAGCATGAATTTTAGCTTTTGTTATGTTTCGACGTTGAAGTTCTACAAGCATTTTGGTAAGATAAAGCTCGTAGTTGTCGGTGTGTAGCGATTCAATTGGCCCCAAAATATCTTCGCAATTGTCAACATCGCCTCTAAAGGCGTATATCTGTGCTAGTTTTAGCGAGATGTCGGCATCATTTGGATATACAACGAGCGCACGGTTGCAAACGTCAATGGCTTTTTCGTCTACTCCGTTTGACATGTAGTAGTTTATCAGGTCGATAAAGTCCTCAACATCGAGATATGGAGTGCCACTGGTTTGGCAAGCATTCTCGTAGTACTTTACAAGTTCCTGAATTTCTTTATCGTACGAGTCGTCGTATTCTTTTTTCATAGTCTAAAAATGTTCGGCAAGATACTTCTTTTTGACGTTACGTTATAGGCTATTCGTCGCCGCCACCGCCTTCGCCGCCACCTTGAAGTGGACTACGGTTGTTATCGTCTTCGTCGTCAAAGTTTAGTTTAAAGTTGTTTATCTTGTACGAAATGGTGAGGTTAAACTGTGGCCAACTTGGTTTAAATGTGCTAGATGTGTAAAAATCTGGGCCGCTTGTAATGTTTTTAAACTTCATGGTTCCTAGGGCGTTGCGCATCTTTAGTGTTGCCGATAGTCGGCGGTCTAGCATTTCTTGACGTATTGCAACGCTTGCTGAGAAGAATCCACCATTTGTTCCTTGCGATGTTACTGTTTTGCTGAAGTAGTCAAAGTCCATTTGAACTTTGGTGTTTGTAGGGAATTTGAATACGTTGTTTAGTCGCATGTTCCAGTTAAAACTGCTTTGCGAAAAATCTTGACCAAGCAGTTCTCCTTTTTTCTGGTATTGGTACATGTTTCCCATTAGGTTTACTTGGTAAATTTTACCAGCTGAGTAGTTTATAGTTCCCTCAAGACCAATAGCATAGTCGGTTCCAACGTTGGCCATGGTGTGAAGAATAACGTCGTTGCTGTAAACTTGGCGCACACGTTCAATGGTGTTTTCGGTAATTCGGCAATAAGCATCGAGCGAAATAAAGTTTGCTCCAAATTTCTTTTGCATGCTCAAGTCGAATGAGTTAATGTACTCTGGGGCAATTTCAGGATTACCTTGACGAACATTGTAGGCATCTTCCCAAGTTAAGTTTGGCGATAGTTGGAATGGGCGTGGGCGATTTATGCGTCGTGTGTAGCCTGCCATCATTTGTAAATCGCTATTTGCGTTGTACGACAAGTGGATGGTTGGGAAAACTGCAGGGTCTTCAAAATGATAGTTGCCATTGCCGTTCGATAGTTTCAAGTCTTGATATGTGTACTCGCCGCGTAAACCAAGTTGGTAGCCAAATTGGCCCCACTCGCCATCGTAAATTGCGTAAACTGAATATGTTTGACGCAAGTATTCGGTTTCGTAACTAAATGTTGGTTGAAAAACATACCCATTGGTTGTGGTGTCGTAGTAGCTTACAAGAAAATCTTGATCGCTAGGGTTGAATCGACCTTGTGCGCCTAACGATAATTTTTGAGTGCCGATGGTTGGATGCACGTAATCAATTTTAAAACGAATGCCTTTTCCGTCTGAAATGTCTTCGTTTTCAATGCCTTCGGTTATTTTGTCGGTGTTTGTTTTTGTTTCGGTATCTGAAATCGATTCGCGGTGGTTGTTGTTAACGCTTACTTGGGCTTCTAAAATATGCTCTTTGTTGTCTTCAAATGTTTGTTTGTAGAATATGTTCAACGATTGAAATTTTCCGTTGTTGTCGCTTAATCCAACGTTTTTGTATTCGCTTGAGTCGCCAAAGTTTGTGTATTTTAAGTAGTCGCGAGTGTTGTTGTTATTGTTGCTGAACGAACCAAAACGAACGTTAAAACCAAGGTTTGTGCGCTCGGTAAACGAGTAGTCAGCACCACCGTTCACTCCCCAGTTTTTGCGTTTGCGAGTCGATTCGCCGTTTGATTCGGTGTAGTTTGTTGTTGTTCCATCCGATAGCCAACGGTAGCCTTCCGATTCGTTGAGCGATTTTCCGTAGCGAATGTTTGCACCACCAAACAAGTGCAATTTTTTGTGGCGATAGTCAAGTGTAAAGTCGGTTCCAAGTCGGCCGGGGTAGCCAACAACACCGTTTACCACACCAGTTAAGCCTGAAAGTGCGTTCTTTTTGGTAATGATGTTTATAATGCCCGAAGCACCATCGGGTTCGTATTTAGCCGATGGGTTGGTAATTATTTCAATGTTCTCAATGGCGCTGGCTGGCATTTGGGCCAAAGCATCAGAAGCGTCAAGTGGAGTGGGGCGGCCATCGATAAGTACGGTAAACGACGAGCTGCCTCGCAACGATACTCCGCCATCAACATCAACGCGGATTGATGGTATGTTTTCAAGTACATCAACGGCAGTTCCTGAAATGGCGTTAAGTTGTTGGCTTACATTAACTACTTTGCGGTCTATTTTGTAGTCAACGGCAGCTTTGTCGGCAACTACGTTTACTTCGCCAAGTTCTTGTGCATTTTGTTTTAGCTGAATTTTTCCCAAGTTCGAACTATGGTTAGCTTCGGTAATGTTAATGTCGATGCTTTTTGTTTTGTAGCCAACAAATGCAATATCAACACGATAGGTGCCTAGTTCAATGTCTTTCATTGAGAATTTTCCGTCCATGTCGGTAATGCAACCGCCCGATAGTTTGTTGTCGGGTTGTTTGTAAAGTGCAATGGTGGCAAATTCAACAGGCTCGTTGGTTTGCGCATCAATAACTAGTCCGGAAACTGAGCCGTTTTTGCGGGCTGCGGGTGCGTTGTTGCTTGCATAACTTGCTACAAACGATAGGGCAAGCAGTATTGTTAGCAAGGTTTTTTGTTTACTTGCTGCAAAAAAGCTTAAAACAGCAGTGTGTGCAATTTTTTTCATTTTCTGTTTGAGTGAAAGGGTTATTTCTGTTGAATATTTCGGCTATAATATTGGTTGTATTTTCTTGTACTAAGTTGCTTATTCGCACAAAGTTACCTTCTGAAAACTCGTCGGTTGATTTGCTTTTTGTGTGAACTAAAAAATCGGGTTTGTTAGTCTTTGCCAATTTTATCATATATAAATATGCATTTATGTTGGCATCGGTTTTGGTTTGTTGTTGGTACGACAAACCATAAATGAGGGTTTGTAATGCACCTTTTGCTTTGTCTATTTTTGTGTGGTCGAAAAAGTTGTTGATGCTTTCAAATTGGATGTCGTTGCTGCCAGTTTTGTAGTCAACAATTCGGTGCGTGCCGTTTTTGTCAATGTCAACGCGGTCAATGGTTCCGCCAACTTTTACTTTGTGTTGTTGGTTGTTGAATTGTACATCAATTGTGGCGTAATAATTTTCTTCAAGTGCTACTATTTTTATTGGAGCGTGTTGCTTGTCGTATTTCAAAGTTGCAACAATGTAGTCGTGTAAAATTTCGAAAATCAGAGCGTTGCGGCCTTCAATTTTAAAATCGTTGTTGTGTTTGTTGTTTTGTAGCACGCAAATAAAAGCGTTTTGCAGATGCTTGTCAATCAACTCGTTATTGCTGGCGGTGCGGTCCAATATTTCTTCGGTAATTGTTGTTTTTCTTTCGTTGCTTATTTCGTTGTATAACGTTTCGGCTGCCTTGTGAAAAATGTTTCCAAGCACTCTGGCGTCAATTTCTTCTTCAATTTCATCTCCCTCGCGCAACGACAAAACCGATTGCAAATAGAACAACAATGGGCATTTTTGGTATGTTATTAACGAACTGGGCGACAGGGCTTTAGCGTTATCGTTGTTGCCGTCAACCAAATATTTTGTCATGCAGGCCATCACTTCGTCGGTTTTTTCGATGCAAAGGTTGCTTGGCGCCGAAAGGCGAATGGTGCTTGGCATTGTTAGTTGCTCAATTTTTGCGTTGCTATAAATTAGTTGCAAAATGTAGCGGCTACGTTCAAGCGCTTGGTCTGAACTGCTGTTGCAATAAATTAGAGTAACATTTTGGGCGCGTTGAATTAGTCGGTAAAAATAGTAGGCATACATAGCCTCGCGCTCAATGTTGGTGGGCAATCCAAATCCTTTTCGCAAGTTGTAGGGTAAAAAACTTGGACCTTTTCCATCAAGTGGCAAAATGCCTTCGTTTACGTTGGTTATGTATATGTTTTTAAAGTCGAGTGCACGAGTTTCAAGAAAACCCATTACTTGTAGTCCTTCGGTTTGTTTTCCTTCGTAAGGCACTGTGATTGACGATATGGTTCGGCGCAAAAGCTTTATGCATGTGGCCACTTCCATTGTAATGTTGTTCTTCTTTATCTCAGCATATTGTTGACCTATTTGCTTCCAAATTTTGACAAGCATTTCTGTGTGAACTTTCAAGTTCTCGTTTTGTGGCTCATCGTTGTTGGTAAATAGTTCAATCAATAAGTGCAGCACATTTCTAATGTATTGAAATAGGCTATCGGCGTTGGTTATTGGCGTAAAAACAGTTTTTGAGAAAGTGTCGTTATCGTCAATCAGGTTGTTCATTGGCACTTGAAAGTAGTGCTCGCTGCTGATGGCATCTAGTGTCGATTTTACAAAGTTGTTGTTTGCAATTGTGTAAAATGGGTGGCGTAAAACCTCGTTTACGTTTTTGTAGTAAAAGGTTGAACTGCCGTCTTTTGATGCTTGTATATTGCTTTGTAAACGAATAATTGCCTCAATCCATTGGCCCGAAAGTGAGTTTTTAACGGGCGCGCCCATTGTTATGTTTATGTTGCTAGTGGTGGCTGATATGCGGTCAACTAGTGTTTCAAGTAGCGATTCGTCGCTTAGCACCACGGCCGAGTCTTGAATGTCGTTTTGGTTTGTGGCTAGTAACGATGCAACCGCGTCAAGTTGTCCCATTTGCGATGGCGATGCAATGACACGTATCTGCTTGTTGCTCATTGGAACCGATGGGCATTCAAATCCGTTTGGGTTGGGAAATTCTTGCATGTATCGGCGCAAGAATAGTCCTGCCTCTTTGTTGGCTCCGGGTGTGTTGTCGTCAATATTGATAAAGTTTTTGTCGGCATCCCAAAAGAAAACGGCTTGTTTCCTATTTTTCAATATTTGAAAAATGCGGTATTCGGCTTGCGTTATGGCATTAAATCCAATAAAACATACTTTTTTGAAAGGTAGTTCGCTGTCGCCAATTTTTTCAACAGCCATTCGGTACGCTTTGCCTTGGTAGGCAATGTGCTGTTTGTCAAGTTCGGCATTCAGCTGATTGTAAAGCGAAAGAATGATGTGCCAGATGCTTAAAAAACGTTTTTTTAGTTCTGAGTCTTGTTGGCTATTGTTGTAACTAGTAAAAAACTTTATGATGGCATTTTTCTGCGCCTCGGTTATGTAGTCAAACTTGTCGTCAAGTTCTTTAATATCCTCAATGCACTTTAAAATTGACTGAGCATCAACCATGTATTTGTCAATGTCGTCAAAGTCTTTTAACAATGTTTCGGCCCAAGGATAAAAATGGTCAAACGTTTCGTTGTTGTTGGCCGAAACGTCTTGGTAAACCTTAAACAACAAGGCAAGCAAAGTCTCTTGACTTGCAACTGCCACACCGCTATGTTTGGTTAAAAAATGGTCGATTGTTGCTGTTTGAGGTAGCCAACAGGTTTTCCCGTTAAGGCGTTCTTTTATTTTTTCGAATAAGTAAGCCTTTGGTCGTTGGTTGGGAAAAATTAAAAGAATATCGCGGAGATCGTTGGTGTAATTATCTAAAAGATAATTGGTTACGCATTCAAGAAATGTTTTCATCAACGTTGCTTTTCTTTTTTAGGGATACTTGGCGCAAATATCGTGCAAAATCTCTGATTTATAGGCACGAAATGGGAAAATGGAAAGGTGATTTTGACAAATATTTTTTGCCACATAAATCGGACAAAAATTGTTTTGGTGCTGTTTACAATTTGTTTGGTCGAAGGTTGATTTTACTATTTGTCTTATTAATTGCGCCGTTGGTCATAGTTTTCTTATGCCTACAATGCCTGTAGTTGATATTTTGTTTGCTTGTATTGAGTGCTTATTGTGTTGATATATAATGTGTTAGCTAAAATAGCATTGGTGAGTGTTGATTGGTTTTGATAAAAGTGTTATTCAAAACATGCGCAACCTTAATGTCAAATATCCGTAATGGGTAAGCAAATGGCAAGTAATTTTGCCGCAAAGAATGAATGAGGATGAAAAGCTATTTATATAAATTGTTTGTTGCAAGCATACTAGTTATGGTTAGTAGTATGGCATTGGGTGCAACAACTTGGAGTGGAAGCAACGTATCAATAGGCGAGGGTGTTATATCAGAGGATGTTGTAGTTTCAACTTATAGAACTACAGGAATTATCCCCCAAACTAAAAATAGCACCATAACAATTCCTGCAGGGGTAACCGTAACTATAAATGGCAATTTGACTATCAATAATAATCAGACACTTAATGTTAAAGGAAATTTAATAGTAACGGGTTCTGTTACTAATAATGGTACTAATAATATCTCAGGAAAAATTGATGTTGGTGGAACTTATGAAAATAAAGGAACATTTAGTTCTTCAACAGGATTGAATGCAGAATCTTTTACTAATAGTGGTAATGCTACTATATCGGGAGGAAACTTAATTGTATCGGGAGTGTTGACAAATAGTAAAACGCTTGAAGTGTCAAATGGAAACGTGAGTGCAGAATCTATTTCGATTACAGGAGGCACTAGTAAAACAACAGTATCAGGTGCGTTAACTTCACGAGGAACAATTTCCACATCAGGAACCGTTACTGTAGGCGACGGGATGCAAGGAACAGATATAACAACCAATGGTACATTAAATGTAAGTGGTGGACGAGTTACAGCATCTGGTAATTTTACAAATGGAGCTACAACAACATTTTCGGGCGATAATGCAAGTCTTATAGTTGACGGAAAATTATCAAACACTGGAAGTTTGAAAATGGCAGGCAGTGGAGCAACAATAACAGCATCTAGTGCTAATGCTACAGGTGCGATTACTATGGGAAATAATGCAACCATATCGTCCACTGCAGGAGATTTGACACTTGCAAGATTGACCGTTGGCACAGGCTCAAACATAACATCGGCAGGTAGCCTTAAAACAACAGGCGGAACATTTGGTAATAACACCACGATAGCAGTTGCCGATGATTTTACTAATGGTTCCACTTTTACTATTGGTGAAGGAGTTGATTTAGATATACCTGGTGACTTTGTTAATAATGGTACCGCTACAATAGAAGGAAACCTAAAAGTGGCAGGTGATGTTACCAATAACAATAATGCTACAATCAACATGAATGGTGGTATAATGCGTATTGGTTCGTATGCAGCAGATGGAAGTCTTGAAGGTGGCAATTTAACATTAAACAATGGCTCAAAATTGTATTATAATAACAATTCAGGTAAAGTGTCAAATGTTGAGGTTCGTGGCAATTTGAATGGAGGAGAAACGGCATATATAAAATCTCAAAATGGAGGAAAGGGAAATTTGATTGTGTCAGGAACTTATACTGACGAGGTGGAAGATTTAGACACTTATCATCCAGATTGGGGGTTGGATGTTGAAAGAACGTTGATTACTGGGTCAATTACTAACATCAGTTTTAAAATGAAGGAAAATGCGAATATTGTTTTGGGAACTAATAATTATGAAATGCCGACAATAACTACTGGATTTTGGAATAATTTAGCAGAATGGGCTGGTGGTACTAGTACTGCAAAAGAGGCAATTAAAGAAATCCAAAATCAATACAATGGCAAACCTATGAATGAGGAGGTTATAGCCGAAATTATCCGACAAATATCAGTGGCGCTTCCAATAGAATTGGTTTATTTCTCGGCTCAACAAGACGACAATACCATTGTATTTGAGTGGGAAACTGCATCGGAGTTGAACAACGACTACTTTACCATTGAATATTCAACCAACGTTGAAATTTGGTACGAGGCTAAAATAGTAGCAGGCGCTGGCACTACTCAACTAGCAAACGAATATTCAACCTCGGTTGCTGTAAGCACCTTGCCACAAGGCACCGTTTATTTCCGCCTTTCGCAAACCGACTACAACGGCACAACCACTAGTTTTGATGTTGTGGCAGTTGAGGTTGAAAATGCAATTGACGAGCAAATTGATGTGGTTGTTTATCCAAATCCCACAACTTCGGTTGTAAACATTAAAGGAGCTGAGTCTCTTAACGTTTCGGTAATAAACTCAAACGGCTCGGTTGAAAATCTACACCAAATGGCCGATAACCAATATTCGGTTGAGCACTTGCGCAAAGGAATTTACACTTTGGTTATTGAAACACAGGCAGGTGTAGTAAGTAAACAATTGGTTAAGCAATAGATTTAAAAGGATTTATATTATTAGTAGGCTACTTGAACAACTTGCAAAAGAGGCAAGAGTAGCCGAAAACAAAAAACGCCACATCCATTATTTGGGTGCGGCGCTTTTTGTATGTAACTCAGTAAAACTTACAATTCCCAAGCAAGACTTATTGTAAAGTAGTTGGCTTTTGTGTCAATGTACGATTTTTTATAAATAGGTTTTCCTGAGATAGCACCTATTCCATCTTCAATTTTACGGGTTGTGTTATTTCGGTTTAACTCGTAGCGAGCATCAACACTCAAGCGGAAAATGTCAAAACCTAAACCGATTTGAGCGCCCCAAGTGTTTTCTTTTGGAATGAATTCAATATTCTCGCTAGGCCATTTTTCCATGCAACCTTCGTTGTTTTTTAGAGTGCGAGTGTAAACTGGGCCTGCATAAATGCGCGAAGGCCCAAACGAAGAACCAAAAAGAACAGGAATGCTTATTTGGTTGCTTTTAACCTTTGTGCTTTCAATGTTGCTTGTTACTTTGCCATCAACAACTGAGTACACATCAAACGAAGCATCGCGGTACTCGTAGTAAATTTCGGGTTGAACAAACAAAAACAACACATGAGCACGAGCCCAAGCACCAGCATGTAAACTGAGTTGTTCTGTAGCATCACTTGCAATGAATGGGCTACTAGCCTCAATACCCTTTATGCCAAAACCGGCTTTAACACCATAGTTAAAGCCAAGTGGAAATTGCGCAAACGACGAAAATGTCATAATAAGCGCTGCTGAAATCATTAATAATCTTTTCATAAATATGTTTTTTGAGATTGATTTTTGTGCCGCTAATTTACAAATCTTTTGATAATCGATTGAATGCCATTTGGGGAAGTGGTAAGTGCTTGATAAAGGACTACGATTAGAATTTAGGGTAAGCCGATGGATATGAGTTTTTTGCAATTGATAAGCTTTTTGTGTGCCATATAAATCGACATTGTGTGTTGCTTTTATCAAAATAATACATTCTATTTGCAGTAGTATAACCATTTTAACAAAAAGGCCCTTTGTTTTTCTGTAACAAGCAATTCTCAGTTTTTTTCAAAAAGAAGCCGAATGCGTTTTTGTATGGGAGAATAATGAGCTTTTGAGTAAAAATTAATTAATTAAAACCAATTTATATGAATTCAGTAAACAAAGCCGAAGAGGCAAATGGCTTCTACAAACTTAGTTGGGCCCAACGCATAGGTTACGGTTCTGGTGACCTTGCTCAAAACCTTATTTTCCAAACAGTAGCTTGCTACTTAATGTTGTATTTAACTACAGTATTGAAAATTAATCCAGCTTTTGTTGGTGGACTTATTCTTACCGTACGTCTTATCGACTGTGTATGGAGTCCTGTCGTAGGTCGATACATCGACAACAGCAATCCAAAACTTGGAAAATATCGTTCTTATCTTCTTTATGGTGGTATTCCATTGACTGTTGCAGCATGTTTGCTTATGCTTCCTCAAGCTGCAGAATGGAGCTACACCGCAAAAATTGTTTATGCAACAGTTAGCTACACCGTATTGAGTATGATTTACTCAGTAGTAAACATTCCTTACGGTTCTATTATGGCTAGTATGACCCGCGACAACGACGAGGTTCTAAAACTTACTTCAACTCGTATGGTTTGCGCAAACATTGGTCAAATCATTGTTCAAGCAGGTTTCCCTATCGGTTTGGCACTTGTTATCAGCGAGTCAGTTAACTGGAACCAAGCTTTGTTTATGGCTATTGGTACCATTCCTGCTTTCATCATTCTTCCTTCGCTACCAGCATTGAAGAGAATGTTTGGCAAAAAAGGACTTTATTACTTGCTTCTTTCTATCGGTTTTGTAGGTTTTGCAATTCTTTACGTTATTGGCAAATTCTTTAATGTAGCCGAACTAAACGTATTGGTTCAAAGTGCAAAAGTTATGACAGGCGTTGGCCTTTTGGTAGGTTCGCTTATGTGGGCATTGGTTCCAGAGGTAATTACCGAGGCAGAATATCGTACAGGCAACCGTCCTGCTGCAACAGTTAACGCACTTGCTGGTGTTGCATTTAAGGCAGGCTTCTCTTTGGCTGGATTTATCACTCCACTTGTAATGGGTTGGGTAGGTTTCAACCTTGCAAGCGAGGCTTCAGCTCTTCCAACTGCGCCAAAAGCATGGTTTACAGTAACATCAATCTTTGCAATTGTTGGTTTTGTTCTTTTGTTCTATTGCTTCAAAGGATGCAAAGAGCGCATTGCAACCACACCAGAAAAACCAGTTTCGTACAGCGATATGTTCAAAGAATTTGCAGCAAACAAATGCTTGCAATTGATGATTCTTATCTTCATCACAGTGTTCTTGGCATCGTTTATCAGTGCACCAGTAAATGCTTACTATCCAAACCTTGCCGAATACTCAGCAACTGCTAAAGAGGCTATTCTTTGGTTCACTACCATTATTCCTGCCATTCTTCTTATCGTTGTTGGTTTCCTTATCTATAAGTATCCTCTTACCGATGAGAAACTTGACGAAATGAACATGGAGATTGAGGCTCGTAACAAGAAATAATTACTTATGAAGAGTAAGACTTTATTGCTTGTACTCCCTGCAGTGGCAATGTTGGCCTCTTGTAGTGGTGGTAATAGTTCTTCAGAAACAACCTCTCTTGCCGAGGCATACGCCGATTGCTGGTACACTGGTTGCAGTGTAAACCAGTGGGAGGTGGCCGCCGATAGCAAGATGGCCGATGGTCGCAACTATACCGGAATGGTATCGGCCGACCAAACTACCAACTGGGAAAAGATTACCAACACCTTTAACTGGGTGGTGGCCGAAAACTGCATGAAGAGCGAGGTTATCCATCCCGAACAAAACCGCTACGACTTTACCCTTGCCGACGAGTTTGTTGATAAGGCCAAAGCGGCTGGCATGAAGGTAATGGGGCACTGCCTTATTTGGCACTCGCAATGCCCTTGGTGGTTTCATCACGACCAAGACGGCAATCTTGTATCGGCCGATACACTAAAGGTCCGCATGAAAGAGCACATTACCACAGTTGTAAACCACTTTAAGGGTAGAGTTGACGCTTGGGACGTTGTAAACGAGGCATTTGAAGACGATGGCAGTTTCCGCAACAGCTTCTTCTATCAAATTATGGGCGAGGAATTTATTCCATGGGCATTTAAATGTGCTTATGATGCCGACTCTACAATCGATTTGTTCTACAACGACTTTTCGATGAACAAGGCAACCAAGGTTGAGGCTGTTTGCAAATTCTTCAAACCACTTATCGATGGCGGCATGAAGGTGAGCGCAATTGGCATGCAAGGTCACATAATTCTTGAAGATGGTGCTGATGTTATCATCAATCAGTACGACCATTCAATCAACTGCATTAAAGAATTGGGTGTAAACGCTGCATTTTCGGAACTTGACCTTTCGATGTTACCAAACCCTTACGGTTTTTCTGGCGCTAACATTGCCGATGGCGATAAATTCAAATATCGCCCAGAGATGGATCCTTACAAAGATGCGCTTCCTGACTCGGTTCAAACTCAGTTTGACGATTTTTGGATTGGTTTCTACAAAATGCTTCTTACTCACAAAGAGACCGTTAACCGTGTTTCTTTCTGGTGTTTCAACGATGCAAATTCTTGGCGAAACGACTTCCCAATTCGTGGTCGCAGCGACTATGCTACACTTTTTGACCGCAATAGTCATCCTAAGCGTACCATTCAGAAACTTATTGATTTGAGAAAGACTGAAAAATAAAATCAACATTTAAAATTTATAAACATGGCTACAAAAAAACGTTACTTATTCCCTGCCGACTACATGGCTGACCCTTCAGTACATATTTTCAACGGCAAAATCTATATCTATCCTTCACACGACTGGGAGGCATCAAACGTTGAGAACGACAATGGCGACCAATACATTATGAAGGATTACCACGTGCTCCGCATCGATGGCGACCCAATGACTGGTGAGGTTGTTGACTGCGGTTGCGTTCTTCGTCAAGAAGATATTCCATGGGCAGGCCGTCAGCTTTGGGACTGCGACGTGCAAGAGTACGAGCAAGAAGTTCCAACAAACGCTGAGGAGCAAGCTGCTGGCATGGGTTTCAGCAAAAAGGTTAAAAAGTACATTATGTACTTCCCATTGAAAGACCGCAACGATGTGTTCCACTGGGGCGCTGCAATTGCCGACAATCCAGAGGGCCCATTCATTCCACAAGCAGCTCCAATGGCTGGTTCATACAGCATCGACATGTGCGCTTTTAAAAACCCAACCGATGGTGAGGTTTATGTTTACTTTGGTGGACTTTGGGGTGGCCAACTTCAACGCTACAAAGACAACATTCATCTTGAAACTCCATACTTGCCAGAGGGTAAACAAGATGCTCTTCCAAGCCGCTGCGTACGCCTAACCAAAGATGGTATGAACTACGCTGAGGCTCCACGCCCAATTGTGGTTGTTGACGAAAACGGCAACTCATTGAAAGCCGACGATCCTCACCGTTTCTTTGAGGCAAGTTGGACATTTGTAAAAGATGGCAAGTATTACTTCACCTACTCAACAGGCGACAGCCACCTTCTTTGCTATGCTACTGGCGACAACGTATATGGCCCATTCACATACCAAGGTGTAATTCTTACTCCAGTTGTTGGTTGGACAACTCACCACGCTATTATTCAATACGAAGGTAAATGGTATTTGTTCCATCACGACTCAGTTCCATCAGGCGGCAAGTCATGGCTTCGTAGCTTGAAAGTTTGCGAACTTGAGTTTGATGCCAACGGCAAGATTAAGACAATTGAAGGTATCGACGAGTAAGCAAAAACCAATTGCAATAAATAGAAAAGCAGACATCGGTTTAGGTGTCTGCTTTTTTTTGTGTGGTTATGGAACGGGAGCAGAGTAGTGGATTTTATTCTCATTACTTGATAATTTTTCCTTTATAACAGAAAGATTGAATGTTAAAGATTCCATTATAATGGAAAGAATTGCTTTCTGGCATATATCGTCACATTTGATGAGTAAGAAACCATAACAACACCCAACATGACAATTAATGACGGTTCTGGTTTGAAAAAGTTTATTAAGCTAGATATGGCTGCTCACATACGAGGCCCCAAGTGACCATCGCGGCGGGGCCACCAAGGTAATTGTAAAATAAGAGTGATGTTAACGGCTTTTGCTATTGTTTGAAGTGGAAGGCAAAACCAAGCTTTTTTAATCAAATAAAGTAGTGACTGATAGTTACCTGGCTGTTTGGAATGATGTGTTGATTGGGTTATAATTGGCTATAGGTCATTAAAGATTTCTTAACCACTAAAACCCATTAATCACCGATAGGTCTATCAACATTCTGCGGTTGAAACCTTTGTGCTATCGTCTGTTTCTGAAGGTTGATTTTGGGTAATTTTAACCCGAATATCACATTCTGTAAACAAATGAAAAGAACCATTTCTGCCATATTGATGTCGCTGATGTTTGTCGTATCGGCTGTTTCTCAAACCTTATTTGAAGAGGTAACTCCAGTTACTGTGCAAATAAAATCAGTCGAAGGTTATGATGCTGATTATTTGGGAGTTATAGGGGTTAAAAGCGTGACTTTTAAACTGAATTTGTATAGCAAAATTTCGCGTGCAGGTAATAAGTTGAATGTTACGATTGAAAACGGAAACCTAAAACTTGACACTCCTTGCGAATATAAAGGGTTTGATATTAGTCAGTTTGTTGAACCACAAGTATTTGACCTCGATTACACTATTGTTAAATCGGACGGAAAAGAAATTCGCGAAACCGTTGATTCTAATAACGAATTTTACAAAGGCGGAACGTTGGTTTCCAAAAATATTGTTGGCGAAGTGGGTACAAGTTGCAAAATTCGCATCAATAGTTTTGCCTTACATTACGACAAATCAGGCGTTCGCGACATTGACAAACACATTAGCATTATTGAAGATTATTACAATGCCGATGCTCGTTTGTTGCTTATGGAACAAGAACTTGCAACCATTCGTGTCGATTCGGTTGAGGCTCTTGATGAGTATCGCCAAATAACAATCAACAACGTGTCGGTGCTTAATAAAATGAAATCGGAACGCTTTTCTAGCAAACTCGATCTCGAAACAAAAGATCCTGTTGATTTGATTTCGCATATCAGTCGCACTGAACAACAAAACCGCGCCATTAAAAAAAGTATTGAGTCAAAACTAGCAACCTTGTACGAGGCGTATTATCAAAAAGGTTTAGATTGGTTGAAGTGGGGCAATGAGAGCGAAGCTGTAAAAATGTTCAATAAGTCAATTGAGGTTAAACTTAACTATGCGCCACCTCATTATCAATTATCATTGCTCGATTTGAACAAGCGCAACTATTCGCAAGTGCTCGATTCGTGTGTGCGTATCACTCGCGATATGGATCCCGATAGCGATACTCGTTACAACACCCTTCGTTTGGCTGAAAAAGTGATTTTTACCTACATCGATTCAATTAAAGGCTTTATATCAGCTCGCAAGGTTGACGAGGGCTTTGCGCTACTTGAGGTAAGCAAAAATTACTGCAAAAACATTAAAGGTATTCGCCAATTTGTTGAATTTGAAGAACTTGCGGGACAATTGTACGGAACAATCTACTCGCGGTTAATTGAACAAGCACAAACTCATTTTAATGACAAAAAATACGAACTCTGCTATCAGATGATTGATTCGGCAAACCATTTGCGTAACGAGTATCCACAACACAACATCAATTCATCGGCAGAAGATAAGTTGGCCAATAAACTTTACAACGCGTGGATTGAGCAAGGAAAACAAATGTTATCTACCAACAAACCCGACGACGCTTTGAATGCGTTTGACCACGCTACTTTTATTTGTCGCAAGTTTAAGTCGGTTGAATGCTCGGCTGAATTAGAGAAATTAGGTCGCGAAACTCGTACCAAAAAATACAACCAAATGTTAGATGCAGTTTCAAAAGAACTTGACGAAAATTTTGCTGATACGGCAATATCAATGTTGGCAGAAGCGTCTCGATATCAAGCAGAATGGGAACTTGAGGCATCGCCAAAAGTTGATGAGTTGTATGTTCGTGCTTTTCAAATTAAATACGATGCTTTGATGCACGAGGGCGATGTTGCAATGAAAGCCCATCAGCCACGCGAGGCTTTAGCTTTTTACAAGTCGGCACAAACAATTAGCAATAGTCGCAAAGTAACTCCCGATTCGCTTTGGTTTGAGAAAAACGAGCGCGCTGCTATTACATACACTGTTCAGTTGTGCGAGTTTGGAGTTTCGTATGCTGCTTTGTTGCAAATGGGCCGGGCCGGACAACAATACCAATTTGCATTAGGTGTGGCCGAGACAAACGATGTTGCTTCAGATCCCGATGTTCTTGATGCTTTGCGCCGATTGTCTGAGGCGTTGAACGATGGCGAGTGCAGCAAAGCTTGGTACGACTATAACATACAAGTAGGTTCGGCCGATCGTCTTATTCGCCAAAAAGAATTTTTAAAAGCTCGCCAATCGCTAGGAAGAGCAGCGGCTATTGCTAGGGCAAACTACAAGTGTAACCTATCCGATTCGGTTGTTGTTGCGCGTACGTATGCTATTTCGGCAATTTGCAAATACCAGCGCCTGGTTAATTCAATTCAACCAATGCTCGAAGAAAAACAATTTGCTGATGCACTCGAAACCTATATTGCTGCAACATCGTTCTTTGCCGATAGTTGTAACAATTCATTCGGCATAAAACACAAACCAACATTTGACTATGTTATTCATAATAAATACAGCGAACTAATTGTGAGTGCAGTGCTTTATTACACGTCAACCGACGAGTTGGATAATGCTTGCAAAATGCTTGATGAGTTGTATCGCCGTTATTTTGAAGCAATGTGGGCAAAAGAGTGTCAAACCGAATTGGGAATTGCACTTGCCCGTCGCGATTTCCGTAAATCGCCCAATGCCGACCCTCGCGAAAAAGTGCTTGATTATACTCGTAACGACAAATGGTATAACAACCTAAAAAAAGCATATATACAAGAGTGGAATTTGAATGCTGTTGAAAAATTCTAATGTTTCGATAATAACTGTGTTTTGTATCTTTGCCAAGCTTAAATAACAACGAAATGAATAGTGAAGAAGTAAAATTGAGTAGCGTAGTAGAGGCTGTTGAGGATTTCCGTCAAGGAAAATTTGTTATTGTGGTTGACGATGAAGACCGCGAAAATGAAGGTGATTTTATTATAGCTGCCGAAAAAATAACCCCCGACGATGTGAATTTTATGCTGAAAAATGGCAGGGGATTGCTTTGCGCACCAATCACTATCGATCGTTGCGAAGAACTTGAACTTGGTCACATGGTTGGCAACAATACTTCTATTCTTGGCACTCCGTTTACAGTTACAGTTGATAAAATTGAAGGTTGCACAACTGGTGTATCTGCTGCCGATCGTGCAGCTACTATCAGAGCTCTTGCTGATCCAAACTCAAAACCTTCAACTTTTGCTCGCCCAGGACATATAAATCCGCTGTATGCACAAAACAAAGGCGTTATTCGCCGCGCTGGCCACACCGAGGCCGCTGTCGATTTGGCTCGATTGGCTGGCTTGTACCCAGCTGCTGCGCTTATCGAAATTATGAACGAAGATGGCACAATGGCGCGCATGCCACAGTTGAAAGCGTTGTCGGCACAATACGGAATAAAAATCATTACAATAAAAGACCTTATTGCTTACCGTTTGCAATTAGAATCTCTTATCGAAGTTGGTGTTGAAGTACACTTGCCTACGGCTTATGGCGATTTTCGCCTAATTCCGTTTCGTCAAAAAAGCAACGGATTGGAGCACATTGCCATTATAAAAGGAACTTGGGAAAAAGATGAACCTGTTTTGGTGCGTGTTCATTCATCGTGTATGACTGGCGACATTTTTGGCTCGATGCGTTGCGAGTGTGGCGAACAGTTGCATAAAGCAATGCAAATGATTGAAAACGAAGGCAAAGGTGTTATTGTTTATATGAATCAAGAAGGACGCGGTATTGGTTTGATGGCTAAAATTGAAGCCTATAAACTACAAGAGCAAGGTATTGATACTGTTGATGCTAACCTTCATCTTGGATTTAATGCCGACGAACGCGATTATGGCGTTGGCGCTTGCATTTTGCGCGAATTAGGAATCAGTAAAATGAAACTGATGACCAACAACCCAAAGAAACGTATTGGCCTTGAGGCTTATGGCTTGGAGATTGTTGAAAATGTTGCTCTTGAAATAGAGCCAAACAAATACAATTCGTTCTATATGCAAACCAAACGCGATCGCATGGGGCACATCTTGACAAAAGTTTATAATGGCGATAAGTAAGTTTAAAAATGCCAGCTTGTTGTTTGCTCTTTCATATTGTGTTGCGCACTCATGCTAATACACCAACTTTAAACGGTAATCAAAAAAAGCTTTTTTGGGTATTCAACAAAAGTGTTGAAAAGGTTGGAGCAAGGTTGTTTATTGCAAACGGAAGTATTGAACATGTTCATTTGCTTGTTAGTCTTCCGCAGGATATGGCCGTAACTGTTTTTGTTGAGCAACTAATAACCGAAACGCGCACCCAATTGCGTTTAATTCCCGATTTTGAAAAATTCACTGCTTGGAGTGATGATTATGTGGCAATAACTTGTAGCCCAAGTCAGTATAATAATGTGTTTAAGTTTATCCGTCAGCAAAAACTTTATCATCGAACCAAAACCTTTAGGGGAGAGTATGAACGTTTGGTTGCATTGTCGGGTGGATATCTTGACGATAGAACTTGGACTCACTAGTCCTTGAATTTCGTGCGTATTTCTATACGTAAAAAAATAGATGCTTATTGCTCGTTAGTCTTTTTGTCGCCAGACAACTCTTTCTTTATAAATTCATTGTGTAATACGGCAAACAACTCTTCAGACGACAAATCGTAGCGTAATTGTCCATCTTGTGCAACTGATATGCTGCCGGTTTCTTCTGATACAACAATGGCAATTACGTTTGTTTCAATTGACATGCTCAATGCAGCTCTATGGCGTAACCCCAAGTGTGCAGGAAGCGAAAGACTTTCGTTGATTGGTAATACGCAGCGAGCTGCCCTAATTTGGTCTCCAATAATAATCATTGCACCGTCGTGCATTGGGCTATTTTTGAAGAATATGCTTTCAATCAACCTGTGTGAAATATCGGCATTTAGCGTGTCGCCGCTTTGTACATAAGTTGGCAGTTCGCCATGAGTGGTAAATATTATTAGTGCACCCGTTTTGGTTTGAGCCATATTACGGCATGCGCGGCAAATGTCACGTAGCGAATTGCTACTAACGGTAACATCGCTATTATTTATATACTTATTAAATATGCTGAAGTATCGTTTTACAAAATCGTGTTTGCCTAGTAGTATAAAAAACTGGCGCAACTCTTGTTGAAAGAGCACAACAAACACAATTACACCAACACTTATAACGGCGCCTAAAATGGTTGAAACAAGTGTTAGGTTGAGCAAACTTACAAGCAACCAACCCACATAAAGCACCAACATGCCAATGAATATGTTGATAGCTAATGTACCTTTAACCATTCGGTATATTTGGTACAATATAAAAGCCACCAAAAGAATATCTATTAGGTCGGTGAACTTGAATGTTTCAAATATATAGTCCATAGTGTGCCAAAGTTAGCAATTTGTTTTGCGTTTAAATGCTAAATGTTTTGTGTTGTAAACTAAAAAAGCCCACTTTGTAGCGGGCTTTTTAGTGATTACTATATAAGAAATACTTATTCTCCTTGCTTTGTAAATTCAATAATAGACATTCCTTCGTTATTAACTACTTCTTCTCCAGTTAATCCTAAAATTACTTTTGTTGCATTTATCGAGATAAATTTTTCTGATTCAGCAAGAATTAATGATTCATATAGTTTTGTTCGTGTGAATAGTAGGGAATAGAATTCCTCTGAATTTTCAACATCTTCAATGATGTTTAATAAAGCATCGTTAGTTATTATATAGTTGCTTGTTATGCTAAAACCCTCATAGTAGTTGTCAAAGTCACTAATGTATCTTCCATACGTAGTTATTCCGTTTTCTGTACGACCTGGGGTGAGTTCTTCGTTTTCTCCAAGATACACTTTCATGAGAATAGGTTCATTGTGAATAGACTGATCTATAAGTTCATTATCGTACAAGGCAACCTCTTTTATTTTGTTTCCTTCCTCATAATAATCCTCTTTAAAATAAGCATAAGCATATTTAAGAGTATGTGATTCTTGTTCTTGAGTTTCAAGGTTATAAGTAACTACGTCGTATTCAGCATAGAAATATTTAGTGCCTTCTTCTCCAATTTTACTAACCGAACCAGTAGAAGTGTGTAGGCTACCATTAACGTACATTGAAGAGTTTATAGTTACGTTTTTCTTGTCAACGGCAAATAGTTGTTCTTGTGTGTTTTTGCCAACAACAGCAAAACCGTTTGCTTCGCCATCGTTGTCTTTAACATAAAAACGAGTACTGTCGGTGCTAATAGTCATATATTGAGTTTCCTCTTCACCTTTAGCACCGCTGCGGCCGCGTACTGCGAATGCTGATTTTGCAGCTTTGTCGCCATCGCCACCGTCAATATATACGGTTGTTCCTTCGTTGCCAATGTTAAAGTAATTAGAAGAGTTATCGTCTTTAGCACCACTACGACCGCGTACTGCGAATGCTGATTTTGCAGCTTTGCTATCGTCGGTGTCAATGAAAACGGTTGTACCGTCAGAATTTACACTTAAATAATTTGCTTCGTCTTTAGCACCGCTACGTCCACGTACTGCGAAAGCCGATTTTGCTGCTTTGCTATTGTCTTCGTCATCAACGTAGATGGTTGTACCGTTGTTGTCAATGTTAAGGTAATCAACCATTTCGCCTTTAGCGCCGCTACGTCCACGTACTGCGAAAGCTGATTTTGCAGCTTTACTTCCATCGTTGTTATTGTTGATGTAAGTAACTACACTGTCGTTATATACAGCAAAAACAATGTTTCCTTCTTTGTCTTTAACACAGAAAATTGGTTCACCATTGTTGCTGGTGGCGGTAATAACGTTTGATGTTTTTGCAGCGTAGTAAGCGTATGGTACTGGGTTTATTTGAACGCTACCAAAGTCAATGTATTTGTCTCCTTTGCCTGTAACGTCTATTTCAGTTTTCATCATTACTGCCATCGATTCCCAAGGAACGGCATCAAAACTACCTTTAATAACATTTTTACTTTCACCAACAATTATGCTAACATTACCGTATGCATTTGTTGTTGTTTCAACTACTTCTTGGTAGTACACGGTTTCGTCAACCGAAAGGCTCATTCTCATTAAAACTTTGCTATTGGCAACGGCTTCGCCTTTTGTGTTACGAACAACAGCTTGGTATGAAAAGCCTGAATTTTGGGCAGAAGTTGTTATTGCTACCAATGAAAGCAATAGAGCAACAAATAAGGTAAATCTTTTCATGATTTATGTTGATTATAGTTTTGCAAATTTTTGTGTTGCAAGTATTTGGTCGTCAGCAATTATGCGAACAAAGTAAAGTCCTTGTGGTAGGTCGGTTACATCAATTTTGGTTGTAAGTCCAAGTTCTGTTTCTTGCGCAAAAACCTCTTTACCAGTCATGTCGTAGCAATGAATCATAGCAACTTCATTGTCGCTATCGCTCAATTGAATGTTGATGTATGATTTTGCTGGGTTAGGGTAAATGTTAATATCAATATACTTTTGCGATGCTAGTAATGATGTGGTGTCCTCAATAAATGCTTGTTGAAAACCTTGTACTATGGTGTAACCGCCAAGTTCTAATGTACCTGTTACAACTTCACCAATGGTGTAGCTTACTGAATAACCGTCTTTTTCTTCAAAACCGCCACCTGATGATATTACAAAACTTTGTAATTCAACTTGTTGAGCCGAAACGCTCAAGGCAAACATTGCTAGTGCAAAACCAATAATCTTTTTCATAATTGTATGTTTTTTTAGTTAATATGCTAATTGTATGTCTGCTAAAAATGCATCGTGCAAAAGTAAAAATAAATTGATTTTACTCAACTTTTTTAAGCTGTATTTTGCTTTAAAATAATGTAAAAATGGTTGAATATTGAGGCTCGCTTTTTTATTTCAAACCGTTTGTATTTTGCAGCAATGCTTGGTAAAACAATGCTTGAATATCAGTTCTGATATTAAGCTTTGCTAGTTTGTTGTTGTTGGGGTCGGGGTATGTCCTATTTGTAACAAATACCATAACACTTTGATTCTTTGGATCTATCCATAGGTATGCTCCCGTAAATCCTGTGTGCCCGTAACTTTGTTGTGAGGCCAGTTCGCAAGTCGGTCCATTTATATTATACACTTCAAGCGGTTTGTCAAAGCCTAAGGCTCTACGATTTTCAGATTTTGCAAATGCTTTTGTTGTGAATAATTTAATTGTGCTTGCGTTAATGTATTGTTTGTTGGCATATTGCCCGTTGTTTAGTAACATTTGTCCAAGTTTTGCAAGGTCGTTTGCGTTTGAAAATAGTCCAGCATGCCCCGAAATGCCGCCAACCATAGCAGCTCCTGCATCGTTTACAAATCCTCGTATTTCTGTTTTTCGGAAAACGTTGTCAATCTCTGAAGGTACAATTCGCAGTGTGTCAAATTTTTGCAATGGTAAATAACTTGTGTTGTTCATTCCCATTGGTTCGTAAATGTTTAGTTTGCAGTAGTCGTTTATTTTCAGTTTTGTTTGGTTCTCAATAAGTTTAGGTAGCATATAAAAACCAATGTCGCTGTAACGATATTTGCCTTCGTTTGATAATGGCTCGTTTTTTAGTCGGAAGAAAGCTGTGTCAACATAGTCGCTCCGCATAAATAAATTTGGCGTTAACTGTATGCTGAATTCGGCAGAGTCGTGTGTTGCAAACAATTCTGGGCGTAAGTTGCCATTCTTGTCAAGTGTGGCTTGGTATAGGCGTAACCAGCTTTTTAATCCAGCTTGGTGCGCCATTGTGCTGTTTATTCTAACCTCTTTCAGTTGTGAATTTTTTAATTCAGGAACGTAAGCTGAAAGTTTTTGTTTTAGCGAGAACTGCTTGTTATCGTATAGTTGCATAAGAGCAGTTGTGGTTGCTGCAACTTTTGTAACTGATGCAATGTCGTATATATCAGTTAGTTTGACTTTTGTACTATCGGTATATGTGTGGTGACCGTAGGCTTTGTGGAAAATAACATTGCCTTTAGCAGCCAATAGAATTTGGCACCCTGGCATAACATTGTTAGTTATGCACCAGTTTATTATTGAATCGATTTTTTCAAATGGTTGTATTGGTAGATTTAGTTCGTCGGGAGTGGTGTATTTTAGCCTTATTGGTGTTGTTGTTTGGCTTTCTCCCATGCCGAGTTTAAGATGGCTGTTTATGCTAACTGGTAGTTTCCCGCACGCAATCACTCCTCCAAATACAGCTTGAGCGGCAATGTTTTGTGTTATTTCGTCTGCTCTATAACCAATTAGTATCGATTTGAACAAATTGCAGTGGGCAAGTTTTGCTAACCCGTAAGGATTTCCTAAATGAACCAAAATGGGATTGTAACAAGTTGCCAACGTGTCAATCAACTTTATTGATTCGGGAACAAGTCCGTAATTGCTTTTTGCAATTTCGTTTGTGCCTAATGTGCAGATAATTACGGTGTTGTATTGCTTTGCCGTGTCAACAATTTTAGCAATTGCACTATCGGTTGCAAATATACTGACTTGTATATGGTCAACTTGTGCATATAAACTTAGTTGCTTTTGAAATTCGTTTTCCGCAGTTACAGTTTCGCTAATGGCAATTGAAAGAATCTTGTTGTCTTTTAGCGTTTTGATTGGTAAAACATCTTGTTTTTGAATTAGAGTTAGTCCACTTTCAATTATTCTTCTATTTAACAGCTTGGCGTAATTGTTATTTAAGTCTGATAAAACATTGCAAGTATCAATCTCGGTGTAACTATTCAGCCCAAACCAATATTTGGCTTTAAGAACTTTGCGGCATTTTTGGTTTATTATGTTGGTGTCAATTGCGCCAGTTTCAATGGATTCAATTATACCATTTAGCATATTTTCAGCATTTTCAGGAAATAGCAATATATCAGCTCCTGCGTTTAAAGCTTTAATTCCAATTTCTTTTTGGCTGAAACGATTAGTTACACCTCGCATGTTTAATCCATCGGTAAACACAAGCCCATTGAATCCTAGTTGCTGTTGAAGTAAAGTGTCTGATATTCTTGCAGATAAGGTTGCGGGAGTGGAGTCGGCTTCAAGAGCAGGCACTGTTAGGTGAGCAACCATTATGCCGTTTAATTCGTTGTTTATCAGTTTTCTGAAAGGAGTTAGTTCAATACTATCAAGTCGCTGACGGCTGTGGCTGATTATAGGTGTGGCTAGGTGCGAGTCGGTGTTGGTGTCGCCATGCCCTGGAAAATGTTTTGCCACGGCCATAACATGTTCCGATTGTAAACCTTGAGTGAAAGCAATGCTTTTTGTTACCACAGAGTCAACATTTTCGCCGTAAGAACGGCTGCCTATTATTGGATTTTCGGCATTGACATTTACGTCAATAACAGGTGCAAAGTTTATGTGAACGCCAACTCGTTTGCATTGGCGTGCAAGTTCAGCTCCAAAATCAAAAATTAATTGATTATCCTGAATGGCTCCTAAAACCATATTGCGAGGGAATCGAATGGTTTCTTTTAGTCGCATTCCAAGCCCATATTCTGCATCTAGAGCTACCATTGCTGGTATTTTTAGTGCAGATTGTAGCCTATTGTTTAGCAGAATTTGATTAACAGGGTCTCCCTGCATGTATATAATTCCGCCATATTGATTTTTGCAGAATTGTTCAATTGTCTTGTTGTTGTATGCTTCGTCTTTGTTTGAGTAAACGGCTGGCATTATTAGTTGAGCAACCTTTTGCTGCAAACTCATTTGACTCATCACAGAATCAACCCAGGAATTTTCTATTGAGTCGGTGTTAAAATGAGCCAATGCTGGTTCTGCTATAATCAGCAGGATCAGCATTGGTAAAAAAAAGATATGATGGGAGATGTGTTTTTTTTGCATTTTTTAATTGATGAAGTTGAATAAACGTCGCCAACGAATGTTTTGAGGAAAAGGTTTGTCTTTGTCGCTTGAGAACCAAATCATAGATGCACTACCAACAATATGGTCTTCAGGAACAAAACCCCAATAACGCGAGTCAAGAGAGTTGTGACGGTTGTCGCCCATCATCCAGTAGTAGTCCATTTTAAAAGTGTAGTTTGTTGCTAAAGAGCCATTTATGTAAATGTTACTATCACGAACTTCGAGTGTGTTATTCTCGTAAACATCAATAATTCGTTGGTACAAAGGCAAATTCTCAACTGTTAACTCAATTGTTTTTCCTGCTTCGGGAATCCAAATAGGTCCATAGTTGTCTTCGTTCCAACGGAAGTTTTTGTTGTGAGGAAAAACGCGAGGTTCATATCGGGTTCCAGCATTGTCTTTTGTTATGCTTTTTATGAATTTGAAAGTTGCGAAATGTTTTGCCAACTCATCGTCCATTGGAATGTTGTAATGACCAGGCTCAATGTAGCCTTGAGCAATATCTTCTTTTGATATACCAAGTTTTTGCAACATTTTGGGATTTAATTGAGTGCCGTCGGTTATAATGGTGTGTCTAAATTGTTTATGACCAACTTCTTCTTGCGGTTTGCCATTTACATATAGTTGACCATCAATAATTTGTAGCGAATCACCATGAATACCTACGCAACGTTTAATATAGTTTTCGCACTTATCAATAGGACGGTGCCCAATTGTATAGTAATTCCAAATTGTTTTTCTACCAGCATCGCGAACCAATTGGTAGTAACTTGGAGCTTGGTTTTCAAGGCAAACTGTGTCGCCTTCAGGAAAGTTAAAAACCACAACATCGTTGTTTTTTATCTTGCGCAAACCTGCCATTCGTTTGTATGGGCGTTGCCATGCCTCGCTATACGATGGGGTTTTTGCTGTAAAAGGCATTGTGTTGTGAACAAAAGGTACTGAAATAGGTGTTATAGGTTTTCGAGGTCCGTATGTAACTTTGCTAACAAAAAGATAGTCGCCAACTAAAAGCGATTTTTCCATTGAAGAGGTTGGAATGACGTAAGCCTCAAATAAGAATGTACGCAAAAGAGAAGCAACAACTACAGCAAAGATTATAGCATCAATCCACTCAACGCTTTTGGTTTGTTTTTCAACACCTTTTTTCATCCAAAAGTTCCAATGAACCTTTTTGGTGATGTAGATGTCAAAAATGATAGGTAAACCCAGTAACCATAATAAACCGCCATTCCATATAATCCAAAGAATGTATATAACGGTAATTATGCTGAATTTGATTATTGCTTTCCTAGATGGTTTTTCCATGTCTGCTTATATATTTAGTATAGAATTGAATACGTCACTCATTGAGTAGATGCCTTTCTTGCCAACCATGAATTCTGCAGCAATTACGGCGCCTAAAGCAAAACCTTTTCGGTTGAACGCCTCGTGACGTATGGTTATTTCGTCAGCTTCTGATTTGTAGAATATTTCATGAGTTCCTGGTACATCACCAATACGTTCTGAAGTGATTGACAATTCATTAGGCTTGCATTCGGCTGTGTTTACCCATTTGTCTTTGCTTGGAATAGCTTTTATAATGTCTTCACCCAAAGTGATGGCAGTTCCGCTAGGAGCGTCAAGTTTCTTTGTGTGATGTATTTCGTTCATGCGTACTGAGTAGTCAGAAAATTGCCCCATCATTTTGGCAAGTTTGCGGTTTAATTCAAAGAAAAGGTTAACTCCCAAACTGAAGTTTGATGCATAAAGAAAACCGCAATTATTTTTCTTGCATTCGTCTTCAACCATTGGTCTTTTGTCTAACCAGCCTGTTGTGCCCGATACAACAGGAATACCAGCCTTGAAACATTTTAGATAGTCGCTAACAGCCGATTCTGGAAAGGTGAACTCAATGGCTACGTCAGCCGATTTAAATTTCTCACTTTCAAAGTCGTTCATGTTATCTTTGTCAATGGTAATAACAACTTCGTGACCACGTTGAATAGCAGCAGCCTCAATCTCGTGGCCCATACGGCCGTAGCCAATAATTGCAAGTTTCATTTTATATGTGTTTTAGTTATAATTTCTGCATCGTTATTTATTTCAAACAAATCATTTGTATTGCTTGAAAAACTGCGCCAAAGGAATGCATTTTTTGCTGTTTAAGCAATATGCATCGAGTAGGTGAAATCCCTTTGTTTTGAACATTTAAGAATAAAAAAAAGTCTGTCCCGAAAAACGGAACAGACTCGTTTATAGTACCAAATTAGGGTTCAATTTATTTAACAGAATCTACAACGGCTTTGAAAGCTTCAGGTTGGTTCATTGCCAAGTCGGCAAGAGCTTTTCTGTTAATTTCAATGTTGGCTTTAGCCAACTTGCCCATAAGTTCTGAATAAGACATTCCGCACAAACGAGCACCAGCGTTGATACGTTGAATCCACAAAGCGCGGAAATTACGTTTTTTGGTCTTGCGGTCGTTGTATGCGTGTTGTTGACCTTTTTCAAAGGTGTTTTTTGCAACGGTCCAAACGTTGCTACGAGAACCAAAGTAGCCTTTGGTTTGTTTTAATACTTTTTTTCTTCTCGCTCTTGATGCTACATGATTAACTGAACGTGGCATAATTTTTCATTTTAGGAATGGTTAGCGATCCTCACCTTTCGGATTCTTTGTCGGCTAATACATTCGCGGTTTAATAACTTTAATTTATTACTTCATTGCCAAGCAAAGCTTGATGCTTTTTAGGTTGGCATGATCAACTGTAGTAAAGTAAGTTAAGTTACGTTTACGAGTTGTTGATTTTTTAGTAAGGATGTGGCTTTTAAAAGCGTGTTTCCTTTTGATTTTTCCAGTGCCAGTCAAAACAAAACGTTTTTTTGCACCAGAATTGGTTTTCATTTTTGGCATAATCTCAAAAATTTAAATTCAAAACTTATTTTTTCTTCTTTGGTACTAGTGTCATAATCATTTGTTTGCCCTCCAATAATGGCATTTGTTCAACTTTGCCATAATCTTCAAGCTCGTTGGCCAATCGCAACAATACAAGTTCGCCTTGCTCTTTGAAAACAATTGAACGTCCTTTGAAGAATACATAAACTTTAACTTTTGCACCTTCTTCAAGGAATTTTATTGCGTGGTTCTTCTTGAAATTGAAGTCGTGATCGTCGGTTTGTGGTCCGAAACGAATAACCTTCAATTCCATTTTTGTGGCATTGGCTTTCATTTCTTTCTGCTTCTTTTTCAAAGCATATAAGAACTTGCTGTAGTCAATTACCTTACATACTGGAGGATCGGCATTTGGCGATATTTCTACCAAATCCAAACCTTGCTCTTCAGATATTCTTAAAGCATCGTGAATGCTGTAAACACCTTGTTCAACATTGTCGCCCACCAAGCGTACGCGTGGTGCTCTAATGTTCTCATTAATCTTGTTGGCTGGCTCTTTTTCGTTGTTGCGAACCGGGCCTTTGTTGTTAGTGAGTGCTATAGTTTTGTCCTCCTAATTAGTTTATTTTTTCAATATTTCGTTTACTTCGTCGGTTACGAGTTTCGCAAAGTCTTCAATGCTCATGCTGCCCAAGTCAGCAGCTCCTTGTCGGCGAACCGATACGGTGTTTGTTGCTGCCTCTTTTTCGCCTACTATAAGCATGTATGGGATACGTTTAACTTCGTTGTCACGTATCTTTCTACCAATCTTCTCGTTACGCTCGTCAACGGCGGCGCGAATATCGTAATTATTCAGAATATTTGAAACGCTTTGCGCAAAATCGTTGTATTTTTCGCTTATAGGCAAAATACTTACTTGTTCTGGTGTTAGCCACAATGGCAATTTTCCGCCTGTGTGCTCAAGCAAAACAGCAACAAATCGTTCAAGTGAACCAAATGGAGCTCGGTGTATCATTACTGGGCGGTGATTTTGGTTGTCGGAGCCAACATATTCCAAACCAAAGCGCTCTGGTAGGTTGTAGTCAACTTGAATGGTCCCTAGTTGCCATTTACGACCAATGGCGTCTTTTACCATAAAGTCAAGTTTTGGTCCGTAGAATGCTGCCTCGCCCAGTTCAACTACTGTAGGTAAGCCTTTTTCTTCAGCGGCTTCAATAATTGCAGATTCGGCTTTTGCCCAGTTTTCGTCGGTGCCTATGTATTTTTCGCGATTGTTAGGGTCGCGTAGCGATACTTGTGCAGTAAAGTCTTTGAAATCCAATGTTTTGAATACGTACAAGATAATGTCAATAACCTTGCAGAATTCTTCTTTTAATTGGTCGGGACGGCAGAATAGGTGAGCATCGTCTTGTGTAAAACTACGTACGCGGGTTAAACCGTGTAGCTCACCGCTTTGCTCATAACGATAAACGGTTCCAAATTCGGCAAAGCGAAGTGGTAGGTCTTTGTATGAGTGAGGTTTTGAGCGGTATATTTCGCAGTGGTGAGGGCAGTTCATCGGTTTTAGCAAGTACTCTTCGCCTTCTTGTGGTGTTTGAATTGGACGGAATGAGTCTTTGCCATATTTAGCCCAGTGTCCCGAAGTTACATATAGTTCTTTGTTGCCGATGTGTGGTGTAACAACTTGAAGATATCCATATTGTTTTTGGATTTTACGAAGGAATTGCTCCAAGCGGTCGCGAAGGTCGGCTCCTTTGGGCAACCACAAAGGTAGTCCTTGTCCAACTTTGGCTGAGAATGTGAATAGTTCCATCTCTTTGCCAATTTTGCGGTGGTCACGTTTCTTGGCTTCTTCCAATAGTACAAGATACTCGTCAAGTTGTTTCTTTTGTGGGAAAGTAATAGCGTAAACACGGGTTAATTGTTTACGTTTTTCATCGCCACGCCAGTATGCACCAGCAATGCTTAATAATTTAAATGCTTTAATAACGCTTGAGTCGTGCAAGTGTGGTCCACGGCAAAGGTCGGTAAAGTTACCTTGTTTGTAGAAACTGATTGTGCCGTCTTCAAGGTCATTAATCAATTCAACTTTGTAGGTTTCGTTTTTATCGCCAAAGAATTTTAAAGCCTCGGCTTTGGTAACGTCGCAACGAACAAATTGAGTTTTTGTTGCTGCTATTTTCATGAATTCAGCCTCGATATTTGCAAAGTCCGATTCTGAAATTTGAGTTCCTTCTGGAAGGTCGATATCATAGTAGAAACCATTCTCAATTGCAGGACCAATGCCGAATTTTACGCCTGGATATAGATTTTGAAGTGCCTCGGCCATAACGTGAGCCGACGAGTGCCAAAATGTGTGTTTTCCTTCTGCATCGTCCCATTTGTGCAATTTGATTGCAGCGTCGGTGGTGATAGGGCGGTCAAGGTCAATTACAGTGTCGTTAACTGACACAGAAAGAACTTCTTTTGCCAAGCGAGGGCTGATGCTCTCTGCTATTTGTAAACCAGTAACACCTGCCTCGTATTCGCGGGTGCTGTTGTCGGGAAAGGTTATTTTAATCATATCGATATTTAGTTTTTTGCCTTGTAAAAAAGTGGGGCAAAAGTACTATTTATTATTGTTTGGTTTGTAATTAGTTGTATATAATTTTTGCGGTTTATAAAACAAAAGCCGCTACACAAGTGTGCTGCGGCTTTTTATTGCATTGTTGTAGGTGAATTTACTTGTATAAACCTGCTAAACGTTCAATGAACCCTGGTATTTGTTGGTTTAAACCGTTGCGAATGGCTTTGAAAATATCGCCACGTTCTTTTGCAGCGGCTGAACGAGCTGCGCTAATCTCGTTAAGTGTGTTGTTGTGAAAATCGGCAATGTCGCTAATCAACTTGTAAATTTCTTCTTCTTTTTCTTCTGGAAGAATGTAGCAGTGGGTTAAACATTCAGCAATCAGTTCGGTTGCAATAAAATTCACATCGTGTTTTAAATCTCTAACGCTTGACATAATGTATTGTTTTTTAATGGATTATTCTTCGTTTATAAAGTATAGTTTGTAAAAATTTCGTCCTTTGTGTTCGTCAAATCCTTTTTCAATGTAATCGGGGTTTGCGTGTACGTAAATGTGGAAATTTTTATCGAGTTTTATAACACTTCTGAAGTATTTTTTGCCTCGTTTTACGGCTTCGCTTGATATTTCAAATTGGTCGATTGGGGCAATTTGGCGTTGTGTTTCGTATTTGCCTTTATATTCGGAAAAGGCGTTTGCAATTTCTTCGTTACCAATAACTTGCTCGCTAAAAGTTTGGGTGTCGTATATGTTGTTTTTGGCAAAAAAGTCTTCGGCATTTTTCAAAAATGTTACTTGGTCGGTTTTGTTTATCTTGTTTTCGTTTGTGAGTACGTCGTTGCCAAAGGCTTTGCAGATGTCAAATAGTTGGCTGGTTTGATAGTATTCGTTTTCGCGTGGAGCTACTCCCAAAAAATCTTCTTTCCAATATAGCGCTTCGTTGTTGCGATTTATGGTGTCGATTATGGCAACTTGAAAGCCTGTTTCGCGGTCGGAGTTTATGATTAGGCAACCTTTGTCCACTTTTTTTATGTTTATGCCAGCTTCTGATTCTACTGCGTAGTTGTCTCCTTTGTTAAATACTTTTATGTAGGTGTCTTTGTTTTCGGATTTAAATAAGCCTATTGCATCAACATATTCGTCGTTAAAGTTTATGTCTTTGAAAAAAACCACATAAAACTCGCCCGACTTTATGTTTGGGTTGGTGCTTTTTGAGTATAGCAAGTTTGCAAGTTCTGCCGATGTTTGCGCTAATTGGTTTGGGTTGTCAAATATTTGACCTGCAGCATTATACATTTCGTTCATCTCTAAATCTTCGGGATGTATGAAGCTGTACATGAAATCGGTTTTGAAGTGTGACAAAAAGTATGTTTTTAGCACAAGTTCAACTGACTCGTCGGTTATTGTAGTTGGCTGGGTTGATATTATTGTACGGTCGTCTTCTTTATGGTCGCCAATGTGGTGTACAATTATTTGGCTAATACTAGCATCGGTGCTATTGAGCATTGTTTAGTTTTTTTTGTGGTTTATTGTGCAAAGGTGCAACTAAATATAATACTGGAGTTGTGGTTGGCTACTAAACTTATAACCATTAAATAACAAAGCCGCCATCGGATTATTGGTGGCGGCTTTGTGTTATATGCTAATAATTGTTACCACAATTTTGAGGGATATTTGCTAGTGTATAATGCTAGATTGTAATCTTGAGCGTTAGAATAAATTGTATTTTTACATTACCCGTTGTGCATTAATAAAAATTGAAAAAAGTTATTCATAAAACGAATAAAA